>JBBDYH010000134.1:0-15607 GCA_040901795.1 Pirellulales bacterium
TGCGATATGTTTCATTCGCTACTCCAAACCGGTTTATCCCGGCGCTTTCCTAATTAGCACTAATGACAGAATTAGTGACGATTAGTGAAGATCAGTGTTCCTTTACCCTCGGTTCACTTGATATTGAATATGCCCGCCGGTCAGGCGTTTTAGTTGGAAGGCGGGACGCTGATTGAAATCCTTGGCAATCTCGTTGGCGAGTTTGGGATCGGCAGCGGCGGAGTGAGCATGAAGCAGGTAGCGCAGGACTAGCGGCTTGTCGCGACGGATGACGTGTGAGCCAGTCCGGTTAAACGACGCCCCCATCCAGCCGTCCTCGCGGACATGCCAGTGCGCCGGATGACCTGGATTGTCGCGGTGGTCAAAATACGTGATGCCTTCAATGATGGATTTCCTTGCTCCGCCCTGAACCCTTATCGGTCCCGAGTAGTCCATCCATCGCGCAGGCTTACCGAAGATTTCGCGCTCGCCCAAAGCGCCTTCGCTACTGCGCAGCTCGCCGCCCCCGAAGAACTTGGAAATGCTCTTGGCGACGCGGACCGCGAGGAAGCCGAAGTTCGTCTGACCCAATTCGAGCGACTCCGCGGTGGGCGTGAACGTCGACTGTAGCTCAACCAGCGTCTCATCGTCGCCATGCGGCCGTACGGCTGCGACCAGTTCTTGGGTGAGCAACTCCTTGGGGTCATGGCCATCGTACCAGCCAAGCGACACGGCCAAGATCGCTTCTTCGTTGCCGTCTTGATAGGTCAGCCATTGCTTCTGCCGGATGCGCGCCGTCGTATTGTCGCCCCAGAAGTTAATGCCCAACACTTTCTCGTGAGCAAACCAGATCGAGCGATGGTGATCGTGGTCGGGCGCCCCAGGATGACCGATCCGCGTCAGGATCGCTCCAGAAGGACCGATGAGCGGGTAAAAGAAAGGCCGCGGATAGCCGGGCCCGAAGTGCCACCGCAGCCGCTCGACGCCATCGATCGTGAACGATGCCTGGTGGTCGGGTTGAGGGACGATCTGGCAATGAGGGAGGGACTTCGGCATGATAATGCTGCTCGAGTCTTCCTCAACTGCTTATTCAATGGTGAACTTGAAGTCCCACACCGAGATTGTATTCTCGTCTTCCTTGAAATGAAAATAGGCGGAGAATAAGTACGTTAGTTCTTCCGTTTGAAAGCCGTCACGGTAGACCATGCCCACGCGCCCAAACTCGGGGTGATCGGCGGGTTGTCCGAAGGTTAACGGATCATCGCCAAGCTTCCGGTCCAGCAAGACCAAAAGCTTTTCGAACGCGGCAAACGATAACGACTGCGGCAGCGAATCAAGTGCGCGATCCGAAACGTCGACGACGAAATTCATCGGCCGCCTCCTGAAGCGGTTTGAATTTGCCCTCGATAGCCGCCGTCGCAACCTCTATTAGCCCCTGACGGTCAAAGTCCTCCATACGTGCGATCGTGAAGTACTCGCGCAACGTTGCCGAGCGACCGACGTGGATACCGGCCGTTTCCCACGCATCAACCGTGCCGATAAGAGGTCGGGTCGAAATCAACCAGGTTTCCCAGTGAGTTAAGAGCGAATCGGCGGCTTCCGGCAAGACCGCTAAGAGCTTCGATGGCTCGCCGTTTAGGACCAACTGGTGCTTGCGCTGCAAAATCCGTTCGAATATCGAGATACCCAGTCCGACGGTGTCCTCCACCTTCCGCCGCTCCGCGGGTTCGGTCGTCGGCTCGGAATTGGCCACCGCGCTCACCTGGTTTTGATACAGGTCCAATTGGTCCTTTAAGAAGTCGGAGGCGTTCATGGCTTTACCCGCGGTAGAGGTCGAGATACGCGCAATTCTACCGTATGGATCGACCGTAGGTTAGCTTTCCAAGGTCGATCTACATTTCGACGGCCTTAGAAGGCCGTCGTACGTGCAATTCAGCTACCGGCCGCATCCGGCTTCGTGCACACAAACGATCCAATCACCAGCGCATCCATCTTCGTGCGATTAAAACAATCGATCGCCTCAGACGGCTGGCAGACGATCGGTTCGTTCTCGTTGAAGCTGGTGTTCAGCAGCACCGGAATACCCGTGCGGCGGCCGAATTCGCTGATCAGATCGTAGTACAGCGGGTTCTCATTGCGGCTGACCGATTGCAACCGCCCGGTGTTATCGACGTGGTTCACCGCCACCAGCCGCGCGCGCCACTCGGGACGGATTTTGTAGACATGCAGCATAAACGGCGACGGGTGCGTGTGCTCAAAGATCTCCGGCTGCCGCTCGACAAGTACGCTCGGTGCGAACGGCCGGAACGATTCGCGGCGCTTGATCCGCGCGTTGAGCACGTCCTTCATGTTGGGCAGTCCAGGATGGACGACGATCGAGCGGTTGCCCAATGCACGCGGACCCCATTCCATGCGTTCCTGGAACCAGCCCACCACGTTCCCTTTGCAGATCTCGTCCACGGTAGCTTTGAGCAAGCCCTCGCGTTCGAAGCGGCGATACTTGACGCCGGCCCGATCGAGCTCGGCCTGAATCTGCTCATCGCTGAACTCGGGACCAAGATACGCATTCTCCATCACGTACCGGCGGCCTTCGCGCAGCAAGGCATTGCTGCAATACAACGCCGCGCCCAGCGCCAGCCCATCGTCGCCCGCGGCCGGCTGAATGCAGGTCTCGCGGAACGGCGTCGTGTCGAAGATCTTGCCATTCGCGACGCTGTTGAGCACGCAGCCGCCGGCCATCACCAGCCGTTCGTCGGGCACTTGCTTGTGCAGCACGTTGAGCAGGTGCAAATAAGCCTTCTCAAACACGCGCTGCAAGCCGAACGCCATGTCCTGGTCGCGCTTGGTGAGCTCGGCCTTGGGCGCACGCGGCTCGCCGAACAGCTTGACCATCGTATCTGAGTAATGCCGCTGCACGACCATCTGCCCGCGGTCGTCGATGGTAATGCCTTGATTGGCGCCGAATGGCACAAAGTAATCGAAGTTCAGCTTGAACCCCGTCTCATTCGGCAACACCATTTCGTCGAACCGCTCGCGGTACGTGTCTTCGCCCAGCGGCGCCAGCCCCATCACTTTCCCCTCGTCGCCGTAATCCCGGTAACCGAGAAACTCGCAGATCATCGTGTACAACGAACCCAGCGAGTGGGGCACGTAAATCCGCTGCTGGATATCGATCTGGTCCCCTTCACAGGCGGCCAGCATACATGTGACAAAGTCCCCGGAGCCGTCGATCGTAATGCCCGCCGCGCGCTCCCAGGGAGAAATGAAGTAGGCGCTCGCCATGTGCGCGAGGTGGTGCTCGATGTTCCACTGTCGGAACTTGAGCGTCGCCGGGTCGGCATCGCAGGCCGCGGCAATCATGCTCTTGACGTCGTCGAGCTGGCTGCGGGCGCCGCGAATCTTGAGCAGGTTCAACAGCCGCGACGGGTTCTTGAGAACGTACTTGACCTTCTTGGCCCGGTTCGCCGCCGAATCGCGGCCGATGGCGATATGGTCGAGCTCCGTGATCTTCAGGCCTGCCATCTCCAGACACTTGCGAATAGCCAGAGCCGGGAAGCCGGCAAAGTACTTCACGCGGTTCAGTCGCTCTTCGGCGATCGCCGCGACCGTCTTGCCGTCGACCACAATCGCCGCCGAAGCGCCGGCATGAAAAGCGTTGATGCCCAGAATCGTGCTCATAGAGAGTATTTCAGGTTGGAAAACGCCAACGCTCGGAAGGCACCGCAGAACGGAAATTGCGACCTCGAACCGCGCACCTCAAGCACCGACTGAAAAGGCGGCCGGGGCGGTCCTTTATACAGGCCCGTTGGCGTCGAGAGAGAGGTAATCCCTCTAGTATAACATAGCCGTAAAGGCCGCCGAAGGACCGGGTTAGTGCAAATGGCCCTGTCGTTGTCTGCGTCATGCTGGAATTCGAGCCCATCGTGCGGCCCCCAATGCCCCATCCCTCACTACCGACGACTGCATCCCCCGCCGCATGATGTTTTGGTCCCTGGCGAAGGTGGGAACCACGAAGAACACGAAGTACACGAAGAACAACGAGGCTCCCTTCGTGCTCTTCAAAGCCTTCGTGGTGATAATCACTTCTCAGCCGCGCGGACAGTAACCACGTGCCCCTGGGTCATCCACTGCCGCCTTCGCCCGCCACTCGCCTCCGCCCCGCTTGCCGGGGTGGAGCGATGTTTCCAAACCAGACCTGTTACCCGCTGCGTCTCTCGGCCACCGTCCGCCTCGTGCGGGTGGAGCCGTGTTTACAGCCGTTGGCCCCGTCGCCGGACAATCGACCGGAAGTTCAACCAGTGCCAATCGCTGAAGCCGATTCGCATCGGAGAACATGCAAATGATGAGAAAAGGCCACGCCGCGGCGCTGGCGAGACCGGCCGATATCGCCCCTATTTGTCACTAAACTTAGCGATCGGATCATGGAATTCCGAAGGAAATGTCTTTTCCGTATCGGCCCCAGAAGTGTTGCATCCCCCCGGCATCCAATTAGCCTCAAAAGATAGGGCCCAACTTGGCGATTCTTGCAGGCCCCGGCTTGAGGCAAGTGGAATGAGAAGAGAATTAGGTGCACATGCTCGGCGCTTGAACCGTTTCGCGTTCGAGCGTTTGGAAGACCGCAAGCTGTTGGCCGTTACCGGCCTGGGCGGTGATTTGCTGGTCAACACCTTTACCGCGGGGCCGCAATCGACCGCCGAAGGGGGCACGGCCATTGCGCTCTCGGGCAGCGGCGACGGCGTTGTTGTGTTCGAGGGACGCGGGGCAGGGGATCGCGATGGAGTTTTCGCGCGCCGAATCTCGGCGGCGGGTGTGCCGCTGGGCGCCGACTTCCGCATCAACGAGACCACTCAGGAACGTCAAGGGGACGCCAGCATTGCGATGCGCGGCGACGGCAGCTTCGTGGTCGTCTGGGCGGGGCGCGGGCGCGGCGACCAGGACGGCGTTTTTCTGCGATTGTATGCCGCAAACGGCACTCCGCTGACGGGCGAGATCCTCGTCAATCAAACCACCGCTGGTAAGCAGGGCAAGCCGGCCGTCGAGATTGCGCCGGACGGATCGATCGTGGTCGCCTGGGAAGGCAGCGGCGGCGGCGACTTTGCTGGGGTCTTTGTCCGCCGCTTTACTGCGAGCGGGGCCGCAATTGGCCCGGAGACGCTCGCGAACGATCCCTCGCCGTTGCGACAAAGCGATCCGACCATTGCGGTTCAAGTGGATGGCAGCTTTCTGGTGGCCTGGACCAACCGCGGCGTGGATGGATCGGGCTACGACATCGTGGCGCGCCGCTTCGACGCGGCGGGCCGGCCGGCCAGCCCGCAGTTCGCGGTCAATTCCAACCGCGCTGGCGACCAGGTGGCGCCCGATGTCGCGCCGCTGGCCAATGGCGCGTACGATGTGGTTTGGAGCAGTATCGGCGCGAACGACGTAGGTTGGGACGTTAAGCAAACACGCGCTTCCGCCGCGGGACAAACTGGCGCGGAACAGCGGGTCCATGTTTCGGCGCAAGGCGACCAACGGCAGCCAAAGATCGCGGCCGCGGCGGACGGGTCGACGATTGTCGCCTGGACCAGTGCCGCGCCGAATGGGGCTGGCCGTGAAGTTGTGGCCCGCGAGTTCGCGGCAAGCAGCGCTGCGGTTCAAGCCGAATTCGCCGTGCCCGCCGCGGCCCAGGGCTTTGCCTCGGGCCATCAGCACTCGCCGTCGCTCGCTATCGGGCCGCAAGGCGCCGCGATCGCTTGGACCGGACACGGCCGACAGGACCGGCATGGAGTTTACGTGCGCGGGTTCGACGTCGATGGCGTCGCGGCAAATCGCCCGCCCGATCTCGCTCCTATCCCGAATCAGACCGTTGTCGCCGGCACGGAGCTGACACTTACCGCCACGGCGACCGATCCGGACGGCGACCGGCTGACGTTCTCGCTCGATCCGGAGTCGGCGGCCCTGCTACCGGGCGCCACGATTAACCCGCAAACCGGCGTTTTCACCTGGACGCCGCCGGCGACGCAAATGCCCGGTCCGGTCACGGTTCGAATTCTCGTCACCGACGACGGCGAGCCGCCACTGGCGGATAGCGAGACATTTATTATTACTGTCACTGCTCCCGCGCAGAATCAGGCGCCCAACCTGTTACCCATCGCCGATCGGTCGGTGGCCGAAGGTTCGGAGATGCGGTTTACCGCACTGGCGACCGACCCGGACCAGAATCAGCTAACGTTCGCGATCGATCCGGAGACTGCGCTGCCGGGAGCCACGATCGACCCCATGACGGGCGAATTCCGCTGGACGCCGACCGAGGACCAGGGGCCGGGTGAGTTCGACGTGCGAATCCTGGTGATCGACAACGGGACGCCGGCGCTGGCCGATAGCGAAACATTCAAGATCACAGTGACGGAGGTCAACCGGGCGCCGGCTTTGACGAAGCCGATGGACGTCGTCGTGCAACAGGGGGCGCAACTCGGCTTTACGGCATCGGCCACGGACCTGGACGTGCCCGCCAACTTGCTGCGGTTCTCGATCGACCCTGACTCGGTGCAGCTGGGGATGACGCTCGACGCGGTGACCGGGCAGTTTCTATGGGCCGTGCCGGCGACGCAACAGCCGGGCGACTACGAGATCCGCCTGTTGGTGGTGGACGACGCTGACCCCGCGCTAGCCGACTCGGAAGTATTCCGCGTGACGGTGGAGTGAGAATTCGGCCCAATAGTGTAGCCGTCACGCTCCGCGTGACGAGCCGGGCTCATCACGCGGAGAGTTTGTGAATCAATGGCCAAAACACCCTCAAAACCGCACGTAAGTCCTTTCGTGTCGGTGGCCAAAATCGATTGATTCACAAACTCGGAGCGTGATGGCTACCCAATGTAGTAGGCACACTCCGTGTGCCGTCACCGCACACGGAGTGTTCGGCCTACAATCGGCAGAATCCATTTGCCCTGGTAATACGCAGCAACTAGAGTAAAAAACTAATATCGTCACAAACCAAAACGCTGTGCCGCATCACTGAATTCTATTAGACCGGTCAAGGAGTAAGCCACGATGAGGTTTGGATTCTTTGGAGATAAGAAGACGCGACGCACCAGCAGCCGCCACGCGCGCCGACATTCCGCGTTTCGATCGATCGAGAAGCTCGAAGATCGACGGATGCTCATCAACGATGCGCCGAATCTGGTCGCCCCCGCAGAGGTCACCGGCTCGCCGGGGATCGAATTGGTGGTCCCACTCACGGTATCCGACACGGCGGGTGAAACGCCGACTGCCGAGTTGTTTGTCTTCTTGGATCCCGACGAGGCGCCGGCCGGCGCGACGATTGACAACGCCACGAGGACCTTGCGTTGGATGATCCCGGCTAACCAGCCGCTCACCCCCCCGGTGCGCATTGTGGCGATCGTGACCGATAAACCCGCCGACGGTTTCCCGGCCTTGGCCGACGCAGAAGAGATCATTGTCAACCTGGTACCAGCCAATCAACCACCGGTGAATACGGTGCCCGGAGCGCAAACGGTTGCCGAGGACACCGATCTCGTACTATCAACGGCCAATACGAATCGCATTTCGATCGCCGATCCCGATGCCGCCGCTGCCAATGTGCAAGTCACGCTCACTGCGGCCAATGGCGATTTGACGTTGTCGACCATCACCGGCCTGACTTTCACGGCGGGCGACGGCACTGACGACGCCACGATGACGTTCACCGGCACGATCGCCGCGATCAACACCGCGCTCGATGGATTGCGGTTCAGCCCCGCTGCCAACTTCAATGGCGCTGCGACGTTGACGATCACGACGAACGATCAGGGGAACACCGGTGGCGGCGGTCCGCAGACGGCCACCAACATGGTGACCATCAATGTCACGCCGGTGGCCGACACGCCGAGCGTCACACAGGCGACGACGCAGGAAGATATACCGACCACGTCCGGTCTCGTTGTGACACCAAACCCCGTCGATGCTGCAACCGTGACGCACGTCAAGATTACCGGAATCACCAACGGCATGCTGTTTCTGAACAACGGCACGACTCCGGTGAACAACAACGACTTCGTGCCGATCGCTGATGCCCAGGCCGGATTCCGGTTTACGCCAGCGGCTAATTTTGCCGGCACGGTGACCCTGCAGATCCAGGCCTCAACGTCTGCTACCGACGCCGGACTAGGCGGCGATCTCGTTCCCGCGATCATCACCATCGTGCCGGCGAACGACGCGCCGAACCTTGCCGACGTTCCTGACCAGACGGTGGAGCGCGGTGTTGCGTTGACGCTGACGGCGACCGCCACAGATATCGACGCCGGCGACATGCTCACGTTCATCCTCGATCCGGATCAGCCTTCGTTCGGCGCCACAATCAATCCGACGACCGGGGCTTTCAGTTGGAATCCGCCGGCAACCCAGCCGATTGGTCCAACGACCTTCCGTATTCTCGTCGTTGATAACGGCACGCCGACCTTGGCCGACTCCGAAACATTCACCGTCACTGTCACCGCGGTGAACCAAGCGCCGGTCATCGCGCCAATTCAAAATCAAACCATCGCCGAAGGGAGCGAATTGACGGTCACCGTTACGGCGACCGACCCCGACGTCGAAGACGACGTGACTTATTCGCTCGCCACGGGCGAGTTCCCGGCCGGAGCCACCATTAATCCCGATACCGGCGTGTTGAGCTGGACACCCGCGGAAAACCAGGCCGGGACCCATAGCATCACCGTCGTCGCAACGGATAACGGCACGCCGGTGATGAATCACAGTTTGACTTTTATGGTGACCGTCAGTGAGGTGAACCAAGCGCCGGTGCTCACCCCTGTCGGCAACCGTACAGCGACCGTGGGCACGCCGCTCACGTTCACCGCGGTGGCAACCGACGCGGATGATCCGGTCAACACCGTGGTGTACAGCCTTGGCGCCGGCGCTCCAACAGGCGCGAGCATCAATCCGACGACGGGCGTGTTCACTTGGACGCCCGGCGCGACGGGAATGTTCATGATCACCGTGATTGCGACCGACAACGGCGACCCCGCGCTGACCGACGAAGAGGTGATCACCATCACCGTGGCAGCAGCGAATCAGGCGCCCGTGATTACCGCGATTCCGGATCAAACCGGTACGGTGGGCAATGCGATCACGTTCACTGCCACCGCGACCGATCCGGACGGCGACGAGTTGATCTTCAGCCTCGACAATCGCGCGCCGGCAGGCGCCACGATTAACCCCCAGACGGGTGTCTTCACCTGGACGCCCGGTGCGGCCACCACAGTTACGTTCGGAGTCGTAGTGACCGACGATGGAACTCCGGCCGAGGACGTCGTGGAGGATGTAACCATCACCGTTACCTGAGAGCGCGTGCCAGGCGTGCAAGCCTGGGCTAGAGGAAAGAGATGGGTAGCATGGGAAACTCGTTTAGTTCGCCTCAGCCGGCAATTTTTGCCGGAAGGCTTTACTTGATTGGAATTCTCGACGCAGTCTGCCGATCTTCATAGCGAGTTGCCGACGGCGGCGGAGATTCTCATCAATCGCGCTGAAAGGGATGTCAGCGATGCGAAACGCTCAGATTGTTGTCCTGATCGCGGTTGTTGCCGGGCTAGCCACTTCAGACGCTTTTGCTCAGAGCGGCGGCAACCGAGCTACTGTAGACCGCACACTCCGTGTGCGGAACGGCACACGGAGTGTGCCTACTGCAATGTCGCGCGAGCCTCGAACAGGCGCTGTGCAGGCGCGATTCGATCGCAACCCGGTAACCCGCTGGGCTGCTGCGCAGGACGGCGCGCCGATGGCAAGTGGCACGACCGCAGCGCCGCCGCAAACCATGCGCACGGAGTCCATTCCGGCAGGGCCGATGTCCGAAGCATTCGACGCGGAGTATCTCCCCTATGCCCAGAGCGAGGGCATGCTTTCGGCGGGCACGTGTTCGAGCTGCGGGTCGGCAGCGCCCTGCGACGCCTGCAACGCGCCCTACTCGCGGCGGCGCTGGTCGCGTTGGAACGCCGGATTCGCGGCTGCGTTTGTCGAGCCGCGATCCAGCGATAACGCGGCGTTGACTGTCAGTGACAGCGGCACGAGTTCGGCCACCGCGACCGAGACCAGCTTTGACTATGACATGGAGCTGTCGCCGCGGCTGTGGCTGGAGTGGCGCACGGCGGAGAGCTGGGGTGGCCGCATCCAATGGTGGCAGTTGGACCAGGATGCGAATCAGGTCTTGGCCGAAGCTCCGGCGAGCGGGCTGGGCCTCGTAACACCCGCCGAGTTTGCGGACATCGATATCTCAGTAAGCTTGCCCGGTGAAACGCTGCGGGCCGACAGCCATGTCAAGCTTTATGCCATCGATTTTGAAGGAATGCGGCACGTCGATTTCGACTGCTGGTCGCTGCTGGCGGCCGGTGGTCTGCGTTACGCCTCGATCGAGCAGGAGTATCGGGCTGACGCAACGAACACCGCCGGCGCGCAGTCAGGCGCCATCGAGGAGCATCGTTCTCTGGAGGGCATCGGGCCGACGTTCCTGCTCGAGGTGCGGCGCCCGCTGACACCGCGCGTGTCGGTGTTCAGCAATGCCCGCGCGTCGCTGCTCTTTGGCGACGGCGAAACAACGCTGACTGCGGGTGAGGACCTGGATCTGGCCTCGTCGTTCACCACGACTCGGTCATCGGCGAACGATGATCTGTTGCCGATCCTGGAAACGCAATGGGGCGTCGACTGGCGCACTTCGGTTACGCCCTGCCACGATTTCTTCTTAACCGCGGCGCTGGAAGGCCAGTGGTGGAGCGGCGTGGGCTCGGCCTCCAACGACGACGCCGACCTGGGGCTGTTTGGATTCGCGTTTGGTTTGGGATTGCAGTATTGATAGCCGTTTTTCGCGAATCTTCTTCGTTGTGCGCGGATCTTCTGAACCCGCACCTTCTTTGACCGCAAGTCTCCAACTCCCGTCGTGGGTCAGGAGATCCGGCGGTGGAGCGCGGTTCGGTGGGGACAGCGCACCACTTCCATGCCAGCATGATGCGGTAGTCGGCGCGCCTGTTCACTCGAGTACCGGCGTTTTGTGGGGATCCCCTGATCGTCTGAAGTCTATATCCCACCGAACGATCCGGCGGCGATTCTTCAGCAATTCGGAGCTTCGCGTGCTGGCATCTCCAAGGAACCTTGGAGGCAAAAACGAAGCGCCAACCCTCTTCCTGCCAAATCTGCACTAACTCTGCGCCAAATCGTTGACTCGCTTGTAGCGCCATTCTAGATTGGCCGACAGTTGTCAGAACTGCCGGCTACCGGTTCGCTGCTGCCGCCAAGGCGACCAGCGGCGTCCGCGCGTGTTCGGCAGTGCGGAGAAGTGCCTCGTAACGGTGGTTGTCACGCAATTATTGCTCGCATAGTTCGGCCTAACTTGGAGAGTTTGAAATGTCGAAGCGCAGTTTTTTGAGGAAGAGCGCTGTATCGCTCGCCGCGACCTTGGGTCTCGGGGGAACGACATTGATGGCCCAGATCACCATTCCGCCCGATCGAACTGGGACCGTCAGCGGTGGCACGATCACTTTTCCAGGTGGTGCCATCGGCGCCCAATCCATCAACATGAGCGGCGGTACGTTAACATTGCAGCTCGATCCCACGGGGAAACAGGGCTTTTCCACGCTCAATGGCCGCTTCTACGACTTCACCGCCGGCAATCCTCCGGAAGCATCGTTCGAAACCGCCGCGGGCATCCAGGCTTTGGCGGCCAATCCGGCGTCCGTGCTGGTCGCCAATACATCGTTGCTCACGCCGATCGATTTCCCCACGACACCGCTTCCCCTCCCCGATCCGCCGACTTTTCTGTCTGCCACAGACGGGCAACCGTTCCTAAGCACCGGCGTCACGATGACCGGCGCGGGTGATCCAGATGACAGCCTATTTGCCATCTTTGAAGGCAAGTTGAACATCACAATGCCGGAATCGTATTCGTTCTTCACCTCGAGTGACGACGGCAGCATGCTGTTTATTGACCTGAACAGGAACGGCAGTTTCGCAGATGCGGGCGAGCGCGTGGTCAATAACAATCGTTATCAAGGCACAACGAAACGCGGCACCGGTGTGGTAGGCGATCCTGCCATTAATCAAGAGCCCGCGCCCACATTAACTGCCGGGAGCTACGACGTCCTCGTGGCCATGTATGAAGGCGGCGGCGGCGCAAGTGTTCACGCCAGTTATACCGTCGGTATCTTTGGAGCTGAGCAGATTATCCCGCTGATTGCCGACTCGGCGTCATTGACCAACGCAGTCAATGTTACCGCCAATTCCACGATCAATATGGCGTCGGGTGGTCTCACCGTCGGGCTCGGGCCGCTTAACATCAGCAACGCCGCCACGCTTACCAAGCAGGGAGGCGCTCCGCTGACGTTTTCGCAAACCACTGTGGGCGCAAACTCCGGAATCAACGTCGCGGGCGGCACTCTAACCACCGGGGCCATCACGTCGGCAGCGCCCATCGGCACGTTTACTAAAACGGGCTCGGGCATATTGGTGGCCAACGATTCGTCTCCCGCATCGGGCTTTACCGCGGCTTCGACGCTGGATTTGCAAGGCGGGACGTTCATTGGTGTCTCCCGCTCAGGCGCAGACGCAATCACCGCCGTGCCTTCGACCATTGGCGACACCAAGATTCTGCTCAACGGCGGCACATTCGTCGGCCGCCAGTCGACCTACGATGCCAAGGCCGGCCCCAACCGCGTGGCTGTCACATTTTTCACTGGCGCCTCTTCCGAAGCGCAGATTGACCCGATCGATTCAGGCACCGGCTTGTTGGCAAATGTCGGCACGGGGAAAACCGTTAATTGGCCTGGCCCGCTTGCCTTCGACGACGACAACCCCAACTATGGCCATGCAAACTTCGATGCTGTGTCGAGCGGCTTTGTAGGCGTCGATAACTTGCAGACGTTGGGCTATGGCAAGGTGCAATTCACCAGCGATCCGACGCAGGGCGACAAGTACAGCTTTGGGACCTGGAGCGACGACGGCGTCAACCTGTGGGTCGATCTGGACAACGACGGCATGTTTGAGAAGGGGGACAACGGCAAGGGTCAAAATGAGTTGGTGCATTCGGACAACTCCTTCCATGGACCGCGCGCCAGAACGACTGCGGATGTGATCATCCCGCCCGGCACCTATACTTTCGCCGCCGGCTTCTACGAGGGTGGCGGCAACGCCGTGATGGACTTCCGCATCGCGCGCGGCACGGCCACGGCCTCCAGCTACGACGAACTCAAGTCCAAGTTCAGGCAGATTGGCCCCCACGACACTTCGATTCTTTCGAATTTCCAGAGCATCGTTCCGGGCGGCGCCACGGTGACCGGCATCAACAACGACTTCAGCGCCAATCCGATTACCGTCCGCGGCAGCGGTGGGCTGGGAGGTGAGGGGAGCGCTACCTACGGGAACGTGACCATTGAAAACGGCTCGACCTTGACGGTCTCCGGCGCGATCAAGATCAACAATACGATCATCGATGGCACGGCTAAGATGAACTTCCTGAATCAGGTGGATTTCGGCAAGCTGCAGCCTGCCACGGCCGGAGCGAACTTCACGTTCATCAAGATGGGAGCCGTGGACGTGAACCTGGCTGGTACGAGCACCAATACGCTGGGGCCCAACGCCACGATCGCCGTCGGCGAGGGTCGTCTCTTCGCCACCGGCGCCAGGACGTCACCCGCCGCGCCCAGTTCATTCGGCGGCGCCAAGATTGGCTTTGCGGGAGGCACGTTTGTTGCCGAGGGTGGCGGTTTTGCAATTAGCGAAGCGCCCGGTGCGGCGAACACGTTGACCGAGTACTTCTACAACTTCAACACCAATCCGCCGGAGTCGATCATCGATCCGATCCAGGCCGCGACTGGTCTGTTTGCCCTGACGCCGTCGCAAACGCTAACGCTCAGCGGCCCAATCGGCGGTGTCGGCAGTGAATACAACGACGCCTTCGCCCAAACGCGTTGGGGCGATCAGGAAACGCTGGCCGCGATGTGGTTCGGCGACATGACGTTCACCAGCGGCGCAACCACCGGCAACCAGTACACGTTCGGCAGCAACACGGACGACGGCTCGGTGTGGTGGATCGATCTGAACGATGACGGTAAGTTCTCCAAGGCTGATGGAGAATTGGTGCTCAACAACAACTTCTATCAGGGACCGACGATCCGTGCCGGCGTAGCTGATGTGCCTCCTGGTACTCATCGCGTGGCTCTCGCCGCGTATGAAGGCGGCGGCGGCATGTTGTTCGAGTTCAAGTTCGGCCGCGGCACAATCACCGACTGGAACGACCCCACCGCCCAGTTCGTGAACCCGACGAACTCCTCGATTGCCACGTACCGCGCTCGGACCTATACCTCCGCGGACCTCTTCAGCGAGCCGAGCTTCATGGGAAATGCGGTGGACGTCACCGGAAATACGACGGTTGACTCCATTGGCTCGTCCAAGTTTGGCGCGATGACGTTCCTCAACACGGCGACGGTCGACTTTACCAGGACCGGCTCGCAAATCGCCTCGGCCACGGCCAATAGTGGTACAGGCACCTTGCGAAACAGCGTCGGTCCGAATCGGTTGCTCGTCGGTGACGTCGGGGCGGCCGCAGGCGCCACGCTTGTCTTTAGCGGCAACGACTCGAAAGTGACTGGCGCGATCACTGGCGCGGGAACCGTGAAACTGGACGAGGGTACGCTCGAGTTCACCAGGAACGGAGCGGCTGGGGCCGGCACCCCGCGGTTGGACATCGGCGGTGGAACCACCATGCGGTTCAATCCGGGCGCCGCCGGATCGTTTGGCGCTTCAAACGTTACGGCGGTCAATAACCTCGGGACCCTTCAAGCCGCCGGTGGAACCACTGATCTCTCGGGTGCGACCATCACTACGCCATCAATTGTGGCCGGCCTGCTCGGTGGCCGTGTCCCCGGCGGCACGAACGTTACCGATATTCCCACCGTTCAGGGGATTGATACGCGGTTGTCGCGCGGTCAGACCACTGACGTTGGTTTCTTCGGCGGAAATGGCGGAACGTGGGTCTACCGCGGCGAAGTCAGAATTCCTGACACCGATGGGGATGGGACCCCCGGTCCGGTTGCCTTCGGCGAGCAGTTCGACGACTTTACACTGTTGAAGATCGACGGCGCGACGTTGATCAACAACAACGCCTGGAACATCCCGGGCAGCTCCGGCGCGATCGAGATGGCCGATGCCGAACCGGATGGTCAGGGCACAGCCGGAGACGGTTGGTTTACTTTCGAAGCCCGCTTCGGTGACACCGGCGGCGGAGTCGGCCCGAGCGGCGGCTGGAACATTGGCTTCGGCATCGACACCGACCCTGCGAACGGTTTCGACCCTGCTAGTCCTAATGATCCCCCGTCGCCTCCGGCAACTGCCTCCCAGTACGTCGAGGCCCTCGACAACGGTACGATGAATCTCTTCCGTGTGGCGCCGGCGCCGGATATGGGTCAGATTTCGGTTTCGGCAGGCGCGACGCTAAAGGTGGGTGCGATCGTCAACCCGAACGTTGTCAGCCTCGCCGCAGGCAGCCGCCTCGAATTGCACGGCGCGACGAGCAAGGTTAACTCCAGTGTGTTGACGTTGCCCGGCACTCCAACCGCGCCGACGGCCACGCTCGACGTGACCGACAGCGCGATCGCGATCGACTACCCGG
>JBBDYH010000135.1:0-31695 GCA_040901795.1 Pirellulales bacterium
CCAGCGCCGACAGAAAGGCCTGGAAGTCGGCCGGCTTATGGAACACGTCCTGCCGATTGTTGCCACGATTGATTACATGGTACACGAGGCCATCGTCGATGGGGCGCAACGGTCGGGGCATGCCCGCAAACTAGCAGAACCGCCGTTGACAGTCAACTAAAATAATTCTGACCCCTTTTTCCTCCGACCCCTTTTTCCTCGACCCCTTTTTCCTCCCCGAAAAATACAATCAGCTTGTTGACGGCTGGTGCAATATCATCGCCTTCAACACGGAACACATTTCTCAGAACCATTTAAGCCTGAGGGAGCCGTTGGAAGAGGTGCTACGGTCGGGCGAATACCCGAAACTGTCGGGCTTTCTTTTGGTTCAACATGAACCTCTGGCGCGAAAGGACTATCGCGCGCGAGGACAGCGGTTGACATTGGCGCTGGTAGAAAGCCCACACGGCATCGCAATTCCAGAAAGCATTCGCAACAGTATTGAGCGATGGAACGGTCGCGGCTCGGGCGGCCGGATCGGTATCGACGCATCGTGCTAACCAGTTGTCCTGGGACTTGCGTCCCAGGCTACAGGCTCGGCGTGCCTACGGCACTATACTGCGGTCGACGCCCGTTCGAGATTGAGCGCCAAGAGGCGGGAGAGGATATCGTCGTCGCTCAAGTCGACTGGCCAGCCGTAGGCGGCGGAGACGGCGGGGTCGAGGCGGCGGTGGGCGAGCGGCAACTCTGAGTCAATGGGAAACGCAGACCAGTTCCCGGATGGCGGCGATTACACGCCTCGCGCAGCTCCCGGGATCGCTCGCTACCTGGTGCTCCCAGAACCGGATTACGGTCCAGCCGTGCCGTCGTAGAATACGGCTTTGCCGACGGTCGCGCAATCGATTATCGGCGATCTTTTCTTTCCACCAGCTATTGTTGGTTAACGGCGCGCGAAAGTGCCGTGAACAGCCGTGCCAATAACAACCGTCTATGAAAACACAAACTTTGGCGGATCGAAATACGATATCAGCCTTACAACGAATGGACGACACCGGCTTAGCGTGCAGCCGATAGCGCAGACCTAGCCGAAACAGATTCTTTCGGAGCAAGAGCTCCGCCGACGTATCTCGGCGACGGACCTTCTGCATTATGTGCCGAACTAGCGGCGACGAAGCACTGGGAGCTCTGCTGCGTATTGAGGACATTAGCCTGGTAGTTGGTCTGCAATATCGTCGGGGAACTGATCCTCCAGCACTTCTTCGGACACTGACGGAGAGTGGCGCTGAATGACGAATTCCTCTTCGCCGAGTACCAGCGTGATGTGTTCGCCCTTGGCACGTGCTGTGAAAACCGGGAGCTCGATCGTCCCATCCTTGAGCAACTCATCGAGCGGGCTGCGGACATACTTCTCAAGGAACATCGCCATGTTTGCCCCGGCCAACGATTCGAGGTGCTGCCATGCGGCATTGCCCAAGTAGGTTTCGCCGCCGTGCCGCTGGAAAGCGACAACAAGTTCGGCTAGTTTTGGATTTGGCGTGCTATCCAAGACAACCAACACGGGAACAAAGCCGCTTTTCTTGCAGTCTATCGGATACTCGAGTTCTTCCCTCCAACGTCCTTGACCGGACGCGGCGATTGTGACGCGGATCTTGAACTCATATGCCTTTTGCCCGAGGACACAGTCGACTTGCCGGCCCTTGCTTCGCGCTCGATGTCGTTTGACCGGACTTTTTCCAGCAGGCGCAGGAACTCCGCCAATCGAATACGCAATGATCGGTTCGAAAAGGTACCCGGTTTCTTGTCCGGCACGATTATCAATGTCGAAGAACCACTTTCGCCAAAAGAGGAGGCCAGCCAAAGCACGAGGACTCAGTTGCCCGTACTGCAATAGGGCACGAGGTCCGACCTGTTCTAGCGTTGAAATCGGCTGGGTTTGGAGAATTCGCTGGTATTTCAGGCGCGCCTTATGAAGCGTGGTCAGGCACGCGTAGTATGTGTCCGCATCGGGAGCAAGCGCAACTAATCGCTCGAAAAGCTGTCGACTGTCATCGCGCTGAAGCGTCAGCGCATCAACATCGCGCGAAGCAAAGAACTCCGGAAGATTCGCGGGAACCTCGGGAAAGTGCGTGTGAAGGTGAAGGTCAAGCACAATTCTGCCAACCAAATACGCGCACGTGCCTTCCGTCAGAATGACCGCCTGCTCGCCCGCACCAATTGCGCGAGACCTCTCCCATATCGATTGTTGAACCTTGCTCAAGACCATTGAAGATTCAGTTGGGAATCACCGGAAGACGTTCGGAATCGTCGCCTTACCTCGTTTGTGACCGATTCCAAGGCGGGACTCATTCCAGTGGATAGAGTCGGCACGAAGGTGAGGAGTGCTCCCTCGTCTCGGGCAACAGGCGAGCCTGACAGATCGTCCCTAAGGGATATTGCGAGGGAGAGCGCCAGTTTTGGAGGAACAGCGTTACCAATCGATTGCAGGGCGTCCGACGGACTTCCAAGAAACCGAAAGTCATCCGGAAATGTCTGTAAGCGGGCGCACTCTCGCATTGTCAGCGAGCGATCATGTGCAGGGTGAAGAAACTCGTTGAGTGCTCCCCCGGTGATCGCCTTCGACGGTTCATCACCGCGAAGCCTGCGCAATCCGGCGGGTGCCCCTCCGCGTCGCTCTGTGGGTGTCCCATCCATAACTCGCCGGAATGCTCTTCTGCGATAGCTGTTGTGCCAATACTCCTCGGGTAAATCGCGCATACGCTGACCCGGTGCGAGCAACCGAGCGCGACGCAAATCATCGGGGCTTAGTGGAACAAACACATGATCGAGCACGTGGGGTATCTCTCCCCGCTGCACAGCGGGCGGCAAATCGCGCAGCGCCGCGTCCAACGTCGGAGCCTTTGGGAGATGGCGTCCAGCAAGGTGTGCTCCAGGGGCACCGTAGGCTGAATGCGTCGGCTCCGGAAACGATGGAGTCCAACCAAGGCCACCTAATGCAATCACACGCTTGCGGTGTTGGGGCACTCCATAGTTCGCCGCGTTTAGTTTCCAAACGTGAACTCGGTAGCCAGCACCAATTACGGGCTCTAGCAAATCAAAGACGTGGCTTCCCTTCGCGCCGGTAAGAAAACCCTCGACGTTTTCGAAGAGGAACGCTCGCGGCCTGTGCTGAGCGACCAATTCGGCGAACACCCTCACAAGAGAGTTTCGCCGGTCACACGGGCGTCGTAATCCGGCTGATGAGAAGCCTTGGCATGGCGGGCCTCCAACAATGATGTCGCATGGCGGTAGGCCAAGATCCGTCGTGACCTCCATGCATCGCGCCCGATGCGAGAAGTTCGCATTATAGGAGTTAACCGCCACGTCCCAACTGTCGAGCGCCGCCACGATGTCAAAACTGGCTTGCGAGAATCCAAGCGAGAGACCACCTGCACCGCAAAAGAGGTCGACGACAGTCGGACTTGACATCGTGTGCATGCTCGCCTTCACGCCAGTCGTTCTACTAGTTGCTGTGTAGGTTACCAAATCCGCACGTCCATGTGAAAGGAGGCGTCAGGGACAAGGTTCCGCCCCAAAGTCGCCGCCGGTGCTCATGGCGGCGAAGAGCTTGGCGAGCATGCCGTTGAATTGTGGCGGAGTCGTGGTTGTTTCTGTGGAGCACGCGGTGGAAGAGCTTTTCCGGCAACAGATCCACGTCCTCGGCGAACATCGAGAACATCAGCTTCATGAGAAAGTGGGCGGCGCGCTGCGGCTCGATGCCGCGAGTGCGGAGGCCGTCGGACAGGATGCCGAAGCGCTCGGCGGCCTGCTCGGTGATGCTCTGCGCGGTGAGGCCGGGCTTGAGGGCGTCGGGCTCGGTGAACAGCCGGCGGAGCGTTTCCAAGTGTTGCGGCTGGTCGAGGTCGGCGAGCGAAAACTCGTGGACCACCTTCGACGTGTTGGCGAAGTTGGTGTGGATCTCGAAGCGGTTGAGGTCGCAGACGACCAGAAGCGGCGGGTTTTCCAGGTCCTCGCAGTACTGGAGGAGCTGTTTATAGGCCTCCTTGAGGTTCTTGCGCTTGCCCTTGTATTCCCAGCCAAAGTGCCCGCGCATCCAAACGTCGGCCCAGCCGTTTTCGCCGTCGGTCCTGGAGACGCCGCGCTCGAAGGTGTACCAGGCGCCGTCGCGATCGGCGTCGGCGGGTTTGGTCTGTTCCAGCAAGTCGCAGAGATCGCAGAAGTGCTGCTGGTAGGCGCTACGCTCGGAGAGCTGGGCGGCGCGCCATTTTGCGATGAATTGCTGAGGAGTCATGGGTAAACGCGCGTGGGCCTCGCGGACTCGGCCCACCCTACGCGGTGAACTGCTGGGGAGTCATCAGAAATGGGGAATGGATGAATGCGGAATGGGGAATGGAAGGGCGGAGCCGTCGTGAACGGAGCAGAGCGGGTATTATAGTCGAATCGAACGTTGCTCTTGGCTCGATAACCAGGTTGACATGACTGCCTCGACTTCGGCAGCGACCTCGGATCGCCCGTCTCGCTCGATTACTTCGACGAGGCGCCGTTCAAGTTCAACGGCACAGTCAACACCGTCGAGGTGAAGTACACGAAGTAATTCCGTGCAACCGCACGAAAAGGCGATCCAAGTGCCTGGTTGGCTGAGTCAGTTCGCCGTGCGCGCGCGATCTGGTCGTTCGTCGTTCTGCGCTGAATCGGCGGTCGTTGCGTTTTGACGCTTTGCCCCGACTTGCCTGTGCGATAGAATCGCCCCAGGGCGTTTCAACTGACCAGTTCTCGACGAACCAGGCGCACACCGATGGCCAGGAAGGTGATTCTTGACGTGGATCCTGGCATCGACGACGCCGTGGCGCTGGCCCTGGCACTGTTCGATCCCGAGTTGGAAGTGGTCGCCGTCACGGCAACCGGCGGCAGTGTTCCGCCCGGCATGGCCACCACCAATGTCCAAAAAATCATCGAACAGCTCGATCCGCCCCGCTGGCCAAGAATCGGCGCGGCGCCAATCGACAACCCGCTGCCGGTAGACGCCTTGCACTTGAACGGACCCGATGGCCTGGGGCAGTCGGACTTCCCGGTGGCGGGTCTGGCCAACCTGCACCCGGCGGAGAAAGTGCTGACCGATGAGCTACGCGCGGCGCCCGAGATGGTGACGATCATCGCGCTGGGGCCGCTGACCAACCTCGCCCACGTCTTGCACCGCGAGTCGCATATGGCGGCGCAGGTGGGCCGGTTGATTGTCGGCGGCGGCTGCGCGGCGGTGCCGGGCAACGTGACGCCGTGCGCCGAGTTCAATATCTACAGCGATCCGCTATCGGCCCGCCAGGTGATCCGCTCGCCGATGACCAAGACCATGGTGCCGCTGGATGTCACGCAGCAGTTGTTGATGACGTTCGACCTGCTCGACCAGCTTCCCAGCGAGAACACCAAAGGGGGCGCCTTTTTGCGCAAAATCCTACCCTACGCCTTCCGTGCCTACCGGCAGTTCTTGGGACAGGAGGGCATCTATCTGCACGCGCCGGTGGCCTTGGCGGCCGCCACCCATCCCGAGTTGTTCGAGGCCGAGGAAGAGGTCGCCTGCGACGTGGAAACCGAAGGCGAGCTTACCAGCGGGGTCACCGTCTTCGACCGGCGAAACGTGCGCCAATGGCGGCCCAATACGGACCTCATCGTCAGCATGGATGTCGCCGCGGTGCGGGACGTGATCCTCCGGGGCCTGGCGCGCGTGGGGAAGTCTAGTAGTCAATCACCGTAAACGTTATGCAGCAAGAGCCGTGGGCCGAGTGTGGACTGCCATTCAGCGGTTGCGACGTCTCTTTTTCTTTCGGCTGCCATTGGACGCAGGCCCTTTAGACTCAAACTTCAAGTCAGAAATGGCACCCAGGCCTACGATGCTGAACGAATCATCTTTTTGGCCAAAGACAGTGATTGTCGCGCCCGTTGGGGAACAGGACAAATACTCTGGCTTTCGCACGCGAAGCTGCCTGCCATCGTCAATTTGAAGGAGGAAGGGGCAAAACGGGCGAGCATGGTGGGCGAGTCGAAGTTGTTCGATGGTCATGGACGCGCCTTTCCGCGATGATCCGCGACTTAGTGCTCTCCATTGGATTCTACATGGGGCCTATTCGGATGGAGCTTCGGTTCGGTCACCATAAGTAGATCTACGATTCTAACCGACTCTTCATCGAAGTGATGTATAAGCACCGTCCGGCCAGTCGGTGACCGCGACAAAAACTCGTGATGACGTACGTCAATGGCGCGCCCATCCGCGAGGTACAGCGTAAATGGCCGAAAAGGCCGCATCTGATGTGCCATACTTAATTGTTCAATCGTCATTGGCAAACGAGAATCGTCGAATTCACCACTTAAGTGATTCTACTCATACGCCGAACCTCGCGTGCGCGGCGTGGGCATGCCGCGAGTTTACTCGAATGCGGCGCCCATTTCGAGCGCCGCATTCAGTGTGTGCCATCCGTGCCCCTGCCGCGTAGCGCTTGTGAATCACTCAGGATTGATGCGCACGGCATGCACTTCGGAGTCACCCAGCTCCATGACGAAGGTTCCATCCACATCGAGCAATTCGACTTTCCCATTTCCGCTGAAGGATTGCCCGTCGCGCGCGAGCTCCAGCTCATCGTGCACTCTGACGATGCCAATGTGATCCCCCGCGTCATCATAGACGAACGAGAGCGATGTCCAGGCAAACTCACGAGGCCCCGTTTGCGTCCAAGTTCCCTGAAAACTGCTTTGCGACGACCCTGGGAAATTTGCGGTCGCGACGATCACACCGCCTTCGGCAAAGCTGACCAACGCCTGAGTCGGACCTCCTTCCTGCTCAATGCTCTGCCACCATGATCCCTCAATGTGGCGACGTGCCCGGTTAGACTCAGAGTCATCGCCCGTTGCCACTGAAATCACGACGATGGTGACAACGAGAGCCAGCGAGCCCAGTTTCGTTGCCCACGAAGAGAGTAGCCATTCGACGAACGTTCTTGAACTTCTCATACGCGTGTCCTTTCCTTTGGAAGATCTGAACTGGCGAGGTTCGCCTTCTACCGATTCCTATGACAAAGGCAAAGGGAAGTTACAGTAGCGCGAGAAAAAGGGCATCCGGCGACAGCGTTTAGTCTGCTTTCGTTGCGACCCTTTCGGTGGCGTCGATTTCAGATAGGGCAGGCGCGCGCAGCACCATTGCCGGACGCTTGGCGTGGTGCAAAACCAACGTTTGGCCGTCGGCTGAAAACAGCACGCGACCCTGCTCGCGCGCGTCCATCCTCAGGTTGAATAGCTCCTGGCCATTTCGCAGGTTCCAGAACGCGAACGAATTCCCACGATGCGTGACGGCCGTCCGTCCATCCGAGGACAGAGCAGCGTGGTCGAACTCAAGTGTCTGTCCAGGCAACGCCGCGCGGAGGTTGCCGCTCGGCACATCCCACACCCACGCGTCCTGACCACCCCAGGCGAGCAACCTTCGACCGTCGTTAGAAAACATGAAGGCGCTGTCGGCGCTTGCATGGATCCGGCCTTTGCACATCGCGATGCGCTGCCCGCTCCGACTGTCCCACAGTTCAACACCCTCCCCGAGCGCCACCGCCACCATCGTTCCGTCGGGCGAAAAGCCCGCGGCGATGGCCTCGCCGCGAACGGGCAGGTCACGCCGCAGGCCGCTACTGACATCCCAGATCGTGACTCGAGGCCAGAACGTGGCGAGCTGCTTCCCGTCGGGCGACCAGGCCTCGTTGAGAAGAGGCTTCCAGCCAAAAGGCGTACGCTTCCACGGAGTAGAATTGGTGTCTTTGTCCCCTTTGAGGCTCGTGATCGGACGTTGCTTGTTGGCAACATCCCAAATCTCCACGACGCCGTTTGTGCGAGCCGCGGCAAGTCGGTGGCCATCGGACGCCAGCGCGATAAATCGCAATGGGATCTCGAAAGAAATTGAATCCAGCGTGGCGAGCGTTACGGTATCCAAAAATGACACGCGCGAAGTCTTATAAGCTGAATCGATCGTCGCCACTTGCCGGCCGTCGTGCGAAATCCAAACCGGGTGATGCTCCATCGGCAGTTCCGCGGCGGCGTCCGCTTGTTGGATCCGCCGAGCCGCGTGCAGACTGGGCGCGTCCCAAAGTTTGAGCATGGCATCCCTGCCTCCGGTGGCCAGCAACTGACCGTTCGGCGACAGGGCCGCCGCCCAGACTTCGTTATGGTGACCGCGCACGTGCCCAAATTCTTTGAGATGCCCGCGGCTGGAATAGTCCCAAAGCGAAAGATCCTGCTCGCTGGAGGTGCTCACGAGAGTCCGGCCATCGCTCAAGAACACGAGGCCAGTGATTATCGCGTCAGTGTTGGAACTGGCGAGCAATCGGCCCGAGGCCGTTTCCCACACGCCGATGAAGCCAGCCCAATCTCCGGCGGCCAACAGTTGGCCATTGGATGAGAATTGCAGGGTTTGCACTGTCGCGAGCGTGTTCGCTCCGGAGTCAAGCAGGACCGAGGGGCTGCCGTCGAGGCCCGCGGATTTCAGCTTCGCAAACGGCCACACGCGAACGATTACTCGATTGCTTTCCGGTGGTGCTTCATAACTGGCGAGCGCGAAGGTTGCTCCGTCCGGCGAAAAGGCGGCATTCGAAATGAGTTCCCCCCCGTAGCGGCACGCGTGCAGGCCATCCAGACAGCGGACCAACTCCCATGAGGCCGTGTCCCAGAGCATCATGCCGTCCGGGCCGTCTGTGACGAGAGTCCGTCCATCGGGCGCGAAGGCCAGCGGGCCGTGGGAGTTGGTCAGAATTCTTTGTGTTTTCCAGCCGGTTCCGTCTAGAATCCGGACCTGCTGACGCCCACCGATGGCACCACCGATGGCAAGTGTGTCGCCAATGGGAGAGAACGCTACGCTGGTCAAAACCGGATCCGCGGTTGTAACAACCTGTACTACCTTTCGCCGATCGACGTTCGAAATCCGCACCGTACCGTCCCAGCTAGCCGAGGCGAGCCAGGCGCCAGTCCGGTCGAATGCCACAGAGACAACGCGGTTGCTGTGCCCGCGCAGCGTGAACAGTTCTTCCCCCTGGCAGCGGTTCCATAGGTATCGCCACTCGAAGCCGCGCAAGTCCTCTTCGCCTTCTTGATGCAAGTACTTGCGCAATCGCTCCACAGCGAGTCCCAGATTCCCTTCCTCAATCGCCAGATGCGCCACCTTCATGTCGGCCACGTAAACGTCCAGGCGGCGGTCGCGGGCCACTTGCTCAGCGCGCTCTCGCTCCCGATCGATGAGAACCACAGCGATCGGCGAGCCAATCGCCACGGCCAATAGCAACAGCGCCGCCGTCGTCGTCAACGCAGCGATCACAGGGTTGCGGCGACACCAGCGCCAGGCGCGCTCGGCCCGCGTTACGGGTCGAGCACGAATTGGTTCGTTACGCAGGAAGCGGCCCAGCTCGTCGGCCAGCTCTTGAGCGCTGGCGTAACGCCGGCTGGGCTCTTTCGCCAGACACTTCAGACAGATCGTAGCCAGATCCAAAGGCACGCTTGGATTCAACACCCGCGGCGACACAGGCTCGCTGCTCGCGACTTCGTGCAACGTCTCGGTCAGCGACTGCGCAACAAAGGGAGGCCGCCCGGTAAACAAGTGATACAGCACCGCGCCGAGCGAATAGACATCGCTGCGCTTGCCGACCAGACCGCGCTTGGCCGCCGCTTGCTCGGGCGACATATAGTTGGGCGAGCCGAGCACCTGGCCACTCAGCGTCAGTTCTATATCTTTCTCGATCCGCTTGGCCAGGCCGAAATCCGTCACTTTTGGCTGGTCGAACTCATCAATGAGGACGTTGGATGGTTTGAGGTCGCGATGAAGGATCCCCCGTTCATGCGCGAAATGGATTGCCTCGGCGATGGTCTTTATGTAATCGGCTCCGCGCCGCGAGTGCAGCGGTCCTTCCTGACAAATCTCCGCCAGGCTCCGGCCTGCGACGTGCTCCATTGCGAAGAAATGCTGGCCGTCACGAAAGCCGACTTCGTAAATTGCGACAATGTTCGGATGCCGAAGGCTGGCTGCCGCCGCGGATTCTGTGCGGAAGCGTTGCACGAGCTCGGGGCTGGCCAATGGCCCAAACAACAACATCTTCACCGCGACGATTCGGTCCAGACTCGTTTGACGCGCCTTGTAGACGATTCCCATGCCGCCGCGGCCGATTTCTTCCAACAACTCAAAATCACCGAAGCAGCGGTAGAACGGCGCCCTGTTGGGCGATCGACTTGCCTCTGCCGCCCGCGTGGTCTCTGGGTCAAGTCCGCCTTCCAGCAGGCAGCCGGGACACAACGCCTCATCGCCGACGCCCGTCAACGCCATCCCGCATCGCGCGCAGACACGGCCGGTTGTCATAGTCGGACTTCAGCAAGAGGACAACTCCCTTAGTTCTATGACAGAATTGGCCGAAGGTTACAAGAAAAATGACAGCGGTCCGCACCGACCGCCGCCGCCCGTTGTCGATTGGACCAACCTACGAGCCGCGAATCGTCGTGATCAGGTGACGCAGCTCGTCGTCGATGTCGTCGCGACTTGCAACCGTGTGCGCCACCTCCTCGCGCAGCAATTCGCGGTACCGCTCGCGCAGCCGATGAACGGCGACCTTCACCGCCCCTTCGCTCATTCCCAGCCGCAGCGAAATCTCGGCATAAGGCAGACGGCCCTCGCCCGACAAATAACCCTTTAACTCGGCAAAACGCGTCGCATGGCCAGCCGCGGCCAGCTCCTCGCCCAGGCGGCCTAGCGACCTTTCCAGCAGCGCCAAAGCCCAGCGTTTGTCGTAGATGGTTTCGGGCGTCGAGTTGTCGGCCGGCTCAGCCCGAAAGCGGTCCTCCGCCGTTGCAGACTCCAACGAGAGGACGGCTCGGCCGCCGCCGCGCTTCAACCGCACGGCGTGGCGATGTCGCTCGGCAAGGAAGTTCTTAAGGGAACTCAGGAGGAAAGCACGGAACCGCCCTCGTGCCGGATCGGCCAGCCCAAAGTAGTTCTTTTGTAAGAACCGTGCGAAGAATTCCTGCGTGGAATCCTGCGCGTCTTCCGGCCTGTACCCTTGCCGCCGAACGAAGCAATACAGCGGGTACCAATAGCTTCGGCAGAGCTGCTCGAGGGCCTGCTGACAGCGCGGAGATTCGGTGTCCGCCGCGCTGAGCACCACGCTCCAGTGCGTCGTGGAAAAGACACCGGGACCGGCGGGCAAATTTGCGTCGCTGTGCGACATGCGGCGAGTCTACTCGAAAGCAACGCACGAAGCGAGCGGACGAAGCGCACAGGCCGGAGCCGGTTGAGTTCCTCCGATTGGCGATCGTGGTTAGGAAAAACGCAGTGGGCCAGACTACGGCTTTTTGCGCTTCTTTGCGCCGTTTTGACCGGGATGTGCTTTTCCAGTGTGAAACTCGATTTCCGTGATGCGAAACGAATCGACGATGCTAAACAGCCCGTCTTCGTGAAACACGATGACCGTTCTTCCCTTGGGATGCCGCGATAAGAATTCTGGATGCGGTACATACAGCTTGCGGCCGTCCGCTAAATACATCGTAAACCGCTGAAACGGCTGGGCCTGATGTACCCGACTCAATTCGTCTGTTGTCATGAATGCACCGTTCGACAGCGGTTATCGCCCGGCTAGCTACGGTCGACGTTCTACTAAAACATTCTACTCATTCGCCGAGCCGCGCGTGCTCACTGGCTTGGCCTTGTCGATCTGGTTGCGGCTGGCAACTTTCACGTTGATCTTGACGGACTTGCCCCCCCGATAAACCACCAGCGGCACTTCCTTGTCGACTTCAGTTATCGCGACTGCGCTGACCAGGTGATTGTCGTCGTCGACTGCCACCCCGTTGATCTCCAGGATCACATCATCATATTGAAGCTTCGCTCGCTGCGCGGGCGAATTGTCGGTAATGCCTACGACGCGGGCCCCCATCGGCCAGGAGAGGCCAAGTTTGAGGGCCGCAGCCTGGTTGAAATTCCGATCCAGCGTTACGCCCAAGTACGCCCGCGAAACGGCGCCATGCTCGATCAATTGCCGAGCGACGACCATCGCCATATTGATTGGAATGGTGAATCCGACGCCCTCGCTGCCACCGGAGTTGCTGGCGATGGCCGCGTTCATGCCGATCAATTCGCCACGCAGGTTGATGAGCGGCCCGCCACTATTACCGGGGTTGATCGCGGCGTCGGTCTGGATGAAGTCCTGAAAATCGACGACCTCGCCTAGCTCAAGCTCGCGTCGGCCCTTGGCGCTGATGATGCCGAAGGTGACCGAATGGCTCAGGCCAAACGGGCTGCCCACGGCGAGCACGAAATCGCCCACTTCCACCTGGTCGCTGTCCCCCAAGCGAGCCGGCACTAGTCCTTCGGCCGAGACCGCCAGAATCCCAATGTCAGTCGCCGGATCGGAAAAGATGGCGGTGGGTGTAATCGTGCGGCCATCGGCAAGTTTGATCTTAATCGTCCGCACGCTCGCCGCCGACTTGACGACGTGGCGGTTGGTCAAAATATAGTGCTTTCCCTTATATTCGAGGATTGTGCCTGATCCGGCGTCTTCGACGGACGAGGCGGCACGGCCGCGCGTGTTGAAGCTATCGGTGCGTTTAGCATCGATGTGGACGACCGTGGGCTTGACGAACTGAACCACCTTGCGAAGCGCCATGGCCTGACGTTCCAGGTGCTCCACGTCGGTCCCCAGATCGTCGTACTGCTTGGCGCGCTGCTCGGCCGACGGTGCTTGAATGACCCACTGGGCCGCCGCGGAGCCGCTCAGCCACCGACCGCCGAGCAGCAAGATAGCGAGCACGACAGACGACAAGGGACCCTTCGACCGTTCCAAATAGCTGAAGACTCGAGTCATCATTCAAATCCCCGGAAAGCGGCAATGGACGGGACCGCCAAAGAGGGGTCCAGCACCTGCCAAGAAAAAATGCACCTGCGAGATTACATCGGCGGCAATCGCGCACGATTCGCCCCGAAAAACTCTCGCAGATGCATTCAAGCAGACCGCAAACTCGACGTAAAGCGATCTGTCCAAATTGTCGGCAACAGGTAGCTGAATTCGCCAGAGTTCAGGCGTAGTATCGCAACCACGACGGGCAAAGCCCGAAGTCTGGCGACTTCCGCTAGGGACAAAGCCCGAAGTTTGGCGACTTCGGCTACCCGAAGTTTGGCGACTTCGGCTACCGCTTACGATACGTCCAGCTCGATGTCGTTAATGGTCACGTCGGCATCGCCGGAACCGCCGTCCAACAGACGGCCCCAGTCCGTACCGCCGCTGTCCATCGCGCCGTATTTCTCGGCCTCGCGCTGGCATTCGATGCAGTAAGTGGCGTACGGCAAAGCGTTTAACCGCGCCAGCGGAATCTTGCAGCTACAACCCTCGCAGACGCCGTACTTACCGGCGCGCATCCGCTCCAAGGCGTTTTCGATGCTCGCCAGCTCGCGGCTTTCCACTTCCGCCAATTGCGAGCTGATTTCATCCTGGACCGAGTCCAACGCCGCATCGACTACGTCGCCGGTTGACTGGCCTCGCAACTCTTTCAGCAGACTCAGATCGCCGGCCAGCGCGCTGCGCAGCGCATCGCGTCGCTTCAAAAGAATCTGCCGCATGCTAAACAACGCGTCTTTACGTGCCATGAGTGCTCCCGCTCAGTTGTCCGATCTCAGGCAAGGCCGAAAGGCGTTCCCCCTTTTTGGCGTGCCGGCGTCGAACGTCAAATGCCTACTTCTCGAATTCCCGTGGCTGCCAACGGCATCGGCGATCGGTCGTAAATGCTTAGACGCCCGACGGTTGGCCATTTCGCAACCAAACTATAGTACGCAGCTTTTCCGGAAAGGGTCGGAAAATCGGTTTACCTGGTTATCAGCAATCCAGAGGCCCCCAAGTCGATTTCCGTTTCTTCTTGCCTACCTTGGACTTCCTGAGCCAGGGCAAAAGTTCCCCGCATAAGGACACAAACCGATCTCGACTTGGACAGCTTCGCGGACCTGGGGGTCGCCGCCGTGACCTCGCGGCGAGCAGTGCCACTTCTGTCACGCGTCAAGCTGCCCAATCCCTACGATCGATCGCCCTTGTCGCCTACGGATAATCGGCAGATTCCGCCGGAAGATGTAACGGAAATCGGCATCTCCCGACAGTTCGTCGCCATTGCTGAACCCGGGGAGCGTGGGCCGGCGGCCAAACTTCACGAGGCCGCGATTCTCCAAACTCCTGGCGGACGGTCGGTTTTTGACCATTACGCCGCCGTAAGCTACATCAACCTAGGTACTTCGTGCCGGCCAGTGACTGCACAAGGAAGTCGGCGGCTGCGAGACGAGTGCTAAATGCACGGTCCAACCCCCATTGAAATGCCAGAACCCTCCTCCACGACCGCGCCGAAATCAACGGCTGCTCCGACGTCTGCGCTCACACTGCGCGTTTGCGGAACACCGCAAGATGGGCGCCTCGTACGGCTGAACGGCGCCAAGTGCACGATCGGCTCTGACAGCCAGTGCACGCTTCGCCTGCGCGCCGCCGGGGTCATACCCTTCCATTGTCTGATCATCCGTGGACCGGAACGGACCATCGTGCAGCGCTGGTCGGAAGATACACGGCTCAACGGCCAGCCGTTCACCGCAGCCATGCTGGGTGTTGGCGATCGGTTGACAATCGGGACAGTCGAGTTCGAGGTCATGGACGGCATCGGTTCTCCAACGGCCAAGAGCGCGCCGAGCGTTGCGGCATTGACCGCGCCGATTGCGCCTTCCAGCGACCAACCCGCTAACGCGCCGACTTGCACCGCCGCTCAGTCGCGCGGCGACGACTGCAAAGCTGCCGCGGGCCATGGTCGCGCGCGGGCTCGCCGGCTGCTCACGCGGCTCCGCGAAGTCCATCAGGAAAACGAGCTCAACGGATTGCGGTTGGCTCGGCTGGAAGAGGAACATCGGAAGCTGCGCGAAGAAGTGGTCGCCGCGGACGAACGCCGGCGCGACTCCATGGAGTGCGAAGTCGGAGCCCAGACCGGAGAAGCAGACCGAGCCTCCCTGGACCAGCAAGACGGCGAATTGGAACAACTTCGCGCACAACTTGAAGACGAACGGGAAGCGCTACAAAACGACCGCGCCTCGTTCGCACAGGCCTGGGCTGCATTCGAACACGAGCGTACGGCGCTTGAGTCTCAGCGGTTGCTGCTGCAGCAGGAGCTGCGCACCTTTGAAGAACACAAGCATTCGCTGACGCTGGAGCGCATCGATTGGCAGACGGATACTTCGCGAGCTGAAGCTGACATCGCCATTCGTCGCGACGAAGCGGACCGGCGCGCCGCGGCTTTGGAAAAGCAGCGTCTCGAGCATGAATTGGCCCGGCGTCGGCTGGATGAAGGCCAGCAGGACCTGACGCGGCGTCAAGCAGCTTTACAGCAGTCCGAGAATGATCTGGTTTCGCGCAAACAGCAGATCGAGGAACAGCGGCTGGCCCTCGACAGCGAGCGCCAGGCGTTCGTGCAGGAGCGGGCGCAATTGGACTCCGATCATCAGCGGCTCGCCGGCGAACAAGCCGCGCTAACCGGTGGACGGCAAGAGCTGGAAACGCTCCGCAAACAAGACCGAACCAACGAAGACGAATTGTCCGGCCGCCTCGCCGAACAGGCGCGCCATTTGACCGAGGCCACTGAGCGATTGAACCGATCGACGCAGGAGCTGGAACAACAGCAGGCGCTTCTCGAAGCGGCGCGACAAGAGCTCGACGACGAACGCGCGCAATGGGATGCCGAACGGCAAACCTTGTTGCACGATCATGAACAACAATTGGCGGAATTGCGGTTAGAGCTCGACCGCCGTCGGACCGCTCCGCCCGAAACCGCGCCGGATGGTGACCGCGCGGTGGAATCGGAAGAGGAGGTCTTTGCGCGGTTGCGCTCGATGTCGCTGCTGAAAACAGAAGTCGCCGAGGATCCGGCAGGCGAGACGCTCGACGGACCGGAATCCGACACTGGTCACTCCGCTCAAGTTGAGGAACGCCAGCCTGGGGTTCGAACCGAGCACTCACGCCCGAATGAGTGGTCTGACACTCCGGTCGAGTTCCGCAAAGGCGCTTTGCCGCCGGACAGCGAGCAAAAAGACCAGGATGACGAGTCCATCGACGACTACATGGCCCAACTGCTCAAGCGTGTGCGCGGCGTTGGCTCTGCGCACCAGGCACCGGCCAGCCAGGCCCCTGAACCGCCTGTGCGAGCGACGCAGAACGGGCCAGCGTCCTCGTCCATTTCAGCGTCTTCCGAACAGATCCCCACGGTTCAAGAAGTTCCCGCGAAGCTAGCGCGGCGAGCACCCGCCCCGGAGCTGTCGTCGGACCTCGCCGCGATGCGCGAGCTGGCCAATTTCAGCGCCCGCGCCGCCATTGACCACCATGCCTATCGCAATTGGGGACGCGCCGCATTTGGAAAGTTGACCATCGCACTGCTGGCAGCCGGCACCGGCGCCGGAGCGGTCTGCTTCGCGCCGGCCCCCGATTCGATGTTGATGTACGCCGGTCTATCGAGCTTCGTGGTGGCCTTGTTCTGGCTGCTGCAAGCCGGCATTCTGATGAACCATGTGGTCAAGGCGTCGCGCCGCAACGATCAGCTCAGCGATGCGTCAGGCGATGAGTCTATTGACGATGACTCGCTGGAGTCGTCAGACGAGTCCGCAGTTGTCGAGGAAGACGAGTTCGCCCCGGCTGAGCTCATTCATGCCCATGATGGCTACGAAGTTTCCGCGGACGAAGCCGTTGCCGATCAGACGTACGAGCCCGCCGCAACCGAGTGCGACGACTGCGAAGCGTTGGTCGAAACCGCCCCCAGGTGCAGCGATAACGCCGACGACGAGCCGCCTGTTAGCGAGCCGGTAGAGTGGGCTCCGCCCACCAACCGTTCCAATTGATCCGTGGGCGTCGGTGGGCACAGCCCACCCTACACAAGTAATCCGGCTCAAAATCCTCGCGCCGCGACAATGTCGTCGAAGTCGCGGAGCTCGTAGCCGAGCTTAACTCGGTCGAGCGTGTGGCAGAGCCCGCGGAGCGCGACGCCCATCCCATCGGGGCCACTAAAGCCGCCGTACTGACCGCCTCCTTTGACGTGCGGCTCCAGGTCGAGAAATACGCCTGGTATGCCCCGCCGCTTGAGCTTCTTGGTCAACGTTGGGACCAGGCCACGAAAGTCGCGCAGGATGGCCTCGTGTCCGCCGTCGCCCAGGTCGGCCGGGACAAAGTGCTTGAGCGCCTCCTCATCGACGTGCTTGGCGCGTTTGAGACCTTTGGGCGAGCGGTAATCCTTGATGTGGATCCAGCCCAGCCCCGGTTTCATCGCCTGGTACTGCTCGAAGGTCTCGCGCGGCGTGAACCCTTGTGTGATGATGTTCCCCGCGTCGAAGATCAGCACCAGCGCCGGATCGTTCACCTGCTTATAGATCTCGGCCATCAAATAGCCGTTCTGGCCGACGAGGTTCGCTTCGACTTCCAGGCCATAGGTCAGGTCCGAGCGGTGGCAGGCTTCGGCGATCTGGCCGATCTGATCGACCGCTTGCGGCAGATGAGGTTCGGGGTTGCTTCCCCGCGGGTGATAGAACGAAAACCCGCGAATCAGCTTGGTTTCAAAGGCGTGCGCCAGTTCGCAGGCTCGGGCCACGTCTTTGGCGAGATACTTCTTGAACGGCACATAGGCGTTCTTGGTGCCGTCGGGTTTATCGACCAGCTTTACTTTGCCGATGGGCGAGCCGATGCAGGTGACGTTCAGTCCGTATTCGTCCTCCAGGTGGCGGATCTTCTGGATCTCGGCCGTGCTGAGCTTCATCACGTTCTTGATGCCGCGGCCGGCATCAATGAACCGCAGGCTGTAATACTGGAGTCCAAGCGCGGCAAACGCTGCGAACTGCTGCACGGCGGTCTTCTGGTTCGCCGCTTCATCGCCAAAGCCGGAAAGGATGACCTGCGGGTTTTCGGGCATGAGGGCGCTCGTGGGTGGCCTGAGGGTGATCGGCCATTGTGCGGCGGATCAGGCGTGGCTGCAAGGGGCGGGCGGGAAGCCCGAATCACGAAATCCGAATGACGAACGAAATCCGAATGACGAATGACGAGCGTGGGCCGACCGGTCAGCAGTCGCCTTTATTTGTCATTCGGAATTCGTGTCGCCGCGGCGACTTTCGTCATTCGAGCTTCGTCATTTGTCATTGCTGCCACGTGCGTCGCCGTCACCGTCGTCGAAATTCCCCCCCGCGGCGTGAATGAAGCCACCAGCGTCATCCGGCGTGGCTGCAATACGGCCACCAGGTCGTCGAGGATGCGGTTCGTTACGTGCTCGTAGAAGATGCCCTCGTTGCGAAACCGTTGGAGGTACAACTTGAGGCTCTTCAGCTCGACGCACTTCTCGGCGGGTGTATACGTGAACGTCAACGTGCCGAAATCGGGTTGTCCCGTCTTGGGACAGACGCTGGTAAACTCCGGGCAAACGATGTTGATCTCATAGTCGCGCCCCGGGTACTGGTTGGCGAAGGTCTCGAGTGTGTCGCGGAAGTTGTCGGACAAAGTGCGTCTCCTTTTCTCAGTGTCCTCATTGTGGCATGATCAACTTGTGTAGGGAACGGCCTCCGTGCCGTTCCGTTGGGCTAATCGGGTTGGCAATATGTATTGGCGATTCCGGAACGCCACTGAGGGCGTTCCCTACAGAACACTATGTCGCAACTTCGACGTGCCATTGTTCTCCTCTCGGGCGGCCTCGATTCCGCCACTACGGCGGCCATTGCGCGGGCCGAGGGGTACGACCTCTTCGCGTTGTCATTCGACTACGGCCAGCGGCATCGGTTTGAGCTGGAGGCGGCGCGGCGTGTCGCAGCGGCGATCGGTGTCTGCGAGCATCGCGTAGTGACGATCGATCTTGCGCAGTTTGGCGGCAGTGCGCTCACTACCGACGTAGCCGTGCCCAAGGACCGCGGCGACGACGCCATGCACACCGGCATCCCGATCACGTATGTGCCGGCGCGCAACACGGTGTTTCTGGCGCTGGCGCTGGCCTACGCCGAGGTGACCGGCGCGGCGGATATCTTCATTGGCGTCAACTCCATCGACTACAGCGGCTATCCAGACTGCCGACCGGAGTTCATCTCGGCGTTTGAGCGCGTGGCCAACCTGGGCACGAAGGCGGGCGTCGAAGGGGAGTTGCAGTTCAAAATCCACATGCCACTGGTGCTCTTGACCAAGGCCGAGATCATCCGCCGTGGCGTGGAGCTTGGTGTCGAATACTCTCTGACGCACAGTTGTTACGACCCAGATGAGCAGGGCAGGGCGTGCGGGCGATGCGATTCATGCCAGCTTCGCCGGCGCGGTTTCGCGGAGGCGGGGATACCTGATCCGACGATCTACAAGGAGATATGGGGATACGGAGGGAGATATGGGGATGTAGAGTAGAGTGCCGCGATGTGGCCTCGGTGCGTACACTTAAGAATCGAATATCGTCCCATCTCCCTCGTCATCCCCCAATCTCCTTGAGAATCGCCGAAATCTACAAATCGCTCCAAGGCGAAGGCCGCCTGACCGGCACGGAGAGCATCTTCTTGCGCACCAGCGGCTGTAACCTGCGGTGCTGGTTTTGCGATACACTGTACACGTCGTGGGCGGCGGAAGGGGACGATCTATCGGTCGAAGAGATCCTCCGGCAGGTCGAGAAGCACGACTCCGGGCACGTGGTGGTGACGGGTGGCGAGCCAATGCTGTTTGCCGAACTGATTCCGTTCGCACAACAGCTTCGTGCCGCGGGTCGACACATCACGATTGAAACCGCTGGCACACTCTACCTGCCTGTGGCGTGTGACCTGATGTCGATCAGCCCAAAGCTCGCCAACTCGACGCCGCCCGCCGAGCGCGATGAGCGCTGGCATCGCCGCCACGAGCGGTCGCGGCACGTACCCCAGGTTATCCGAGCGCTCGTTCGCGAGTACGAACATCAGTTAAAGTTTGTCGTGGATTCACCGGCCGACTGCCGGGCGGTCGATCAGTACCTAAAGGAGTTTCCGGAAATCCGCCGCGAGAACGTAATGCTGATGCCGCAGGGGACCGACCGTGGAACGCTTGCGCAACACGAAACCTGGCTAAAGCCTTACTGCCAGGCGCACGGCCTGAGCTACTGCCCGCGCAAGCACATCGAGTGGTGGGGGCACCGGCGGGGAGTGTGACTGTTTGGAGTGCGATGACTTGTCCTCGCTTTGGATTTCCAATCGCGGCCGAATAACAACTGACTGCGACTACCTGAATCGGCGCGGATTGAAATCCAAAGCGGCAACCAGTCGCCGCACTCCAAATCACTCCAGCAGCTCCCCAATTTCGCGCACCGCGACCGCCAGCGACCTCGAAGCCATCTGGAAATTGGTGTGCGTCGAGATGTCGGATTGTTCGGCGACAAACCGCTCGGTGATCCGCTTGAGCTTCGCGAACTTCTTGTGGGCCAGCTTGAGATACGCCTCGGCGTTCTGGTTCTTCCATGGCTCGCCGAGGGCCAGCATGTAGTCGTACAGCTCACGATGTACGTCGCGTAGCTCTTCGATCTCCTCGGCTTCCTCCGAATGCTTGAGGAAGGTGCGCACCATCCAGATGTGGCTCAATAGCTCGTCGACGCGGGTCATGCGCTCGTGGGGCGACATACGTGTTCGCGAGCGTGTGGCACTGCTCGCGGCGAGCAGTGGCACACGTCACGAGTTGGTCCCTTGGTTGGCGATTCTAAGTCTTTGCCGCCTCTTTCGCATCTTCGGCGGGCTTCGAGGTCGGCGGGGCAGGGGGGTGTGCGTGCGCTGGACCGCGCGGGGCGAAGACCAACACGGTCACCGCGCCGATAATCACAATAATCAACCCAGCGATAAACGTGGGACGAAGTTCGCCCACCCGATCGGCGGCCATCAGTGCGGCAAAGGTATTGATCACCGGCGCGCCGCCGAACACCAGCGGCATCACGTAGATCGGCTTGCCGCCGAAGTTGAAGGCCAGGATGATGCCGATCGCGCCGATCGCGCCCGCCGCTCCGCCTGCCAGGCTCCAAAGTGTACCGCGGAATGTCCACTCGCCCGGGTCGCCCACCAGTGGCATCAACAGCAGCGGCAACACCACCGCAATCACCAAATAAGCGAGGCCGACACAAATCAGCGGCCGCAATCGGCTGCCTTGCATAGCCATTTGCCCCTTGTGCAAGACCGGCCCATAGACGCCCCACGAAATCGCCGTCAATGCGATGGCGCCGACAATTCTTAACCAATCTAGGACGGTCAGTTCGGCGGCGGCTTGTGCGGCTTGCGGCGCTGGCTTGAAAATGAGCACCATTGCGGCGCCGGCGATCACCAGGATCAGCCCGGCCAAGAACATGGGATTTGTGCGGAACGATCGTCCCATATACATTGTGGTGAACGTATTGATTGCCGGCGCACAGCCGAAGACCAGCGGCATCACATAAACCGGCCGGCCGCCGAACGTCAGTGCCAGGATCACACCCAGTGCCCCCAGCGCACCGACGGCCCCCGCGATCAGGCTCCAAGTCGTGCCGGTCGCGGTCCACTTTCCTGTCTCGCCGTTCAGATAGAGCCACACCAAGGGCGCCAGCACGGCCAAGAGAAAATACGCCAGACCCACGCAGATGAAAGGCCTCAATCGGCTCTCGAGCATTTCGTGCTGTCCCACGTGCAGCACGACGCCGTACACGCCCCAGCAGAAGGCGGTCAATACGATCGACATGGGAACGGCAAGCAACGATGCCATGCGGGCGTGTCTCCGGGAGGACGGCGGGTGGAAAGCGATCAGTTTAGCAGGAGCGAGCTAAAGCTTGAACTCCAACGGCTACTCACCGCGCAGCCCCTCTAGCAGTGGCGCCCGAATCGTCGCCCGCACCGCAACGAGGCCCGCCAACAGACCCACGGCGAGCACCAGCGCCAGTGTGCCGGCCAACGACAGCCAGGGGATCGAGGCGTCCCCCTGGAGGAGGTTGGGCAGTATCGCGACCAGCGCCGCGAGAACGCCCGTGCCCAATCCGAAGCAGAGCAAGGCGGCGTTTTCGAGCATTACCAGCCGACCTAAGCGGCGGCGGCGGAAGCCCGTAGCGCGCAAGAGAGCAAATTCGCCGCGGCGCTCCAGGACATTGCGAAGCTGGACCGTCGCCAGACCAAAAGTGCCCAGCAGCAAACCGAGGCCGCCGAGGCTTTGGAACGTTGAAAGATACGTGTTCTGCACGGCCATGAAGCTGGCCAGCCTGTCGCTGGTGCGCTCCACGTCAAAGCCGTAATCGGAGAGGGCCGATTCAAACGCCTGTCCCACTCGGTCGAGCTCGCGATCGGGGTTCTCGACGAAGAATTCAGGCGTCTCAATGAGAAACATGCGAAAGCCATTCACGTCTGGAAAATGCAGGAAGAAGTAGTAATCGCCCATCAGTAGGTCGCCTTGGAAAACGCTGTTTTTCAACAGACCGACGACTTCCACCGGTATCTCGTTCCCCCGGCCATCTTCGATCGTAAAACGGTCCCCCACGCCGCTGAGGTGAAAACTGTACTTGGCTGTGTTTTCGTCAAGCACTACAGGCACAGGATTATTTGGCTTGTCGTATTGGGGCACCCCCCCTTCGTCCGTTGGAATGTTGCTCTTCATCAACAGAAGCCAGGGATTCTCGCGCTCGCGCTCATCCTGCGCAGCCGTTTGCGACCAGACGAAGCGGCCCTGCTGCGACGGCGGACTAATGGACACGACTTTGGGCTGCTGCGGCTGGTACAGGTTCAAGCAGCTCGCGTCGTCTCCCGATTGGACGCGCAGCGGAATCACCGTTGCGCCGCCCACCGCGGCTTCATGGGCGTCGTCAAATCCCGCCTCGCTTCGGCCGGCCGCCGTGCTTAGGTCTTGATAGATCGGCTGGTCACTTTCGGCAATAAGTTGAAAGCCGCCGCTGCCGGTGTTCGGGTCGCCGATGTCGTCCGGTGGATCGAGGCGAAAGGCGCTGATGGCGACGATTAGAAACGTCGCCGTGGCAACCAGGCCGATTGTCAACGTGCTGCGCAAGGGCGCGCGAGCCCCATTGCGGACCGCCAGCCGCGCAAGCGATCCGCCGGAAGAGTGCGATATGAGCGAGCTGGAGCGGCGCTCGCTTCGCAGCGAATGCCAGACTGTCGTCAACAGCCCTCCAAGTACCAGTGCCCCCGAGCCTACGAACGCGCCGGCCTGTGCTTCGCCGGAAAGCTGCGTGGCGAACGTTAACACACCGACCGCAACGATGAGCATGGCGACGGCTAGGATCGGCGCCCAGGCGCGGCGGCCGCGGCGCGAGAATCGCTCTTCGGCGATTTGCCCGGCCAGCATCCGGCGAATTGAGGCTCGCCGCATCTGCCGCATTGACCACGCGATCGTAAGGACGGCAATCCATAAACCGACCGCGCACCCAATAACCAGGCTCAGCGGTGTGATGTAGAGATCGAGAAAGGGTGTGACAATCGCCGCGGTCCACCAGTGGTTCAGGCCGTAGATCATCAGCCAGGCGTAGCCGATGCCGCCCGCGACGCCGACGAGCGCTCCGACCGCGGCGACGATGGCCCCCTCGGCAACGAGCAACCATCGCGTTTTGCGCTGGCTAATGCCAGTGGCCAAGAGCACGCCAATCTCTGCCGCACGCTGATCGACACCCAGCTTGAACAATAGGGCAATCAGCATCACCGCCGCGGCGATGATGAAGAAGCTGAAGCCCAAAAACAAGAAGTTGAACGACGTCGTACCCGCCGCCGCTTCCAGCCCTTGGGCTTTGACCGGCAAGAACGTAAAACCCATCGATGCCGGATCGATCTCTTTCTCGACGCGTGCGGCCAACGACTCGACGGTCATTCCTTCGGTCGCGGGAATGCGAATGCTAGTAACCGCGCCGAAGCGGCTGCGCCACATCGACTGGCCAGTTGCGAGCGAAATGAACCCTTTGGGCGTGGCCTTGTACTCATCCCAATAGCGCTCGTCCTGATCATTAGGCTTGACGGTACGAACGCGCTTGGCGTCGTAGGGGAATGGCGGGTCCCAATTGGCAATGGACTCCTGGTCGGTGACGCCTTGCAGCTCGGGCGTAAAGTTCGGGTCGTTGGCGATGCCATCGAGCGGAACAACGCCGGCCAGTTTGAACGTTGCGCTCGTTTCATGGACACTGCCGTGAGTCGTCTCGGGCAGAAAAAAGTCGAGCGTGATCGGATCACCGATTTTCAGGTCCACTCCCTGATCGCGCATGTCGTCGGCCGCCCACGAGTTGAGGATGATTTCCGCATCGTTGGCGGTTTCCTCTTGGTCGAGCCGCGTGATCGTACGGCCATCGATTGTCGTGAGCGGTCCCAGCGGCGGCTCGCTGGTAAAGTCAACCGCCGCGATGGTCGAGTAGGGGATCTTCGCTTCCTTGCCGACCTTCGTGGCCTTGATGTAGTTCGCCAGATAGACAAGCACCGGCTGTGCTCCGTCCTTTGCGAAATCACGCAAGATCGCCTGAGCCGCCGGAGGCTCGATTAGCATCCGCTCGCTGATGAAGTGGAAGTATCCGCGATCCGTTTTTTCGATTTGAATGCCGTAGTCGACCAGCCGCGGCTGCAAAGCGCGTTCGAGCGCGGACTGACAATCGGTGTTCGACCCAGTTTCGCCGCCTTCGCTTACGCGGTCGGCCACGAACATGGCGTTCACTTTGCCCGGCTGCTCAAGCAGGTCCTGCAGTGTCTCGACGTTCGTAAAAGCGTTGAAGACATTTTGCTGCGTCGGCCGCAGACCGAACCGGCCCAGACTCTCGGCCGGTACGATGTCGATGACGGTCAAGCCGCGGCTTTGCGACGTTGCGGTCTTGCGACCCAATGGGCTGTCAGCGGGTATGTCGCTTGGCTGCGGAAGCCGCAAGACTACTCGGTCGCCCACCTTGGTTTGTAGTTCGCTTGCCAGCGTCTGGTTGAGCACAACCTCGTTGAGCTTAGGCAGGCGGCTGGGCTGCACGTCACCTTGTCGCCAGAAGCGCTCGTCCGCCCCGACGACCGTGACGTCGCTTGCGCGCCGAGTGTTTTCTCCCGGGCGATCGAGGGTGCCCTGGAGCAGCATTGCGGGGAACACGTCGCGGTAACAATCGGCGATCCGCTCGGCCGTTTCGTCGACCAATTCGGTGCGAAAAAACCGTTGCGTGAGGAGCACTGAGTCGATCTCACCCAGCCGATCGAGCGCCAGATGCTGCAAGCTGCCGCGGACCGAGTCCCCCACCAACAGCGCCCCGGTAAGCACCGCCGTCCCAGCCGCCACGCCCAGCGCCACCGCGGCGTTGATTCGCAGGTGATAGGCGAGAGAGCGGAGGACCAATGTGAGCGCGGACATCGTTATCAATAAAAGCGGGATTTAGCGAGCCGAATGGGGAATGTGCGAATGGGGAATGCGGAATCGCAAAGCGTAATTCATTCCCCATTCCCCATTCCAATCATTCCCCATTTGCCTCCGTTCAATTCATCGTTCGACCAACCGCCCCTCATCGATCTCCATTCTACGGCCAAACAGCGACGCAAGCTGCTCGCTGTGTGTGACCACCACGAGCATCGTGTTCTCGGTGCGTTGCATCTCCAGCAACAGCTTGCCGACGGCGGCGGCGCTCGTGCGGTCCAGGTTGCCCGTCGGCTCGTCGGCCAGGAGCAGGGCAGGGGAGCGGATCAGCGCGCGAGCAATCGCCGCACGTTGACGTTCGCCGCCTGATAGCTCGGCCGGTCGGTGATCGAGGCGTTGCGATAGCCCGACTCGATCAAGCAGCATCTTTGCACGCTCGACCGCTGCGGGTGTCGCGGCGCCGTTGGCGATCGTTGGCAAGAGTACGTTTTCGATCACGGAGCATTGCGGCAAGAGGTAGTGGTCCTGAAAGACAAAGCCGATCCGCTGGTTGCGAAAGTCGGCCAACTGTGGCTCCGCAAGCCGTGTGACGTCTTGCCCTTGCAGTTCGACGCGGCCGCTCGTCGCCTGGTCCAGTGTGCCGATGATGTAGAGCAGCGTGCTCTTGCCGGAGCCGCTGGGCCCCAGGATCGCCAGGTTCTCACCCGCCGATAGCGACAACGACGCGCCGCGAAGCACCACCAGCGGATCGGCGCGGGTGGGGAACTCTTTTGTGATGTTCTCGACGAGGAGGTCAGGCATTTCGCAATGGGGAATGATTGGAATGGGGAATGGGGAATGGGTGGGGTCGAGCGACAAATGCTGCGCATTCCCCATTCCCCATTCGCTCATTCCGCATTTGCAGCAAGTGCGATCGTCCCCAACCCATAAAACGTGTACTCGACATCAGGCACCTGGTCCCAGACTGCGCCGAGGAAGCCCCCCTCAGGCTGTTCCAATTGCTTAGCGTAGCGATGGACCGCGGGAACGTCGATCTCGCCGAGCGCGTTCAAGTCCGCCAGCGTAAGACATCCGGTGAACGTGCTCAAGAGATCGGCGATCGGGATGCGGGTGTTTGCACGCAGACCCCCTTCGTCGGTCTGCATCTCGACCAAAAAGTCGAGCGTCGATTCGCGCGTGGATTCGTCCAGCGCGTCGAGGATTCGCAGCAGGCCGATTGCAGCCGCCGTTGGGTTGGTGCCGCTGCGCTTCATCTGCGGCATTTCGACAAAACCGCCGTCGTCGCGCTGCCGCGAGTGGACAAAAGCGACAATGTGGTCCGGTTCAATGACCGGCTGCTGGATCAATTGCTGCGAGAGTACGACTAAGAACGTGTGGTACATGCTGCTCGCGGCGCCTTCATCGGTTTTAGCATACCCGCCGTCATCGCGGCGAAAGGCTTCGAGCGCACGGGCGATGTTCTGCTGCCAACCGCCGGCGCCGCCGTCGAAAACGTCGATGCCCGCCGCGAAATCCAACAGCGCCGCACCGTAGATCAGCGAAAGAAAATCCACCATCGGCACTTGCCGCGAGAGCTGCGATCGCAGATAGCCCGCCGCACGGTCAGCAACTTCGCCTTGCAGATGCCCTAGTAGGGCGAGCCCCCGCAGCGCAAAGCCGGTGTAGTACAAGTCGCTACCACCCTCGCGGCCGCGAAAACCGCCGTCCGGTTGCTGGAACGTTTTCAGAAACCCAGCGTGCCGGTCGCGCGTGTCGTCTAGGAGCGTTTCGAGGCCCGATGCCAGCCGCAGTGTGAGAGATTCCAGGTAGGCTGGCATCGATCAATCGAAGGTCAAATCTTGCCGAAGTCTACCGATTTCGGCAGTTCGTGAGAACCACTTTGCACTTCATCGATTGTACTCTCGTCGGTTGCTCGGTGGCCACTCTGAGATTTGCCGAACTCCCGTTGTTGGTGAATGCCACAAACATGTCAGATCGGTCGTTCAACTCGTGAAGCAGTTCTCCACCTGGCCGCAAATCTGGCTGGTCGAGGGCCAGACAATAGGCTTTGGGGAGCTTAACGTCGATGCTGACGAACGACGACCGAAGACAATGGTGCACAAGGAGCAGAAGTTTTTCGTCCATGGGTGCTCGATCCCAATAGCCTCTTTGAATGCAACATTCACCGTTGCGCGCGCTTTCGAGAACCGCCGACCAGCGCTGCCAGCCGTTCGCCCAAACGAACACACAGTCCAATTGCGATCGGCCATCCAAGTCAAATTGAAACGTATCCGATTGGTTGATCAGAAGACTCGAAATGGATCGTTCACCCGTCATTGGGCGCGCCCATTTGCCTTCCTCTTTCACGGCGTGAATCTCAACCACCGGTGCGGCTTGCGTCGGGAACGGCAACACGCTGACTACAAGTAGTGTGAAAAATGGCGGCATGTTTGGACCTCCTCGATGCGATTTAAACGCATGCTTAAGAGGCACTACCCGCCACAAATGGCCTTAGTTTCTCTACCATCACCTTTGGTATTGCGATTCCTTGCAGCGGCTGGCCGTGCGACATTCGGCAGCAAACCGCCACGATTTTTCCTTCGGCGACGCGGCGGCCCGCGTGATCGACGGTGAACTGATAGGTGACGCTTTTCTCACCCAGCCGCGCAATCACCAGCTCGATATCGAGCTGGTCCTCGAACTTCACGGCGCCTTTGAAGTCGCAGCTTGCCGAGACGCGCGGCCAGCCGAGCTGACCTTTCGTGTCGCTCGTCACCACACTCAGTCCTAGGCTCCGCAGAAACTCATGTTCGACCGACTCCAGCACCGTGAAGAAGGCGGAGAAGTGCATGATCCCGGCCATGTCAGTATCGCGGAACTCGACGCGGCGCGTAGTGCGGAAGGCAGACATAAGGATGAACGATGAATGCGGAACGATGAACGGGCAAGAGTCAAACGCAAGGTGAACTCAGGATCCGGCAGACGGACTACCCCCAGTGTAAACAACCATGAGCGATGGCGCAAAGAAAAACGGGCGCATCGGCCCGTTCATCATTCATCGTTCCGCGTTCATCGTTGTCCGTGTCATTCTCCGACGTACGGCAACAGTGCCATGAAGCGCGCCCGCTTGATTGCGGTCGTCACCGCGTGCTGGCTGGCGGCGGTGCAGCCGCTCTTGCGGCGGCTGACGATCTTGCCTTGGCGGTTGGTGAGCTTGGTCAACAGCTCGACGTCCTTGTAGTCAATCCACAACGGCCGCGGCCGCTGGCCGTCGATAAAGATCGGGTCTTTCTTCTTGCCGCGGGGCTTGGCCTTGGCCCGCTTCCGCATCGGCTTTTCGCGTCGTCCAAAGGGGGGCATAGTATTCTTGAGTGGTTTCGTTCTGGGTTTCAGGAAGACTACAAATCTATACCATTTACGGCGGTGATTCAACGGGTGGTCAGTGTTGCCGCAGGAAACAACACACCCTCGGGCGAACGCATCGCCCGAGGGTGGTCTGGTTTTCATCCTGGAAGCTTGTCAAACAAGCAGACATGCCGCTTAGCGCCGGCCATAACCGCCGCCGCCGCCACGGTCCCCGCGGTCACCCCGGTCGCGGCCGTACCCGCCGCCGCCACCGCCCCCACCACCGCCCGGACGGGGCGTCTTCTCGCGCGCCTCGTTGACGGTGAGCGGACGGCCGCCAATGTTCTGGCCGTTGAGGGCCTGAATGGCGGAGTTCATCCCTTGTTCGTCATCCATCTCCACGAAACCAAAACCTCGCGACCGGCCGGTCTCGCGGTCGGAGATGACCTCCGCCGATCGGACTGAGCCGTGTGCCGCAAACATCTGTTCCAACTCTGCCGACGTGGTCGTCCACGGCAGATTGCCCACATAGAGCCTCTTAGCCATCGCGAAACCTTTCGAACTGGGAGCCCGCCATAACTGAGGAGATACTGACCAGAAGGGATGACGGGCTGGGCTCGGCTCCCAACCGCCGCGCTCGCCACTCAACCGGCTAACCCGCTAGTTTATCGAGAGGCACCGGGCGGAAGCAACAGAGTTTGCCGCGAATCCGAAAAATTGGGGAAGGCTGGGAAAGCTGGAGTTCAAGCTTTAACTTGTTTCCGGACAAGCTGAAGCTTGAACTCCAACCGCTTGAACTCCAACGCGCGGTCCGCGGACGATGCGGCGGTACAGGTCGCGGTGCGCGGCGGCCATCGTTTCGGCCGTGTACCGCTCGTGGATGGCTGCGTGTCCGCGCAACCCGAGCTCGTCCGCCAGGGCAGAGTTTCGAATCAGGTCGCCCAGCTTGTCGGCCAGCGACCGCGGGTTTTCCGGTTCGCAGAGTAAGCCACCGCCGGTATCCTCGATGTATTCGGGAAACGTACCATGCGCGGGCAGCACGACGGGTACGGCGTTGGCCCACGCCTCGAGCACGGAGATGCCTTTGCTCTCATGATAAACCGTTGGCACCGCCATGAGATCGAGCGATTGAAGAAAGGCGATTTTCTCTGCTCGATCCAACTCGCCCGCGTACTCAAAGCGGTTGGCCAGACCGAGCTGCTCGGCGCGGCGGACGAGCGCCTCGTAGTAGGGGTCGTCGGCGGCCGACTTGTAACCGGCCACGCGCAGCCGCAGGGGCGGCAGCGTCTGATCTTCGCACAGCAGCGAGAACGCTTCGATCAGGAGGTGCAAACCTTTCTCGGGAGCAACGCGGGCGAAGTAACCGATCGTGGTCGTTGGATCAGCTCGGCCTTCGCGCGGCGGGCGTTTCCCGTGGCCGGCAAGGTTGAGGCCATGGCGGATCACGTCAATCCGCGAGCGGGGCACTTCCAGATACTCGGCCATGAAATCGGCGTAATAGTCGTTGAGCGCAACGAAGGCATCAATGTCGCGCGCCCGCTCCTTCAACAATCGGCGGGCTTCGCTGTAGTGCGGTTCGGTCAGACCTTCGAGGAAGATGTCTTCACCGGCCAGGCCGCAGACGATCGGCACGCCGAGCCGCTGGCGAATTTGGCGCGCCGAGCCGGCAAGCATCGAGTTCGAAACGTGGACGACGTCCGGCTTGAAATCGCCCGCCATCCAGTGGACGAGCTTATTGAGCTCCTTGCGCTGCCGGCCGTGTTCGCCTTGTAATGTTGAAATCGTCAGCTCGCCCAACTGCCGCGCCTCCATGCCGCTGCTTTTGCGGCTCAACCAGGCCAATAGCCGCGGCGAATCGAACACGGCATCGACAAACCACGGCGTGTGACGGAAGAGCGCCGACTTCTGCTGCAAGTAGACATTCACACCGCCGAAGAACACGCGGGAGTAGCTGACATTCTCTTCGTCGGTGCGCAGCGGCGTGTACGTGGGAATGAGCAGGATCTCCTCGCCCAACTTACCCAATGCCGTTGCCAGTGTGTTGTCATGCAAACAGGCGCCGCAATAACGACCGGCGGCGCCTGCGCCCAGGTAAGCGATCTTCATTGGATGATCAGTGTCTCACGAGTTGGCACGCTCATTGCCTGGATAATTGCAAATCGCAAATTGGCAATTTGAAATTTGCATTTTGCAATTCCGGCTCAGTACCGCGCCAGCTCCTTCGCCTTATGCTCCGGATCGAGCGCCTGGAGCGTCTCCTGTGCCAGTTGAGTCATCATACGCAGCTCGCTGCCGACGGCGAGGAACTGCATGCCCTGCTTAGCGCGCGAAAGCGCGGCTGTAGGGGACATCGCATGAATACCGGTCGGCGTGCCGGTCTTCTTGCCGGCGGCGATGATGCGATCGATTGTCCGCTCGAACTCCTCGTCGGTCGCCTCGCGGCCGTTCGTCACGCGCATCTGCGCCCGCAGGTCGTTGGGACCGACAAAGATGGCGTCCACGCCCGGCAGGGCATAGATTGCTTCGGCGTTGGCCACGCCTTCGGGGCTTTCAGTTTGCAGAACGACGAGGAGCTGGTCATTGGCGCAGGCATAATAATCGCCGCTGGAGCAGTCGAAGTTGAGCGAATGCATTCCGCCGCCGACGCTGCGATTGCCCAGTGGCGGATACTTCGTCGCAGCCACGATGCACCGCGCTTGTTCCACGGTATTGACCATCGGCGCGACAATGCCCCAGGCGCCCGCGTCGAGCGCCCGCTTGATGTCGCGATGGCACCCCTCCGGCACGCGGCACAGCGGCACGCAGCCGGCGTCGGCGATCGCCGCAAAGATGCCCGCCGCTTGCGACCAATCGATCGCCTGGTGCTCCATGTCGAGCGTGAGCCAGTCCCAGCCCATCCGCGCCAGCACACGCGTGGCATAAAGATCGCCCAACGAGAGCCAGGTGCCATAGGTCGGTTTCCCTTCCTGAAGTTTTTGCTTTACGGGGTTGGTTCGCATAACGATTTCGCGTGCGGTGTCTTGAAAGGATTTGTTTAACCCGTGGCGGG
>JBBDYH010000135.1:31705-81151 GCA_040901795.1 Pirellulales bacterium
GGCCGCAGGCGAGGCCGCACTGCCTCGCCTGCGGCTACGGGTTAAACGATTGCCGGGAGCGGCCCGCCGGCTACAATTCTCCGATTCCGAACTTCTGACCAGCATAGCAGATTCGCGCTTTCACTTGTGTAGGAGCCCTATCATGAAGCGTTTGTTGTCGGGCCTCGCAATCGCATCGATTCTCGCCGCGGGCGCCATCGCGCAAGAGCAAATTCCGCCGGCCCGCAAGTCCGCCCCCGCGCCAACTCCGCAGACCCAGCAGGAGCGGGCCGGTTATGCGCTGGGGCTGAATGTTGGCCAGACTCTGAAGGAGCAAGCATTCGAGGTCGATCTGACGTTCCTGACGCGTGGCATCCGCGATGCCTTGTCGGGCGCTAAGCCGGCAATGACCGATCAGGAGATCCAAGAGACGATGCAAGCGGTGCATAAGGAGGCGCAGGGGCGCATCGCCGCGCGGAACAAAGTCGAAGGCGCGCGGAACAAAGCGGACGGTGAGCGGTTTCTAGCGGCCAATGCGAAAAAGGACGGCGTGAAGACGACCAAGAGCGGCTTGCAATACAAGGTCCTGAAGGAAGGCAAGGGCGCCTCGCCCAGAGCCAGCGACGTGGTTCGGACCCACTATCATGGCACTTTTCTCAATGGCGAGGTCTTCGACAGCTCGGTCCAGCGCAATGAGCCAGCCGAGTTTGCCGTGAACGAGGTCATCCCCGGCTGGACAGAGGCCTTGCAATCGATGAAGGTCGGCTCGAAGTGGCAGCTCTTCGTGCCTTCCGACCTGGCTTATGGCGTACGAGGGCGGCCCGGCATTCCATCCAACGCGACCCTAATCTTCGAAGTCGAACTACTAGATATTGTGAAGTCGCCGCCAGGATCCAAGTGAGGCCGTTGGAGTTCAAGCTTTAGCTTGCGTCGCATGAAGGCCCGGAGGGGCAACAGGTAGTAGCTCCAGCCGGGAGGCCGGGGTTATCCATCATGCGCGATCCATGAGGACCGAAGGGCCGGCACTGCGCCGCCAGAACTGCGCCGCGCCACGCGCCCGACCATTCGTGGTAAACTAAACGATGTGTCACCCGATGGGTGCGGTCGCTTTCGTCGCCCACGCGCGAGTCTAGCCATGCAACTTCTCAACAATTTTCCTCGTCCAGTCATCGCCCTGGGCCTGATGGCTGCATTGGTTTCGCTCGTGCGCCTCGCGCATGCGCAGCCAAAGCAAGCCCTCGACCTGGCGCGCGAGCGGATGGTCCAGCAGGAAATCATCGCGACGGGCATCAAGAACGAGCGCGTGATCCAAGCGATGCGGATTACGCCGCGACACGAGTTCGTGGCGCTACGCGATGTGCCCAATGCATACTACGACATGTCGCTGCCGATCGGCGAGCAGCAAACGATCTCGGCGCCGTTTGTCGTCGCCTACATGACCGAGCAGCTCGATCCGCAGCCAGGGGATAAGGTGCTCGAAATCGGCACGGGGAGCGGGTACCAGGCTGCTGTTCTTAGCCCGCTGGTCAACGAAGTTTACTCGATCGAGATTGTTGAGTCGCTCGGGCAGAAGGCCGCACGGACGCTGAAGCGGCTCAGATATAATAACGTCAAAACGAAGATCGGCGACGGCTTTCTTGGCTGGCCGGAGCATGCGCCCTTCGACAAGATCATCGTCACCTGCTCGCCCGAGAAAGTTCCCCAGCCGCTCGTGGAGCAGCTCAAAGAAGGGGGCCGCATGGTCATTCCCGTCGGCGAACGCTACACGCAAGAGCTCTACTTGCTGCGCAAAAAAGATGGCCAGCTCGAAAAGGAAGTGCTGGTGCCGACGATGTTTGTGCCCATGACCGGCACGGCCGAGGAACGCCGCGAGGTGCATCCCGATCCGGCCCATCCAAAGCTCGTCAATGGCAGCTTCGAGGAGCTCGCGGGCGACAGTGGCGAACCGACCGGCTGGTACTATCAGCGGCTGATGACCGTCAAGGATGGGCAAGACGCTCCGGATGGCGAGAAGTATGTCCGCTTTGAGAATCAAACGCGCGGCCGCGGCAGCCGCATGTTGCAGGCGCTGGCGATCGACGGTCGGCAGGTGCGCGGCTTGGAACTGTCGCTTGCCATTCGTGGCACTTCGATCGCGCCGGGACAAACCGCCGATCAACTGCCGGTGGTATCGATCGTCTTCTACGATCAGAACCGCGCGATTATCGGGCGTGACTTCATCGGCCCGTGGCGCGGCTCGTTTGACTGGCGGCGCCAGTCCGGCCGAATCCAAGTGCCTGCCCAAGCGCGCGAGGCGATCGTCCATCTCGGTCTCTTCGGCGGCGTGGGACAATTGGATATCGACGCGGTCGAGATGCAGCCGCTCGCCGCGTATGGAAGGTAGACGGTCAGCGCGGTCAAAACCGGCTCCGGCGTTCGGGGGCACGCACACCGCTCCGCACTGCAAGGCCGCTGCAAACGGCATTCTTTGCTCATCCCGCGAAGATCCACATTCGCGGCGTGGTATTTGCTGGGGCCGCTAGCATTGGCAGGGATGCACCAATCCACCTATTCATTGTGGATGTCCGAACCATAAAAACTTGCCCAGACTACTTGATTTACGTGCTAATGTTACTATGTTTTGGGGCGTTAGGTTCGGCGTGAACTTCCCAATTCCCACCTCTACTACTTATTCGGAGCGGATTTTCCATGGCACACAGGACTAAGTGGATCGCGGCGTTCGTGGCGGTCGCCGTGCTGGCGACGGCAGCCAATGCGGAGGCCGGATGGCTGTTTCACAAGCATCGTCATCACCGTCACCATGGCGGACACGGTTCCAGCGGCGGCTGGGGTTCGAGCGGCGGCTGGGGCTCAAGCGGCGGCTGGGGCTCAAGCGGCGGCTGGGGTTCAAGTGGCGGTTGGGGTTCGAGTGGCGGTTGGGGTTCCAGCGGTGGATACGGCGCTGTTGTGCCGGGTCCCGTGATTCAGGCCGCCCCGCCGACTGGCGGAGAGCCGCCGCCACCGCCGGTGAATGGCGACGAAACACCTCCGCCTCCTCCAGGCGAGGGTGGTGCACCGGCCCTGCCGGGTGGCTCGACGTATTTGAATCGGAATTCCGTGCTGATTAGCGTCAACGTCCCGGCCGAAGCGAAGATCTACGTGAACGGCAACGCCACGCGGAGCACCGGAGCATCGCGGCAGTACATCTCGCGCGGTCTCGCCGCCGGCCGACAGTACACGTATGAGCTCAAGGCGGAAATGAACATCGATGGTCAGACCGTCAGCGACACGCAGGTCGTGCGGTTGATCGCCGGTGAACGAACCCAAGTTGCGTTCAATCTGGCCGAAAAGGCCGAGCAAAACGCGGCGACGAGCAGCACCAAGACGAAGCTCACGCTCAACGTTCCGGCCGAAGCCAAGGTGTACCTGGCTGGCCAGGAAACTAAATCGACCGGCGCCGTGCGCGAGTTCGTCTCTTCGAAAGTGGCCCCCGGCGGCAAGTGGGACAGCTACACGATCCGGGTCGTCACGAACCTCAACGGCGAACCCGTAGAGAAAGAACAGACGATCCAGTTGATTCCAGGTGAAGACCAGGAACTGACGTTCGACTTTGGCTCGTCGGATGTGGCGTTGACTGCTTCGCGTTAGAGCGTTGCGTATTGGTTGTTTTACCAAGCGGAGGCCCCTTCCGGCCTCCGCTTTTTTGCGCGCATGTACGACGGCGTTCCGAGGCCGAAGTGTAGGACGCAGGCCCACCGAATCCCGCGAACCAGTAGGGTGGGCCGAGTCCGCGAGGCCCACGCAGCTGCGCTGCCGCATCGCCATAGCGATAATTCGTCGCCGAGCCGATAATCTTGGCATGGCTCGACGATCCACTCAGCGCAGCAATCCAACGCGCGACCGCACGGCGCCGGCGCTTGCGCAAAGTAACGATCGCGCCGAACCGCCGATTCCGCTGCTCTCGGTTCGCCTCCGAGTGCTGCTTTCGACGGCGATCGCGTATCATCTCATGGCAGTTTTCATCGGCGCTTGGATCGGATCGCCGCCGACGAGCCCCTTTGCCGACCAGGTCGTCCGCCCGTTCCGCGCGTATATCGCGGCGGCCGATCTCAACCATGGCTATCGTTTCTTTGCGCCCAACCCGGGCCCCAGCCATCTGTTTCGCTATCAGCTCACGTTCGCTGACGGATCGACGCAAGACGGCTATTTTCCGAGCCGCACGGAGCACTGGCCGCGGCTGCTGTATCACCGTTACTTCATGCTCTCGGAGAATCTCAACATCCTGCGACCTCGCTCACCGACAGCCGAAGACCAAGCCGCGATCGAGGAGGAAGCGCTGCAGCCGTTCCGCGCCATGGCGCAGTCGTATGCGGCCCAACTCTTACGCGCATGGGGGGCTGCGCAGATCGACTGGCAAGTCGTTCGCCACTATCAGCCCGCGCCGGCCGACGTGTTGGCCGGCCGGCCACTCACTCACGACGATTATTATGAACCACTCGAGCGCGGCTCGCTGAAACGTGAGGAGCAATGACGTTGATCGGCGACTATTTCCGTGAACTGAGCCGTTCGGCCGTCACCGGCTGGAACCGCTTCTGGTTCACGCCGCAAGACCCCGCCACGCTGGGTTTGATCCGCATCCTCGCCGGCGCGATGTTGTTCTATACGCACCTGGTGTGGTCGCTCGATCTGGCCGGTTTTTTTGGGTCGTCGGGTTGGCTCGCCCCCGAGGCGTTGACCACGGCCTACGGCGACGCGCGAGCGTTATTCTGGTCGCACTGGCATTGGATTGATTCACCGGTCGCGATGTGGGTCGCTCACCTCGCGGCGCTGGTCATCTTCGCGCTTTTTACCGTGGGTTTGTTCACGCGCGTCGTTTCGATCCTCGCCTGGTTGCTCACCGTCTCGTACGCACACCGGGTGATGCCCGCGGCGTTATTCGGCCTGGATGACATCAACGTCATGTTAGCGATGTACTTGATGATCGGCCCCAGCGGCGCAGCCTATTCGCTCGATGGCTGGCTGGCACAACGCAAGGGCAGGGCAGGGCAGGGGGGGACCGCATCAAGCGTGAGCGTCAAAGTAGCCATCCGCCTGATGCAAATTCACCTCTGCATCATCTACCTCTTCTCCGGGCTCGGCAAAGCGATGGGCGAAACGTGGTGGGACGGCTCCGCGATGTGGCTCGCCGTGGCAAACTACGAATACCAATCGATCGACCTCACGTGGCTCGCGGACTGGCCCGCGATCCTCAGCCTGTTCGCACACGTCACCGTCGCCTGGGAACTCTCCTACCCCGCGCTCGTGTGGCCGCGCCTCACGCGCCCACTCGTGGTGGCAATGTCCGTACCCATCCACCTCGGCATCGCGCTCTTCCTCGGCATGATGACCTTCGGCCTGGTCATGATCATTGCCAATCTCGCCTTCGTCTCACCCGGCGTCGTCCGAACCGTTCTCGACCGTACGACAACAGGGCAGGGTAGGGGAGACGCAAGTGCGAAATGAGCGCGTCCAAATGATGGAATTGTCGTGAGCGCCTTGGATACGCATCAACTCGATCCTGCCCGCGCTGCCGCCAGCCGCTCGACGAATGCGGCGTGCTCCTGGCTTTGAAGGCCCAACTGTACGCATTCGACGACCCTAACATGACGCTTTTCCAGCAGGGCCTGGCGGTCGAGCCATAATCCGGGAAAGAGCTTGCTGCGGAAGAGCCCGTCGTCGCCTGGTTCTAACCGCCGATACTCGCCCTCCGTCAGGACGAACCAGTCGATCTCGCGGTCCAGTACTCGCCACACGATGTACTCGCGGACTTCATTGCGGCGATAGGATTCAAGTTTGGGCCCCAGGTCATAGCTGGCGGAGCTGGAGGCAATCTCGACCACCAATTCGGGCGCCTCTTCCACATAATCGTCGGCGCTGATGCGGACCTGCCCGCCGCATTCCGGCTCAATGAAAAGGATGGCGTCCGGCTGCGGTTCATTCATGAAGTCGAGCCGTACGGTGCTGTTATCTGCAACCTTCACACCTGGGGTGCCGGCGCTGTAAAGGTAAAGGCAGCCAACGACGGCCGCATGGGGATCCGAGTGCCGCTCGTAGCGCGCGGGAGAGGGCATGTAAACCACTCCTTCAATGAGCTCCGCCTTCTTAATCTCGGGCATGGCGCGGTACCGTCGCTCGAATTCCTCGCGGCTCAGTCGATCGCCCGGCTCGAGCGGGGGAATCCACGTCGCGACATCACCAGCGGCAGAAGCAGTCAGCCCATCTTGGTCGGAAGCCATGCTTTTAGGTCCTGCCTAAAGGAGAGAGGCACTTCGCGACGGGTCCGCTGGCCTGTGCCATCTCATGCCCCGATTATAGGCTCCTTTTGCGTGCGGGTCGATCGCGCGGCGGCGAACCGCAAGCCGCGTTGAATTGTCGTTCCTCCGCCCTATACTAGGTACACGGAATCTCTGTCCCCTGTCTCCTGACCCCTGACCCGATGTACGACTCGATTGCCGTTGTCGGCGCCACAGGCGCCGTGGGCCGGATTATCCTAAAGCTTCTCGAGGAGCGGAATTTCGGATTCAAGCGAATCAAGTTCCTCGCGTCCGGTCGCTCCGCGGGCAAATCGCTGAGTTTCAAAGGCCGCGAATACACGATCGAAGAGCTCAAGCCGGAGGCGTTCGACGGCGTCGATCTCGCCATCGGCAGCACGCCCGACGAGGTTGCCCGCGATTTCGCGCCCTGGGCGGTTGAGCGGGGGTGTGTCGTCATCGACGAGAGCGGGTACTGGCGGATGAACCCCGCCGTGCCGTTGGTCATTCCGGAAGTCAACCCGCACGCCGTTCGGAATCACAAAGGCATCATCGCCAGCCCGAACTGCTCGACCACACAGATGGTCGTCGCCATGAAGCCGTTGCACGACGTCAGCCGCATCCACCGCGTCGTCGTGAGCACCTACCAGGCGACGAGCGGGGCAGGGCTCTCCGGCTGCCGCGACCTGGAGCAGGGGACTCACTCCAAGCTGCATGGCAAAGACTACGTGTATGAAACCTTCGCCCATCCGATTGCCTTCAACCTCATTCCTCAGATCGGTTCGCTGAAGCAGGAGGGGTACACGTCGGAAGAGATCAAGATGGTCTACGAGACGCGAAAGATCATGGAGGACGATGCGATCCAGATTTGTCCGACGTGCGTCCGCGTGCCGGTGAGCAATTGCCACAGCGAGAGCATCCTCGTCGAGACCGAACGCAAGATCACGGCCGACGAAGCGCGCGAGATCTTCCGCTGCGCTCCTGGCATCGTCGTCGTCGACGACCTGGCGGCCAAGGAGTATCCTATGCCGCTCACCTGCGACGATCGCGACGAGGTGTTCATTGGCCGCATCCGCGAGGACCTGTCGAGCCCCAACGGCCTGGCGTTCTGGTGCGTGAGCGACAACCTCCGCAAAGGCGCTGCCACCAACGCCGTGCAGATCGCCGAGCTGCTCGTCGAGGAAGGAAAGCGGCAACCAGTCGCAGCGGCGTTGAGTTGAGATGCCATTGTCCGCTGCCATTCCGGCCCGACGAACGCTGAAGCTCACGCTCGCTTACGACGGCGCCGACTTTGCCGGCTGGCAGAGTCAACCGGAACTTCGAACCGTGCAGGGTACGCTCAAAACAGCTCTCGAGCGCATCGCCGCGGAACCGGTAAACCTCATGGGCAGTGGACGCACCGATGCCGGAGTCCATGCTCTCGGCCAGGTGGCCAGCTTCGAGACTACTTCGCAACATTCCTGCGAAGTCTTTCACCGCGCACTGAACGCCGAGCTGCCCGAAGACATCGCAGTGCTCGCGGTGGAGGAAGCCCCGGCCGGATTCCATGCTCTGCGTTCCGCGCGGCGCAAGCGCTATCGCTACGTAATTCACGATTCGGGCGCGCGCGACGTTCTCGCGCGTCGCTTTTGCTGGCAGTTGGCATATCAACTCGACGACGCGGCCATGAAGCGCGCGGCCGAGGCACTGGTTGGAACGCACGACTTCAGCAGCTTCCGGACCGGTGGGCCCAAGCGCCGGTCGAGCGTGCGAACTGTTTTTGCGCTCGACATCGCCAGACCGCACGCCGATCGTCCCTTCGAGCTGTACCTGGAAGTCGAGGCGGACGGTTTTCTCTACAACATGGTCCGCGTCATCGCCGGAACGCTGGTGCAGGTGGGCAGGGGAGTTGAGACCGAGCACTGGGTTCATGAAGTCCTGGAGTCGCAAAGCCGTTTTGCCGCAGGCCGCACGGCGCCGCCGCAGGGACTCATTTTGTTGTGGGTTCGATACGCCTAACGCAGCCGCGCTCTGTAGGGAACGTCCTCCCGTGGCGTTTCGGGCGGACCATTCGACGTAGCCACGTGTTCTCGCCCAACGGAACGGCACAGAGGCCGTTCCCTACAATGTTCCCTTCCACTCGTGGCCTCCGCCTCGAGGACCCGCGCCCCGCCTAAGCCGCAATTGTTCCCGATCGCAGACCCGAGTAAGCTATCAAAGAAGGGACATTCCCTAGCGACAACACAACACGAATTCACCCGTGGCCAAGGCCCATCAATATCTCGCCTCCTACCGCTTGCTGAACCTGGTCGGCACCGGCCGGCATTGCGAAGTCTGGGACGCGATGCACGACGCGCTGGCCGAGCGCCGCGCTTGCAAGGTGATCTTGCCCCAATATCGTACCGACAAGGAGCAGGTCGCGCTATTGAAACAAGAGTTCGCCGCTGCCAAGGAACTGCACCACCGCAACGTGATCCGCGTCTATGAGTTCAACTTGGAGACCGAGATGGCGTTCATTGCGATGGAGTATTTTCCGTCGGTGAACCTCAAACAGCTCATCCTCCAGGACCGCGAGGCGCTCGAACCACGGATGCCCAAAATTATTGAACGCGCCGCGATGGGCTTGGGCCACGTCCATGAACGTGGCTGGGTCCACCGCGACATCAAGCCCGACAACTTTCTGGTCAGCGCCGAAGGCGACGTCAAGCTGATCGACTTCGCTCTGGCCGAGAAGAAGAAAACCGGGCTGGCTAAGTTGTTCTCAATGAAGAGCAAGATTCAGGGCACGCGCAGCTACATGTCGCCCGAACAGATCCGCGGCAAGCCGCTCGATGAACGGTCTGACATCTACAGTTTCGGCTGCACGATGTTCGAGGCGCTCGCCGGTCGCCCCCCCTTTACGGGCAGCTCGACCAACGATCTGTTGAACAAGCACCTCCGCAATCAGCCGCCGTCGCTGGAAGCTCTCAACCGCAACGTGACCACCGAATTCTCGAACTTGCTCAAACGAACATTGGCCAAGGAGAAGGAAGAGCGGCCGCAGTCGATGACCGATTTCCTGCGGGAAATGATCTCCATCCGCGTGCTCAAAGTGCTGCCTAAGACTGCGGTTGAGAAAGCCAGCGACTCCGGCTAAGTACAAAACGATTGACCATGTGGCACTGCTCGCCGCGAGCAGTGGCACGATGCGTTGTCGCCGCGGCGACCCACGATCAGCAAAACGTATGGCGAACACCTTGCACCGCCTGCCGCTTGAGCGGCCCATTTACGCCCTCGAAGACAGGATTGCTGCGCAGGAGGCGGCCGGCGATAAGTCGGCCGAGGCGCAGGAGCACCTGCGGCAAATGCGGCGCGAACTGACCGAGCTCAAGAAAAAAGTCTTCAGCGAGCTTACTGCGTGGGAAAGCGTCGAAGTGGCCCGGCATCCCGATCGCCCCATGACGACCGATTACCTCGCGCTGTTGTTCGATGAGTTCGTCGAGCTGCACGGCGACAAGTCGTTTGGCGACGATCGAGCCATTCGCGCCGGATTTGCCAAGCTCGATCAGTATAAAGTGATGGTCATCGGCCATCAGAAAGGCAAAACGCTCAAGGAACGCAACACCTGCCACTTCGGCTGCGCCCATCCGGAAGGTTATCGCAAAGCGATGCTCAAGATGCGGCTCGCCGAGAAGTATAAAATGCCGGTGATCTGCCTGATCGACACGCCCGGCGCTTATCCCGGCATCGGCGCCGAAGAGCGCGGCCAGGCGCAGGTCATCGCCGAAAGCATGTTTCAGATGTCGCAGTTGCGGACGCCCATCGTCTGCGTGGTGATCGGTGAAGGCGGCTCGGGCGGCGCGCTGGGGATCGGCGTGGGAGACAGAATCGCGGTTCTTGAGTTCGCGTACTATTCGGTCATCAGCCCTGAGGGTTGCGCGGGCATTCTCTGGAAGAGCCACACCTACAAGGAGCAGGCCGCCAAATCGCTGCGGCTCACGTCGCGCGATCTGTTGTCGCTAGGTGTAATTGACGAGGTCATCGAGGAGCCGCTGGGCGGCGCGCATCGCGACCATCCGCAGATGGCGACGCGACTGAAAATGTATCTGCTGCGGAATCTCAAGGAGCTTTCCGCCAAACCGCTCGACGAGCTCGTTGCGTCGCGGTACGAGAAATTTCGGCGGATGGGAAAATTTCTGGAATTGCCGGAAGGCGCCTAGATCGTCGGCTGAAGAGCTTGCACGGGGTGGCACTGAGTCGCCGCGGCGACCCGCGCTTGTCAGTGGCTGCCGCGAACCTCTGTACGACGCCACACTGACAAGCGAGTTTGTGAGCGCCACCCAACCCTCCGTCCAACGTCCGATAATGTCTCTTATGTTCGGTTTTTGAGCGGTTTCTCCCGTTGAACGTTGGCTAGGGTCTCCGGCGGGCTATCTTCGATACCCATCGCCATGGGCGGGATCCACCGGCTCGGTTGTCGTGAGTCGGCAACGACTGATGAACGTGAGCAGGTCACTCCGGCGCCCCCTGCCCGTTCAGCTCCTCTTCGAGCCGATTGAGATAGGGATCGACGATTGTGTGGACTTCGGGCGGCATCACCGCGTCCGCCCGCGCGATTAGCATCGCGATGTAGTGGCCCGAATGCGACTGCAAGATCGCATCGCGGGTATTGGGGACCAGTGTGATGGCGAAGAACGTGATCGCCACGCAGAGCAGTATTCCTTTGGCCAGGCCGAAAAGGCCCCCGATTTGCCGGTCGAACTCTTGCAATCGCACCCGATCGATCGCTCCCGAAACGACCCGAAAGAGCAGCCAAATCGCCAGCGACGTGATCAGATAGATTACCAGCATGGCCACGAAGCGGTTCCAGGGCTCTTCATCGCCGACGAGCCCCGTGGCGGCGAGCGGCTCGCTGAACCGCAGCGCCACGAAGTAGCTTGCCACCAACGACGCCAGCGAGGCGATCTGCCACGCCATTCCTTTCATGAAGCCAAAGATCGTCGTGCCGAGCAGTACGGCGATCATTAACAGGTCAAACCATTGCATGGCAGGGAACAGAGGACAGGGGACAGAGGGCAGTAGAGCGGGCGACGTAAGTCCCCCGCTGACGTTCACATCAATTAAGGCAAGCGCATCAAAGCGCCGACTCGGCAAGTGCGGAAGTATAGCGAAGTTGACTCTGCCGCCGAAGACCAGTCACGCGAGTGATCTTACGCTCGTCGCTGGCATCCGGTACAGTCCCGCACTTGCCTCGTGCCTTGCGTTCGTGCCACTGCTCGCCGCGAGCAGTGCCCCGCCTGCTTATTCGCTGGCGCGACCACTTTCTTGCCACCCATCAAGGGAACGCCATGGCCGGCTTTCGGACGCATATCGCCACGAGCACGACCTTGGGCATCGGCTATGCCGCCGCGGCTCACTATCTCCTGGCCGTTCCCTTGGAAAGCTGCGTCCTGGCAGGGGGGCTGTGCAGCATCTCCGGTATGCTCCCCGACCTTGACAGTGATTCAGGCGTACCGCTGCGCGAGAGCGTGGCGTTCGCCGCCGCAGCGGTGCCGGTGATGATGATTCGCCGCTTCGAGCGGCTCGGAATGCCGCTGGAGACGATGATCCTGGCCGGCATGGGAATCTATCTCGTGATTCGTTTTGGCCTGGCGATACTGCTTAAGAAGTACACCGTGCATCGCGGCATGTTCCATAGCCTGCCCGCCGCACTGGTGGCGGCCGAGGTGGCGTTCCTCATCTTTGACCATGAAAACCTTTGGCTGCGTTACTATACCGCCGCAGCGGTCTTGCTCGGGTTTTTGTCGCACCTGGTGCTCGATGAGATCTGGAGCCTCGACGTCCGTCGCCTGCGCGTGAAGAAATCGTTTGGCACAGCGATGAAGATTTGGGGCGACAGCCTGTGGGCGAACGTCTCTATCTATGCCAAGGTCATCCTGTTGACCTATCTCGTGGTACAAGACCCACAGTGGATGGCGCAGTTCGACACTCCCGGGTCTTCTCGTGGCGCAATTGCCAACCAAGCGATGCCAGCGCCGGGAACAAATCCGGACCTGACTGCCGGCGACCCAAGTGCCACCGATGTATCCGCGACTTCGCCGGTCTACTATGACCCTGCGCGGATCGGCTCGCGACCGGAGACGCGTCCCTGGCGGTGAACGCACCGACTCAAAACACCTTCTTGCTGTCCAACAACATCGTCACCGGGCCGTCGTTGACCAGCGAAACCTCCATGTGGGCACGAAAGCGGCCGGTCGCCACTTCGATGCCCCTCATGCGCACGGCTTCGACGAACTCCAGATAAAGCCGCTCACCTTTCTCGGGCGATGCAGCATCGATGAAGCTTGGCCGGCGCCCTTTGCGGCAGTCGCCGAATAAGGTGAACTGGCTGACCACCAGCATGGATCCGCCGGTCTCGGCCAGCGAGCGGTTCATCTTTCCTTCTTCGTCAGGAAAAACTCGCAGTTCCACGACCTTCTCAGCCAGATACCGCGCATCCTCGCTGTCGTCGTCATGTGACACGCCGAGGAAGACCAACAGGCCGCTGTCAATCTTGCCGACCGATTCTGTGCCGACGATCACTGCGGCTCGACTTACACGTTGGACACATGACCGCATGGCGATAGCCCATTCCGAGTGCAAAGTTTCAGGTTTACGGTTTCAGGCGTGGGGCGTCAGGAGCGAGGTTCGAGGTCCCAGACGCTCAACGCGGCTTCCGGCGTGCCGCACTCCCGGATTAGAATGTTTCGAGACGGCGTTGCACTTGCGACCGTTTGGCGGCGATGGGTCTCGTCGCCGGGGAAGATGCCGGCTCGGGTTTCGGGTCCTCGTTATATGCAAGTACGAAGTACAAGAGTACGAAGTACAGAGTACCAAGGACGAAGTCTCCGTTGCCGAGTGAACCATAGACCGATTATTTCTGCTCCTTGTCCTGACGCCTGAATCCCGAATCGCGAAACCCTCTCTCGAATGAATCCCCTCGGCCTCGCGGCCTTTTACTGCGTGCTCATCGTGTTCGCCTCGCTGGCCGGCGGTTGGTTACCGCGGTGGCTCCGACTCACTCATAGCCGCATGCAAACCGCCGTCAGCTTTGTGGCGGGTGTTGTGTTGGGTATCGGTCTGTTGCACCTATTGCCGCATGGGTTCTACCAGTGGGCCGAGATCGATTCCGATCGTGCGATGGACCGCTCCGTCTGGTGGCTCTTGATTGGCTTTCTCACCACCTTCTTTCTACAGCGGCTGTTTCACTTCCATACCCATGAGACGCCCGACGCGCTTATCGAAATCCATCCCACTGACGTGCCGCATCTCCACAATCACGGCGACATTCACGACCATCATCACGTCCATGATGTGGACCGCGACACTCCTTCGCGTCGGCCTGACCGGCATGATCACCACTTCACTTGGGGCGGCGTTTTCTTCGGTCTTACCGTACATAGTCTGGTCGACGGCATTACGCTGGCCGCGGCGATTGCAGCCGATTGGGAGCACGGACATGCGGGTATTCTAGCTGGGTTTGCCTACTTCCTGGCCGTGTTGCTGCACAAGCCATTCGACTCGCTTTCGATCACCAGCCTGATGTTGGCGTCGGGTTGGTCCGCGGCCTGGCGTAACGCGGTCAACTGCGTCTACGCTCTGGTGGTGCCCGTTGGCGTCGCGGTATTCTTTCTCGGTCTACAACAAGCCGGCGAATCGGCGGCGATCCTCGGCGGCACGCTTTGCTTCGCCGCCGGAGCGTGCTTGTGCATCTCGTCGAGCGACCTGTTGCCCGAGCTGCAGTTCCACAGCCACGATCGGCTCAAACTCTCGGCGGCACTCGCCGCGGGCCTCGCCTTGGCCTGGGGACTGGTGTACGTCGAGAACCAGGGACACGACCATCACGTCCAATCGCTGCCTGCCGGGGAGCACAGCGGCGATTCGCATCACGATCACGATCACGACGACCGCCATTCACATTGAAGAACTACAAGGTTGCCGTCGTCATTCTTCGAACGGGTCTTCTTCCTCGCGCAGCCGCTGCCGTACCTCGGCGGCCAACGTAGACTGATGCGCTTTACGCCACGCTTGCAACTGCAGTTCTTCGGGGCGCATGATCCGCCATGCCAACCGGCCTAGCAAGCGCGCGTAGATCAGAACGCAGGCAGCCCACATAGGGGCCAATACGACAACCGAAAGCATTCCCAGGCGCCGATAGAGCTCGATGCTCGCCATTCCGCAGCCGCCGACGACCGCTCCGCTGAGCACGTAAAACGCGATCCAAGCGGCGGCTTCGCGCAACAGGCTTCTCCAGACCGGCGCCGAAAGGGGAAACAGCGAATTAGTCTCCAGCGTCGAAAGCATGAAAATTGGAAATAAGAAGGCTGTACTAACCGCTATGATCAGCAAGCGATATTGCAGGCTCTCAGTGCCCAGCGATGCCGGTGTAATGACCAGTGCCACAGCCAATCCAAAACACCAGCCGAGCCAGAGAAAATGGAAAAAGCGCTCGCGCCAGTCGGGTTCGGGCCAGTCGTAGGGCGCATCGAAATTGTAGGCGGTGGTCTCCGTCACGGCGAAAACGCAGGCGGCGGCATACCCTCCGGTGAGGATCGTCATCCAGATCCAACCGAGGCCCAAAAAGCCGGCCATCAGCGTGCCCCCCTGGCTGCCGCTGAACAGTCCAGCCAGAATTAACATCCCCGAGATACCACAAAGCCCAATGCCGATCGACAAGATCACCCACGGCAACATGGACTGCGGCCGCCACGGGTAGGTGAATACACCGGAAAAGAACGTCCAGCGTGGCGGTGGCTCCGGCTTATAGCGCTCATCGTCCCGGATTTTCAGTTCGTCGAGCGTCACAAGGCCTGGGGCGCCCGCCACCGGTTCTGCCCCTTCCGCGGTTTCCGTTTGCGCGATCCGCTCGCGCCGCGCCCGCAAATGTTTCAATTCGGAGTTATCGACCTGAGGGGGCGTCTCGGCCGCTGAGCGTTGGGCTTTCGCCGCCGGTCGCTCGTCGCCGAGGGGCGCCAGGCGATATTCGTCATCTTCATCGCCCGCCCGCGCCGCAGTGTTGCTCTGCTTGGCGGAAGCGCTAGCGCTTTCCTTGGCGGCGCGGAGCAGCACCGAACAGTTGCGGCAGCGAATTTCGCCGGCATGATGGCGCTCGACCGCCAACCGCGAGCGGCACGCGGGACAGACATACCAAACGTGGTTCTTCGCCATGCCACCCCCTGCCCTGCCCTCTATACCGCCAACCCGCGTGCTTCGCGCACGCGCCGCACTTCGGTCATGATATCCTTAATCACTTCGTAATGGGCGCGAATGTTCGAACCCTGCACAAAGAACGAAAGCACGAGAAACGCCAGCGCGGCAAGCGACCCCAGGACATGCGGCAGGACCCAATCGGCCGTATTTTCCATCCCCGTGCCTGGATCGGCCGAAGCGCCCAAAGCCACCACGGCTACAATCACCAGCATACTCGAAACCGCCCAGGGAAATGTCCGCCGCTTGAGGGCCATGCTCCGCCGGAGGAGTTTGGAATCAAGCGAGTAACTTGCCACTACCTCCTTGCACCAGCGGCTGGTGCCGATGAAATACGTCACCGCGAGGCTGTTGGCAAAGATGACGACGATTGCCGCTGCCACGCCCGCTCGGCGGTGCACGCTGGCCCGTTCGATCGTGTCCGCGCGTACAGCCGTGGGCGTACTGGGATCCAAAACGCCGTGCAGGTCGCCGACCTGGATTCCCAGCAACAGCGCCGCGGCCACGCAGACAAGCGAGAAGACGGCCAGCGTAAGGAATATTCGGATCACGAGGTCAGCTCTCAATCCATCGACCGAACTTTGTGCTTAACCTCGTGCTTCACTTGTACTTCCTGCAGCAGCCCGTCAAAGAATTGAGCCAGCTCCTCATCGCCATTGAGCTCAATGTAATTCCCTTCATCCAGCGATTTCAGGCGCCGCTGCACCTCAGCGCGAAACCGCTGATAGTTCTCTTCCTGATCTCGCAGAAGCTTCACGGCTTCGATAACGACATCAGCCTCGGAGGAATACTTTCCCGCGGAGACCTGAGCTTGGATAAAATGTTGGATGTCCGAGGGAAGGGATTCAATCATCGGTTTCCTCCAGCTTTTCTGGGTAAATCACGCTAACATCAGTCTACTGAGCCGCCGTCACACGGTCAAAATGCGAATGTCGCCGCAAATCATGATTCTGCATTAATCCGATGTCGAAGCCTTGTCTGGCCATCACGCTTGGCGATCCGGCCGGCATCGGCCCAGAGGTGATCGTCCGCGCCTGGTCTGAGCCTGCGGTCTACCAAGCGTGCCGGCCATTTGTGATTGGCCATCCGGAGATACTCCGCCGAGCGATCACGCTCGTCGGGAGCGATGCTTCAGTCCACGAAATTGAGTCTCCGGCCGACGCTCAGCCGTCGGCTGACCGCATCGACTGCTTGCGCGCCGGGGCCAACGACGTGCTTGATGTTCCACCGGCCGCGATCGACGCCCGCGCGGGTCAGGCGGCGTACGTTGCGCTCATCGAAGCGATCGAGTTGGCGCAGGCCGGCGCAATCGACGCCCTGGTTACGGCCCCCCTGCACAAAGCGGCGCTGGATCAAGCGGGCCACCATTATCCCGGCCACACCGAACTGCTGGCCGAACGTTGCGGCGTGCGCGACTTTGCCATGATGCTGTACCTGGCGACAGGAGAGCACGTGCATGGTCCGGCGGGTCTGGGCGTGGCGCATGTCACACTGCATATGGCGCTGCGCAACGTATTCGCCCAGCTCACCAGCGACGCAGTCTTAAGCAAGATCGAGTTGCTCCGCGGCATGATGCTGCGGCTCAAAGGCGCCGAGCCGCGGCTCGGTGTGGCGGCGATCAACCCCCACGGCGGCGAAGAGGGGCTGTTTGGAGACGAAGAGCAGCGGATAATCCGGCCCGCCGTTGAGCGCGCCCGGGCGAGCGGCGTCCATGTCGAAGGTCCCTTCCCCACCGACACGCTCATGGTCCGTGCCCGCGACGGCGAGTTCGACGGCGTGGTGGCGATGTATCACGACCAGGGACACATCGCGCTCAAACTTCTGGGGATGGACCGAGCGGTCAACGTCACGCTTGGCCTGCCGATTGTCCGCACCAGCGTGGCGCACGGTACGGCGTTCGATATCGCCTGGCAAGGCCGTGCCCGCCCTACGAGCATGCTGGAGGCGATTCGCGTGGCGGCGATTCTGTGCCGTGAGCGGACCGATCGCACCGGCGCCTAGCGAGAAGTCGTCCGCCTTCGCCGAGTTCGCCCATCGGTAGGAGAATCGATGGCTCTTGAACGGGACGCGGCGTCATTCACCGAACGGCGCGGCGCTGGGGCAATCAGATCCTTAGGCATCGCCGCCTTCGCGAATTCCGTAATGATATCTCGGCCTTGCTCGCGCGGCACAAGCCGTGCGACTGCTTGCACTGAAACCGGCCCCAACACTTCGATACCCAATACTGATCCGTTCGCGTGTTCATCGACTAGAAGGCGATTGCGCAGGACCTCTCGGGTGCGGCCAATCTTACCGTCCTTGATTCTCAAATATGCTGCTCGCACTGAACCATCCGGTCGCGCCGAAATCTTCAGATCGATGCTGAAAACTTCTGAAGCTACTTTACCCATACGGTTACTACCTTAATTGATTCGCCAGCGTCTTCCACAATAACCACCACGGTGCGCGTGTTGGACCGCCGCTTCTCAAGTCGGAGGACGTTTGTTTCGCGCCATGAGCGCCGCTTAATTGCTCTAGCAGTTATCGAGCGTTCAGAGTTGCAATTCATCTCACCATCGGCAGCCCCCGGCTCTGCAAAAACGCCTCCGTAACATCGGTCGCCCCTGTGGCCACGTATTCAAACTGCCGCGGGTCAATCGGCCGGTTGAGCTGCACGTCGGTGAACTCAACCGTTACGGCTGGAAGAAACTCGTCCCCCCTGCCCTCCCCTACCCTGCTTCGTTCTTGATTGTCGGAAGCGCGGCGGCGAAACTCAATTCGCCTTGGGAACAAATCCTCGTGTCCCAAGAATATCATCACGCGCTCGGGCAACTGCGGCAACTCGGCAAAGTCGCACGGTTCGCCTGCAGTGATGCGCTCTTGTTGATCGGGAGCGAGAGCGGCGAGCACCGAAGGCTTCCATTCCAGCTCGATCGCCCACATCGGAACTTCAACCAAATAACCCGCCTCCACCTTCAGCGTTTGAAAGTTCAATTGCAGCCCTTCCAGCAGCTTCGGCACTCCGCCGGTGGCCAGTTCTGCGACGGGCGAATTCGGCGGCAACTGTGCGGCTTGCCGTTGCGCCGCACGCACGCGGCGCAGATCGAGCCATTCAAGCTGTGCGCCGCCTGGCGTTTCGCGGTACGTCCACAACGCATTTGCATCGCACACTTGGAGGCGACTGGAGACTTCGTCACCGACCTGCGTCCTCAGCTCGAGCCGAAAACGCCGCGCACTCCCCTGTCCCACTTGCTGATACAAGCCCGACCCGATCAGCTCGCTGTTGAATAACTGGGTTCGATGTCGCACCAGTGCCGCAATCGAGCTGTAACGATCGACCCGCTCGCTCGCGATCCGCAACAACTTGTTTACTGCATCCATCCCGATCTCGTTGGGCCCTGAGTGGTCTTGAGCCGCAAGGGCCTCCGGCAAGTTTGGACCGGGCAGTTTCGCGATGTCGGCGCCTGCGACAGCGGCCACGATGCCGCCGCCCGCATCGGCTGGCGGCAGATCCTCGTCCCACAGCGCAAAGAGCGCCGCCCCACAGGCTATGGCGAAAATGGCGAGGATGATCTTCATGTTCCGGTTTTGCCGGATTTGCCAAAGATTCGCGTTGTACGAGGCCGACGATTACCCCATGAGCGGTTTGTCCCGCGCCGTCACGGTCCCTTTAGCGGACTCTGCGCGGCTGGGTGTCCCGGTATTTCAACAAAACGGGCGCTGTAGGCAAGCCGCGGCGACGCATTGTAGGTAGCTCCGCCAAGCGGGTCTATCTCACTTACGTCGCACAAGTCATTGCAGGTCACACTGGTTCGCTCGCAACCAATTTCATCGTGCTTCACCGCGAGAACGGTCCCGCCGAGGCGGGCTGGTCGGAAGACGATGCTCAGGGGGGATCGCATGAAACACCGCCTTTCGTTCCTTTCCGTTGCACTTGTGCTGGGTACGGCGCTAGCCGGCTGTGCCCTGCCCCACAACACGCCAGGCAAACACCTGGATCACATCCGGCCGGTCGTTGGACCGCGGCACAATGTCCTGCCGCCGGCGGCCATGCTGATGCACCCTGGTCCTGGAGTCGATGGTCCCGGCCCCGGCGTGTTCATGACATCTGCGCCGGCAGTCGGCGGCATGGGCCTGACAGGCGTCACGTCGCAAATCGCCTTCATCGGCCTCGACGGCATGCGCGTGAACTGGGATGTCGGGGCGCCAGGCATGTTCGATTCGGAACCGCTGATCGTTCCCGGCCGCTACAACTTCGGTCAAGGCGCGATCTACCGGTTGAAGCTGACCGACATTCCGAACCGGCCCGGCGTCGAGCTGTATCCGACGCTTGAAATTGCTCCGGCCACGCCGCGCACCGAGGCATACCTGGCTCACAACGCGATTCCGTTCCAGTTGACCGATGAGGATCTCGACCAGGTGACGTCGGGCAACTTCGTCACGAAGGTGATTTACCTGCCCGATCCGGAGTTCCAAGAATTGGCGTTGGCCGGTGTTGAAACGCTCGTCAGCACGCGACTCGATCCAGGCGTCGATCCGGTGGTCGAAGCTGACCGCAAAGGTTCGATCCTGGCGATCATTCGAGCGGGCAACAAGGATCTCCAAGTCGGCGCCGGCGCCGGCGAAGGCGTCGCACACGCGGGTTACAGCATGGCCGGAGGCGCTTCGCTTGGCTTGCCGAGCGGAGCGATGGCGCCCGGCGCCGAGTGCGGCGTCAACGGCTACATCGCAGGGGTAACGGTTCCGCAGTACGGCATGCCGCACGTCGGCACGCCGATTGGCCTGCCAGGCCCGCCGCATATTCCGCTGGGCGTTCCGGCCGGCTTGCAACAACACGTGATGCGCAACCACACCAAGTACCGAATTCCGGGACCGGTGGAGAAGATGGCGATCGACGTGAAGCAAAAGCCGGGCTTGAGCTATCCCAAGCCGGTGGATCATGTCCACATCACCGAAAAGAGCTACGTTCCGCCGCTTGTCTTCCGCCAGCCGTTTGCGGACAAGCACCATCATGTCGGCACAGTCGGCAACGCCGGTATGGCTAGCCCGATGCACGGCGAGGCGGAATGTGTAGACGGCGAGTGTGATCCATACGACGCCCCGTAAGCATGTCTCCTTCGCGCTTTCAGCCTCCGGCCGGCGTGCCAAGAGCGCGCCGGCTGGAGGGCTTTTTACGAAGTACGAATGACGAAGTACGAAGTACGAAGTACGAATGAAGAAGCAAATCCCAACGACGAACGACCCCTCTCGTTCCCAGGCTCTGCCTGGGAACGCACTGTCCCGAGGCTCTGCCTCGTGCGCCCCGCAAAGCGCCGTCACCCCATTGACGCCGTGCAGGTTCGTCCTTCGTCACGTCCTGGGTTGTCTGCTTATCCTGCTAACAACTCAAGTTCGCGCCCAGGAAAAAGTCCACATGCTCCACGCCGGCAAGTTGCCTCCGGGCGCGATCGGGGCGCAGCAACTGCTCCGCGGTGGACCGTTGCCAGGCTATTTTCAACCAGCAGAGATCAAGGCGCCTGAAGGTGCATTTGTCTCTCTGGCGGTGAATCAGGAGTTTAGCGCCCCGCAAACGACTCCGTTGAAGGTGGGAATGCTCATTGCGCCGGTCTATCGCCTGCGCGTGACGCAAATCCCCAACCACCTGGGCGAGGAAGTCTATCCCACGATCGAAATTATCAATCGCATCTATCCACCGGTCGGCGAGGAATTCCGCTTTCCGGTTCCTATTGAGCTTACTCAGGCCGATCTGGAGCTGGCGCTGTCAGGTAAGTTTGTCACGCGCGTTGTGTATCTCGAAGATCCGCAGCAAGCGCTTCCGGTGGCGCCGGTGGACGATGAGCAGCGCTACTTCGAAGTCCGCCCCTCGGACGATCCTTTGGAAGTTGCCGATCGACTCGGGCGGCCGGTGGCCATCATCCGCCTCGGTGGACGATTGCCCGATGCAACCGGACCAGACCCGAAATTCCTCTTCGGTTCCCCGCCGCTGATGGTCCCCAACTCGCTTGCTCTGGTGAGCGAGCTCTCAACTGGGGGTGAAGGCCCCACCCGCGATAGCCCAGGGCGGAGTCTACCGCCGCGGCAGACGGCACCCTGGGTGTCCGAACCTGCATCGGATCCCAAGGCCCAACGGGCCGTGACCACCTCATCGCCGACCGTCCGGCTTGCCGCGACCCGGTCGGTGCTGTCGAACGAACGGGCGCCTGACGGACGCCCTGTGGTTTCACTCGCCGCTGATAATGAGTGGAAGCCGAATAAGCCGGCGCCCGTGGCCGTTTCGATCTCTGACGACGAGTGAGGCATCATGCTTAAGTCGATTAGGCTCTTGCTCGTAGCCGCTGCCACTCCCCTGCTCTGCTCATGCCGAGCGCCGCTGCACTCTGGGGCGGTGGGATCGCTGCAGCATCAAGCCAACGGATCGCTTGGCCAGCCGAATAGTGGATCGGCTGAGCACACATTGCCGGCAATCGCCTACACCGGTCATCCCGGCGACGGTTTTACACAGCCCGGCGCGATCCCCGCGCACATGCGTCCGCCCGGATGGGAGCCCCCGACCGCCATCGGCCCTCCCCTGCCCCGCATGGTGCATGGCCCCTGGGCGCCGCCGGGCATCGCGGTGCCGTGGCCCGAGCAGGAATACCTCCGCGACGGCGGCGATAAGGAGACGCGCGTCATCGTCCGCGAGGATTGGCGCGTCGACGGTCTCGACCTGGAGGACACGGTCGCTCATTACGATACCCGCGACGGACGCACGCTCGTCGAGCCCTCGAATGAGGTCTGCCTTTATGCCCCGCGGTTCGCCGCCGTGCGCCGGGTCGATAACGTGTTCGAGGGCGAGCAGCTTGCCAAAGCCGGCGGACACACGCAGCCGATCGCGCTGTTGCGCCACGAGGAGAAACAATTCGCCGCCACCAACATGCAGCCGCTCCAACCGGTCGGCGACCGCGCCGCACGGCGTGCGAACATCGCCAAACAGCGTGATCAGGGTGTGCCGGTGTTCACGGTATTGGTGCCGGTCCCGCTACAGGATCGCTTGAAGCCGCACGAGAACTTCACACTCTTCCGGACGGGCCAAATGGTTGCGTCCGAGAAAGCACTCTTGGCCAAGGCCGCCCAGGCGGCCATCGTCTGGGAATCGAAGCAAGCCGTACAGATCGTCCTCGACGGCAAGCGAGCCCAGGCCGACGTACAAGTGCAAGATGTTGAGGTCGTCTATCGGGTTGACGAACCGGGCAATCCCAAACTGCGGCTCTGCAAGACGGCATCCGCGACCAGTGCGCTACCGGGCGACGAGATCGATTTCACGCTCTGGTTTGATAACGTGGGCGGCCAGGAGATCGGCAACGTGACGATCATTGACAACCTCACGACGCGTCTCGAGTATGTTCCCGAAAGCGCTCAATCGAGCGTCAAGGCGAGCTTCTCGGTCGAACCCAACGAGGGGGACTCGCTGACGCTTCGCTGGGAAATCGCCGAGCCGTTGAAACCGGGCGATGGCGGCCTCGTCCGCTTCAAGTGCCGAGTACGATAGGAGGGTTCGGGGTTCAGGGTTCAGCGAAGACAAGGAGACAAGGAGACAAGGAGACTGGGAGACTGGGAACTTCGAACTGCCAACCTACTAGACACCAGGTCACCAGACACTCGTCACTTGATTCGGTACGTGTACTCAGTACTTCTTACCTTGGTCCTTCCTCGTTCTTACTTCGCCCTTCGTCCTTCCTCTTTCGCTCGCACATCATAGCACCACAGTGTTTCCTGATCCCGCAGGTAGAGCCGGCCGTCGACAACGACGGGGTGGGGCCAGCCTGGCTCGCCGCTTGTGGGAATCGTAAAGCTGCTCACCTCGCGGTAGCCGTCCGGCGTGGGGAGAACGAGCGCGACGACGCCGTTTTGAAAGCGCCAGTAGAGGTGACCGTCGGCATAGGTCACTGCGGCGGAGCCACTCCCGCCGGCCTGCGACCTGCTTTCCCATGCGATATCGCCGGTGCGCGCATCGGCGCACCAAGGGATGCCGTTGTCATCGCGATCACCGTAAAGATAGTCGCCCACCCAGATCACGCCGCCGTGCTTGTTGTTGAGATCGCGTTCGAACCATAGCTCTTCGACATTGAATTTGCTCCCCTCTTTGGTGACGCGAACCATACCTCCGCCGCGGCCGTAACCGGCGGCGAAGAACACGCGATCGCCCTGCACAATGGGCGTGGGGATGTTGGCGGTGTTATCCTCAAAGCGGTTGCCATAGCGCCAGAGGAGCCGCCCGTCATCGGCCGCGAACGAGGCCCCGCCTTGTGACAGTAGCTGCACGTACTGCCGCAGCCCGCCGATCTCGGCCACGACAGCCGATGCATAGCCGGCGCGTTCGCCTTCTTCGGTCCGGCCCTTCCAAATCACCTTGCCGGATCGTTTGTCGAGTGCGACCATGGTCGCCTCGCGACCGCCGGGCGTGCAGACCAGCTTCTCGCCGTCCACCAGCGGCGACTCGGCGTATTTCCAACCGCCAGATCTTCCTTGGAAATCTTTTTCCAGATTTTTTCGCCAGATGATTTCGCCGCTCTTCGCGTTGGCGCAAACGAGATCGCCAAAATGGCTGAGCGCGTAGACGCGGTCCTCGTTGACAGTGGGCGTCGAGCGCGGTCCCCTGTAGCCGCCGCCTTCGCCGGCCCGCCCAATTTTAGCCTTCCAAATCACCTCGCCGCCGTCGCGACTGACGGCGAACAGATAACAGGCGTCGTCGAGGTCGCCCATCGTATAGATTTGGTCGCCCGCCACGCTGACGCTGGAGAAGCCTTCGCCTAGTCCTGTTCCCTTCCACACGACCGGCGGGCCATTCTCGGGCCATTTCTTTAGCAGCTTCGTATCCGCCGAGAGGCCGTCCCGGTTCGGCCCGCGCCATTGGGGCCAGTCGCGCGTATTGCGCTGGCTGACGCTGGCGGGCGTCGTTCGACCGCGCGGCGGCTGAGCATCGCAGGCGGCGGAAAACGCAATCGTCACAACGAAAGCCAAGGGCAAAACGCCATCGACAATGGGACGGCACGAACGCAGGTCGACCATGCTCATGGGGCACCGAGTCGGGTGGGAATAAGGGCGGGCAACGAGGTAAGTATAGACGCCGAGCACCGACGGGACCACGGTTGAACGACGAACACTCGCCACGGCGGGCGGGCTCCGCACGAAGGATAAAGTACGAAGGCGCACTGCTTCGAATATGTGGCGGCGCTCGGCGGGGCGCACGAGGCAGAGCCTCGGGCCAGTGCGTTCCCAGGCGGAGCCTGGGAACGAGAGAAGGACGAATGGTTGAGCGCGCGGTCTGGCTTCTCGTTGCAGCGATGGCGTGCGATAATCGAATGTCGAGTAAACAATGTATCGTGGGATCCCCGCTCGCTAAAATGCCTCATCCTTGGATCGCCGATCGCGCACTGTCCTTCGACAGCTCTGGCATTCGCAAAGTCTTCGAGCTGGCCGCGAAGCTGAAGGACCCCATCAACCTCTCGATCGGCCAGCCGGATTTCGACGTGCCGGAGGCGGCGCGGCAGGCGGCGATCGACGCCATTCAAAGCCGCAAGAATGGCTACGCGGTGACGCAAGGCGTGCCCGAGCTGCGCGACAGGTTGCAAGCCGACGTAGATCGCGAGTTGAGGCACCCCGACCGCAAGCTGTTCGTCACCAGCGGCACCAGCGGCGGCCTGGTGCTGGCGATGATGGCGCTGGTGAACCCCGGCGATGAGGTGATCCTGTTTGATCCGTACTTTGTCATGTACGAGCCGCTAGTGAAGTTGATGGGCGCACGGGCAGTGCTGGTCGATACCAATCCGACGTTTCAGATTGAGATCGAGCGTGTGCGAGCGGCGGTGACGCCGCGGACCAAGGTGATCCTGTTTAACAGCCCGGCGAACCCAACCGGCTACGTGGCCAGCGAGGTCGAAGTGCGTGCGCTGGCGGAGTTGGCTCGGGAGAAGAATATTGCACTGGTGAGCGATGAGATCTATCGGCTGTTCTGCTACGACGCGCCGTTTGTCTCGCCGGCGCGGTTCAACGAGCAGACGATTGTGATCGACGGATTCTCCAAGACCTGGGCAATGACGGGTTGGCGCGTCGGCTGGGCACATGGGCCGGCGGCGGTCATCGACGAGATGATCAAGATCCAGCAGTACAGTTTTGTCTGCGCGCCACACCCGCTGCAGGTTGCCGCGGCCGCCGCGCTCGACATCGATATGACGCCGTACGTGGATCAGTACCGGGAGAAGCGACATCGGCTGTTGCAGGGAATTCGGGAGGATTATGCGGTGACGGCGCCCGGAGGAGCATTTTATGTGTTTCCTAAGGCGCCACTGGGCGAGGAGTACCCGTGGAAAAACGCGACGGAGTTTGTCGCGCGGGCAATCGAGAACGAGCTGTTGATCATTCCGGGGAAGATTTTCAGTCAGCATGACGATCACTTTCGGATCTCGTACGCGGCGGACGAGCGGACGATCGATCGGGGGATTGACGTGTTGAGGCGGCTGGCCGCCGGGTAGGGTTCACGGTTCGGGGTTCAGGGTTCAGCGTCACGGACCAGGGGACGAGGTGTCTGGTGGTCTGGAGTCTGATGGCCTGGTGGACGAAGGCGGTATGGGTGCGTGGCAACGTGCTGCATTGTCGCGAGGGGAGTTTTTGACGCGGGTTTGGAAAAGAATACATGGGGGGTAAAAGTCCAGAAAGTCGTGCATACTTCTTGCGGTTGAACGACAGAAGTGCTTTGATTGTCGGCGGTTGCATTTTGGATGCGAGCGGTGATTTATCAGACTTTCTGGACTTGCAGTTGAATTAGTGCCGGTGGAAACCGCTGTTGGCGGAACGCGCGCAGCGGTGGGGCTGGGCCAGGATCGCTGGTGGGCCGCGAGACGGAGTACCCGTTCGACAAGCTCAGGAGAGCCTCGCGAACTAGGGGCCTGGACTGGTCGGCCGAAGATTATGTGTAATTTTATACACTAAAAGTGGCCTACTTGTCAAGCCCCCAATTTCTAGGCGACATGGCAACTTGAACGATTGGCATGACGGGTCTTAGAACGCGCCTGACGAGAGACGCCTGGCCGAGTCGTTGCATAAGCGGTAACAGAATGAATGAAGAACCGTTTCTGAAACGGTTATGGGAAGTGGTGCATGAGTCACCGGCCACAACAGCGGAGGCTCTGAAGCTCAGTGACGCGGCGTTGCAGGCATGCCCGTGGTCGGCGGAGCTCTGGTATCTGCGCGGGCTGATCCTCGACAAGTGCGAAGAGCTTCCGAACATCACGCGGGAGGATTATCGGCACTGCTACGAACGGGCGATTGAGTGCGATCCGGGTTTCGTCGAGGCGCATGTGGCGCTAGGGTACACGCTCGACGTGTATTACGACGATTTCCCGGCGGCCGAGAGCGCTTTCCGCAAGGCGATCGCCTTGGGCGGCGGTGAAGAGGCTTATGTGGGGCTAGCGAGAGTGTTGGCTCAGCAAGGTCGCAGTCGCAGTGCCTTGCGATTGTTGCATCGGCTGCAGTCGCGAAAGCACTCCACGCCAGTACAGCTCATGATTCGTGAGATCGAAGAAGGCCAATGGGGCTAGAATGGCGGGAGGATGCCACGTGGCCTTTCCGTGATACTTTCGTTACAGAAGCAGAAGGAGCCTATTAGCCACAGATGAATGGGATGAACACAGATCAAGGCGGGAATTGAGTTGGTCGATCTGTGTTCATCCGTGTTTATCTGTGGCTGAAAGTGGTTTCGAGCAATTAATTGTGGGGACAGGAGAGCGTGCGATTTAGCGTTCGAAGCGTATTGCTGTCGGTCGCGTTGATTGCTGCAGCCGTCGTGGCGGCGGTGCTCGTGCCGGCGATTACGCTGGCGATCGGATTACTCGGGGCCGCGGTTGGTACATCGTTCTCACGCGGGCTGGTGGTGTTCTTCGTCAGTGGTTTTTTGGGATTCATGGGCGCGCTGTATTGGCGTACGCGCAATACGTTGGGGTGTAACATGTTTCGATATTCAATCCGCGGACTTATGTTCTTCACGCTCGCCGTGGGCTTATTGCTCGGCTGGTGGCTTGACCACAGGTCTCTTTCGGCGGCCAAATCAGAGGCCGCTGAAGATGCGCGAATGCTCTCCTGGCTAACGCTGCCGGGACGAATGTTGTGCGGCAATGAAGCCGGTTATGTCGCGCAAATTCGGGAGAAATATGGAGCACATCCTCGCGAGACAACAGCGATCATGCTTTGGGAGGATGTTGAGACCGAAGAGTCGCAGGAGGAAAGAGATTTCGTGGAAGTGGAGAAGTCGGCTCTGCTGCGGCTAATTGAAGATGTCTCGCGTTGCAAGTCATTGTCAGTGGTTCCTGCGCTCGTCCAAGTCCTTCTTAGCACCGATAGAGATATTCGTTTGGCATGCGCAAGGGCACTGATTGGAATTGGGTCGGGGGTAGATACAGTCCGGCTCGCTTTACAGTCGGCTCTTGAGAACGACGAAGATCGAGACGTCAGGATTGTCGCCGCTCAAGGGTTGGGAAAACTCGGATTTGATGCACCTGAGGTGATGCCTGCGCTGATCGCGGCGCTGGATGACACGGACGGAAATGTAGTCGGGGCCGCCGCCGCAAGTATCGCACAGTTCAAGCACGAGGCAGTTTCAGCAATACCGGCACTATTGCAGGTGCTCAAGAGCCCGGCGACTCGCCACGTTCAGCTCACGCTGGACATGTTCTACGAGCGGCCAGTGCGGTATGACGCAGTAGAAGCTCTGAGAAGAGTTGCACGCAATGACGAGCGCGTCAAACACGCAATTCAATCGGTCCTCGTCGAGGAACGGGACGATGAAGTACGGGCGATGGCGGCCGGAGCGCTTTACGACCTGACTAAAGATTCGCGCTTAGCGCTGCCGCATCTGCGAAATGCGCTAAAATCGCGCTCGGAATACGCCAGATTGCTCGCGCTAGATGAGTTAAAAAACCTTGGCTCTGAGGCGTCGGTTGCTATCGACGATGCCATTTCCCTGCTTGGGCACGGCAGCGCCGTTACACGTCAGTACGCCGCCGAAATCTTGGGCAGGATTGGGAAGCGCGCAGCACGCGCTCTTCCCTCCTTACGTGAGTTGGCTGGTAAGGATCCTGATGAACAAGTGCGATCGGCGGCAAAAGCTGCGATTGACCAATTCCTCGATTCTTCGCGGGCTCCGAAGGATTGAATAGGGCAGTTGCCAGGTCTATGGAAGCGTGAGTCGATGGACGAAAAGCCGACGGATGAACCGGAAGTAACTGGGTGGCGAATTCTGTTTACGTTCCTCCGTGGATTGAACCAGGTTCTTTGGCACGCCTTCGGCCCGCTGTATCTGCTTCTGCCGATTGTGATCGTGTTGATTTTGGCAAAGATGATCGGGTGTTAAGCAGATTCACGAGAACACATACAAAGCGCCGCAGGAGCGGCCGAAACAGAAGAACCCGCACCGATGGTCGGCGGCTCGCGTTTGGTTTGTATTGCTGGCGTTCCCCGTGTTTGGCTATTTAATGGCGGTGGTGGCAACACCCGCTGATCCGGTCAGCTTCCGGACGGGACTCATTGCGGCCCTGATTATCGCAGCGATTGCGGATGCACTGTTTTTGTTCGTTCTTTGGCTAACGCGATGAGTTGCCGCCACTGGCAGCAGCATTCGCCTGTGCCGACTGGTTCGGCGGTCGGGTGGTTCTGGAAATGACTAGTATGCGGCGTCGGTTTCGTTTTTCGCTGGCCGTGTTGCTCGTTGTAGTGACGGCCATAGCGATTCTGTTCAATACGATTCGCCGAAAGGCCGACAAGGCCCGTACGATCGATCGACTCGTTCGCGAACTTGAAGACACGGGCGGTGATGTCGAGCGAGTGGGTTCGCCATCGTCGCTGATGACTCTTTTATACCCATCCGTTGATTTTCGAATCGTCGATGAGGTGCGTTGCGGGCGGCGTACGACGTCTGCGGAAATCTGTGATTTGCTTCCGTTGCTCGATGACGTGACCGTCCTTGACCTGGCTGGCGTTCCGTTGACCGATGAATGCCTACGGCCAATCGGTCGACTTTGCCAGCTAATTCATTTGGATTTGAGCCATACGCTCATTTCCGATGAGGGATTATCATGCGTTCGCCCGTTGAATCGTCTTGGCGCGCTGATCATCCAAGGCTGCGAAGTAACTGACGCATGTCTGGACCACGTGCGTAGTTCAGAACTCCGCGAACTGTGGATTGACGAGACGGACATCACAGATGAGGGTCTAGCCATCCTGGCGCGGCTGAAGTCATTGCGGGTTCTACGGGCCAGGCAGACGAAGATCTCGGCGAAGGGTTTAGTGCGCCTTCTCAAGAGCGTACCGCTCGAAATCCTCGACGTGAGCGCTACGAACTTGGACGATGCAAGTATGAGTGCGTTCCGGCATTCCGAATCGCTCCAAGAGTTGTCGCTCCGTGAAACGCAAATTGAGACGCTGGCGTCACTTCCTTCGATGTCGAGCTTGCGTAGCATCGACTTGAGCCTGACCGATGTGAACGACGAGGCAGTTCAGCGGCTTGGCGTGGCGGCGCCGAAAATCGAGGAACTCGGTTTGGATGGTACGGCGGTTTCCGAGAAGACATTGTGGCAGGTGGCGAAATGGAAGTCACTGATCGTTATTTCGGTGCGGAAGTGCAAGCTGGAGGCGTCTTCCATCGATGAATTCCGGCGCCTGCGGCCCAATGTCGCGGTGTGGCACTAGGAACCGCGCATCTATTTTGGCGCGGTCGGGATTTGCACGATTACAAGATATGTTGGTTTATGAAGAAGCGACTGCGAAAAAAGCTGCGGAAGGGGGAGTTTAAGGAGGTTGGATGCGAAGTGCGCATCAAGCTGGCAGAGGGCCTGAGCGACGAGCAGGCGGAGGCCTTTGTGGATGCCTTCCTGGCGGAGGTGATCGAGGCCCAGGGGCTGCAGTTTGGAGGAGGCGCATTCCGCGGGGAGTGCGATGGTTATATTGGGAAATACCGAGGTTCGGTGACCGTGGCCCATCAAGGCGAAGTCGGCCGATGGCTTGCCGGTCGGGCGGAGGTGGTGTCGCATGAGTTCGGTCCGTTGAAGGATGCGTGGTACGGTGTTTGAGTCTCACCGGGCATGAGCGCTCACGTACTAGGGATTAACAACCTGACCGACCTCGCTGGCTCAACACAAGTACGACAGAACTAACCTCACGACCAAGCAAAACGGTGCCACATGTTCCGCCACAACAACGTCTCCAAAGTGCTTACATGCATTCTCCTGTTTCTCACCGCGACAACGCTGCGTGCCCAGAACCGCAAAAATGACGCGCGCGACGAAGAAGCGGAGCTGCTAATTGTGGCGCGTGAAGCGTACGAGTGGAGCCGTGACTCGTATGAGGTAGGCGCTCGCCTGGCCGAGGACGTGCGAACATGGTCTTTGAGAGTAGCGCGCCATGAGGCTGCCAAGGATCCATCATCGGCATACGAGCGGCACTTTGTTCGCATGGAGAAAATGCACCAGCAAAACGAGGAGTTCCATAAGGCGATGCCATCGCCAAAGGCGCCGGAAAACTCCCTAGCCGAGACCCGGTACTACATGCTGGAGGCTAAGCAGTTGTTGCGAAAGGCTCAGAAGGAAATGTCGGGGGCGAATCAATCGACGAAGGCCAAATGAAGAATCTCGGAGGGTTCGGCGCATTTCACCGAATCGTCGACCGCTATTGAGCCGAACGCCCGGATAATTCCGCGATAAATTCGCCATAGGTGACTATTTGGTCTGCGATGGACATATCCAGCAGGTCGTTTCGGTTCAAAGACAACTCCTCTGCCACAGCTTCCATTGCATCGATAGACTCGAAGTTGAAATCGCCATCAGGGAAAAGCACGACGGCGCATTCATCACCGCGAAGGAACAACCCGTTTGGGACCCGATTGAAGCGACCGACACGAAAAGCGAGATGAGCATGAGTGCGGTGTAGAAGTGGTAGCGGCTCATGCACCTATTCTATTCGGCAGAGGGGCATAGTTGGCTCAGCATCGATGCCGCTGCCACCCTACAATGGTGTCGAACGTCGATCCGTTGGGCTGGGGTATAAATTCGCCACGTTTTTCCTTCGCCCTGTATGGAAATGAACGTTGCACGTACGAGAGAGTGGAACCCCCGTTGGGGTTCGCGGCAAACTTTTTGCGAACGTTACCCAGGGTGGCGTCCCGGCGAGCCGGTCTTACCCTGGGCTTTGGAGTGCAACTGCTTCGCAGTAGAGGTTCGCAAAGCTGATGGATGGTAGCGCTTCAGCGACCCGGAGACGTGGTTCGTCGTTCGGTGTCGGTCCTTCGGACCTACTAAGCTTTTGGTGGTGGTTATCCGCGGCCTCACGGCCGCGGCTATTTCATGTCGGTCCTCCGGACCTGTCGTAACCTACGCCGCAAATCCTTCGAAAAACAGGAAATCGTCTTCATTGTCCTGACCGAAGGTCTGGCCCGCGCGGGTGTTTGCGCCGGAGCCGCCTTGGACGAAGGCGCGGCCGAATCGGCTGTCGCCTGAATCCACGTGGTCATCACCTGCGCCGAGATCTAGGAAGAAGTTTTCCACCGAGGCGTTGCCCGCGACGTTGGGGCTGTTGCCGAAGCTGACGCTGTCGTTACCGTCGCCGGTCACCATGATCAACGTAGCGAAGCGGGAGCCACCGCCGATCTGGACGGTGTCGTTGCCGGGGCCGGTCAGGATCGAGGCGACGCCCAGCTCCACCAGCGTTCCCAGAATGCGGACGCTGTCGTTGCCGCCGGCCGTCTGGATATGAAGGCCCACCGGGGAATTCACGGCGGTGAGGTTGACGGAGTCGATGTCGACGCCGCCAGCGATCGAAGACGAACCGCTAAACGACGAATTTCGCAGGTCCAACGAGTTATTCCCGCCGCCCAGAGCGAGGTGTAACCCACCGACGGTGGTCGCCTGATTGGCCGCGACTGTGTCAGCGCCGTCGCCGCCTTGAACAATGATATGGCCGCGGGCCGAGCTGCCGACGCGATTGGCGGGTGGAGTATTCGCTGGGCTTCCCAGGCGAATCGTATCGTCGCCAGCGCCGCCGTGGACCGTGATGTTCCCGCCGGTCAGCGCCAAGCTCAAGGTGATGGTGTCGGCGCCGTCGCCGGTACTGACATTCAGGTTGCCCCCGAGCGTCACCGCATCGAACGGAATTGGGGGGGCATTCGTGTCCGGGCCCAGGCGCACGACGTCGTCGCTTCCACCCGTGTTGATGTCGAAGGAGCCGCCGAAGTTATTCGAGTCATGAATCATGACAGTATCGACGCCGACGGCGCCACGCACCTCCAGATGGCCCGCGACTGGCGGAGTTTCCTCGGTTCCGCTGCGGCCAAAGTTGGTATTTACAATGTTGAGCTCATTGCCGGTGTCGGCAGCAATGGCCAGCAAATCCCCGCCGCCAAGATCTACTGAGACGGCGCCGATGAAATCATTGGCGCCGTTTTCGACTGTCACGACCAAGATAGGATCACCCTCTTCGACGGGAGGGAATGTAATTAAGATGAAGTCGTTCGGATCGGACCCCGCGCGGCCGCCAAGGTTCACCGTATCGGTTTCGGAACCCATCTCGATGGTGGTCTGACCCACAAAGGTGACGGGGCCTTCACTCTCGACTTCGCTCTCGCCGTGATCGAAGCCTTGGTTGATGCCCAGCATCGTCAGGCTATCCGCACCGCCGTCCAAAAGGATAAACACGTCTTGAGTGGTCGGCTTGGGGATCTGCAATCCCGGTCGAACAGGATCGACGTCGGCAACAAGCGGCGTGATGGGGGTCGCATGCCCCAGGATCTCCCATTGGGTGCCCAGCTCATTTTCGATAACCGTGATGGAGTCGTCAGCCGAGTCCCCCGCAATGAGCAAGTCCCCGGAGTCCGTGTTAAGCACGGTGACCGCTAGCAGGCGACGGTTTTCCAGCGTTTCGACTCCCAGCCTGCTTTTTTGTCGGCGTCCCATGTTCGCTCCTGTGTTGAAACACACAGTATAAGCAGGATGGGAAGGCTTTCCGGTTTGGCTGTATGAGTCGAAGAGAAAAAAGGAGAAAGCCCGAAGAAGTGGCGCCTAAGGTTGCACAGACGACGACGCATCGGGCGTTGGGGCCGAGCGATGCGCGGTCCAATCTAATTGCAACCGCAATAGAGGCAAGCCTTATTCAGAACGACGAGACGAGAGGGGCTTCAGCAATGTGCCGTCCTCGCCATTGGGATGTTTGCCGGGTTTACCGGTTATTCGGGTGAAGTGCCTGGCCCGAACAAGCGGGTACTCCTTGCAGTGACAAATTGGAGATTCCCGACGCCCGGTCTCACGCGAAGGCGCGAAGCTCGCGAAGAAATCGAGTGGCCTTTGTCGAAATGGCGTTACTCGAATTTGCCGCGATGCCGTTTGTCGCCGACTTGGGCGCCGATTCGTTGGAGGTGGTCGAGCTGGTGATGTCGTTGGAGGAGGAGTACGACGTCAGCATCCCGGACAGTGAGGCCGAGGAGATTAAGACGGTGGAAGACGCCATTCGGGCGATTTTGAGGCATCGCCGAGATGAGGCAGCATAAGCGGCGTACCGTCGTCACCGCCACGAACAGACGAAGCAATTGAGCCACGGATGAACTCGGATGAACACAGATGAGGACAGTGGTCGGGTTCGCCGATCTGTGTTCATCAGTGTTTAACTGTGGCTGAATCTGCTCGGCGGGAGTCGCGGCCCGTTGGGCCTTGAGAGAGTGGTGTTGGCCGGATACCCAGGGCGTTGCCCTGGGCTGTCGAGTGGCCGGCCTTCAGCCGGCGTAGAAAACTGGACGCTAGCGCGTGCTGGCCGGTCCGGAACGGCCAAACGACGCGAGCCCGAGAGGCACGATTGCGTCTCGGGCTCGCCAATGAACAGCGCGCACTGGACTTCCCGACGAGGCCGATCAAGCTACATCTCGCGGAGCGAGATGGCTACGATGGCCGGGTCGGGGATTGAACGTGTCGCGCTTGTGGTTTGGAGACAAAGCCGACGTGGCCGTCGGCTGCTAAACGAGGCAAAGCCGACGTGCCGTCGGCTGCTAAACGAGGCAAAGCCGACGTGCCGTCGGCTGCTAAACGCTGCGGCGTCACCGACATCAGGCACTTTTGTTCTTCTGCTCGAAGATCGGGAACGGCCGGGCGCGACCTTCCACGATATCGTCAGTGATGAGGTAACGGGCGCCTGCATTTTCGGGCAGGTCGAACATTACGTCGAGCATCACCTCCTCAATGATCGACCGCAGACCCCGCGCGCCTGTTTCTTTTTCTTTGGCCCGCTTAGCAATTGCCACCAGCGCCTCATCGGTAAAGACAAGGTCCGAGCTTTCCATGGCAAACAGCTTCTGATACTGCTTGACCAGGGCGTTCTTCGGCTCCTTGAGCACGCGGACGAGGGCGTCGGTGTTGAGCGGCTGCAGCGAAGAGAGCACCGGCAGGCGGCCGATCAGTTCCGGGATCAGGCCAAAGTGCAGCACGTCATCGGATTGTACCTGGGCCAGCAGTTCGCCGACCTCGGACTCGTTCCGCACGCCGCTGGCCTGACCGAAGCCGATGGTCTTCGTGCCGAGCCGTTTGGAGACGATCTTGTCGAGGCCGACGAACGTTCCACCGCAGATGAACAGGATGTTCGTGGTGTCCAACTGGATGTACTGCTGCTCGGGGTGCTTGCGACCCCCCTGCGGCGGCACGTTGGCCACCGTCCCCTCGAGCATTTTCAGTAACGCCTGTTGCACGCCTTCGCCCGACACGTCGCGAGTGATCGAGACGTTGTGGCTGGTCTTGCCGATCTTGTCGATTTCGTCGATGTAGACGACGCCGCGCTGGGCAGCCTCCACGTCGAAGTCTGCCGCGTGCAGCAGCTTGAGCAGCAGGTTCTCGACGTCTTCGCCGACGTAACCCGCCTCCGTCAGCGTGGTGGCATCGCCGATGGCGAACGGCACGTTGAGAATGCGGGCCATCGTGCGGGCCAACAGCGTCTTGCCCGAGCCGGTGGGGCCGATCAACAAGATGTTCGACTTGTCGACTTCGACCTCGGACCCTTCGGTGCCCAGCGTGAGCCGCTTGTAATGGCTATGGACCGCGACGCTGAGGACTTTCTTGGCGTGGTCCTGACCAATCACGTAGTCGTCCAGTTGAGCCTTGATCTCGCGCGGCGACGGAATCCGCGTGAAAAGCTGTTTGCCTGAGCCGCGGCGGCGCTTCTCTTGATCGAGGATCGACTGGCAAAGCTCGATGCACTCGCCGCAAATGTAGACGTCGCCTGGGCCTTCGACCAATGGCCCGACGTCGCGGTAACTCTTGCGACAGAACGAACAGAATGCGTTGCGCTTGGTGGTTCCGGTTCCCCGGCGACCTAGATTAATGTCCCTACCTGAGGGCATGCGAGCTCCTTTCCGAGTTCTGCTCTCCGCCGCAAGCACGTCGCCTTCGGGAGAGACGTTCCTAGTCACGCGGTCGCTCGAGTGGCCAGAACTCAGTCGGTTCACACGGCCGGAGGGGCATCCCTGTCCGCACGCTGTCTTCGAGCAATGGAAGTTACTTCGTTTCGTCGCTTTCCTGCATTCGCACTATCAGTCATCCTGAGCGTAGCGGTCATCCTGAGCGAAGCGAAGGATCTAGGGGCAGATGCTTCGCTTCGCTCAGCATGACATGAGCCGCCAATGCGGCCTAACCCTTGTCGTCGTTCTCATTTATCTCGCGTTCGAGCTGGGCCGCAAGCTGTGCTTTAATAGTTCGGAATTCTTCGTCGCTTAGCCCACCTTGCGAATGGATTTCGCGGAAGTTCGTCAACAGTTCACTGGCATTGGGCTGGTTGTCGCCCTTACGATCGCGAAACCTTTTCACGACGTAGACGCCAATCGCGCAAAGCGCGGCGCCACCTAACGTCCAGAGAATGACTTGAGCTTCGTCGGTCTGCAGGAACTCGAGCATCGGCACTGGCGGCCCGGGCACGGCCTGACTCCCTGGCCGGTGATCTCTGGGTTATTATGCACGTTTTTGACGGCTAGTCCAGAAACTCCTGCGGTTGGTGTTGGTGGGGCAATTCATGTGCCGCGATTGTAGGCCGGCCTTCCAAGGCCGACCTCACATTCGACGGCCTTGGAAGGCCGTCGTACCAAAGACTTCACAGGGTCAATCATGCCAACTCCCGACGACAACTTGATCCGCGTTCTCAACTCCGGCATCGTCGCGGTAATTCGCGCCCCCTCCGGAGAGGTATTGGCCGACGTTGCCGAGGCGTTATTAGCCGGAGGCGTCGATTGCATGGAGATCACGTTCACGGTCCCCCAGGCTCATCGCGTGCTGGAAACGGTCGCCGACCGGCTTGGGGATAAAGTGTTGCTCGGCGCCGGCACGGTGCTCGATCCGGAGACGGCGCGGACGGCGCTCTTGGCGGGGGCCCGGTTTATCGTCTCACCGACTGTGAACATAAGCACTATCCAACTTTGTAAACGTTACACGGCGCTCGTCATGCCCGGGGCGTTCACACCGACTGAGATCCTGACCGCGTGGGAGGCGGGGGCCGACATTGTCAAGGTGTTTCCTTCGGAGGTCACCGGGCCGGCCTACTTAAAGGCCTTGCGCGCACCGTTGCCCCAAGTGCGGCTGATGCCGACCGGCGGCGTCAATCTGCAGACCGCGGCGGAATTTCTCAAGGCCGGCGCCTGCGCCCTGGGCATCGGCGGTTCGCTCGTCTCGACCGATGCGATCGAAAACCGCGACTGGGTGGGGATCGAAAGCCTCGCGCGGCAATATGTGGCGATTGTTCGCGAGACGCGCGTGCGTTTGAGCAACTAAAAAGGAGGAGATAGGGGGATGAGGCAGAAGGCGATAGGGGGATTCGGCAGTGGCGGATTTCATTCGTCGCTGAACCGTCCCGTGCGGCCCATCTCCTCATCTCCCTACGTATCCCCATATCTCCTTCGTCAGGCCGATCGAAAGTGACGTCTCAGCTTCTCCAGCTTTACTCCGCGGCACTTCCGCGTTAAGCGGCTCCACCGGCTTGGTCGATACGAAGGATGAGGGACCGACATGTCCCTCTCATTCATGCTGACCAGACTAATGCGTCACGCCATCGCCGTCATCCCGCTCGTACTATTCGCCGTCACAGCGGCCGCGCGCGCTGCGCCCATCGACGATCTGCCCGCGCCGATCATCACGCGTCAGGCCGTTTTTTCGATTCCATTCACGGTGCCGGCGGTCGATGTCACGCAACAACCCGCCGAAGTGCGGCTATTGGCCAGCGCCGATCGCGGCGGCACCTGGCAAGTGACCGACCGCGTCGATCTCCGTGTGCAGCGGCTGCCGTACAAAGGGCGCTTCACGTTCCGCGCCCCGTCCGATGGTGAATACTGGTTCGCCCTCCGTACCGTGGACCGCACCGGTCAAATGCGGAGCGACCGAGGTGGACTACCGGAGCTGCGCGTGCTTGTGGATACGCGACCGCCACGGCTCGAGTTTTCGGCCATGCGAGGTGCGGCCGGCGAGATCGTCGTTCGCTGGCAATCCGTCGATCCCAACCTCAAGCCCGACAGCCTGAAGCTGCAGTACCAATCCACGGCCGACCAACGGTGGCGGCCGATTGCGATCGATCCGCCGAGCCGAGGCGCAATGCAGAGCACCATGTCACATACCGCGACCTGGTGGCCAGCCGACGCTGCCGGCTTGCTGACGATCAAGGCCGAAGTGAGCGACGCGGCCGGCAATACCACGGTCGCGCAAGCGCAGGTCGATCTCCAGCAGAACTCTGGCGTGCCGGCGCGACCGGCATGGGACGAGCGATCGCCGCTGACAGCCAGCATGAACCGCTCGGTGATAGCCGGCAATAACGGCGCGTCGTCCGTGCAGTCGCGCGATCCAACAAGCGGCTCAACCGACAGCGCCGCTGCCTCGACGAACAGTCGTTCGCAGTTCGACTCTCGCGTTCCGACGGACGTGGACGCCGGATTTTCCCGCGGCATTCCCTGGTCGCCGGATGCGCGGACCGAACTGCCGCTTGGCCGAGGGTCGGCAGAAGATATTCGTTCCATACGCGGAGCGAATCCCGACCGCGATGAAAATATCAACGATATAGGCCCGATCGAAGGTCCGGCGCTTGTTCCACCGATCGACGGCCCCACGCACCCTCCGATCGGCAACCAGTACAATCCGCCAACGAACATGGCACAGTCACCGCGCGCCGAACGCCCCGCGAGCGGCGCCGGTGCGCCGGTTTACTTCAACGGCGGTTCGGGCGGCAATCCCGCTGGCGATGCATTGCCGCGTCAGACGACACCGAGAAACTTCGAATTCGTCCTGCCGCCCGGCGAGCATTTGCGGATGGTGAATTCGACGGCATTCGAGCTCGATTATGAAGTTGATTCGGTGGGACGATCGGGCATTTCCAAGGTCGAGCTCTGGCTGACGCGCGACGGTGGTCGCACCTGGAACAACGTGGGAGTCGATACCGATAATCGTAGTCCTTTCCGCGCTACCGTCGAGGGTGAAGGCGTCTACGGTTATCGCCTGACTGTGCAAAGCGGCAGCGGGTTGGGGGGCCAGCCGCCACAGCCTGGGGATTTGCCTGAGGTATGGATTGGAGTGGATCTCACCCGGCCAATCGCGCGGCTGATTTCCGCCGAGGCGAGCACAGGGGACCGAGCCGGCGAAATCGTGATCCGCTACGAGGCCAGCGACGCGCTACTCGCGAACCGTCCGATCACATTGCTGCAAAGCGGGCGGCCCGGCGGCCCCTGGACAACGATCGCCGCGGGATTGAGTAACACGGGGCAATACAGTTGGAGGTTCGACGAGACGGCGCCTGAGCGAGTCTATCTACGGCTCGAGGTTCGCGACGAGGCGGGCAATGTCGCGGGGTTCGAGGCGTCGGAGCCGGTGCTTCTGCAACGCGTTTTGCCGCAAGGACGGTTGCGCGATGTACGACCGGTCGGCGAGTCGGCCCTTGGCGGTGCGGCGGCGACCCGGCAGCAGTAAGGCGGCGATAAAGCAACGCGTGGGCCTCGCAGACTCGGCCCACCCTACGGCTTTTGATTCCATCGTCGCCGATCGGACGCTATGTTGACGAGTAATGATGACGGAACATGATCGGGGGACTCACGTCGCCCCGCTCGCCGATCACGTTGACCACTTACCACCGCCCATTTCCCGCATGGCCAAAGCCGCCGCTTCGTTGCCCGCTCTCGGTTATGTCGCGCATCCGGAGAAGCATCTGGCGAAACCGGTCTGCGCGCTGTTCGGCGACGAGCCATTTCTCAAGCGGCAAGTGCTGGCGGAGCTGCGGAAGCAGGTCTTGGGGGGCGAGGATGGCGAGTTCTCGTATCGCAGCTTCATCGGCGAGGAAATCGAAGACCCGCGCTCGGTGTTCGACGAGCTGGGCACCGTGGCATTGTTTGGTGGTGGACGGCGGCTGGTGGTGGTAAACGACGCCGATCCGTTCGTCACCAATAACCGTGCGACGCTGGAAAGCTACGTCGCCAACCCCAAACCGACCGGTGTGCTCGTATTGGAGGTCAGGACCTGGCCGGCCACTACGAAGCTCTATAAGGCCGTGGCCGAGAAGGGTCTGTCAATTGACTGCGGCACGCCCTCGTCGGGTGAGGTCATGAAGTGGATGCGCGCCTGGGCCGAGAAGGAGCATCGGGCCAGGTTCGAAACTGGTGCGGCTGAGCGGCTGGTCGAGATCATTGGGCCGCAGATGGGTCGCCTCGACCAAGAGATCGCGAAGCTTGCACTTCTGGCCGGACCTCCGCCATCGGCAATGATTACGCTGGAACTCGTCACTGCCAACGTGGGGGGTTGGCAAGTCCGCGAAATCTGGGACATGATTGGCGCGGCGGCCTCGGGCAATGCCACCGCGGCGCTGGTGATGCTCGACCGCCTGGTGGCCGCCGGACAAGAACCCGTCGGACTGCTGGCGATGTTAGCCAGCAAGCTTCGCCCGCTGGCCGCCGCGACGCGGGCCTTCGAGGATGCGGAGGCGGCGGGTCGGCGGATCACGCCACGTCAGGCGGTGGCTGAATCGGCCGCCAAGGTGTGGCCGCAAATGCTCGACGAGGCTGATCGCAACATGAAGCAACTCGGTCGCGAGCGCACCGGACAGCTTTACCGTTGGCTGCTCGAAGCCGACCTGGCGATTAAGGGATCGAAGTCCAAAGGCAACGGCCCGCGAATGGTGCTGGAAGAGCTGATCTTGCGGTTAGGGAAGTCAACGGCGGCGGCGACGCCATAATATCAGCACGAGGCCAAACTAACACAGTCCTACTCTGGCTTCGATGACGACCTTCATAAGCCCTTTCGGTAGGCTTCGATTTCGGCGGCAATGTCTTCGTCGGTGATCGCCTGCACCTGTGGAAGATTTTGCGTCTCCTTGAGTAGATCTCGAATCTGTTTTGTCAATTCCTGGCGATCTTCTGGACGCGGTCGCACGACAACTTCCACCAGTTCCCCGGGCGGATACGGAACATTGAGGATGATCTGTCCTGGTTCAGTCACTTTCAGAACGGTTCGATAGCTATTCATAGGTCACCTGTTGGTCCGTATTTATTATAGTGACAAATCGCTTGCGAAGATGGCTCTTGGACGCAGTAGATTTGCTGGAAAGCAGGAACACTGGATACTCACCCGCACACTTTGCCACTACAATCGTGGTGTGATTGCACACTCCTTCGAATGGTTTCCATGCCTCACGAATTCTACGAAAACCCGCTCACGAACCGGTACGGTTCTCCGGAGATGAGCAAGCTGTGGGGCGCGCGGCGGAAGTTTTCCACTTGGCGACGGCTGTGGGTGATGTTGGCGGAGGCCGAAGCGGAGTTGGGACTGTCGATCACGCGCGAGCAAGTCGAAGAGCTGCGGGCCAACGTAGACAACATCGACTTTGAGGCTGCCGATCGCTACGAGCGGAAGTTGCGGCACGACGTGATGGCGCATGTTCACGCTTACGGCGATGTCTGCCCCAAGGCTCGCGCGATCATTCATCTGGGCGCCACAAGCTGCTACGTCACCGACAACACCGATCTGATCCTGATGCATGAGGGCCTGTCGCTGGTGCGCGATCGGCTCGCGGCGGTGATCGACCGGTTGGCCGCCTTCGCCGAGAAGCATCGGGCGGTCCCCTGCCTCGCCTTCACACATCTGCAACCGGCGCAGCCGACAACGGTCGGTAAGCGCGCCTGCCTGTGGATGTACGACCTGCAGCTCGACCTGGCCGAGATTGAGCACCGTCTGGCCACGCTACGAGCGCGGGGCGCTAAAGGAACGACCGGAACGCAGGCCAGCTTTTTCGCTCTCTTTGGCGGCGACCATGCCAAAGTGCGACGGCTTGATGAGATGGTCACTCGTAAGATGGGATTTGAATCGACATATCCCGTCACGGGGCAAACCTATTCGCGCAAAGTCGATGCGCAGGTGTTGGCGGCGTTGTCTGGCATCGCGCAGAGCGCCCACAAGGCGGCGACCGATCTGCGACTGTTGGCGAGCCGCAAGGAAATCGAGGAACCGTTCGAAGCCGACCAGATTGGCAGCTCGGCGATGGCCTACAAGCGCAATCCGATGCGCGCCGAGCGGATTTGCGGTCTGGCGCGATACGTGATGAGCCTGACGGCGAACGCCGAGAACACTGTCGCGACTCAATGGATGGAACGCACGCTTGACGACAGTGCTAACCGCCGGTTGGTGATCCCGCAGGCGTTTCTGGCGATTGATGCCATTTTGATTCTCTATCAGAGTATCGCCGCTGGACTGGTGGTGTATCCCAACGTCATCGCCCGTCATTTGCAGGAAGAATTGCCGTTTATGGCAACGGAAAACATCTTGATGGCGGCCGTGGCGGCCGGCGGCGATCGTCAGGATTTGCACGAAAGAATTCGCCGGCATAGCCAGGCGGCGGCAACGGTCGTCAAGGAGGAAGGCGGCCGTAATGACCTGCTGGAGCGGCTCGCCGGGGACTCCGCATTTGCCGCTGTCGATTTGCAGGCCACGCTCGACCCGCGGCAGTTCGTCGGCCGCGCGCCGGAGCAGGTGGACGACTTCCTGGACGAGGTGGTGCAGCCGATCCGCGAGCGGTATGCCGATTCGCTCAAGCAGAGCGCCGAGGTTAAGATTTAACTAGCTGCAAGCCTTCTCTCCAATCGACTTGTCCCGATGGCCACTATTTCACCCGCTCCTGCCACCCCGCCGCTTGTTCTGACGACGGTTGCTGACGTTCTGCAGCATTTTGAGGGGATTCCGCCGGAACGGATACGGCTGCAGCCGCCACCGGGCACCGCAACCGAACTAGATCTGCTAGCGATCCTGGCTCGCGAGCAACGGCTGTGCGAACTGATTGACGGCGTCTTAGTGGAGAAAGCCGTGGGATACTATGAATCGCGACTGGCGGCCGAGATCACCTTCCTGGTCATGTTGTTCTTGGAAAGCCATGACTTGGGCCTTGCGACAGGTGATGGTGGCATGTCCCAATACCGCGCGGGACTGGTGTATATCCCGGACGGACAGTTCGTCAGTTGGAATCGCCTGCCTGCAGGCAGAACTCCGCGTGAGCCGATTCCGCCGCTCGTTCCCAACTTGGTCGTCGAAGTGCTAAGCAAGACGAATACCCGAAAGGAGATGAAGCGGAAGTTGCGCGACTACTTCGAGACGGGCGTGCAAGTCGTATGGGAAGTGGAGCCGCGCAAGCGCGTCATTAATGTGTATCAATCTCCGACTAACCGTGTAACGCTTCACGAAGACGATGAATTGAATGGCGGCGAGGTGCTGCCGGGATTCAGTGTGAAGGTGGCCACAATCTTTGCGCGGGCGGACGGCAAGCGAGAGTGATCAAAGGCTTCGCTCGGTAAGCAGGAGCTAGGTGTAGTCCTCCCGAATTGGATAAAAAGCGTCGATCGCGCGGATCGGGCGCTCGCCGCAGATGAGGCTGTGAACCACGCCGCCGGGGATGCGCCACATGTCGCCGGCGCGGACGTGCCGCGTCTCGTCGCCGATCGTAAAGTCCCCCTCGCCTTCCAGGAGCAGGCCGAGCTGCTCGTGCGGATGGCTGTGCGGCTCGACGACTGAGTGCGGCTGCATCTCGACGAGCGAGATCATGGCGTGTTGACCGTGCGCCGTGAAGATGCAGACGCCTGGAAAGATCTCCTTGGTGAAGCAGTCCGTCTTGGTGAGGAAGTATTTGCTCATGGAGTTCAATTTCAAATTGCAAAATGCAAATTGCAAAATGAAAAACGGATGAGGAATGGTCCTTGCCGCAATTTGCAATTGTCAATTTGCATTTTGCAATTGCCTTAGCGCGCGTTCGCACGCGCCGCGCGGGAACGAGATCCCGCCTGGCAGGTCGGACCTACTTGGGCCGCACTTCTTCTCCCGCCGCATCCGGCTCGTCCGCGCTTGGCTTGTGCTCCGCCAGCGCCGTTGGCAATCCGGGCACGTCGGTGGCGCCGGTCGGCACGGTAATCTTCGAACCCTCGAACGCGTCGCCGATCGCTTCATAGCGGCCGCCGAGGAACCGCGCCAAAAAGGCTTCCGACACTGCGGTGAATGCCAGGCTGTTCTCCGGCCGCGCAAAGCCGTGCCCCTCGTCCGGGAAGAGCACATACGTCACCGGGATGTCCTTCTCCTTCATCGCCTCGACAATCTGATCCGCCTCGCTCTTTTTCACGCGCGGGTCGTTCGCCCCTTGCGCGATCAACAGCGGCTTCTCGATCTTCTCCACGTAGTTAAGGGGAGAGCGCGACTCGAGAAGCTTGCGGCCTTCTTCGGTCTCGTGGTCGCCGACGCGCGTCTTGAACATCTCGATCGCCGGCGCCCAATACGGCGGGATCGTCTTCAACAGCGTGACCAGGTTCGACGGGCCGACGACGTCGACGCCGCAAGCGAACTTGTCCGGCGTAAACGTCAAGCCGACCAGCGTCGCATAGCCGCCATAGCTGCCCCCCATGATGGCAATCTTGTCCGCCTGCGCGACCTTCTCCTTGATCGCCCAATCGACGGCGTCGATCAGGTCATCGTGCATCTTGCCAGCCCACTCCTTATCGCCCGCGTTGACAAATCCCTTGCCAAAGCCGGTCGAGCCGCGGAAGTTCACACTCAGTACGGCATACCCGCGGTTGGCGTACAACTGATGCTCCGGATCAAACCCCCAACCGTCCCGGCCCCAGGGTCCGCCGTGGACGTTGAGCACCATCGGCAGGGGCTGCTCGGGGCGACCGTCGCTGTCGGTATCACTGCCAGGGGGCAGTGTGAGATAACTCACCAGGTTCAAGTCGTCGCGCGACTTGATCACCAGGGAGTGCATCTTTTGCAGTGGCTGATCCTCCAGCGCCTTGCGGTTGCTGAACAAGAACCGCTCTTTCCGCGACGGCCGATCGAAGTGGTAGTACCGCACCGGTCCATGGTCCATCAGAAACGCCACGATCCATTGCTTGTCGTCCAGCGTCCGGCTGGCGACCGTGATGTCGCCGTCGGCTACGGTCTTGAGGTATTTGCAGTCCTCGGCCACTTCCTTGTCCTTGAATTCCCACTCCGTCCGGAGGTACGTGAACGAGACGCCTTGGATCGTGTTCTCGGTCGGGTGCACCATGATCCCCCCGACGTCGGACTGTGGATTAGCCGCGACCAACTCCTTCTCGTCGGACTTGAGATTCCAGGTGTATAGCGCCCCGGTGTCTCGGCCGCGGCTATCCATCAGGTACATCACGTCCCCGGACTTATCGAAGCCGACGGGGCTGGTCGTCATCATGTCGTCGGCGGGAATCGTGAGGAACTCCTCCCACGCTTCGTCCCCCTCCTTCCCGGTTGGTTTGTAGTATTGACTGCCGCCGTCAGGCGTGAGCTTGCTGGCGAAGCGGATGCGGTAATCCTCGTCAGAAGTGAAGCCGGCGAACTCATCGTTCTTTTGGAGCAATTCCTTTTCACCGCTCTCGATGTTCAACCGGTAAACGTCGTGGTACTGCTCATTGCGGTCGTTGAGACCAATCAAGATCTCCTTGGGAAAGCGGTGGCTGACTTCTTGAATCTCCGCCCGCACTTTCTTGAGCGGCGTGAGATTGGTGGTTTCGAGCGTGTCGAGATCGACCTTGTAGACGTTGTAGTCTTCGTCGCCGTCGACGTCCTGCACATAGAGGATGTGCTCGTTGGTGTACGCCCAAAAGTAAATGCGAATCCCGCGCTTCTTGTCCTTGGTCACCGGCTTGGCGGCGTCGGGCTCGTCGAGCGGCCCCACCCACACGTTGAGCACGCCATCGACCGGGGCGAGATAGCTCAGGTGTTTGCCATCGGGGCTGATGCGAGCCGCCGCCTTGTCTGGATTGCCGAACAGAAGTTCGCGAGGAATCAGGCCCGTTTCTTTGCCAACGGGCGTAGGCTGAGGCATCGCGTTCTGCTGGGTCACGCGGTTGTTCTCCGTAATCGGGGTGGCGGACGATAGACTTTTTTCGGTTGGGCTGTCGCTTGCGGTTGCGGCCTTCGCCCCGGCGGCATTCTGTTGTGCGGCGTTTTTCGATTTTGAGTCGCCGCAACCGACAAGTACGGCGAGAACAAATACGGCAAGGGCCATCGCGCCATACCGCGGAAAAGTGAGCAACATCGCGAACCTCCGTTTTCGAAGCCACGGGAGTGGCATTGGTTGACCCCGGAAGCGGCCGGGAAAAGCGAGTTTACTGCAAGAAACTATTCTGCGAGAGGGTCAGGATAACGGATTATCGGTAGCAATGCCAAGAAGGCCCGTACGGGCCGACATTCTTTAGCCGTGGCGCCAGCCCACGGCATGCACCACACGACGCGCGCTCAGGCCCGGAGGGCCGGCATTGTTCATTTCAAGAGTTACCGCGAATTCTGTTTAACTACACCGTCGCTTGCGGCAAGTCCTCTTCAAACGTCCGCTGCTAGTGATCTTCTGGTTGTGCGGCGTCGTCATCGGTTACCGCGGGCGTAAAGAAACAAGGTCGGCCCTCCGGGCCTACGGCGCTGCGGGCGCCGTCGTCCGTGGGCTAGCGCCCACGGCTAGAGAATGGCGGCCCTCCGGGCCTCAGGCACATCTCATGTCATTCGCCATTTCGGTCGCTACAATGAACCTGACGTCACCATCCACAAGCCCAAGTCAGCACAATCGAGGGCCAATTCCCGCCGTACTATGTCGTCGAACCCGAGACGCTTAACCTGGAAGTGATCGAGCAGCTCAAGGACGAGCCGGCGCTCTTGAACAATCTCAACCCCGGCCGGCCTGCTTTCCGGCCGAAAAAGCTGGCGGCTGAGAAGTAGATGTAGTAGGCACACTCCGTGTGCCGTTAGTGTAGTCCTCTCGCTCCGCGAGAGGGTTCATCACGCGGAGCGTGATGACTACACTTCCGCACACGGAGTGTGCGGTTTACACTACTCCACAAATTCGTAGACCTGACCATCGAGCACCATCGTCACCGGCTCGTCGAAAGCGAGGTACTTGGCCACGTCCTTGCCGTGCTTATCGACGAGGTCAAAGTACTCGTCACTGAAGCGCTTGATCTTCTTGACGTTCTTTTCGTTCTTCTCGTTCACGCCCGAATCCACCCAGCGGTCGCCGCGGCGGAAGAACGACTTGCTGCCGACGTAGCGGACGTTCTGCACGACCTTGGCCCGCTCGGCCAACTCTTCGTCAGTTATCGCGGATGTGGCCAAAGCGGGCCTGCGCGCGACGCCGCCGTATCCGCCCCCATATCCGCCGCCGCCCAACGATCGTGCCGGCACACCGCCCACGGCGCCGTAGCCTGGGCGGCCGTAACCGGCGCCGTCTCGTGCATCAGCCGCTGGAGCGGCGCCTGCAGGAGCAGTCGCCGGCGCGCTTTGCGCAATTGCCGCGGCCCTGTCATAGAGCCCCTCGAACGCTGAGTCAACCGACTTGGCCTCCGCGGAACTGGCTCGGCTGTAGAAGTTCTTGTTGAGCCGCAGCGCCACGCCGCGCTCACCGCCCACAACGCTCAGCGCCTCGAGCCGATCACGAGTCAATGTGACATTCTGAGCCAGATCGTGCTTCGTGTTTTCGTCGGCCAAGAATGACGTATACGGCGTCAGCAGCCCATGCCTGGTCGAGAGCATGACCAGTTCCTTTGTCAGCTCGTCGTTCTTTCCCTTGAGGTCGATCTCATCGAGGATCTCGCCGATCCGCCGCACCGCCCAGAGCTTTTCGACGAAGGCGTGCGTGTCGTCAGTGGATTTCTCAATGAGCTTCGCCGGGAAGTCGAACTTCTGCTCCTTGTCGCCTATTTTGCCAGTGATCACCACCTTGGCGTCCCCCGGCTTCTTGTAGCGGGCGACGATCACAAGCTGCTCGCCGGCGAACAGGTCGGTCACGTCCTTGGGGTACTGTCGCGTGATGAGGTCGCCCTCCTCGGTCTTGGCGCCTTCCACGTCGAACTTAATCTTCACATCGCTCATCACCGGCGCGCCGATGCGGCTATACAAGGCGCTGACGTGCGCCTCGATGTCTTCATTCGGCCGCACGTACTGGCTGAGGCCGAAGTTCTCACGTGAGAGCTTGTCCAACAGCCGCGCATTCAGGTCGTAGCCCACGCCGAATACGAATAGCCGAGCCTTAATGTCATTCTGCTGTTTCGCATTGGCCGCGATCTTCTGCTCGTTCGTCTCGCCGACGGTTGGTAGGCCGTCGGTGAGAAAGATCACAAAATTGGGCCGGCTCTTGTCCTTGAGCTGCGCGAGCGCCTGGGTCAGCGCCCCGTTGATGTTTGTGCTGCCGCCGGCATAGATTCCCTCGACGAACCCGATCGCCGCCTTGCGCGTCTCGTCGTCGTACTTTTGCAGCTCCGGCTTCCAGGTTTCCACCTCGCTGTCGTAGGCGATGATGTTGAACGTGTCCCCCTCGCGCAGGTTGTTGAGCACGAACTTGAGCGCGTTCTTCGCCTGGTCGATCTTCTCCCCGCTCATGCTGCCGGAGCGATCGAGCACGAACAGGACCGTCTTCTTGGGTCGCTCGTCGTTGGCCGCCTTGATCTCGGGACTGGCGAGCAACAACAGATATCCCTCTTCGTCGCTCTTTGGCCGGTACGAAATCACCGACGTGCCGACCTGCCCTTTGCCCACGTCGTAGAGCAATCGGAAGTCGCTCGTCGGCACTTCGTTCTTTGCGGTGTACGTGATGTTGGCGTGCTTGTCGTCGGGCCGCTTGATCTCGACCGTGTGCGTGGGGCTGTAGACGTTCTTGATGTCCACCTGGCTCTCGATCGACAGCGCGATCTTCACTTCCTCCACGGGGTGCGACGTGTACTTCGCCGTGCTCAGAGGGAACAGAAAATCGGTCAGCCCATCGAGCTTGCGACACAGTTGCGAGTAGCGCAGCGTCACCTTGCGCTCGGCCCCCGGCGGCACCGGGAAGACGCTCGTTTTGAACATCCCCGTGCCCATCCACTCCAACAGCGCCGGGTCCTGGTTCTTGCGGACGATGGCCTCGTATTGTTTGCGGGCCTCCTTGGCGTCGAGCAATTTGGCGGGGAATTCCTTGCCGTCCACGAGCAGCGTAAGTTGATCGATCGCCCCGTCGTACGGCAGCGGAAACACAAACGCCACCTCCATCTGCCGGCTGCCCGTGTTCACAAACGACTGCGAGACCTGCACCTTCGCCACCTGATCGACCAGCTTGGCGTTCACCTCCAGCGCCTTGATCTTGTAGGTGCTTTCGGGCTGCGGGCTGGGCCGCGGAATTGGTCGAGGATGGGGGTGCGGGTGCGGCGGGATGATGATGATGGGCCGCGGCAACGGCACATGCTCATGCGGATGGACATGCACCAACAGGCCCTGTGCGGTAGCCAGAGCGGGGAATAGCAAAAGCGCCACAAGAAATGCCAACGGGCGGGTGAACAAGCGGGCCATGATCAAGACTCCTTCTGAGCCGGGAACATTGGATGGCTGTCTCTTCGACGACGATAGACAAGCGAAAGTTCCCCTGTGGAATGCGGCGACTCGTCGCCGCTTTCTTTTCCCAGGCCACTTCCTTCGTTAACCTGGGTAAACCACGGGACACGTGA
>JBBDYH010000136.1:0-80550 GCA_040901795.1 Pirellulales bacterium
GCGCTCGATACAAACCAAAACAAACCACGAACTTCGGCACAACGCAACCGGCTCCTGAGAGGTGCTCCCGGTTGGCTTGGCACCGCAGGCAGGTGCTATAATGGATCAGGCACCGTCCGCGGCTTGCTTGAGGTTCGCCATGACCATTACTGTCGAGGCTACGTTTGAGAACGGCGTTCTAAAGCCGTCTCAACCGCTCCCGTTACAGGAACAGGAAAAGGTTCAATTGACGGTCCGCAGAGGTGTTGGCGCGGCCGACGAGACGTTTGGCATCATCGGTTGGTCAGGTGATGCAGAGACTTTTGAGCGGATACTAAAGGAATCGGAAGCCGATCTGCTGGAGCCGCCATGATCTTCACGGATCTGGTTGACGGCGAGACGGTTTTTCTCGACGCGAATATCCTGGTTTATCACTTCGCGCCTCATCCTGTCTTCGGACAGTCGTCGAACGCGCTGGTTCGGCGTATCGAGAACCAGGCGATTGCCGGCTACACGTCCACTGCTGTTCTCAGTGAGGTCGCGCACCATTTGATGACGTTTGAGGCGTCAAGCGTTTTTGGTTGGACCAGCAAAGTCGTGCAGCGGCTTCGCCAAGATCCGGCTGCAGTTCAGCAATTAACTGCGTTTCATCAAGCTATCGCCAAAGTGCCGCAACTGGGCATCCACGTGTTGACAATTGCTGAATCGCTCATCGAATCCGCCGCTCTTGTGAGCCGGCAAACAGGTCTTCTGAGCAATGATGCGTTGATCGTCGCTGTGATGCGAGAAAACGGTTTAACGAACCTCGCTAGCAACGATGCCGACTTCGATCGCGTGGCCGGTCTCGTGCGGTATTGGCCAAGTTGAGTGTCAGCAAGGTTCAAAACGTCCGGGCGGCAAGCGGATGGTGGCGAGACGAGGCAGGCGTCCAAGTCTGTTTTACGAAACATCGCTCCGCCCGCCGCGGCGGGCGGAGGCGAGGCCGCCTGCTTACACTCGCATCTTGATACGCGATTTGCGCGTCCAGGTGCTTTCGGGTTCGGCGAACAGTTGTTCGAGTGACGCGGCATCGATGAGTGAAACCGAGCTATTGTCCTTCGATTGCGTGGAGAGAGCTGTGCTTTCGGCGGGCGCGCTGGCCCTGCGCGCACTCCACTTTGCAGTAGTCGGCGGGTCGGCGATACCTTGGGGGTTCGTGTTGCCGGCGGCCAGCGCGAAGCTAGTGGCGGGCGATTGGCTGCCGGAGGTGCGTGTGGCGGCGGCGGTGTACTGATACACGCGATCCGATGAACTATCGACGATCCAGATGTCGCTCATGTTGGCCAGGTCGAGCGTGATGCCCGTCGGCCTGCCGCCGCCGGAGCTGATCGCCCAGCTTCCGACCAGCGAGCCGGAGAGCGTGTACTTGAAGACCTTATCGGTCGAGTTGTCGTTGACCACCCACAGGTATTGGCCGTCGGTGGTAATGCCCTTGGGATTACGGTTGCCGCTGTTGAGGGCAAAACTGCTGGTGGCGTTTTGGCTGTCGGACAACCGGCCGGCGGCGCCGGTATAGCGGTAGACGCGGTCCTTCCTGGCATCGACGATCCACACATCGGCGCCGTTGGTGGCAATTCCTTCTACAATTGCATTACTTGCGAGACTGCCGGCGGTCCACGATCCCAAGAGCGCGCCTGTCGTACTGTAGACGTAGACCTTCTTGTTGGCGTCGACGACCCAGGTCTTGTCGCCGGCCGCGGTGCTCGCCGCGCCGCGCGGGGCGCTATTGCCGGTGTTGAGCGCATAGTTCTCGACCGGCGCGCCAGTTGCCCCGTACTCATACGTGCGATCCTGCGTGGCGTCGTTGACGACGTAGAACTTCGTTTGTGGTGTTACCTGTACAACACCAAGAGCATTGGCTGCGTTGAGCCGTCCGCCAGAGACCGTAATGCCAGAGAGCGCCGGAAGCGGATCGACCGTGGCAAGAAGGTGATTCTTCAGTTGTGTGTAACTCCATTCTGGATGAACACTCTTCAGCAATGCAGCGACTCCCGACGTGTGTGAAGATGCGCCGGAAGAACCGCCCGGATGGCTCACGCCCAGATGAACCGTGGTTTGTCCATAGTTCCCTGTGAGTTCGTTGGACCCGTTGACAGGGGTTGCCGAGATAATGTTGTCAAGCGCGTAGGACGCCGGAAACAACGGCGACACGTCATTGTTAGTTCGGTCATTCCCTGCGGCCGCGATGAATAAGTGCCCTGCCTGACGAGCGCGTGCGATGGCCTCGTAGATCTCCTGAGAATAGACATATCCGCCGTCTGCGGCGCGCCAACTGTTATTAGAAATTGGTGCACCAGACGCAACTGCGTAGTCAATTCCAGCCGCTGCGTTGACGTTTTCGATCACTAAACCCTCGGCTCGAATCCGAACGGGAATTAGCCGGACGTTCCAGTTGATTCCCGCGCTCGCGACACCGTTGTTGGTCATTGCGCCTATCTGTTGGGCTTGACCGGTACCATGGCTTTGATAAATCCCGCCGGAGATTTCAGGCCGCGGATCATTATCATTGTCATGAAAATCCCAGCCGACGAGGTCATCTGTATGACCGTTTCCGTCTTCATCCACGCCGTTCTCCCAACTCGGATCGGCAAGTAGATCCCCGCCATCAATGTAGCCGTTTGCGTTGACATCGAGCACTAGGCTGCTGTTGGCGGAGTCGTTTAAGTCCCGAAACGAGATTAGGCCATCGTTGTCAGTGTCGGTAAGAGCGGCGACGATGTTGGCGGGGATTTCCGCTTGGTTCAGCCATACATTTTGGTAAAGATCCGGATCATCATAATCGACGCCTGAGTCAAGAACCGCAACTACCGTAGCCATACTGCCAGTGGTGACCGCCCATGCTTCAGGGCCATCGAGGTCCGCATCATAGATGCCGCCCGCCTGCCCGGTGTTGTCGAGAGACCATTGCTGCGCGAATCCCGGATCGTTGGGATAAACGCCCGCCATCATTGCACGGTTTTCGAGCGTCTCAAATGAGAAGCGGCGGCGGTTGCTGGTTCGGCGTGAGGAGGATGGGGTCCGTGAGTGGAAGAGTTTCCGTATCATCAGTGGTTTTCCTTTGTGAAGTGGCCGGTTTGCGGCCGTGATGTGGTGCGTTTAAAGGTCTGCGCGCACCGCGAGCGCAGAAGTTTCTGGGGGTTTGTCGTTGCCGAGGCGCGGGCGCCCGGCTACACGTTCTGCCCGAATGAAGCCGTCAGTTCAGTACAAGCGCCTCGCTTCTGTTCCGTTTGCTTGAGAAGGCATCGTCCTGCGCCGCGAGCAACTGCTGGATGGCAAGGACATAGGAGCGCATATCGAAAAGAGGCGCCTCCGCTGGGGCATCGTAGACCTCTCGCTCCGCGAGAGGACTCATCTCGCGGAGCGAGATGGCTACGGTGGCAGGCGCAGCCTGACTGACGAGTGCGGCCGCCGGATCGTACAATGCGCCTAGCAACGTCATGTCGTCGTCATCGACGAAGCCGTTGTAGTCGAAGTCGCCCAACGCCCAATTCGGCTGCGGCACGCCACGGGCAAAGGTCGCGCTGACAACCGTCACGTCGTTGTCGTCAACCAAGCCATCCAGATTGGCGTCGCCGGTAGGGGTGTAGGCGATGAGAATTGACGTGTCGTCGACCGGCTGACCGCGGAAGTTCGTGTACAGGCCCAGCGGCAGCGTCGCGTTTTCTGCATAGCCAATGGAGTACCCCTCCGGATCCACTTTGTTAGCTTCTGAAGCAGTGGAACTGTTGATTCCAGGCCTGGTCCAGTTTGCCCCAAAGCCCGGCCCGCCGCGGCCGGAGAAGACACGCTCGCGAATCGCCGCCAGCGGCGAAGCGCCGGTGTAATCGACCACCAATGCATTGTCGGCCAGATCGAGCACGGCCTCGGGGCCCAACGTCAAGCTGGTCAGTCGGCTCACGTTGCTATCGGGCAGCAGCGTGACACGACCGTCGCCGTTCAGATTCAAAGCATCCTGTTCAAGCTGCGCAGTGATTAGTTCCGCCCCGGCGTCCACGGTAGTATTCAGCACGCCCGTGGAAAGACTGTCGATCCGCACGCGGCCGCTTTTCACATGAAGCTCGTTAAGCCCGGCCCCGGCTATGAAGAGGATTCCGCCGTCCGGTCCCTCCGAACCGGCAGGCAACTCGACAAAAATAGAGTCGTCGCCGCCGTCGTCATCGAAGTATGGAAGCGGCTCTTTCGAGGTCATGGGCCATGTCAAGGGATCCTGCCCCGGAAATGGCGGATTTCCAAAATACACCTCCAGCGATTGGCCATCTTTGGAGGCGCGCAGCGTCCACGTAGAGTCGTTGCCTTCGACCAGAGCGATCGCTTCGCCGTCGCCGATTGTGGCGCCTTGTGGATTGGAAAGCTGCACCGAGAACGTTTCGTCAGGATCCTCCAACGTCGCATCATTGATGACGGGCACCACAATCGTTTGTATCGTCTGACCAGGTGCGAAGGTCACGGAGCCCGTGGTCGCGACGTAATCCAAACCCGCCTGCGCGGTCTGGTCCGCTGTGGCGTAGTCCACTCTGACTGGCGTGTTCAGCGGCGGGTTGAGCCGCACGGTGAACGCGGCGTGAGGGCCTTCTTCGGCGACGGTTATGTCGTTGATCGAGAGGGTCGGTCCTGCGGGGTCGCTGTCCTGGATCGTGGCCACGCCTTGGCCGTCGAGGATGGTGGCGCCGACGGCGTTGGAGAGATTAACGGTGAACGTCTCAGACGGCTCGGCAATGGCGTCGTCTAGCGTCTTGACCAGTATGGTTCGTGTGGTCTGTCCAGGCGCAAACGTCAGCGTGCCGAAGGCCGCAGCATAATCGGTCCCTTCTGTGGCGGAGCCGTTGCTTATTGTGTAGGCCACGGTCACCGGCGCAGCGCTCGGTTCACTGAGCGTAACCGTGAAGACTGCCAGCGAGGAATGCCCAAATCGCTCGACGAAGTTTCCGGAAGAAAGACTCGAATTGTAGACCAGGCCGTCGGGCCCAATACTTAAGAACCACCCATCTCTTCGCAGCGGGAAACTGTCGACGAACGCGCCCGTTGCCGCGTCGAATCGGACGATACTCCAATCCAAGCCGCTAGTCCCTCTGCGAACGGTCGTGTATAGGAAGCCGTCTGGGCCAAGCGACAACCACTTCGGCCCGGCTACTGCACTATCTGTGGCGAAGACATCCAGGAATGCCCCCGTCCGGCCGTCATATCGCAAAATCTGTTGGTTATTCTGACTGGATACATATAGGTCTTTAGCGCCATCCTGGTTGCCGTCCGGCCCAAACACCGCTTTAAGTGCTCCGTCCAACCCTCCGCTTCCTGCGGCAACAAAAACGGCGATGCCTGTCGCGTTATAGCGAAGTACCTCGTTGCTGGAGCAAGTGACGAACAGGCTGCCATCGTCACCAACAGTTAGGCCAGCGGGACCAGACAGTCCACTGGCGACCGTGTCGAGATAGGCACCCGTGATGCCGTCGTAGCGAAGAACGTTGTTGCCTAGAAAGCTAGTGACGTAGAGGCTGCCGTCGGGCGTAAACACAAAGTCGATAACATCGATGAGACCGCCGCTTCCCGCTGGAACAAAGACGTTGAGAAATGCCCCCGTCTGCCCGTCATAGCGCAGGATCTCCATCTCATCGCCTCTGATGCCGGTGACATAGAGCTCCGAGACACCATCGCTATTTACGTCTGGACCGAATGTCAAGCCCCTGGGTCTTGCAAGTCCGCCGCTGCGTTCAGAAACGAAACGGTCGATGAATTTCAACTCATCGCTTCCTTCGATCACGGTGGCGTCGCTGATGGAGAGGTCGCCGGCCATGAGGACGCGGTTTTCGAGCCTCTGCAGTAGCAGTCGGGGGCGGTGAGCTGTTGGCTGCTGCCCGCGGCGGCCTACGGTCTGGAACGCGCGGCGTGCAAAAAAGGGCATTGGAGTTCCTTATGGGGCGCAAGAACCAACTGTTTGTGACCCGAAAGGGCTCAAACCGCTACTGCATGCGAACCCTTTCGTGGATGTGACGTGCTAATGTTGCGCTGCCGACCGGGATGTCATATAGCGCAGCACACCCCTTTCGGACGGTTCGCGCGCGGTGCCAATCGAGACGTAAAGCCGCCCTTGGCGGTCGAACGCGAAGCCGTCCAGACCCTGAAGATTCGAGGACTCGACGCCCGAGGGGACGACTAGATTAACAAACCCGCCGGTCTTGGCGTTAAATCGCCTGATCTCATGGCTGCGTTGACAGGCGACGTAAAGGAATCCGTCGTCGCGAAACTCTAGGACAAGCGGCCGGGCAAGTCCTGGTGCTAGTCCCGAAATGAATGCCTTGAGGAACTTGCCCGTTGTGCCGTCGTAGACATTGATTGCACCTGTGCTTGCGCTGGCTACGTAGAGGTTACCATCGGGACCAAAGGCTACGCCGGTGACACCTTCCAAACCGCCGCTTCCTGCTGTTATAAAGTCCCCCATATACGCCCCTGTTGCGCCGTTGTATCGCTTCACGTTGTCGTCGACTCGCGAAGTGACGTAGAGGTTGCGATCGGGTCCGAAGGCCAGTCCCTTGCCTACTCCAAGTCCACCACTTGCTGAGGGCACGAAGACATTGTATTCGCCTGTGGTTACGTCAAAGCGGACGATGTTGCGAGACCAATGCCCGCTGACGTACAAGCGGTCATCGGGACCGAAGATCATACCCCAGGGACCATCCAACTCCCCACCGGAGGTTGCCAAATCTCGAACCCATGCGCCTGTGTCGCCATCAAAGACTGTGACAACGTCCGCCTCGTGACTGGCGACGTAAATTTTTCCATCGGGGCCGACGCGGATGTGATGCGCGAACGCAAGTCCGGATGCGTCGGGTTTGATGAGCACACGATCGAATTTGTAGTACGAGTCTGGAAGGGGAAGCGTGTCGACGAGTTGTTTGGCCTGATCGCGAAGCTGGACGAGTTCCGCCGGCGGCGTTTCCAGTTTGTCGATTCGGGCGGCAGAGGCGTCGTAGTAGTTTTTCGCATGCACGGCGTGGCTCAAATGAGCATGGGCCATCGCGATGTGCAGCCAATCGTAGGCGTGGTCCTGTTTGTTTGGTTTTGCTGTTTGTTCAAAGCACCGCAGGGCGGCCGACCATTGTTGACGGCGAAAACTGTACATCGCGGCGGCGCGGCGGACGAAAGGTGTATCGCGGAAGTTATTACCTTCACGGACCGTGGCGGCGTTCTCAGCAACGTCACCGGGGAAAGTCTCCTGAAACCACTCCAGGTCGCGTTGCCGATTATGAGTGCCGCTTACATAAACGTTTGCATTCGGGAATTCCTGCAAGGCATTGAGCCACAACCGAGCGGCGATGCGACGAAGGATTTGTGCATCGTCCGGCCGTTCTTCTGCGGATGAGAGCTGCGCCGCCATGGCCCAGACGTTCGCCTGGAGGACGCGATAGCGAAGGACCCGTGGCCGGGCGATGTCCCTGAGGACGCGCGTGACCAGCTCGCATGATCCAAGCTCTTGTTCGGCCTCGTACGGGCGCCCGGACCGGCGCAGCGCATCGGCCAGTTTCAACTGCGTCTCGACGTAGCGGCAGAACGGTCCAGGCTCAGGCTCAGTCGACACGTCGGCGGCAAACTTGGCGTTGACGAAATCCTCCGGGGTCCGCTGGGCCTTGAGCGACTGTCGCTGCAGCGCCAGTGAGTTTCGGTAGTGGGCAATCGCCTCCTCGAGTTCACCCTGCTGCGCGGCGATGTCTGCGGTCTGGACGACAAGCTGGATTTCGTTCTGCAGAAACGAGCGAGCGTCTTGATAGGCTTTCGCCCGGATGCCTTGGCAATGGCCCAGTCCCTTTTCATTCTCCTGCCTGGCCTCGGTCAACTGGTTCTGATCGAGCAAGATGCTTGCGATCCGATAACGGCAAGTGATGAGAGACAGCGGAAAGTACGTGTTGGGCGGCGTCTCTCGTATGAGCTGATCGCGAATATCCTGCACCAAGCGGAGTGCCTCGTCGAACTTGCCCTGGTGCTGCATCACGTGCGCGTACTCCAACTTGCACGCGACTAGTCGGTCAGCATTGGCCTTGCTCTCTGGGAGCGATTGCAGGAGATCGAGCGCCTCGCGGTCGGCAGCCTCAGCCTTGGCAAAGTCTTGAAGCTCGCGATAGACGGCGCCGAGACTCAACAGGGGAGTGGCTAAGGCCTCGCGATAGGCCGCTTCGGTGGCGAACTCGTCGCGGAGGGGGCGGGCGATGTTGAGCGATTCTTTAAGCGGGAGGAGGGCTTCCTCGTAGTTCTCCAGATACTTTTCCAGCTCGCCAATCCGCTGGTAGGCGCCGGCCTGCGTGATGAGGTCATGCGGAGTTTGCGCCGGCCGCTCGACGATTCGGCGGTAGAAGTCAGCCGCCTGCTCGAGGAACTGCTGCTGTAAATTGGACGGGGCCGTCTCGTTGGCAAGCCACTCGATGGCAAAGTTCGTGTAGAGCTTGTCAACGGCGTCCGTGGCGACTTCAAGGTTGTCCTGGGCCTGTGTGAGTGCGTCAGCCGTCTTTTGTTGCTCGTCGGTTACAAGCGCTAACACGACGCCGAGGGCGGTGAGCGAGACGGCCAACACGATGACGAGACTCAGCACGGCCGCGACGTGGCGGCGGCCCCAGCGGTGAAGGCGTGCGAGCGGCGGCGGGCGACGAGCGCGAATCGGCTTATCGGCGAGGAACTGCGCCAGGTCTGCCGCCAGCTCCCTGGCCGTGGTGTATCGCTCGACCGACTCTTTCGACATTGCCTTGAAAATGACGGTTTCGAGGTCGGCGGGGATCCGTGGATTGATCGCGCGCAGCCGCGGTGGTTCTTGCTCGGCGACCTGCCGGATGAGCTTTTGCCGGTCGTTGTCGGGAAACGCCGGCCGTAGGGCGAGCAATTCGTAGAGCGTCACGCCCAGCGAATAGATATCCGTCCGCTCGTCGAGCAACTTGGCGCCTGAGGCTTGCTCAGGGCTCATGTAGCGCAGCGTGCCCAGCATGTCGCCGGTCAGCGTCATGCCAGCGTCGGTCGAAAGGCGAGCCAGGCCGAAATCTGTAATGTAGAGTTTGCCCGCATGATCGAGGAGCAAGTTCGCCGGCTTGATGTCCCGGTGGATGATGCCCATGTCGTGCGCATGATAGAGCGCTTCGGCGGCCTGAATACCCAGCTCGGCCACTCGGCGGAAGAAGTCGCGTGGCTTTTCGGTGTGGAGCGTGGACAGCGCGGCTGCCAAGGTGTCTGTGGCCGTTTTTTCGTCTGTACGCTCCGTCGGCGAAGATGGCACACGCGTTGTGCCTGCTACATTCTCACGGCAACCCGAAATCGCGGCCGCAAGCGTCTGCCCCTCGACGTACTCCATCGCATAGAAGTGCACGCCGCGCTCGCAGCCGACACAGTGAACGCTGACAATGTTTGGATGCTTGAGGGCGGCCGCGGCAGCCGCTTCCAGCTTGAACCGCTTCAATTGCCGCTCGTCAAGCACACCCGCGAACGGCAGGACCTTGAGGGCAACGCGGCGGCCGAGGGAAAGCTGCTCAGCTTCGTAGACCACGCCCATCCCGCCGCGGCCGATCTCGCGCTGGATCAGAAAATCGCCGAGGGTGCGATTGTTGGTGCGATCGGCAAATTGCTCGGCGAAACCATCCCCCTCCGGTCCAGCAAGCTGAAGCTTGGACTCCAGCGGGTTCGCCGCGCGGCCTACTTCGGCGACGGCGCGAATTGTGGGCAGAAGCTCAGCCAGGCGTTCGGCGTGGTGCGGATGCTCGGTTGCAAGCGCGTCGAGGTCGACGGGTTCACCGGAGAGGAGCTGTTCAGTCAGGCGCTCGAGGAGCCGAGCGAGCTCCAGTTCGCCGTGTTCGTTACGGATAAGCGTGCAAGTCGCATCAATCATCGTTTTTCGTCCGTTGTGCTATATGCCATCAATCGCTTGTATCAATTCCCAATGTCGCCCCTCCGGGCTGTCCCGCTCGGCTCGCGGGACCTACTTTTCTCCTTGTAGCACGCGCCGCAGCCGCTGGATGGCTCGTAAATGTCGCTTGGCAAACGCCTCTTCGCCGATTCCCAACACCGCGCGGGCCTCGCGCGGCGAAAGCTGCTCGAGGTACCGCAGGACCAGGAGCTCGCGGTCGGTCTCCGATAGGCTCGCCAATGCCGCATGCACACGCCGTTTCAGCTCCTCGCGCACAAGTCGCTCGCTGGGGTTAGTCCCGCTGGCCACGAACCGGTCGGCCAACTCCAGCACCGATTCGTCGGGCAATGCCCATGCTTGCCGCTCCTCGCGCCCTACCGCCCGCCGCTTGGCCGTGATATGCCGCTCTCGCAATTTCGTCAGCCGCTCCCAGGCGATCTGCCGCAGCCACGGATAAAATGGAATCGGTTGCTCGGCGAGGTATTTTGGCAGCCGGCGGACCGCCTCGGCCAGCGTCTCCTGGACCACGTCCGAGGGGTCGACGCGGGCTGCCAGGCGCCGATCGAGCCGCAGGCGGATCATTTGCTTCAGCCGCTCCCGGTGCTCGGTAAACAACCGCTGAACGGAACGCTCGTCGCCCAACCGGGCCTGATTCAACAGCTCAGCGACTGTCCCGTCATCGAGGGGCATAGGCCGTTTCCCGACCGTGTTGAAATATTGGGACAGCCACCACGACGCTCCCGTTTTTCTCAGGTTTTTCCGCTCTCCCGGTTCGGAGCTAGTCCCATTTTCCAACATTTCCCTACGGATAACCTGCGGAATCGCGGAGCGGCCTGGACAGGTCGGTGGACAAGAAATCTCGACAATCTGCCGACGCGCGGCTCGGCCCGTGGGCAAATAAGGTATGAAGGACTCCGGCGTGTGAGTCAAAATTCCTTCGCCATTAGCCGGACAATGTAGTGAAACATGCTTTCAACCGTCCCCAAAATGCGCATGGCAGACGCCCCACCGCCAACCGACGACCAGCTCCTCAAACGCTTTGTGGAAGGCCGCGACGAGGACGCTTTCGCCGTGCTGGTACGGCGGCACGGAGCGATGGTGCTCGGCGTTTGCCGGAGAGTCGCCGGCCACACCCACGATGCCGAAGACGCATTTCAGGCGACATTTCTCGTGCTGGCCCGCCGGGCGGCGGCCGTCTCGCCGGCGATGTTGGCGGCCTGGCTCTACGGCGTCGCGTATCGAACCGCGCTCAAGACTCGCACCGCCGCCGGCCGCCGACGCGGCAAGGAGCACAGTATGGCCGCCGTGCCCGAAACGTCGCAAGAACCAAAGGAAGTTGATCGCGAGCTGATCCAACAGTTGGACAGCGCACTGTCGCGGCTGCCGACGAAATATCGCGTGGCCATCGTCCTGTGCGAGCTGGAGCAGCAACCGCGACGCCAGGCGGCGGCAAGGCTCCAGATTCCCGAAGGCACACTCTCAAGCCGGTTGGCGGCAGGCCGAAAAATGTTGGCGGCCAGCCTGACAAAGCGCGGCGTTACGCTGTCGGTCGGGGCATTGGGTGTGTCACTTTCAATCCTGACACGCGCTGTACCTGCCGACCCACTGGTCGTCTCAACCGTGCAGGCGGCAGCGAGCTTTTGTGCTGGTGGCGTGGTGCATTTGGCAACGGCATCGAGTGGAGCGGTTACGTTGGCACAAGGAGTCCTAAGGATGATGATTATCAAAAACGTTGCGGTTGGTGTTTTGGTACTCCTTACCGGCACGTCATTGGTCGGTGTCGGCGCCGCCGTTTATGGCGGTCGTGCGTCGGACGGAGACGATGCGTCGATCGGCAGGGTGGTCGAACAGCGGAAAGATGGACGTGCGACAGCCAAGTCAGCCGCGGCCAATGCGAACATCGCTGCCAAGCAGGGCGAGGCCAAGAGCGCCGCGGCGGCCACAGTCGAGAAGAAGACGGACAACAATAAGAACAGGAAGAAGGACGCCCAGCCCGATCCACGGCAGGTTGTGCAAAAGGCGCTCGAAGGCGTATGGCTGCTTGAATCACTGGAAGATCATGCCAAAGCAGCCGATCCGAAAGAGTTTCACGTCGTCTTCAATAAGGACCAATTCACGTTCAAGGTTCCAACAGGGCCGGAACAAGACTTCTCCGGCCGCTACGAGATCGATCCCGATAAGGGTCCGCAGATCATCGACTTTATCGCCGAGCGAGATGGCAAACCTCGGCTCGCCATCTTTGACCTAAAAGGAGATGAGCTGCGCATTTGCATGAATGAGGATCCCGACGGCGAACGGCCGGATCGGTTTGTCTCTGAAAAAAGAGGCAAGAATGACCTGCTGATGATTCTCAAGCGACAAAAGGCGGCTAAAGAAACGAAGTAGGGTGAACAAATCAGTGGATATTGATTTGTCCCTGGCAGAGGGATACAACTACGGCGCGTGGCTGGCGATGCAGCGAGCGGCTCGGCCACGCTTCCCGCCCCGATTCCCGCCTTTGCACGGAGGTTCAGCCATGCTGACCATTCTCGGCAAGCCAGAGCGTTTCTGCGATGGACTCACACGGCGGAATTTTCTGAAGATCGGCGGCCTGGCGGGGGGTGCGTTGACTCTGGGCGGACCGACACTGGCCGATGTCTTGCGCGCCGAGTCCGGAAAGCCGAGCGCGAACAAGAAATCGATCATCAACATTTTCCTGGGTGGTGGGCCGCCGCACCTCGACATGTTCGACCTCAAGCCGCAGGCGCCGGCTGAGATTCGCGGCGAGTTTCTGCCGATTTCGACCAATGTGCCCGGCATCGAGATCTGCAGCCTGATGCCCAACCTGGCGAAGTTGGCCGACAAGTTCGCCATCATCCGGTCGCTCACCGGCTTTCGCGACGAGCACACGTCGTGGCAGACCGAGACCGGCTGGAGCGAAAACGATCTGCGAAACCTGGGCGGGTACCCGAGCCTGGGCGCCGTCGTCGCCAAGCTGCAAGGCGCCACCAACGGCTCGATACCAAGTTTTATCGATCTCAACGGACACACCCACCATGGCTTTCTCGGCCCGACGTATTCGGCGTTCCGCCCCGACGGCCCGGGCCGCGCGAACCTCACGCTCAACGGCATTTCGCTCGACCGGCTACGGGGCCGCGCCGAGCTGCTCGGCGCGCTGGACCGGGTGCGGCGCGACATGGACGGCAGCCGCATGATGGAGGCGATCGATTCGTTCAACCAGCGCGCGATCGGCGTGATCACCTCCAGCAAACTGGCCGATGCGCTGCGCACCGAGAAAGAAGACGCCAACGTCAAAGAGCGCTATGGGCTCAATCGCAACGGCGGCGGCGAGAACCAGCGGTTTTTACTCTCGCGGCGATTGATCGAGACCGGCGCCCGCTCCGTGAGCTTCTCCTGGGGCGGCTGGGACACGCACGGCGACAACTTCAATGCAATGCGGCGGATGCTGCCGATGCTCGACGTGGGCTTAAGCGCCTTGATTCAAGACCTCGACGAGCGCGGAATGCTGGACAACACGGCGGTGGTCATGTGGGGCGAGTTTGGCCGCACGCCGCGCATCAATTCAACCGCCGGCCGCGATCACTGGGCCCGTGCCTCGTCCGCGTTCGTCGCGGGTGGCGGAATGAAGCTGGGGCAAGTCATCGGCGCCACCAACCGTTACGGCGAGGCGCCAACCGAACGCCCCGTTCACCTGCACGAGGTCTTTGCCACCTTCTATCACCTGTTAGGCATCGATCCGAAGACCACGACGCTCCAAGATCCCAACGGACGCCCGCAGTATCTGGTGAACATTGCGGAGCCGATCAGGGAGTTGGTCGGGTAGCCGAATACGTGACTGGCCGTGCCGTTGATCCTCGTAGGGAGTAGGCGAGGTCCCGGAAATCGTGTAAACTCTGAACCAAGGGAAGGCTGGTCATTTGGCGATCGTACGCCGGACCGCGTCCATCCAAACATTCACGCTGGGAACGCACAATGCCGGAAGGCACCGTAAAGAAGTTGACGGACAAGGGCTTCGGGTTCATCAAAACCGGGAGCGGCGATAAGGATCTATTCTTCCATTCCTCGAGCGTCCAAGAGGGCAGTTTCGACGATCTTCGAGAAGGCCAAAAGGTGTCTTTCTCAGAAGGCCGTGGTCCGAAAGGCCCCTGCGCCGAGAACGTAAAGCCGGTCTGAATCGGCCACAGAAAGCTCGCTGCGGCCCACGCGCGCGTAGTTCGCAGCCACTCTTCTCGTGCATTGGTGGGCAGTGGCTTTGCAAGCGCCACTTAACCCTGTTTAACCGGGGTTTGCGCCTGCGTGCCCGCACATCACTTCTAAACCCTGGATTTGATTTCCTGCTTCTTGCCGTCCTTCTTGGCTTTCATGGGTGTCCCGCGAAGCGAAAGGTCGGATGTCGCTCGGAGCCAGCCTTCTTTTTGTTAGCGGCTCTTAGGACGCTACTTTCGAGGCGGTGTGCACTCGAGTAGTGTATGTCCAATGTCCCAACTGTTACCAACTGTTGCCCTCGGGAGGTGTTGTATGCCCGGGCTTGAACCGAACCAGCGGTCGGCAGTGTCGATGCGGTTTGTGATTGCCATCGCTCTCGTCTGGGCAATCCCGCTTCCTGCGGCGGAAACCGCGCTCGACCGATACGTCGCCAAACCAGATCCGACGTATGCGTGGAAGATCGTTGGGACCGTGCAAGATAGCGGGCTGACTCAATACATCGTCGATTTGAAGTCACAAACCTGGCGAACCGAACAAGAGGTCGATCGTCCCGTTTGGCAACACTGGCTGACGATCGTGAAACCGGCGAACCCAGCGTCAAAAATCGCACTCCTGCGAATTACCGGCGGGGCCAATGGAGGGGAACCTCCTCAGTCGGCCGAAGCGGCAACGCTCAAGTTGGCGGAAATGACGAACTCCGTAGTCGCCGAATTGAAAATGGTTCCCAACCAACCGCTCGTGCTCAATCGCGACGGCATTCCGCGCAAGGAGGACGATTACATCGCCTACACTTGGGACCAGTTCCTCAAGACAGGCGACGAAACCTGGCCCGCCCGCTTACCGATGGTCAAGAGCGCCGTGCGTGCGATGGATTGCGTACAGGAGTTGCTCGCCAGCGATCAAGGCGGACGTGTCGCGATTGAGAAGTTCGTCGTGTCCGGCGGCTCCAAGCGCGGCTGGACGACCTGGTGTACGGCCGCCGTCGATAAGCGCGTGGCCGCCGTCATTCCCATCGTGATCGACGTCGTCAATGTCCCCGCTTGTTCGCGGCATCACATCGCCGCATACGGCTTCTATGCGGAAGCCATCGGCGATTACGTCCGACACAATCTCAAAGGACGGGCAGATGAACCGCAGACCAAACTGCTCTACGCCATCGAAGACCCGTATTCCTACCGCGAGCGTTTCACGATGCCGAAATTCGTCGTCAACGCCTCCGGCGATCAGTATTTCCCCCCGGATTCCTCACAGTTCTATTTTGGCGACCTGCCGGGAGAGAAGTATCTTCGATATGTTCCTAATGCCGACCACAGTCTCCGAGATTCCGACGCACTGGAGAGCATCACCGCGTTTTACCAAACGATCCTCGCCGGAAGTCCGCGGCCGAAATACTCCTGGACCTTCCGGACCGATGGCTCGATTCACGTCAAGACATCCTCCGCGCCGGTGCAGGTGAATCTCTGGCAGGCGACGAATCCGCAGGCCCGCGATTTTCGCGTCAAGACGATCGGCAAAGCCTATCGCAGCCAATCGCTCCGGGACCAAGGCGGCGGAGTGTTCGTCGGGAAGATCGACTCGCCCGAAAAAGGGTGGACGGCATTCTTCGTCGAGTTGACGTTCGACGTCGGCCAATCCTTGCCGCTTAAGCTCTCAACGGCGGTGCGGATCCTCCCGGACATATTGCCCTATGCCGATCTGGAACCCGCAGAGGCGCCCCTGGAAGCACGGTCTTCCGGCAAGTGACACATGGGTCGCGCGACAAATCCGATGGCCACGTGGTGCAAACGTGGCCGCAACTGCCCCTCGTGTAAGACGCTAGTTTCGGCGAGATTTGGAAAAAAGGGTGGCTAACCGGAATCGAACCGGCAACCTCAAGAGCCACAACGCGCTACTGTACAGATAGAAACTACTCGTTTTCTCGGAGAATAACGCCAGTTTAGCAACTCTCGCCACTATTGCAAGCTATCGCACAGAATTGCACACTGTCTAGCGTTTTCGCGGTAGTGCGGAGCGATAAAACGGTAATTACCGGCTAACGATCTGGGACGATAGAGACGCCGCCGGCTTCGCTCTAGCAAGCCCTACGCGGCCTCGATGCGCCCATCGACCTGAACATCAACCACGCCCCAGAGAACGCGGCACAACGCAAGCCAGAGCGAAGTTTAAGGCGGACCTATTGGAGCACGCCGGCATCGGGGAGCGCCGCGCAACAGCGAGTCTTGCCGCAGCGTGCGATACTGTATTGGAGCACGCCGGCATCGGGGAGCGCCGCGCAACCAAGGCCGGGACCGTCAAGCGGCACGAGTTATTGGAGCACGCCGGCATCGGGGAGCGCCGCGCAACAGAAGGGTGCATGACCATCGACACGATCAGATTGGAGCACGCCGGCATCGGGGAGCGCCGCGCAACCATCCGCAATTATTTGCGTACCTTTTTGCCATTGGAGCACGCCGGCATCGGGGGGCGCCGCGCAACGCTATCGTACTGCCGTCGGCCGCCGATCGTGACAGCCGTCGTTGTCCGCCAGGCGGAGAATGATCGTGTCGCGGATCGCTTCGGCGGCGCGGAGCTGTTGCGTCAACTGCGCAATCAGGCCCTCGATACGCAACAGCCGCGCTTGATCGTCGTGTTCGTTCATAAGTAAAAAAGCCCGGCGCGCGGCATCAACAAAAACGCGCCGGGCTCGCAAGTCCCCGGAGCCAATCCAGGAAACGGAGAACCCTTAGGTCGTGATTCCAGTCAACCGATAGAACGCGGTGGTCCGCATCGGCAAAAAGTCGCCGCGGAAAACGATCCTGAACTTCGTTTGATCTTTCTCGAAGGCGGTCCCGGCCACGTTGCTGAATTGGACTTCGCCGCCCAGGCCCAGGCGGATGCCGAAGGCGCACTGATCCCACTGGCCGACGACAATCTTTGAGTTAGGAATGCCGGTGGTCGTGAGCGGGGTCATTGCCGCTACGATCGGCGGAGGAGGCAACCAGTTCTTTGCGGAGTTGGTGCCGTCGCCGGTCGTCTGAATCGTCGCGTCGCCGTAGATCGTCGGGTGAATGGCGTAGGCGTTTGGGGTGTAGTTGTTTTCCATTACGGCCACGGCCGCGTTGTGCAGGTCGAGCCACTCAATCGCGCCCACGCTGCCGGTCGCGGTGATGTCGGTATTATTGGCGAGTCCAAGGAACTCCAGCGAGCCACTGCCATCGAGCGCTTGCTGATCCAGTTCGGCGGCCAGCGCATTGATGAGCGCGTTTTGAATCGTATCCGCAGCGTTGGGTGCATCGCGCATCAGCTCGTTCGATGCGGTGACCAGCGCCGCCAGCTTTTTGGCGCTGAACGTGTTGGCGCCGAACGTCAACTCGCTCTCGGTGATCTCGGAATTTTCACCAGTCATGGTGAATGTCGGGTCGCCGGTCTGCTTGGCGACGATGAGCGTGTCGGTGGTCATCTCGAACGTGCGAGCCCCGGCGCGGAGCACCACAGAGCGAGCACGAGCGAGGTCAAGAATCTCGGCCGCCAGTTCTTCGGGAACCATGTAACCGCCAGCCGTATTCACGCCGCCGCTCTGGGCGAGATACTGCCGCTCGCGGTCTGCGCCGGTCCAACGGCTGGTTGCCAGTCCGACCAGAATCTTGCCGAAGTGCAGGCCGGATGCTTTGCGGCCGATGCTGGGCAGACTCGCCAGCTTTTGTTGGGGACTGAGCACCTTAATCTCGTTGCCATCGCTGTCGAGCCAAACGGCATCGGGCGCGGCAAGGTTGTTGAGATGCCCATTCACGCCGCCGGGGTGGCCGTGCTGTTCGATGTTTTCCTGGTCGGTGTTGGCATTCACGTCGCGGACAGTCTTCATGGTTAGCTTTTCCTTGTCTCGTTCCCGATAGAGTTTGTCGAGCTGGTCATCGGTGAAGTTCAGCTCGGCTTTGAGTTGCTGAAATAGAACGGCCTCAACGTCGGTGAACTCGCCGCGCTTGTCGGCGTTCAACGTGTCCAACAGCGATTGCATTTGGCGAAAAATCTCGCCGCGCGCGTCCTCCAGCTTTTTGACGTTGCTCATGTCGTTGTCTGCTCCTGTTGCATGTTCTCTGGTTTCTCGACGCGCGTCTTCTCGCGCTCGAATGCTTCAATCTGTTCCAGCGGCCAGATCCAATGCCGGGGACTAAGGCGGATCGGTATTGGGCAGCACCCGCGGTGTACCCAGTGTTTGACTCGCTCACGGTCCACTCGCCAGCGCGTCGCCAGCTCGTCCAGCGTGATAAACTCAGGCATCTGGTTTCCTTTCGATTAGTCGATTAGCCGCTTCGCCCGCGATGGCCAATAGCAGTCGATCGACGAAAGCGCCCACGGCCGCGTCGGCCGCGCAGTAGGTGAGCCTCGACACGACTTCCAGCGACTTGCCCACCGCGTAGTCATCCCAGCCCCCAGCCGGGGGCATGCACAACGAATGCACGTCGGCTTGCCGCGGCTTTTGGCCGGCGCGGATTAGCTCCTCATGCTCGCACCAGCGGTGGAGCCACGCGCCAAACAGGACCGCGCGGTCCATCGCCGTGAAGCTGAACCGGCGCAGCTCGGCCAGCGCCTCATCGTCGACAACCGACGGGTCGAAAGCCAGCGGGGGCGAGTTGTCAGCGAAGATGCTGTTCATACTGTCTCCTTAAGCATTATCAGGGATTGGTGGAACAAGGTAATGGGTGTTGCTGCTATCGATGGCAACGACAGGACGAGGAATCTTCCAACGGCTCGGGCGCTGAGGCGCAAACTCGACGCGCACGACCACGGTGTTGTTCTCTGGCCGCCAGCCGCATGATGGGCAGGCGTAGTATCTTTTGCGACGCTCGCCGTCGAGCAAAACGCTGTTGGCGACCGTCACGTAGCGGTGGCACGTCGGGCAAGTAGTTTCGGCGGGGTTCATCGAGATTCCCTTCGTAAAGCGATTTCCTCAACGGCGGTCAACAAACCGTGACGGCGCAGGTAATCGGTTTCGTCCTCTTGGAACGCGAGCATGTCGGGACCGCCGTAGAGATGGGTATGGAGAAAACCGAACGGGCAGGACGCGCCACGCAGACAGCCGCCGCCGTCGGTTTCACGGCGCAATTCGGCCTCATCGGTGAAACGGTTGACGACCGGCCGCTCGATGCCATGATCCAAGAGCCACCACGCGAACGACCGCCGCCCAGGCTGGCGACGGATGTACTGCGCCAACAGGCGGTCCCGGTGGAACTCCCACGCAGCCTTGAACGTGTCCAAGTCCATCGGCTCGGTTGACGACAGCATGGTGGAACCACTGTCGAGCTGGTACTCGTGGTCGATGCTAAGAACGGCCACGTCAGGCCGCTGGCTGCGCAATGGACGGCGGTATCTGGGCATATCACTTTCTCGCGGTGTAGTAGGCAGGACGGGTGCCACGGCTTTCGGCGGGCGGAGTGTCGACGTTCAGCTCGCGGCGGAGACGCATGAAGGCCAAATGTGCTTCCTTCTCGATTCCCACGGCGGGGTGCGGTTTCACCTGCCCGAACCGATCGACGGTAGTCAGCCCTTCGGCGTCGATGATCGCCCGTGCCGCCGATGCCCGATCTAGCTGCTCACAAGCCGCCCTGAGCACTTCTGCGGCGTGCGGCTCCAAGTCGTACTCAGAGACCACGGCTGCCCAGAAACGGCTCCCAGCGGCTGCTAGGTGCTCTGGCGGGGTGTTTATGGTTCGGGTGTTCAAAGTTTTTTCTCCGGTGGAAACGTCAAAAAACCTACACGGCTGGGCGACGTACTGGCGGGTGTTCGCCCTAGAGATTTCACCTACCCTCCCCCTTGTCAGCGCATAGCCGTTGCCGCTCTCTCATCATCGCCTGCGCCACCATGTAGGCGTCACAAGCCAGGCTGTCCACGCCGATGATTTTGTCGGGCTTGTTGCTCGGCTCCCAGTTGCCGAAGTAGTACGGCGCGTCAGGATGCTCGAACGGCTTACCGTTTCGGGGCAGGTGCTCACTCGGCTGATTGGTCCCGATCGTCAATAGCGCCGCCATTGCCTGACAGGCGAATTGGTCCAACAGCGTCATGCGGTCATCGTCCAGGTTAATTGGCCAGTCTTCTAAGGTCTTATAAGGTTCTATAAACTAGTGTATATATGAACACACATCAGGGGGATTAGGGCGGCCAGTCGATCAGCCGCTCGCCTGGAGCAAGGGGGAAGCCCCAACAATCACGATTGCCACTGTCCGGCATAAGACGTGGTGCCAGCGGTGTCATTTCCAACGGGATCGGCGATGGCGGTTTGCCTTCCATCGCTCGCCGCGCAATCGCCAGGTAGTCGCTCATTTCTTTCTCCACCTGTTACGACATAAACGCGGTATACGACAAAAGCCCCCCGTCGGCTCTCAGCTCACCGGCACTTATGTCGTATATGTCGTTTATGTCGTACCTACTAACATGGAAACCAGCGCTCTGCCGGTCGGCCGCCAGTCGATACCTCGCGGCTGAATGCCAGGCCGGCGTCTCGGAGCACTTGGAGTGCGCGGCCGATCTCGTCGGTGCTCTTGTTTCGCCCGAAATGGTCCCGCATGTCGGTCCTACTCGCGCCGTCGTTCCGGTGACTGCGGATCAGCCGCAACAGCTCGTCCGCCGTCGGGTCGCCTAGCGCGCTGCCGAAGATGTAGCGGGCCGACTGCTCGGCGTACTGCCAGACCGCCAAGCCGGCCAACAAGTGCGCGGCCATGACGACCGGGGATTGGTCTAGCAGCGCGTAGATCATCGCCAGCCGCATGACCTGCGCTTCGGCGCGGGATGTTGCCGCTCCCAACAGCCCTAGCTTGCCCTCACTCAGCGCCGGGTAAACCTCGCGCCAAATCGCGCGAGCATCATCATCGCGCGATAGCTCGCCCACCTCGCCGGCGAAGGCGACCGCGCCGCACAGTTGATTGACTACCGGAGCGAAGTCCACCTTGTGGATCTCTCCACCTTCCGGCAGGCACTTCGACCGCCGAACGCAAAGCCAGAGGAAGCGGTTAGCCAGTCCATTCGCCAAGTCGGTCTCGCAAATTTGCTGCTTCAGTTCGTTGCGCGTGATATGGCCGATGATGCTGATATGCGTCCCCGTCGCCTGCGCTGGCGAGTTTTTTGTCAGCGTCCGCAACGTGCCTGTATCCCACGCATGTCGAATGATCGCCGACAGCGTATTGCGCTCTCGCGCGATGACCTTCAGGACGCTGGCGAACTCGCTCTCCAACACGAGCAGCCGCTTGTCCGTCACGCCGGCATCGACTTCGACCTGTTCATAGCCGATGATCTTGCCTTTACCTTTTCCCTTGGTAGCTTCGCGGACCGGCTCTCGCTTGTAGATGGGATCGCGCACCGCCCAAATCAATCCTTCTCCGCTCGATAGGCCACCGAGCACCCGATTGCTCTGCCATTCGGAATCGACGGCCGAAAACGCCAAGCTCGACTGCCCCCAGCTTGAGCCCTTGCGCCCTTTGCTCGTTGTCCCCACGATGCAGGCGAAGAGATTGGGGTAGTGGCGGTCAGCTTCGGCGCGAAAGTGCGCCGTGCGACCGATCACGTTTCCAAAGGCGACCAGTACTTGGATCAGCAGCCCCACGGGATCAGCTTCGGTGTGCGGCTCGATCATCCGCACCAACTCGCCAGCGACGCCGTGATAGGCCGCGCCGTCGAGGGGATCAGGCCAGGGATCGGATTCGTCGCTTTCCTTCTGAGCACCTACGCCATAAACGACATTAACGCCATAAGTCGCCGTCGCCTTACAACCGTGCGGCTTGCTGGCGTACTTGCCACCGCTCTTGAGCACTTCTGCCAGTTCGGCATCAGCGAGGGGATCGGCATTGCCCGCGTTCCATTCGGCTAGGAGCTGCGCGGCGTCGCCGTCCCCGAGCGCGTAGTCATTGACCAGCACCGCGGCCACGCGGTAGGCAGTCTGGTTGCGTTCCCCGGTTGCGACGTTGGGGATCGCGTTGATGTACTTCCGCGCGCGGTGGACGAGCTGTTGATCGTCGGCACGAGTCGGATCGGCCGCATGCCCATTAGTGTCCGCGCCATTACTGCCGGTGCTCGCCGCCAGGATTCGCTCCACCACCACGTCGGGCAGCGGCCCGGGATCACATTCGTCTAACGACACAATCCACTCCCGCGGCGTGCCGTCAGAGTTAGGCGACGGCGGAACTAGAGACTGCGCGCCCTTGTCGTTCGCGCCGATGCGAATGCCGAGTCCTTTGTAATCCGCGACGGCCTTATCCGTCTGCGACAAACGGGGATCGTAGGCGAACAGCCGATGAAGCCCGCGCATGCTGTTGAATGTCGGCGTGCGCGGCACTTCACAGCCGCGGAACAGATCGGCGAAAGCGCGCTCCTGTTCTGGCGAGTCGGCCTCGATGTCGATGATGCCGGACCGCGCCCCCATTTGGAGGCCGACGTTCAGCGCGCCAGCTTTACGGAACTCCCGCCGCATGGCATCGGCGGTCCAAGTGTTTTGCTGCCAGCCGTCGCCGCGCGGTGCTTTGGGATTGCGCCCAGGGCCGCCGCAGAGTGTTATCGGCAGGCCACGGCTTAGATAGTCGAGCGCTGCCGTTTCCATACGCTCGCGGGCTTCATACCCAGTGCCGGCCTCGTTGCCGGTCGTCGTTCCATCATGTACCATAAGTAGATCAGATTCCTCCCTGGTCGGCCGCGTCTCTGAAGCGTCGCGCGTGCCGACCCTTTTTGTTTAGATGCCGGCCTCACTCAATTCTTTTTCCGCCGCGGCAATGGCGCACTCACGCTGCTTATCAGTGCGCCGGGGGAGTACCGCGCCTTCCTTGGCCGCCTGCACCTGTTCCATCCACAGGGCGAGATCAGCCAGGGAGACATAGACGCGGCCGCCGACGTGGCAGACCGGAAGGCGAATGCCCGCTACGCCACGCTGCCGCCAGCGCCAGATAGTGGCGATGTTAGGCCGCGTGCCGGGGACGTGCTTCGGGACCACAGAGAAGGGAATAAGATCGTCGCGCATGATAGACCTCGCGTGTCGGTGTAGTGGACATGCGAGAGTCTATAGCTTTTGCATTGGACAGCGGCCCGCGTTGTCCAACTACTTTGTACGAGCAATAGGCTTTTGCCCGCAGACAACTTCATACGCTCGCTGCACCGTCTTGTACGAGACGCCGAATCTTGGTGCAACGCGCCTAGAGGCACCATCCACACTGACGCCCGGTACGAGCTCGTGATTCAACGCCAAGGCGCATTCCTGGCGCTGCTCTGGTGAAAGTTTGGCCGTTGCCAGTCCGCCAGCGGTTGCACTCCTAAGCTGTCTCAAACCAACTTTTGCAACCTTTTCCAGCCCTTCGCCGCACAGAAGGAATGCAAAGTACGCGGCGCGGCCAGCGTCGCCGCAATCAATTTCGCGCTCGACTGCCGCCAACAGATGAGACAAGCCCTTGGCATCGAGACGATCGTCGTCTTTGCAGCTATTTCTTCGCCGTTCAATCTCCGCAACGATCCGCGGCTTTAGATCGGCGAAGGTCTGTTGACCAGCGACGCGCCGGAACTTTTTGAGAAGTTGTTGCGGCGTGAGGCGACGCGCTTGCATGTTGCACCTACCGGTTGTGCCAGGCCGGCCAGCCGTCGCCATCGGGTAGGTGCTGCCGGTGACGACGGCCAGCCTGCGCGGATAGCTATTCCGCAAGCCCGGCTGATTGTGATTCTAACCCACTTCGCGCATGACGGCCGCTGCCTTTTGCAGATCCCGCTCGGCATAGACTTGGGTAACGTCGGCCTTACTGTGTCCTAGCGTCACCTGCGCCGCTTCCAATCCGAAACGACGGCGTATTTCCGTAGCCGCGGTGTGGCGCAATTGGTTCGGGTGCCACTTGTCGATGCCGGCCTTGTGACAGGCATACTCCACCGCACGGCGGTACGTATCAGTCGTGTAGCGGTCCCGTGGCGAACGGCTACGCTTCGGATTTCGATTGCTCCCCGGTTTGTTGCCGCATGACAGGGGAACCACGCGCCGCGCGTGCGCCAATTCGCGGCGCTTCCGCTCACTCTCAGCCGGCGAAAAGCAATAAGCCGATTCCTGGCGCAGCAAATACGGACGGAGCACGTCTTGTGCTCGCGGCCCGATAAAGACCACGCGCTGACGATCATGGTGCTCGGTCTTGTGCCGCTGTGGCGTGAAACTCCACACGTCGGCCGAACGATCAATGTCCGCCGGCCGAAGGATGCACAATTCTCCCGGCCGCATGCCGGTGAGACGTTGGAGCCTGACCATATCCGCCACGACCGGCGACAGCTTAGGCAACGTGGCGTCCACCGCTTCGTCGGCGACCGGCTGTACTCGTTTGGTCTCGCGGGCCTGCGTCTTACCGCGGCGCAGCCCTTCGACCGTGCCAAGCTCACGCCAGGCTGACTCGCTTAGCAATTGCTCGCTGGCCGCCCACTTGAACATCCGGCGCAGGCGGCCGACGTTGCTGTTGACCATCGGACGCGACCAGTCGCATTCGGAGATCATTGCATCGCGCAGCGCCTTCAGCGCCAGCGGGCCGAACTCGGTGGCCGGCGTGCGTCCGTAGCGCTCTTTGAGCAGGCGGAGCGCTTGCTTGATGTTCTGAGCCTCGCCCGTAGGCCGACCGTCCCGGACATAGTACGCGCGGGCGAATCGGACGTATCGCGCGATCAGCTCGACGACCGTGATCTCATTGGCGGCCGGTTGCGATGTCGGCCGGCCGGCCGCCAGCCACTCGCCCACCAGGCGGTCGTATTCGATGTGACTGGCCTTTGTGCCGTAAGGTCCGAGATAGTGGTCCCTTCCGGCAATCGTCACCACGGCTTGCCCGCTCGCCCGATGCTTGCGGTATTTCGGCGTAACGTAAAGCAGTGTCGGCATTTGCGGTGCCTCCAAAGAGCCAAAACGGTATGTACCGTTTTATTCCCCGGAAACGAGCCGCACTGCCGACCACCGGCAGGTAACAGAAGTCGTTGTTTCGGCTGTACTTAGAAACAGGGTGGCTAACCGGAATCGAACCGGCAACCTCAAGAGCCACAATCTTGCGCTCTAACCGATTGAGCTATAGCCACCATCATAGGTTATGGCGCACCGGCCGGTCCGGCCGCTCGCCACACCGTTCAAGTTAGCAAGAAATCCGTTGCCGGCAAGCCCAGATGACAGGACACGACGCCTCCCCAAGAGGTTCGATAGTAACGAACTTAGAGTCATTCGCTCGCGCTGCGGTATCCTGCCGGGAAGTCTCCGAAAGCTAGTGGACATGGATACATAAGTGTCTATAATGACACCACAGCCATGTCACGGAGAACCCCAATGAACACGACTGTTTTTCCAAGGGAATCCATTGACCATGATACGCGTTTACGCAAACCTCAGCCCATCGCCGAAGTGATGGCTGAAGTGCTGGCGCGGTACGGCTTGCCGGAAGCACCACACGTCTCCGAACGAGCGGTCGGTTATCCGCCAGCACATTCGGCCGAACCTATCACCGCGCTTGCAATGGCATAGCTGCCCCATCTCCCAGTCTCCCAGTCTCCCAGTCTCCCTCTCTCCCTTCACGGCCACTTAGGCTTCCGCTTCTCGAGAAACGCGGACAGCCCCTCGGCGGCCGCTTCGGTCGTCCGAGCGGTCGCACTGAAGGCCGCCCCGGCGGCCAACTGTGTGGTCAGCGTCTCGCCGATTGTCTCATTCAGCATCCGCTTGGTCATCAACAGCGCCTCAGGCGCGCTTTGGGCGCATTCGCCGGCGAGCTGCTGTCCGCGCACCCAGAGCTGGTCCGACTTGATCAGCTCATGAACCAGCCCAATGCGATGCGCCTCGTCGCTGTCGATCGTGCCCGCCGTGAGCATTGCATACGCCGCCCGGCCACCGCCGATGCGAAACGTCAGCAAGGGCGCCACTACGCCGGCGACGAGACCGCGCTTGGGCTCCGGCAAGCCAAACGTCGCCTCCGGCGCGGCCAACACGATATCGCAAGCCAGCACCAGGCCGAGGCCGCCCGCCAGAGCCGGGCCTTGCACCGCTGCGATCAGCGGCTTGGGGAAGCGCAGCATCGTTTCCAACAGATCGCGGTAGACCAGTGCGTCGTCGTGCCAGCGCGCCAGCGCATCGGCGTCTTTGCTGGTGGCTTGCATTTCTGCCAGATCCATGCCGGCGCAAAACGCCGGCCCCGCCGCCGAGACGATCACCGCGCGCACGCCGCGCTGGCCATGCAGGTCGTGCAGCGCCTGGTCGAGATCGGCGATCAGCTCGCGCGACAGCGCATTGCGCTTTTCGGGCCGGTTCAGCACCAGCGTGCCCGTGTGTTCGTGGACGTGTACTTTAACGAGGGACATGCGCGAAGGGTTCAGGTTGGAGTTCAGCCTTCAGGCTGTGGCCTTGCGGACAAGCTGAAGTTTGAACTCCAACGGTTAGGCGTCAGGAAGTTCCAGGTCTAAGATCGCTGTGCCGAGCAGCTTGCCTTGCGTATCGATCCGCAGCGACTGGCTGGCGCCGCCGGCAAGCGCATTGTACAGGATGAAGTTCAAAGCACCGATGCGTGGCAACTCGAAACGCTCGACGCGAGAAACGCCAAGGCCGCGAAAGAACTCGCCGACGCGATCAGCCGTCAAATGGCGTTGCAGTTGTTCAAAGGCAGCGGCGTCATTGGCCACAACGCCGATGTTTGCGTGGTTGCCTTTATCGCCGGAACGAGCGTGAGCGAGATCGGAGAGCTTCATGGGGATTCCTTTTCCGCCATCCACTCGCGGGCGGTGCGGACTTCGACTTGGGTATCGATCACCTCGCGTGGCACAAGCGTCGGCCAATAGGCAAACACCGGCCGCACTTGAGGCCGTCCGGTCGCGTAGCCCGCGATGCCAGGCGGGCCGCTCGTGATCAAAGGCGCGAACTCCTTGGTAAAACGCTCCAGCGGCTCGCGGCGCGAATCACGGGCCGTGACGCGCAGCATGACTTCGCGAACGCCGTCCGGAGCTGCATGTAAGCCGGGAACCGCCTGGCCGGCGCCCAGGCACTCGACATGCCAGCCTGCGAACTCCAGACCCGTGCGGGCCAGGCGGCGGCGGATCATTTCGCCGCAGGCGTGTGCCTTTGAGACACAATCGTTTCCGTAGATCAGCAATTGCCCGCTCGCCATGTACCCGTCGTGATAGGCCAGCGAGACTTTGTACTGATCGGGCGGGGGCCGGCCGGTGGCGCCGCGGACCGCCACGCGGTTGTCGCCTGTTTCTGCAAGCTCGATGGTTGTGAAGTCAACATCGACATCCGGCGTGAGGTAATGTGCCGGGTCCCCAATCTCGTAGACGAGCTGCTCGGCGACGGTGCGGCGGTTGACGGCGCCGCCGCTGTCGGCAGGCTTTGTGATGACACACGAGCCGTCTCGTTCGAGCTCCGCGATCGGGTAACCGACGTCGGCGAGATTCAGCGCTTGCCAATCGTGATGCAATCCGCCGCTCACCTGAGCACCGCACTCGATCAAATGCCCTGCGACCGAAGCGCCCGCCACGGTGTTCCAATCGTCCCAGGTCCAGTCAAAGTGGTCCGCGGCCGGGCCAACGGCGAGCGAGGCATCGGCCACTCGGCCGGTGATCACCAGTTCGGCGCCGGCCGCCAGTGCGTCGGCGATCGGCCGAGCGCCGAGATAGGCGTTCGCACAGACGATGGGCTGCGCGAGATCGGCCAGCGGCTCACCGGTATCAAGATGCACAAACCGGCAGCCGGCGTCTCGCAGCTCGAACAGCCGTGGCAACAGATCATCGCCTGTCACGACGCCGATCCGCCGCGACGATAGTCCGGAACTCACGAGTACGGCGCCCGCGGCATGCGCGCAGGCGAGCGGGTTGACGCCGCCGGCGTTGGTCACAATGCGGAGTCGCGGCTGCCGTGTCAGGGCCGGGACCAGGCTTACCAGGACGGTCAGAAAATCTTCGGCATAGCCTAGCCGCGGGTTTTTCTCGCGCTGTCGCGCCAGGATCGACATCGTCAGCTCGGCCAGATACTCGAGCGTGAGGTAATCCACCTCGGCTCGCTCGACGGTCAACCGCGGAGCGTCAAGGTTGTCGCCCAAAAACCCGGCGGCGTTGGCGATGCGAAGGGGCATGCGGAGGACGCGAGTCAAGGAACACAGATGCACACAGACGAGAACAGATGCACAGAGATGTTAGTCGTCACACTGTCAGATCTTGGTGGCCGAAATGATGCGGACCGTGCGGTCGGGGTACATTTCACGATAGAAGCGTCCGGCAATTCGCTTGGCGCCAAGCGGCGACTTCGCGAAGCAGATAAGTTGTCTGTTCCGCGTACCGATTCGGGCAACAGCGCAGAACTGCTTCTTGTCGGGCGGGCTCAGGCCGCGGGCGAGTTTAACCACGTTCGAGTGACGAATCGCCTCAGCGTTCCGCGGCTTGATCAATGTCAGCTCCCTTCTTTCGGCTGCGCTTCCGCCGGAGCGGATTGTTCTTCGTCTAGCGCAGACTCGTGAAGTAGCTCGGCATATACATCGTCTTCCGGGTTGCCCCATATCCTCGCCATCGAGAAGCCGCTCGCGGCCATCCAGAACTCGCGATCGTCCATGTCGTCGTCGGCAGTATCCATCGGATCTTGCATGCTGGTACCCGGAGAGTAGATCACAGGATTCAGCATTCTACACCTGAAACACCCCCAGCCGAAACGGCTCGTCGCTGGCATGGCGCGTTACGATCTCCAGCGACTGAATCAGTACATCCCGCGTGTCCACCGGATCAAGGATCGCATCTACCCAGCCGCGCGCGGCGGCGTAGCGGATGTCCATTTGCCGCTCGTAGTCCCCTTTGACTTTGTCGCGAAGTTGAGCCAGCTCGTCGGCGTCGACCTTATGCCCCTGCCGCTCCAGACTTTTGATCGTAACGTCCAGTAACGTCGAAGTCGCTTGCTCGCCCCCCATCACCGCGTAACGCGCGGTGGGCCAGGCATAAATCAGCCGGGGATCGAAGGCCTTGCCGCACAGCGCGTAATTGCCCGCGCCAAATGACCCTCCGGTGATGACGGTCAGCTTGGGCACGCGGCTGTTGCTCACGGCGTTGACCAACTTGGCGCCGGCTTTGATGATCCCTTCCTGCTCACTGTCGCGGCCGACCATGAAGCCGTTGACGTCTTGCAGGAAAACAATCGGCAGCCAGTCCTGGTTGCAGTTGAGGATGAACCGCGCCGCCTTTTCGGCGCTATCGACGTAGATCACGCCCCCAAACTGCAGCGGCCCCTCGGCCGGCCGGACGCGCCGCCGCTGGTTGGCGACGATCCCGACTGCAAACCCGCCCAACCGCGCCGTTCCGCAGACCAAAGTGCCCCCGTATTCGGGCTTGTACTCGGCGAAGCTCTCGGCATCGACGACGCACTCAATCACGTCGCGGACCTCGTACTCGTCGCGCGGGTTGCCGCTGACAATCTTGTCGAGTTCTTCGGCGGCGCCGCTTGCCGGACGTGCCGCGATGCGTGAAAACGGCGCGACCGGCAATCCATCATCGGGCCGGATCAATGCGGCCAGCTCGCGCAGCCGCGCGAGGCAGGCTTCGTCGTTCGGCTCGCGGTAATCGATCGTGCCGCTGACCTGCGCGTGCATCGCCGCGCCCCCTAGCTCTTCATGCGAAACCTCCTGGCCAATCGCGCTTTTGACCAGCGCCGGCCCGGCGAGGTACAGACCGGAGCCTTCGGCCATAACCAGCTTGTCACAAAGTACGGGCAAATAGCCGCCGCCCGCGACGCAGTTGCCCATAATCGCGGCGAGCTGCGAGAGGCCCATCGCCGAGATCACGGCGTTGTTCCGGAAAATGCGGCCGAAGTCATCCTCATCCGGAAATACGTCTTCCTGCAGCGGCAGAAAGACGCCTGCCGAATCGACCAGATAAACGAGCGGCAGCCGGTTCTGCATCGCCACGCGCTGGGCGCGGAGCACCTTTTTCGTCGTGGCCGGAAAGAACGCTCCGGCCTTCACGGTGGCGTCGTTGGCGACGATCACAAACCGCCGGCCGGCCACGGTCCCGATCCCCGTCGCCACGCCTGCGGCAGGCGCCCCGCCCCAACCGTCGTACATCTTCCAGCCAGCCCACAAACCGAGCTCGAGAAAATATGTCCCCGGGTCAATCAGCCGGTCGATCCGCTCGCGCGCCGTGAGCCGGCCCTTGTCGTGCTGCCGCTCAATCGCTTTGGCACCGCCGCCAAGGCGCAATAGTGCTTGCTCCTCGTTGAGGCGAGACGCGGCAGCGGGGAGTAATCGTGCTGAATGCATGGGTGCGTGCGGTTAGCTTAACGCTCGGCGACGGCAACGTATCTTATCGAGTACAGGTGCGTTTCGCGCTACACCGGCGTCTCGTTCTGAGATGAGTATCTCATTGCGATACGGATTCGTTTAGGTCGCCACAGTACTGCTCGACAGCCGGTTAACAACCTAAACGACTGCGCGGCAGCGGCTTAAGGATACTCTCTCGTTGTCGGCTCGATTGCCACGGTACTCTGGCACGCCCATTGCAAATCCCGCAAACCGCTCGACATCATTCAACGATCAGCGGCAGGACCTGCGAAGAAAAACGGAGACACCCATGAACGTTCGACTGTTCACCGCAGCGCTTGTTTTGGCCGGAACATTGTCCGCCCCGGCGTTGGCCGAAGTCCCTGGCGAGTATTTCTACGGCTATCGGCCGGCCTCGTCGACCGCGCTGGGCGATGCCCTCCACGGCGGCAGCCAGGTGATTCGCAGCACCGGCGAGGCGGTCCGGAATGGGTCCGTAGCGGCAGTGAATCTCGAGCGGGCCAAGAGCCAGTATTTGCGAAACAATTACGAAGCGACCAAGATCTTTTGGGAAAAGCGCTTACTCTACAAGGAGAAGTCGGCACAACTGCGTGGGCAACCGCTAACCTCCGACCAAATCCGGAAGATCGCTCGCGATGCTGCGCCGGATCGGTTGAATACGCTGCAGCTTTCGCCCACCACCGGCGCGATCAACTGGCCGGAGGCCTTGATGCGCCCCGAGTTCGATAAACTGCGGCCGGAGGTGGAGAAGATCTTCGTAAACCGGACCGTCGCGAACAGCGGTTCAGGCAGCAGCAGCGAGACCGCCATTGCCAGGCTGACCAAAGCCATGCATCAGGACCTCAAGGCACAGATCAATGTAATGAGCACCAATGAGTACATGGTCGCGAGAAGCTTCCTTCGCAGCCTGGCGTATGAGGCACGGTTCGTGCCCGGCCTGGAGGGCGTGGCCCAGCGGTAGTACGCTTGTAGACTGCGGACTTTCTGGGGCAGAGCGGGCCTTCACCGTTGTGGAGGCCCGCATCTTTTTGCGCGCCAACGAAAGCGCCAACGGTGTTAGGCTCAGTCGCGTGCCGACGTTCTGGGACCCCAAAAACCGCTAACTGACAAGAATCTCGGCTTGCAGTGGTGCGGCACTAGGGTTTTGCTAGAATACCTAATCGATTCAGATTACCCATTCGCGAATGCAGCGTCTTTGCTGACCCGTTTGAACGACAGCCGTCACTTTCTGGTGAGTGTTGCAATAGTACAACCCCTCAGGGGCGAAGAGGTTGTGTAAGGGCAACGGCAACCATCCGGCCGGCATTCGCTCGGCCAATACGACATTCCACCTAAAGTCTTCGCTCCTTTAAGGTTAGCTCATTGCCTTTGCGCGCCTGGTCTAGCCCGGCACTCGACATGCTTCCACGGAATAGCTCCAGGCTGCCGCTGACTCTCGTCGCGAGTCCGGCAGCGCTGGTTCCACACTACTCTTTGGAGGCGCCCTTGTCCCGAACCCGGAAGACCGTCGCTCAAAAGCCACGCACGAAGCATTCTGCACGTATCAAGGCACCGACGATCAAGCATCCCCGACAGACAATTAAGATGGACCACCACGATTCGCCTGAAGACAACGGCGCCCTACCCGAAACCGACAGCACGCCCGAAACGGATCAAAGCAGGTTCGACCTCTACGACGGATTCAAGGAGGATGTCGTCGCGGAGCCTCTGGACGAGGAAGGGGTTCCGGAATCCGCCGGAATGACCAGCCAGATCGACGATCCGGTGCGAATGTATCTGATGCAGATGGGCGAGATCCCGCTGCTCTCTCGCGCCGAAGAGATCGCCTCCGCCAAGGACATCGAGCGAACGCGGGCCCGCTACCGGCAGACCATGCTGGCGAGCGACTACCTGTTGCAGGGCGCCGCCACGCTGCTGCGGAAGGTGCGCGACGGCCAGTTGCGGCTCGACCGCACCATCGAGGTTTCGGTGACGAACACCGTCGAAAAGAAGAACATCCTCAAGCGTCTCGGTCCAAACCTACGGACACTTGAGCACCTGCTGCTGCAGAACCGCCGCGATTTTGCCATCGCATTGAGCCGCAGCCGGCCGCTCGCGGAGCGGCGCGAGGCCTGGCGACGGTTGATGCGACGGCGCTTCAAAGCGGTGCGGTTGGTGGAAGAGATGAATCTGCGGATCAACCGCCTGCAGCCGCTGATGGAAAAGCTGAAAGAGGTTTCGGCCCGAATGGTCGTATTACGCGATCAACTCCGCGACAAAAGCGGCCAGACCTACGAAGCAAGTACGGCCCACGAACAAAACGGCGAAGGACCGCCGGCGCCGGCGTTCACCGGCAGCGACGAGTTGCGGGCCGAGCTGCGACACTTCATGCGGATCACGCTGGAGAGTCCCTCCACACTAGACCGGCGTATCCAGCGTACCGCCGGATTACAGAAAGAATACGACGCGGCGAAGCGCGTGCTTTCGGCCGGCAACCTACGGCTGGTCGTCTCAATCGCCAAGAAGTACCGAAACCGCGGCCTGAGCTTCCTCGATCTCATCCAGGAAGGAAACACCGGGCTGATGCGTGCGGTGGACAAGTTCGAGCACGCCCGCGGCTATAAGTTCAGCACCTACGCCACCTGGTGGATCCGCCAGGCGATCACGCGTGCAATCGCCGACCAGAGCCGCACCATCCGCTTGCCGGTGCATATGATCGACACCATGAGCCGCGTGCGCAACGCACAACGCGAGCTGGTGCAAGCGACCGGCCGCGAGCCGAGTGTTGAAGAAGCCGCTCAGGCGGCCGGATTGTCGATCGAAGACACCCGCTGCATCATGAAGATGACGCGGCAGCCCTTGTCGCTCGACCAGCCGGTGGGCGATCACGACGACAGCTACTTCGGCGAGTTCATACAAGACCACCGCGAAGACGATCCGCTCTACGAGGTCAACCGGCAGTCGCTCAAGAAGCGGATTGCCTCGTTGCTCGAGCAGCTCAACTACCGCGAGCGGGAAATCCTGCGGCTCCGCTACGGGCTGGCCGACGGTTATTCGTACACGCTGGAAGAAGTCGGTCAGATCTTTTCGGTCACGCGGGAGCGCGTGCGGCAGATCGAGTCGAAGGCCGTCCGCAAGCTGCAGCAACCGAACCGCTCCGACGGGCTCTCGAACTTCATAGACGGGCTCTCCGCCGTGACGCGGCTGGATAATGCCACCATGGGCACGTGGTAACTTTTGGATTGCGGCGACTCGTCGCTGCGCGTTCATGGACTGCGACGACTCGTCGTCGCTTTGGATTTCCACCAGCGCTGCGCCTTTGTACTGCGACGAATTGCCGTCGCTTTCTTTTTCAAGCAGCGCTTCAAGTGAATCGCCAGAAGCTTCAATCCAGCTCACCGATTTGCGGATTACCGCAATCCCCGCGCTTCTGCTTTTTCGTTGCTTTCTTCATCATGTCTAATTATGGTGACGATAGACGTGGAGGAGACGCCTGCGGGAAACCACAGTCGTTGTAACTTTTCACGATCTCGTATGGTACGGAGGCGAGGCCATGTCGATTGCTATTGGAGACCCGGTCAGCGGCGGAACGGCGCACTCGATTCTTTTTGTGGGGCCCGGCACGGTGCTGGCCCAAGACACCGCCAATTTCACGTGGAATTCGACCGACAACATACTGTTTGTGAATGGCTCGGGCGCCAAGACCGGCAGCTTCATCGCCATGAACACCGGCTCGACGGCAACCAGCAGCACGTCGAACGCCAAAAAGACGGCTCTTTCGGTAAATTCGATTGGGACCTGGAACGGCACAAACGCGGAGAACCGGGCGATTTTCGCCAGTGCCTCCGGCGGGCCAGCCGACGCCAATTACGCCGGTTTTTTCAAAGCCGGCGATGTCGTGCTTGAGGATGGCCGCCTGGGCGCGCAAGTGCTTAAACCGAGCGCGCGATTGCACTTGGCAGCGGGCTCGGCCAGCCCCGGCACGGCCGCGTTCAAGCTGAACGCCGGCGCAAAGCTGACCACGCCGGAAGCCGGCGCGATCGAGTTTGACGGCACGTATGCCTTCATTACGCGGTCCGACGGCACACGGAGATTGTTGACTAACAATCTTGTCAACGTTGTCGAATTCGGCGCGATCGGCAATGGGACCACGGATGACAGTGCGGCTGTTCGAGCTGCTATCGATTCGATCGTAGATAGCGGTGGTGCGGTCTATTTTCCCCTACTTCCCCCTGGAGGAGAAGGCTACCGGATAGACTCCTCGATCGCAATTGAGTCCTACTACCCAATTTTTCTTGTGTCGGACATGTCTTTGGGGAGTGCGGTCCCGCCGTCCGGGTATATTTTCCCCGGTGCAGGCATTACCGACGGCATCTTCGTCTGGCGGCGGCCATTGAACGAACCAGGTCCGTTCAACAACGGCGGCGGCGGTATGATTCGCATTACCATATTGGACCCCGGCGACCGCGACTGGACACTGGATAGTGCGGTCCATCTTGCAGACGCGGCCTACTTTGAAATCCAGGAATGCTATTTCCTGAACCTCAGGGGTCGCGCGCTGCATCTGGGGAACACGGTCCGCTGCCGAGTCAAAGGGGGCCGCATCTATGGCTGCGGCGACAGCGGAAAGCCGGCAATCCACGTGGCTGGAGGTCCAAATAATGAAGCAAACAATTTCGGCTTCGCGGGTCTCTACACCGACGGTTTGATCAGCGAATCCAACGGTATTGCGCAAACGACTTACTACACCCACATCAGGATTGAGCCGCTCTGTAGGGCGTTGATCCGGAACGGACATTTTGAGAACACTCTGGCGGGCGCCGCAGAGCCGTACATTGACGCCGCAGGCGGCTTGCTTGTCCACAGTTGCGCGTTCAACGCGACTCAAGGTTCGTCGATCATCCTCGGTGACGCCATGACCTTTCCAGGCGCTTTCAAGTCCGAGGTTCGTGGCTCCTCCTTCCGTAACAATCCAGTTGTTCCGATCATTAAAGTGCAGGCGCAGCAGTGCCAGTTATCCGGATTGCAGCTTCATGGCGACGGCGCCAACGTCGAAAAGGCAATTGAGTTCACTTCGGCCGCCGCCAACTCGCGAATCAGCGACACGCAGATGTACTTTTGCGGCAACCTAGACGCCAGCGCCGCCACCTTCGTGCAAATCGACAACATTCACGTTCTCGCTTCAGCCACCACGGAAACGCACCAGATCAAAGGCGCGCTCGTGGGGACCGTGACGAATTGCATCATCAACGGCAACAATTTTTCGGCCAGCGCCAAAGCGATCCTTGCCAATCAGACCAACGTTGAAAACAACGTCGTCTATGGCCTTAACGGCAGCAACTGGACCATGGGTGGGGCTGCCATCGAGAGCAGCGCCGCCGCCGACATCATCCGCGGCAACCGCTGTGACGCACTCAACGGCGGCAAAGCGTTCAAATGGACGGCGGGCGCGGTGGCGGGCGGAAACTACGGCTACCCGACCACCGCCGTCGCCGACGCCAGCGGCAATGTCACGCTGGATTCTGAACGGGGCAAGATCACCACGGATTCCCTGACCACCGGCAACGGATTGGAATTCACCATCACGCTGACCAACAGCCTGATCGCGGCTGGCAGCAGCGTGTTTGTCAAGGTCCAACCTGCGGCCACCGGATCCAATACCAAATGGCCGATCGTCCTGCGCGTCAACGAATTCGCGGGAGGTTGTTCGATTATCGGCACCAATGTCTCCGGCGCGGCGCTGGACGGCAAAGTGGTGATCAGCTTTGAAGTTGTGAACTGATAACACCTGGGGCGTTTGTTTCATCCGCTCGGAGTCGCAGCCATGAGGACAACTGCCAAGAGAAGTGAGCAACTCGACGAGTACAGCACTTGCGGTGCGGCTTCCGGTCGACAAGGAATGAGTCCTGTCGCTCGAACAGTTGGAAGCGGCAACTCAATCTCTTTTGTCCCCACAGTGATTGGGGCCGCCTTGCGGATATCGCTGATGGCCAGCATCAGTTGTGGCTTGGGGACTTCGTGGGTGTACGCTCAAGCAACCTTTACTCCCCTGGGTTTCTTTGGCGGTACGACCAGCCAGGCTTACGATGTTTCCGCGGATGGCTCGGTCGTGGTTGGCACGGTCCGCAATGTCAGCAATGGAATCAACAGAGTCTTTCATTGGACTGCCGGCCAATCGCTATTGAACGGAAACGGCGATTTTCCGGTAGCGGTATCCGCCGACGGCCGCGTGGTCGTAGGCACGCATTTAACACCTACGTTTTCCCTCGAGGCGTTTCGCTGGACGGTTGGCGGCAGCTTTGAGACGCTCGGCCTTCTCCCCGGGGCGGGTTCGACGAGAAGCGACGCCTTCGATGTCTCTGCGGACGGGAGCGTAGTCGTTGGCGTGGGGAGTATCGGTGTCAATCGTGAGGCGTTTCGCTGGACTTCAGAAACAGGTTTTGTCACGCTGGGCGATCTGCCAGGTGGCCCGGTTGATAGCGGAGCGTTCGGCATCTCCGCCGACGGCCGCGTTGTTGTCGGACAGGGAAACATTGCCACGGCCAGTCAAGGATTTCGCTGGACCGAGGAAACAGGCATTGTCGGCATTCCTTTTCCGCCTGGCGGGAATTCCGGCATCGCGCGGCGTGTTTCGGTGGACGGCTCGGTGGTTGTCGGCGTCAGCGCGTTTCCACAACCCGGCGGAGGTTCGGCGTTCGAAGCCTTCCGCTGGACCGAGTCGGAAGGGATGATCGGTTTAGGCGACCTGCCCGGCGGGCTAATCTTCAGTGACGCGAAGGATGTTTCGCAGGATGGGTCTGTGATTGTCGGCGTCAGCAACACGCCTCGCGAGGACGGTGTCCCCCTTGACGCCGCGTTCTATTGGACTGAGCAATTGGGCATGATCAACCTCCGCGACGCCTTGATTGCCGGAGGCGCCACCGGCCTCGAGGGTTGGTGGCTATTCGAGGCGCGCGGCGTCTCGGCCGATGGTCTCACTGTCGCCGGCTGGGGACGGCACGACGGCCGCATGGAAGCCTTTGTCGCCACGGTCCCCGAACCGTCAACGGTGGTTCTGACCATGATGGGAGCGGTGGGCGCGATGGTTTTCTTCTATTTCAATGCCAGGCGCTACCCCGTGAAAACGTGAAGACCGGACCGGCAACGGATTGGAGTTCACCATTACGCTGACCAACAGCCTGATCGCCGCCGGCAGCAGCGTATTTGTCAAGGTCCAACCTGCGGCCACCGGATCCAATACCAAATGGCCGATCGTCCTGCGCGTCAACGAATTCGCGGGAGGTTGTTCGATTATCGGCACGAATCTGTCGGGCGCAGCCTTGGACGGCAAAGTCGTGATCAGCTTTGAGGTTGTGAACTGATAACACCTGGGGCGTTTGTTTCATCCGCGCGGAGTCGTAGCCATGAGGACAACTGCCAAGAGAAGAGAGCAACTTGGAGTGTGCGGCGCAATGCGTGCCGCTTGCGGTCGAAAACGAATCCATCGTGTGGACCAAACGGTTGAAGGTGGAAGATCACTCGCTTATGTGCCCAGGATGATGTGGGCCGTCTTGCGAATATCGCTGCTGGCCTGCGTCATGTGGGGCTCGGGAACTTCGTGGGTCTACGCTCAGGCGACCTTTACTCCCTTGGGTTTCTTTGGCGGTACGGACAGCCGGGCTTACGATGTTTCCGCGGATGGCTCAGTCGTGGTCGGCACGGTCCTGAATCTCAACAATAGCACCAGGCGGGTCTTTCATTGGACTGCCGGCCAATCGCTGTTGAACGGAAACGGCGATTTTCCGGTAGCCGTATCTGCTGACGGCCGCGTAGTCGTAGGCACGCATTTAACACCTACGTTTTCCATCGAGGCGTTTCGCTGGACGGTTGGCGGCAGCTTTGAATCCCTCGGCGTTCTCCCCGGGGCGGGTTCGACGAGAAGCGACGCGTTCGATGTCTCCGCCGACGGGACCGTAGTCGTTGGCGGTGGGGGTATCGGTGTCAATCGTGAGGCATTTCGCTGGACCGCGGAAACCGGAATGGTCTCGCTGGGCGACCTGCCAGGTGGCCCGGTTGATGGCGGAGCGTTCGGCGTCTCGGCCGACGGCAATGTCGTAGTCGGCCAAGGACACACTGCTACCACCGGTCAGGCATTTCGCTGGACGGCGGAAACGGGCATGGTCGGCATCCCCTTTCCTCCTGGAGGGAACTCCGGCCTCGCGCGCCGAGTCTCCGCGGACGGCTCGGTGGTTGTCGGCGCCAGCGCGTTTCCACAACCGGGTGGAGGTTCGGCGTTCGAAGCCTTCCGCTGGACCGAGTCGGAAGGGATGATCGGTTTAGGCGACCTGCCCGGCGGGCTAATCTTCAGTGACGCGAAGGATGTTTCGCAGGATGGGTCTGTGATTGTCGGCGTCAGCAACACGCCTCGCGAGGACGGTGTCCCCCTTGACGCCGCGTTCTATTGGACTGAGCAATTGGGCATGATCAACCTCCGCGACGCCTTGATTGCCGGAGGCGCCACCGGCCTCGAGGGTTGGTGGCTATTCGAGGCGCGCGGCGTCTCGGCCGATGGTCTCACTGTCGCCGGCTGGGGACGGCACGACGGCCGCATGGAAGCCTTTGTCGCCACGGTCCCCGAACCGTCAACGGTGGTTCTGACCATGATGGGAGCGGTGGGCGCGATGGTTTTCTTCTATTTCAATGCCAGGCGCTACCCCGTGAAAACGTGAAGACCGGACCTAGTATCACCGTGAAAGGAGTCACCCCCGGCCCTTGTGGCGAGTACAAGGCCGCGAGCTACGGTGGTTTTGCTAGGGATTCTTAAAACGACCGATCATTGGCGAAAAAAGCCTCACAAGGAGGAATAACTTCGCTGCGGTAGTGCGAAATCTGGCCGGGAGGGATTCTCGGGGCGGCTTACAGAACTCCTTATTCTTTGCCCCATGAACTCATGCCGTGTTCGACCCGCGTTTGTCGCTTCCAGTTTGGCCAACACGGTTGCATGCGTATGATTCCATAAGCCCTAAGCGCTGGCTTCGTCTTTGCTTGCGTCGAAAACCAGTGCGGATATGCTAAAGATAGGGAAGGATCCCGAGCCGCGCGGCGTCGGGAACGTTCGTTCCATCGGCCGGGCGACGGTTCGCTCGCACACGTAGGTCCGCTACTCGTCGATGGCCACGACTCCCTCCAACCTGCCCGCCGAACAGGAGCCGACTTCCTCGGTGCCTGTGGGCAAGCCCCCGGTGTCGCCGCCTGCTCATCATATCAATGGCAAACCGCCGGCACTTCCGGCCGCAAGGACAGGGGCCGCCGCTGACGCCTCGCCCCTCACACCTCACGCCTCACCCCTAACTCCCACGACCGCAGCCGCCTGGGTCCGCATGGCCCCGAGCTGGCTGGCGAGCATGATCTTCCACATCATCGTATTGCTGGTGATGGCGGTCTGGATCGATGAGATCCGCAACGACAGCCGCGTCGCAATCACCGCTTCGGCCAGCGAGCGCGTCGATCTGGAAGAGCTGACCAGCGAGGACATCCAGCCGCTCGATGTTACCGCGCTCGATTCTTCCGAGATGCCGCAATCGGCCGAGGACATTGTCTTTGCTCCCAGCGAAAGCTTCTCGGAATCGCTCACCGACGAACTGGCCGCCAACACCGCGATCGAGCTGAATCTCGATAGCGGCGAATTGGTCGGTCCCAGTGTCCTCACGCAATCGATTTCGCAAGGCCTCGGCGAATCGTTGTCCGGCATTCGCGCCGGCCCCAACAAGAGCGAGGCCATCCGCAAGGGAGGCGGCAACGCCGCCAGCGAAGCCGCCGTCGCCGCCGCCCTCAAGTGGCTCGCCAGTCAGCAGATGTCCGATGGAGGCTGGACGTTCGACCTGCGGCGAACGCCAAATCCGAATAAGAATCCAGGCGAGCCTCAAGTTGAAGATGCCCGCAACGCCGCCACGGCCTTGGCACTTTTGCCATTCTTGGGCGCCGGCCATACGCCAAAAGAGGGAAGATATGCGCCAGTGGTTCGCAAAGGACTATTGTTTCTCAGTCGATCAGCAAAACCGGAAAACACGCGATTTGGGCCAGGCGCGAGTTGGGTCGATCCTGGTCGCGGAGTGATGTACTCGCATGGCATGGCGTCGATCGCCGTCTGCGAGGCGTATGCGATGACCAAAGACAAGTCGCTGCTGCCCTATGCGCAGGCATCGGTCAATCTTATCGCCGCCGCTCAATGTGCCGATGGGGGTTGGCGTTATCAGCCGAACGACCCCACGGGCGGAGACACGTCGGTTGTGGGTTGGCAACTTATGGCGCTCAAGAGTGCCAGCATGGGGTATCACTTGGAAGTTCCCAGGCAGACACTCATCCGCGCTTATGCGTTCCTTGATCGTGTTCAGATCGACGATGGCGCCGCCTACCGATACATGATCGGCCGTCCGCAACAATCGAGCGCCACAACCGCGATTGGGTTGCTCTGTCGGATGTACCTGGGTTGGAAGAAGGAGCGTCCGGGGCTTCAACGAGGCGTTGAACAACTTTCAAAGCGCGGACCCTCGACTGGCAAACAGGCCGACATGTACTACAACTACTATGCCACGCAGGTGATGCGGCATTGGGAAGGGGAGGAGTGGGAGAAGTGGAACGAGGTGATGCGCGACTTCCTAATTGAGTCTCAGGCAAAAAAAGGCGCCGAAACCGGAAGTTGGCACTTCGATGAGAACCATGGCAATATTGGCGGTCGGCTCTACACCACCTCGATGGCCACGATGACCCTCGAGGTCTATTATCGCCACTTGCCTCTCTATCAAAAGTCGAGCACCGAAGCGGAATTCAAGCCGTAACATCAGCCTTCAACCCAGGGCTGCGCCGCCGTAGCGGCGGCCTTCGCCCTGGGCTATCGAGTTTCGGGCCGACAGCCCGACAAGCTATAATTGACATATTCACCTCTGACGTCCCATCTTCCAGGCTCCGGCGATCCGCCCGTTTCAGTTGGCCGATTTCCATGTCCAGCGATGCGCCGGTGCAATTTGAGCCACCCGTTGACCGTGACAGTGTTCTCTCATCGGCGGCGCCGCAAGCCATCGACGAACCGTGCGCCTCTCCGTCAGGTCCCCGCCGCTGGCTTCGCTGGCCGCAGACACCGCGAGAGCGCGGGCACTTCAGCTTCCGCGCGAGTATTGTATGCCATGCCCTGGCGATGATCGCGCTGGCACTCTACAGCGAACCCACCCAACGTCCCGCGGCCGATCTGGACTTGATCACTGGCTGGCAGGCGCACGGTGAACTCGAAGACGCCCTAGGCGCCGCGTCGGCTGAGATCGTCTTGCCATTCGCCGAAGCGACGCAAGCCGAAAGTCCTGAACCCGCGACTGCCAGCGACGTGTCCAGCACTTCGGTCTCGGTTCCGCAAATCGATCTAACGACACCCGCCGAGCGACTCTTGCCCCGCGCCGCGCCGAGCGACGCAATGGCATCAGGCCTGACCACGGCACGTCTCCCGTTACTGGCCGGCGTCCCCCGTGGCGGCGGACTCGAAGGCCGCGGCCGCCGAGGAGAACTGGCATTCGAACAGGGCGCCACTCCCGAGAGCGAAGCCGCGGTCGAGCGCGGTTTGAAATGGCTCCTCGCTCATCAGTTCAGAGACGGAAGCTGGCATTTCGATCACACGCTCGAGGGCGGCCCGTGCAATGGCTACTGCCGCCACCCCGGCACAAACGGCTCATCGACTGGCGCCACCGCCATGGCGCTGTTGGCCTTCTATGGAGCCGGCTACACGCACCATAAAGGTCCGTATCAACAAGAACTCAACCGCGGCCTGTACTATCTCGGCAGCCGCATGCTCCTCACGCCTAACGGAGGCGACCTGCAAGAAGGGACCATGTATGCACAAGGTCTCTCGGCGATCGCGCTGTGCGAGGCCTACGCGATGTCCGGCGACGAGAATCTGCGACCGTTCGCCGAGCACGCCATCCGCTTCATCCTGTATGCCCAGGACAAAAAAGGAGGCGGCTGGCGCTACACGCCCGGTGAGCCAGGCGACACGACCATGCACGGCTGGCAGCTCATGGCCCTCAAAAGCGCGACGCTGGCCGGCATCTCGGTCCCTTCGCCGACCTGGCAACTAGCGAGCGAGTTTCTCGACCGCGTGCAGGCCGACGACGGTGCAGCCTATGGCTACCGCACGCCGCAACGCCTGCAAACGACTTCTGCGGTAGGCCTTTTGTGCCGGATGTATCTGGGTTGGGACCGCCAGCGCGAGGCGCTCCTGCGCGGTGTGTCGCGTCTCGACAAGATCGGACCCTCGCCCACGAATATGTATTACAACTACTACGCCACCCAGGTCGTGCATCACTATGGCGGTGAGCCGTGGCAGCGCTGGAACGCCAAACTGCGCGAGCACCTGATCGCCACGCAAGCTAGCGTGGGCCACGAATCGGGAAGCTGGCGCTTCGACGATCAGCACGGCAACGTCGGCGGGCGGCTCTATAACACTGCGATGTCCGTCATGACGCTGGAGGTCTACTACCGCTACCTGCCGCTTTACGGCGACCGCGCCGTAACGGAGTCGTTTTGAAATGTGGTCCGACCTTGACCCCCAGGCCGGCCCATCGAAAATGAAAGCTTCCGACGTCTTCAATTGCTTCGCTCTCAATCTAAGGACTCCTCTAATGCGTCATTCTCTGCTCCTGGCTCTCTTCGTGTGCCTTGTCGGCTATGGCTCGTGGGACCCGACTGCCCGCGGGGCGGACCCGACGGCCGCAGCGGCCGACGAAAAGTCCGATGACAAGCAGGATTCGCCGCAACAGCCCGAAGTAAAGCAGGCGGTCGCTGAATCGAAGCCAGCGGAGCCGGTAAAAGAGGAAAAGAAAGCGAGCAACGTCCAGACCCTCGCGCTCTTCGCTCTCGACAGCAATCTACCCGAAGGTCCTGGCCAAGGCGGCTTCCTCGGCGACCTTGCTCCTGGCCTGCACAAGATGATCGAGCGCATCGATCGCGCCGCCAAAGACGAGAAGATCGGCGGCATCGTCCTGCGGTTGCAGAACCCGGCGCTGGGCAGCGGCAAGGTCGGCGAGCTCCGCGCCGCCATCGCGCGGGCCCGCAAAGCCGGTAAGAAGGTGTATGCACTCGTCGACGACATTACCAATGGCGACTACCTGCTGGCCGCCGCCTGCGACGAGATCATCATGCCCCCCTCCGGCTCGGTGACCATCAGCGGCGTGCGCGCCGAGGTCACGTTCTACAAGGACCTGCTCGACAAAATCGGTGTGCAGGCCGACATGCTGCAAATCGGCGACTTCAAAGGGGCCGCCGAACCGGTCACGCGGAGCGAGATGAGCCCCGAGTTCCGCAAGCAATTCGAATCAGTGATCGACGATCTCTACAACCAGATGGTCGACACAATCGCCGCCGAGCGCAAGCTCGATCGCGGCCGCGTCAAGGACCTGCTCGATCTGGGTCTGTTCACCGCCGCCGCGGCGAAAGAGGCGGGCCTCATCGATCGCGTGGCGTATGAAGATGAGTTCCGCGCCTCGCTCAAGGATCAGGCCAAAGCCGACGAGATCAAGCTCGCCGACGACTACGGCAAGCAAAAGATGGACGTCGACTTCTCCGGCTTCGGCGGCATGATGAAGCTCATGGAGATGATCTCGGGCGGCGGCGAAACGAAGAAAACCAGCAAAGGCAAGAAAATCGCCATCGTCTACGCGGTAGGGATGATCATGCCCGGCGAAAGTGCCAGCGGACTGTTCGAGGCCACGCTCGGCGGCGAGACGCTCGTCAAGGCCCTCCGCAAAGCGGAAGAAGACGAGAACGTGGCCGCCATCGTCCTCCGCGTCAACAGCCCCGGCGGTTCGGCGCTGGCCAGCGATCTGGTCTGGCGCGAAGTCACGCGGATCAAGAAGCCGATCGTCGCCAGCATGGGCGACATGGCGGCCAGCGGCGGCTACTACATCTCGATGGGCGCCGACAAGATCCTGGTCGAACCGCGCACCCTGACCGGCTCGATCGGCGTGGTCGGCGGCAAAATGGCGTTGGCGGGTTTGTTTAACAAGCTCGGCATTAAAACCGAGGTCATCAGCCGCGGCAAGAACAGCGGCTGGGAGTCGATGGACCAGCCCTTCTCGGCCACCGAGCGAGAAGCCTGGCTGTCGATTATGAAGGACATCTACCAGCAATTCACCACCAAGGCCGCGGCAGGCCGCAAGATGGAGGTTGCCGAGCTCGAAGCACTGGCGCAGGGTCGCATCTATACCGGCCGGCAGGCCGTGGCCAACAAGCTCGCCGACCAGCTCGGCACGCTGGACGACGCCGTGGCCGAAGCCAAGAAGCTCGCCGGCCTTGGCGAGAGCGAAGCGGTCGAGCGGCTGATCTTGCCTGAGCCCAAGAGCTTCTTTGAGGAGTTGCTGATGGGCCCATCGCTGGAAGCCAGCGCTGTCCGCACGGTCCAGCGCGAGCTGCAAGCGACGATGCCGGGCTTGCTCGACGTCCTCGACGACGCCGCGCGCTTGCCGCGCCTATTCCGCGAGCCGGCCGTTACGGTGATGCCCTTCCGCCTGCGAATCCGGTAGCAGGCGCTGTAGCAGATTGGTAGGGTGGGACGAGCAAGCCCCTGCAATGGTGGGCCAGCGCTCGCTGACAATGTTGCACAGAAAACTAACTGTACCTCCGCGTTTGTTGGCTTGCGAAGGCCCACCATAAGGTTGCGCGAGCTTGTCCCACCCTACATCGCCCGCCGTGGACTCCATCCGCCTCAAGTACCGAACGTACGGAAAAGGCCTGCCGCCGCGCCCCATCCGGTTGGACATTCCCGGTTGGGCCGGCGATGCGTCGAAGATGGAAAACGGCTCGGTCCCGCAGCCTTGGCACTGCAACCCGTTCGTCGAAGCTTCAACGTATGGCTTGGAGTTGATCTACCCCTACGACACCGAGTGCCACGTGATCAACGAAGGTGGCCACGTCCGCATCGAGTGGGATTTCGCTCGCGAAGTCGACGCGGGCATTACCGGCGGCGAGTTCGTGCAATTCGCCCCGAACCACTATGGCTTCAACACGTCGCTCGACATGCAAGCGCCGGCTGGCCACGTGCTGCGTCTGGAGCCTCACCCGCGTTACTTCACCGACCGCAGCGGCACGGTTCCCTGTCCGATCATCGGCCACTTGCAGACCGAATGGTGGCCTAAGCTGTTTTTCGTCGCCTTCAAGGCGCCGCTGGCAGGCCAGCGCCACATCTTCCGCCAGGGTGAAGCCTACGCGCAGCTTATCGTGGTGCCGAGTCGTGCATCCTACAACGTCGAGGCCATGACTCCGCAAGAAGCGGACGATCGCCTCGCGCTGGAGTCGAGCCTGGCCGGTGCCAAGGACTACATCGCCGAACACACCTGGCACGACCACCGCGGTCAAACGTTCAATAACCAGTACAAAGTGCTGACGCGGGTCTTCCATACCTCCGGCGCGGAAGGTGTCCGCCGCGCAATCCGCGAAGGCATGCGCGATATGGCCGCCTTGCTCCCGGCGGATGCTACCCCGGAGCAGGCGCTCGCCACCGCGCGTGAATTCCAGCAGACGGGCCGCTACGCCGAGGCGCGGGCGATTTGTTATCAGATTCTCGAAGGCGACCCCAGTCACGGCGAAGCGCTCCACTTTCTGGCCGAAAGCGCCATGCACGCCAACCGGCCGATGCTGGCCGTCGAATGCCTCCAACAGGCCGTCGCCGCGCATCCAAACTCGGTGCGCTATTGGAACGACCTTGGGATGGCCTGGTTGGCCGCCGGGCGTGCGCCAGATGCGCTGCAAGCCATCGGCCGCGCCGTGCAGTTGCAACCTGGCAGACCGGATGTAGTGGCGAACCTGGCTCAGGCCCTTTTAGCCGCGGGCCGTAGAAACGAGGCGCTTTCTACCATTCAGCAGGCGCTGGCAATCGCGCCCGCCGAGGCGCTGATCTGCTATCGCGCCGGCATCATTCACGAGCGACTTGGACGGCCTGACGAGGCGAAGCGACTCTACAACCAGGCCCTCGCCTCTCAACCTGACTTCGCCGCCGCCCGGCAACGCCTCGAAGCCCTCAGCCGCGGATCGTCGTAGGCGCACTTCCGGGTGCCGTCCGCACACGCAGTGTGCGTCCCGCATTGCTGAACCCTGAACCCCGAACCCCGAACCCTTCTACAACAGACTCTCCAACAACAGCCGAATCTTCCGCATCTCGCCGTGGTGATCGACCTCAGGCAGCGGCTGCATGTGGACCGAGAGCGCCCGGTGGTAATGGACCATGCTAAGCTGCGTGATCAACTTGCCGTATTCCACCTCTCCCTGGCCGACGCGGACCTGTAGCTTGTCCTTCTTGGTGTCGCGCAGGTGCGTATGGACCACGTGCTTGATGAGCTGATCGTAGCTTCCCCGGTGCGGGCCGCAGATGTAATGGCTCGGGTCGAGCGTGATCCCCAGCCCCTTCACATTGTTGCACAGCGCGATCACCGTGTCCGGATTCTCGGTGAGCTTGCCGACTTCGGTGATCAGGCCCACCAGGATCCCATCCACGGCCGCAATCTCGACCAGCTCGCGCAGCCGCTCGATCTCGGCGTTGAACGGCGTCCCCAGTTCAGCGGCGGGTACGGCGATCGCCACCACCTTAGTCGCCTTCGCCAGCTTGCAGCAGGCGGCAAACTGTTTGAAATAGTCCGGCCCCTCCGGCATGTCCACCGTGTACGCGGCGGGCGTCAGTCGGTGGGTGTCGCGGCAGAGCTTGATCGACCGGTCCAGGTCGGCCAGCACCTGCGAAGGCCGAAGCTGCTTACCGGATTCGATCAGCGCAAACTCGACGCTCGTATATTCCAGATCAATCAGCCGATCGAGCGCCTCGGTGAGCGGCAGATCGGCGAAACACTCCGTTGATGCAGAAACAAACACAGTGGTCGGTGGTCAGGGGTCAGGGGTCAGTAATGTAGCCATCACTCTCCGCGTGATGATGCATCCTCTCGCGGCTTCGACGTGGGCTCAGCCGAACGGAGCGAGCGGGCTACATAACGCAGCAATCGCCGTAGCTTAACGCCTGTTGGCGTGCCAACGCAACGCCAATGGCGGCGTGCCTTTCCGCCATCCGCTAGCACGCTTCCGGCCGCGTTGATGATCCCTTCAATTGGCATACAATTCACCGCGCCACTTCTCGTTCCAAGGCTCCGCCTGGGAACGCACTGCCCGTGAGGTTCCGCCTCACAACCACCGACGACTGAACACTGACCCCCATCTCCCCATCTCCCTGCGTATCCCCCCAATCTCCTGACCACATACTCCGGAGTCCCGCCATGTCTTCAGTCCCCACCAATCCAACTCCCACTCCCAATCCGGCGGTCCCGCCGGTCCCCCCCGCTCCGTCGCGCCGCGAGCCGCCAATGCGCATCATCCTCGAGCACAGCGGCGTGTTCGGCAGGTTCGGCACGCGCTTCGCCTGGATTCTGGTCATCATCCTGTTCCTCGTCGTGATCTCCTTGTACGCCGCGTACCGGAGCTACCTGAGCCCCAATCCACAGATCAACGAGAAGTTCTATGCGCTCAACCCATTGGGCGCCGACAAAGTCGCGATCATCGCCGTCGAAGGGACGATCATGCACACCGACGGGTTTGCCAAGTGGCAGATCGACCAGGTCCGCAACGACCCCAGCGTCAAGGCGGTCGTCCTCCGCGTCGATTCCCCCGGCGGCACGATCACCGGCAGCAATTATCTCTACCATCACCTCCTCAAGCTGCAGCGCGACAAAGAACAACAAGGCGATACGTTTCCCCTCGTCGTCAGCATGGGCGGCCTCGCCGCCAGCGGCGGCTATTACATTTCCATGGCGGTCGGCAGCACGCCCGACACGATCTTCGCCGAGCCGACCACCTGGACCGGCTCGATCGGCGTCGTGATCCCGCACTACGATTTCACCGCGCTCTTGAAAAACTGGAACATCCAAGACGACTCGATCGCCAGCCACCCGCTCAAGCTGATGGGCAGCTTCACGCGCGACCCACCCGAGGAATACGCCGCCAAAGAACAACAGATCTTGGAGCAGTTGGTCGCAGAATCCTTCGAGGATTTCAAGGACATTGTCAAAACCGGGCGTCCGTCGCTGTCAAACGATCCAGAGCGGCTAAAAGAAGTCACCACCGGGCAGATCTTCACCGCCAAGCAAGCTCACAAGCTAGGCCTCGTCGACAAACTCGGCTTTGTCGAGGATGCGGTCGATCGCGCGATCGAACTGGCCAAGCTCGACCGCGACGATGTCCGCGTCGTCAAGTACACGCGTCCCACGGGGCTGTTCGAACAAGCGATTGGCCTGGCGGCGGGCAAGAGTCCTACCATCGATCTCGCCACCCTGCTCGACCTAACGGCCCCGCGCGCCTATTACCTCTGTACTTGGCTCCCGGCCGTAGCAGCCACGCCCACGGCAAATTGACGCAGGTTGGAGTTCAAGCTTTAGCTTGCCGTTTTCCTCGTTCCCAGGCTCCGCCTGGGAACGCACTGCTGCGAGGCTCCGCCTCGCTGAACCGACCAAAACGTCTTCCATCATTCATAAGCCCAACGTAGTACTTTATACTCCGTACCTCGTACGCCGTCTTCCCCCTTCGTCCTTCGTCCTTCGTCCTTAATCCCCATGCCTCATCGCATCCTCCTCACGGGCGTCACGCGAGGCCTTGGCCACGCCTTGGCCGCCGAGTTCATCGACCGCGGGCACACCGTCCTTGGCTGCGGCACGTCGCAAGCGTCGATCACATACCTTCGCCGCCGCTGGCCGGCGCCCCACCGCTTCGACGTCGTTGATGTCTCCGATGACGCCGCGGTCGCACGTTGGGCAGCCGAAGTACTTGCCGACCGGCCGCCGGACCTTTTGATCAACAATGCGGCGGTCATGAACACGCCCGCGCCGCTCTGGCAGGTGTCCGCCGACGAGTTCAACCGCCTGGTCGCAGTGAACATCAGCGGTGTAGCTAACGTCATTCGCCATTTCGTGCCCGCGATGGTCGAGCGTAAGAGCGGCGTCATCGTCAACCTCTCTTCCGGCTGGGGCCGCGCCGTCTCGCCCGAGGTTGCTCCCTACTGCGCATCGAAGTTCGCCATCGAGGGTCTCACCAAGGCCCTCGCCACGGAACTGCCGGAGGGTATGGCAGCGGTACCGCTCAACCCCGGCATCATCAACACCGACATGCTCCGCCAGGCCTGGTCCGACGGCGCAAACGCGTATAGCTCGCCCGACTCGTGGGCCAAGCGCGCCGGCCCCTTCATCCTTGCCATCACCTCCAAAGACAACGGCCACTCTCTCACCGTCCCAAGCGCCCGCACGGAATAGAGCAGTTGGAGTTCAAGCTTCAGCTTGCTCTCGTTCCCAGTCTCCGCCTGGGAACGCAGCGTCTACCGCTCTGGGCGCGAACCGAATGATGACCACGGCTCCTCGCTGTCACAAAAAAAACAGCTTGACTACCTAGCCACACCAGGTATCATACCTAGCGTCCCCATGCTTCCTGACCCCCGACTCCTCTCCCCACTGCTGAACCCCGAACCCCGAACCCCGAACGCTGAACCCTATGCCAACCAACCCCGACCTCCTCCGCGCCGCCCTCGAACCCGTCGTGCTCGAGGTCATCGCCACCGGCGCGACGTACGGCTACGAGATCGCCCGCGCGATTCAGCAGCACAGTGAGGGACAGCTTTGCGCGCAAGAAGGCACGCTCTACCCCGCGCTGCACCGCCTGGAAAAACAAGGCCTTCTTAAGGCGCAGTGGAAAACGTCTCCCGAAGGCCGCCGCCGCAAGCACTACGCGCTCACCTCCGCCGGTCGCCGCCGCCTCGAAGCGCTCCGCGCCGAGTGGGCTTCCTTCAGCAAAACCATCGGCCGCATCCTCGGCACCGCGCACTACCTCGTTCCCAGGCTCCGCCTGGGAACGCACTGTCCCTGAGGCTCTGCCTCGCGATACCGAAAAGCCGTTCCAACTCCGTACGCCTGTACCCCGTACTCAGTACTTCCGTACTCCACTACCGTCCTTCATCGTCCAGAGTTCACTGTTCTTCTTACTCGTCCTTCGTCCTTCGACGCATGCCCGACCAGCCACCGCCCAATCCGCCGCACGACCCCCCGCCGCTGGCCTCATCCACCACCGCCGATTCCCTCGCGCCTCAGACTCCATCCAACCTCGACGCCGACATCACCGACGAACTCACCGACCACCTCTCCCTCTCCGCCCGAGACCTCCAACTCGCCGGCCACGCGCCCGACGAAGCACACCAAATCGCACACCAAAAATTCGGCGACATCGCCACCATCCGCCGCCGCCTGTGGTGGATTCTAAAAGGAGACGTACTCATGCTCCGCGCAGCCTTAGCCGTTGTCCTGGTCGTCCTCGTCCTGGCCGTCGCCGCCCTCGGCATCGGCGGCTGGCAAATCAGCCAAACCATGAACAAGCTGCGCGAAACGCTTGCAGAAATCAGCGCTGCTCAAAAGGCGTCGCTCCCGCATTCGCGACAATCCGACCGCGGCCTATCGATTCAAGGCCGACTTTACATCGGTGAACGTTCGAAGCCAGCAAGTTTCTCGGAAGTCCATCTCTACCATTTGCCTGACCTGAAGCTAGTTGAGCGGCTCAGCGCCGATCAAGACGGACGATTTGCAACTGCGCCGTTGCCGCCCGGTCAATACTTCGTGATTGCTCCTTTAGTAGGGGAATCGAATCCGATCGTCGCCCAGCGGGAACCGCTCGATCGCGCGGCGCTATTTGTCGCCCAAAGCGCGCCCATCAACGTTTATCCGTGGTCCGCTGGCACAAACGTTGAGATGGACCTGAAGATGTTTCCCACCGGCGAGCTGTCCTTCGAACTGACACGGAATGTGATGTTCAATATCACACCGAAAGCGGCCGACCAGAGCAAGCGCGGGGGGGTCGTGCGCTCGTTTGAAACGGTGTTGTTCCTCGTCATACCTAACGATGGAGCTCGACTGCCAGAACCGAACGTCTGGAAGTCGGACCTGAAGTGGCCCCTCATAGGCGCGTACAATTACATGCACACGGCTACGCAGGCATACCGTGCCGCCGACATAGAGCGACAGCGAATCCTCCTCGGCGAACCGACCGACTTCGACCGCCTCCATGGGCCCCAAAATGCACCCATTTTTCAAGCTGGAACATACCAGGCAGGCGCGCATCTGCGGATTTTTGAGCTAACGGCCTATGGGGCTCCCAGCCGCGGAAAATCGCGGATGCCCGAACAAATCTTTGCCGAGTTGCCGGCCGATCAAAAAGTCACATTCGAAATGGTCGCTAATCGGCGCGCTCACCTCCGAGTAACGCCCCCTGACGGCTTCGAAGAACAAGCGCGGGCCGCTTTAGACGAATCGTTCGAAGACGATGAGAAGTTACAGGCCCTCCTCGACCGGGTTTGGCCTGTCAAAGTGGAGTTCTTGGGTCAGCACGAAATTTCCCAACGGGATTAGTTCATTCGGATGAATTTGCGGCTCATGTCCTAATGGCGCGCACGCGAAACAAAAAAACGAAAAACAATATTCTCACGTCAATGTTTCACCTCAAACATTACCGCGTTCGATGTAGCACCCCGCTCATCAGCAACAGCACCGCCAGCAATAACGCCGCCGACTTCACCGCCGTTGGCCGCGAGTCATCGCCGAGTGCCGCCGCCAAAAGGTGCTGAAGGAGGAGCACCATGCAGATAATCGCCGTCCCAAACAGCACCGTGCTCGCCATGTCCCCGCCGAGCAACTGCGACCGAGCGCCGGCGGGCGACACCAGCAATAGCCACACGCCAACCGGCAACTGCAGCACGCTCGCTGTCAGCGCCACGCGCGCGGCGAACACCGCCATCCAACCGCTCGACGCGTCCCCTCGTGTCGCCAGTAACATCAGCGCTACGCCCGTCGTTGCCAGCGACGAAAGCCAGTGATGCGCCACCCGCGCCAGCGTCTCTGCGTCGGTGAACAGCTCCACATACAGCGACCGGTCGAGTGTTTCGCCGGCCAACTCGGGGCGCGAGCTCATGAGCGACAACATCGTGAACAGCGGCGGGAAGTGATACAGCAGGTTGGTCGCCGCCAAGATAGCCAGCAGCCGATGCCACCATCGCCGTCCGCCGACGCGCTCCCATAACACCACATACGGAATCATGCACACGAAATAAAACACCACCTCGCCACCGAAAAACCACCACCGATACCTAGGGACGCGCGCGAGCGCCGACCAATACGCGCGGTCGGCGTACCACAGTATCGCCAACAGCACGCCGCCGATTGTGATGCCCACCACAAATCCAATCAGCGACCAAACCGCAAACCGCCGCGCCACCCGCTGCGCCGCAACATCGCCGCGCCGCCTTCCCCTCCACTCCGCCGCCACGCAATACAATGGCCCCGCCGCCGCCACATTGACCGCGACCAGGTGCAACGTGAATGCGACTACAAGCAATAACTCAAGCATTTTGGCGTGCGGTGACTCGTCAACAACCCTATCAAGCTAGCATATCAGTTCTGGCACACTCAATGTAAACCGCACACTCCGTGTCCGGAACGGCACACGGAGTGTATCTGCTACAGCGGATGGCATGCGGAGTACAAGCTCTTGTCTTTGCGGCGCCGCCACCCCACAATGATCCCGGCTCCTTCACAGCGCGCTTGCTTCTCGAGATTGCTAATGCGTTCGGCGTTTGAACACAATCCGGCTACCGAGCACACGCGCTACCTGCTGCTGTTCATTAGCAACGGCGGCGGTCTCTGAACTTCCGCCCGCCTGGTTCTGGTGGTGAGCCCATCCGGGCTCTGCTTCTTGGCAATTTCGCCGCCGTCCAACGCCACTGACCCGCCGCGGCGGGTCAGTGCCGCCTACGCCGTCGCTGTGTCTTTCGCGTTCTTCTCTCGTTCACAGGTGACGCCATGAACGTCGTAAAAAACACTTCGGTCCTCGCAGTGCTCGGCCGCGCGTTCTGGGTCATGTTCGGCCCGCTGTTGCTCACCGCCTCGGGTTTGATGATCTTGTTCAGAGTTGGAACCGGCTGGCGGACCGGCGCGGACATTACGTACCTGGCTACGCTGGTTCTCATGGTCCTTGCTCGCTGGGCCGAATTTTCCGGGGGCGAGCCGCAGACCTCCACCGGTGAACCGTCCACGATCCAACACTTTCGCCGCTTTTCGGCGGCGGTGCTGATTGGTGGGTTGGCGTTCTATATATTGGCAAACTTGCTGAGCAACTACGTACTGGGTTGAGCATTTGATGTGCGATGACTCGTCATCGCTTTGGATTTCAATGTGTTCCGATAAGGCGATGACGTTCTCCTTTCAAGCGTGGTTGGAAATCCAAAGCGGCGATAAATCGCCGCACTCCAAAAAGAGCTCGTGATGAAAACGGAAGGCAACGCGAGTCCGGAAGAGGAGCGCTCCGCGCTTGAGCGCTTGCCCAAGACACCCGTCCAGCGCCTGGTGCGTCCGTTTGTGCGCTTCCTGCACATCGAGTCGGCCAGCGGCATGGTGCTGTTGGTATGCACCGCCGTGGCGCTGTTTCTCGCCAATTCGCCTTGGGCCGCGGCGTATGACGAGTTCTGGCACATTCATTTAAGCATCGTTGTCGGCTCGTGGGAGCTGAATGAGTCCTTGGCCCACTGGGTCAACGACGCCTTGATGACGATCTTCTTCTTCGTCGTGGGTCTGGAGATCAAGCGCGAGCTCGTGGATGGCGAGCTGCGCGAACCGAAGAAAGCGGCGTTGCCAATCATGGCCGCCCTGGGCGGCATGATCGCGCCCGCCGCGATCTACTTGAGCTTTCAATTCGGCGAAGCGGGCGAATCCGGTTGGGGCATACCGATGGCCACCGATATCGCCTTCGTGGTCGGCTTTCTGGCACTCTTGGGCAAGCGGGCGCCACTGGGGCTGAAGATTCTGCTGTTGGCATTGGCGATCGCCGACGACATCGGCGCAGTGCTGGTAATCGCGGTTTTCTATTCGTCCGAGATTGCATTGCTTCCATTGGCCTGCGCGGCAATTGGCTTCACGCTCATTTACTTCTGCAATCGCATCGGGGTCCGTACCGTGACTGTGTATGTGATCCTCGGCGCGGGCATTTGGCTGGGGTTTTTCTATTCGGGCGTCCATCCCACGGTGGCCGGCGTTATACTCGGTTTGATGACGCCGGGCAGCGCCTGGCTGGGTCAAACCGCGTTGCGTGAAGTAATTGCCGACGCCATCGACCGCCTCGACGGCGTGCGCGATCGGCCACACGCCGCCGAGCGGACGAAGCTGGTCGGCGAGCTGACCTCGACGGCGCAAGAATCCGTGTCGCCGCTGGAGCGCCTGGAAATCGCGCTGCACCCCTGGGTCGCATTCGCCATTATGCCGCTGTTTGCGTTGGCCAATGCTGGCGTGCAGATCGACCCGTCGGCCTTCGGCCAGCCGGTCGCGCTGGCGGTTGCCGCCGGGCTCATCCTGGGCAAACCGCTGGGGATCGTGACCTTCAGTTGGCTGGCGGTCCGCGCCGGTTGGGCGTCGCTGCCGGCGGGGGTCAACTGGCTTGTCATGGTCGGCGCGGGATGCCTGGCTGGCATCGGTTTCACGATGTCGCTATTCATCGCGGCCTTGGCGCTCAATGGGGAATTGCTGGATGCGGGAAAAATCGGCATCCTGGCGGGATCGGCGGTGAGTGCGGTCGCCGGCATGGGGCTGCTGATGTTCGCGTTGCCTCGGGAATAGGATGCATATCACGTATAATGGCAGCATGGCATCTGCTCCGTCGCCGCACGACATCGTCCCCCTTCACGCGCAGCACGAACGCTCGTTCGAGACTAACCGGTTCGTCTATCCGGTGCTCAGCCGCCGGTCGGGGGGCATCTCAATTGGCGTGAACCTGAATCCTGACAAGATCTGCAACTTCGATTGCATCTATTGTCAGGTCGATCGCACGACACAAAGCGAGACGACGTTTGTCGAAACAGACGCGCTGTTCCGCGAACTAGACGAGATGCTCACGCTTGTGCAGACGGGCGAAATCTACCACACGGAAAAATTCCGGGACACGCCTGAGCCTCTCCGCCGGCTAAACGACATCGCCTTCTCCGGCGACGGCGAGCCGACGACTTACCGCAACTTCGACGAGATCATCGCCCGCGCGGCCGAGTTGAAGCGCCGACGCGGGCTCGACGACGTGAAGCTCGTGCTGATCACCAATGCCAGCATGTTCCAGCGGCCGCACGTGCGGCGCGGTCTGGCGATTCTCGACGACAACCACGGCGAAATCTGGGCCAAGCTCGAAGCAGGGACTGCAGAGTATTTCCAGCTTGTCGATCGCACGCCGATCCCGTTCCAACAGATTCTCGACAACATCACCGACGCCGCCCGCTTGCGACCGATTGTGATCCAGGCGCTCTTCATGCGCGTCCACGGCGAGCCGCCGCCGCTGGAGGAATTGCACGCGTTCTGCGACCGGCTGAATGAAATCGTCCTGGCGGGAGGAAGCATCAAACTTGTGCAGATTTATACGATTGCCCGGCGGACGACTGAGAGCTACGTGGCCCCCCTGGCAAACGACGAAGTCGAGCACATCGCCCGACTCGTCCGCGAGCAAACCAGGCTCTCCGTGGCGACGTTCTATGGCCTCGGAGAGCCATCGTAACAAAGTACGACGGCCTTCCAAGGCCGTCGCGTTTGAAGGGCGGCTTTGGAAAGCCGCCGTACGTCAGCTTGACGCCCCAGCCTACTTTTTCCGCTGTCCAAAAGTCAAAGTCACCGGCTGACCCTCGAACTGGAGTTTTGACTTCAACTCAAAGCCACCATCCAGGGCGCGGTACTCAAATGGGCCCGTGCCAAAGGGATCCGTAATCTCCTTTAGCTTTTCCGGGCCATCCTGAGCCACCGCGATCGCCGCCAACAGCAGCGCCAATCGTGCCTGGTTTCGACGTTCCTTGGCAAGGACCTTGGTAAATTCAGGCAGCAAAACACCGGCCAGCGGATTGGCGGCGCTCGCCTTCAGTTTGAAATCGGGATACTGCGCATCAAACTCCTCCCTGGGCAATCCGATCATCTTTTCCAATTCGTCATAGCGCGGAAGGAGGCCTTCGGTCAGATTGATGGCTTCCTCGACGGTGCCTACTTGCTTTACGGCATCGGGAACGTCTGGTCCGAGCATTTGCCATAGTTCTCGCCACGAACCTTTCTTCGCTTGTTCGGCCTTTCTTAGTTCTCTGATCACATATCCCGCCATCCACTTCTTCTCGATGGGGAGCGTTTGCTGGACTGTCGCTCTTTTCGGCAAACTTTCATACATTGTCAGGGCCTGAGGAAACGGCGCCTTCATCTGCGGCACATAGGGCGCCACGAGGTCGATCGCTGTGTCCTCGATCAAATAGCCGACCAGGATGCTGATCAGGATTGGGTCGCGGGCGACATGCCGCGCAAGCGCCATGATGCCCATCGCGTCATCGCGGAGGGCTCGTTTGTTGCCGCGCTCGAACTCGTACCGACCGTGCAAAGCGGCAAGGCGCGCAAGGTCGCGGGCTTTGGCCAGGTGAGGAAGCAGCAGGCTGACGCCATCGCTGTAATCCAGCCCCCAGTCGCAGCGGTTCTCTTTCGCGCCGCGGTATAAGTACATCAGGCTGGTGCGCGGCCCGGCAACCAGTTTCTGCACGGCCGGGTCATCGAGCGAAACCGTGCTCCACTCTGCCAAAATCTTCTCCTGCTCTTTGTTCAAGGTCGGCATGTGCGCGAAGGCCTGCCAATACTGCAACGCGGCGTTTGCGGCGAGATCGGATTTGACGTCCGGCGCTTGTGCCGCTGCGATCGAAGTCCAGACCACCACGACAGGCAACAACAGCGCTTTTACTTTCGAGAATCGCATCATAGTTCTCCATTTGAGGCGTAGAGTTCATCAGAACGCATGAAAGCCCGAATCTGCGCGCGCTCCGAATCGGGTGGCAATGTGCGAGCTGCGTGTTTGTCGAGCAACGCATGCAGTGCATTCGACGAGCGGGCCAGCGCGCGGCGGTACACCTGGACCGTAGGCTTTGCGTCCCCATTTGCCACAACTGGCGCGAACGGCTGGATCTCGATCGGTCCGGGCTCGAAGCCCTGGTCGTTCCGCCAGCCCAGCAGCACGGCCGCCAGACAGGCCGCCGCCAACCCGCCGGCAAGCGCAGCGCTCCAAGGCCGCGCTGGCCGGATCGTTTGCGTTTCCGCCAGGCACTCGGCCACGCGCCATTTGAGTCCGGGCGAAACCTCGCATGGTCGTAACTCTCCGAGTTCCGCCTCGAGCGAATCATAGGGCTGGTTCATGGGATCGTCTCCTCGGCAAGCTCCTCGTGCAGCCTGGCCAATGCATATCGGTAGCGCGAGGCGGCGGTATCGATCGAGATCGCCAGCGCCTCGGCGATTTGGCTGAACGTCAGCCCGCCCCAAATCCTCAGCACCAGCACCTCCCGCTGCTTTTCCGGCAAGTTGAGCAACGCGGCCTCGACCGCGATGCGACGTTCGTCTTGTTCGATCGGCCCGGCAAACAGCCTTTCGGCTTCCGGCCGAGCCGATGCTTCTTCCCGCTTCGAGCGTCGTTTACCGGCGCGTTGCCAGTCCAACCCGCAGTGCTTAACGCAGGCATAGAGGTACGCGACCGGTTCGGCGACTCGATGCCGCGATCGCCAGAAGCGAACGAATGCTTCCTGGACCACGTCCTCGGCGTCGTTGTGGCTGGCAACCCATTGCCGCGCGAGCAGCACCAAGGCGGCGCCGTGCTCGTCGAGCCAAAGCTTCCACGGATCGGAATCGCCCACCATGGGTCACTCCCGCAACATCGAGCAGCGTTGAAGCGCGCTGCTATAAGAAAGACGCCGCCCGGCAGTGATTTTGTTTAAAGGCGGCCGAGAAAACAGGAAGACCTTCACGCCGCCGGCACCATTGACAACCACCCGCCGCCGTTCAACCGATAATCTCGCGGATGATGCGGCCGTGGACGTCGGTGAGGCGGAAGTCGCGGCCGGCGTGGCGGAAGGTGAGGCGCTCGTGGTTAATGCCGAGTTGGTGCAGGATCGTGGCGTGCAGGTCGTGCACTTCGACCGGCGTTGTCACCGGATACTTGCCGATCTCGTCGGTGGCGCCGTGGATGTGACCCGCACGGAATCCGCCGCCGGCCAGCCAGATGCTGAAGCAATCGCGATGGTGACCGCGGCCGTTCTTCCCCTCGCGCGTGGGCGAGCGTCCGAATTCGGTGGCCCAGACGACGATCGTCTCGTCGAGCATGCCGCGCTGCTTGAGGTCGGTGATCAGCGCCGCCATCGGCTGATCGACGTTGTAGGCCAAATCGGCGTGCTCTTTCATGTCGCCGTGCGAGTCCCAGTTGGGGCGCGAGCCGGTATCAACCAGCTCGATGAAACGAACGCCCCGCTCGGCCAGGCGGCGCGCCACCAGGCACTGCCAGGCAAAGTCGGCCCCGGCTCCCTTGGTTTTGCGATCGAGCCCGTACAGCCGCCGGACATGTTCGGGTTCGCGATTGAGGTCGAACGCCTCGGGCGCCGCTTGCTGCATCTGGAAGGCGGTCTCGAACGACTTGATACGTGCGGCCAAGGCGCTGTCGTGGCTGCGCTGGCTATAGTGCTGTTGATTGAGCTTATCGACCAGGCTGAACTCGAGCCCCTGCAACGAACCGCTGCCGCCGGGGGCCCGCAGGTTGGCGATCGGATTGTCGCCGGGGAGCACGCGGGTGCCCTGATGCACGGCGGGCAAAAAGTCGCTGGCGTAAACCTGCGTGCCGCCGTAGGGAAGGTGCGGCGCGATGACGATGAAGCTCGGCAGGTTCTGATTGAACGTGCCCAGGCCATAACTGATCCACGACCCCATGCTCGGCCGGGCGAACGTCGGCGACCCGGTGTGCATGCCGAGCGTCGCTTCGGAATGATCGAAGTGCGAGGCCTTCATCGAGCGAATCAGACAGATCTCGTGCATCACGTCGCGGAGATGCGGAAAGATCTCGCTGACTTCGGCGCCGCAGTGCTTGTTCGCCTGCGCGCCGAAGAGGTTGCCCACGTATTTATCCGACCCGCTGCCGTCGCGCCCCTTGGCGGTCAGCTTGGGATCGAACGTGTCGATGTGCGAGACGCCGCCAGTGGCGTAGATGAAGATGACCGTCTTGGCTCGCGCCTTTCGATGCGGCGGGCGCGGCGAAAGTGGGTCTTGCTCGTCGGCGGCCAGCAGCTCCGTGAGCAAACCCGGCATCAACAGCGAGCCGCCGACCATGGAGCGGATCAGCGTGCGGCGGGTCAATTTAGATTCGTTCATGGTCTATACGCGATCGGGCGGTATTAAGTCGTAATCCGACGCGTAAGCGAGGGGGGATCGGTTAGTCCCTCGCTCACGCATCGGGTTACTGGATCTAATCCACATACAAAAACTCATTCAGCCGCAGCAGGCTGCGGGCGACGCTGGACCAGGCTTGCAATTCAACGTCCGCATCCCCCGCCGCCTGCGCGCGGACGGCCGCCAAGTGCTCCTGCAGTAACGCCGTCTCTTGCGAGCTCGGGGGACGGCACAAAACCGTGTTAAACGCGAGGCTCAGCCGCTCCTGTTCATCGTTCTCTTCGCCCAGCAGCCGCTCGGCAAACCGCCTCGCCTGCTCGTGCAAAAACTCATCGTTGACAAAGTACAACGCCTGCAGCGCGGTCACAGACTGATCGCGGCGGCTGGTGCAGGCGTTGGGGTCCGGACCGTCGAAGGTCTGAAAGTACGGCCGGGCGGTCAGCCGCCGGGTCATCAGGTACACGCTGCGCTTGTTGCTCGAATACTCGTCCTTGAACGGATGATGCTGCGTGTATTTCCAGTCCTTCGACGAGGGGAACGGGTGGGGCTCGCGGGGCATCGCCGTGTCGAGCGAACCGGCAACCAAGAGCAGCGTGTCGCGGATCGATTCGGCATCGAGCCGCTGCCGGTTGAACTTCCAGTACCAGCGATTGCCGGGATCGGCGGCCAGGATCTCCTCCACGTCAAAGCTCGAAAGCTGGTACGTTCGCGAGTTCATAATCAGACGGTGGAGGTGCTTGAGCGACCAGCCGCTACGAATCAGTTCGCCCGCCAGCCAGTCGAGTAGCTCCGGATGCGTCGGCGGCTCTCCGCGCACTCCAAAATCGCTCGGCGTGGATACGAGCCCCGTGCCAAAGTGCCGCTGCCAGATACGGTTGACGATCACCCGCGCGGTCAGCGGGTTGTCGGGGCTGGCGATCCAGCGGGCGAGCTCAAGGCGGCCGCTGGCGGACTCGGCAATGTCGCTTTCGAGTTGCTGACCTCCCAGCACGTCGAGGAACTTGCGCGGCACTTCGGCGCCGGGCCGCTCGGGCTCGCCTTTGAGCTGGATGCGGGCGTTTGTCGGTTTGCGGTCTTGGACGGCATATGCCGTCGGCAGGTCGGGAATTGTCTTGAGATGTTCGGCGAGCTCCTCACCTGCCCTTCGCGCTTTGATCAGCATGCCTGAGAGCTCATCCTTCAACTTGCGCTGCTCATCGACCGTGGCCGAGCTTGCCTTGGCGGCGTTTTCCAGCGATCGCTCTTCCCATTCGGCCAGCAATTTCTCGAGCCGGGCGGTCAACTTGTCGGTCTTCTCCTGGAACGGCGCTAGTGCCGCCGCCGCTTCGGCGTCGGGGACCAGCGGGACCAAATCCTTTTGCGTTTGGAATAGCTCGATTCCGGGAAACGGGTAACGCGTGCTGGCGAAAAACCCGTACACGCCGTAATAGTCGCGGGTGCTGATGGGATCGAACTTGTGATCGTGGCAGCGGGCGCAGGATATGGTCAGCCCGAGCACCGTTCGGCCCAGGTTGTCGATCGTGTCCTCGACCGTCAGGTGCCAAGGATAGCGCTCGACCAGCGAACCGAATCGCCGCGACATGGCCAGATAGCCCGTGGCGATCGTCTGGCGGTTGCGCTGCTCTTGGTTCTCGGCAGGCAGCAGGTCGCCGGCGATCTGCTCGATCAGGAACCGATCGTAGGGGAGGTCGTTGTTGAACGAGTCAATGATATAGTTGCGGTACAGGTAGGCTTGCGGGATCGGGAAGTCGGAGTTGTCCCCCGCCGTATCGGCGTAGCGCACCCAGTCCATCCAGTGCCGTCCCCAGCGTTCGCCGTAGGCGGGCCGACTCAGCAGCCGGTCGACCAGCTCGGCGAGCGGGGCGGCGGACCTATCGGCGAGCGGGGCGGCGTCAGCCCCCCGATACTTGCCCACAAACTCCCGCACTTCTTCCTGCGTCGGCGGCAGGCCGGTCAAGCCATAGCTCGCGCGGCGGATGAGGACTTCTGGAGAGGCATCAGGCGCGACCTTGATTCCCGCCGCCTCTCGCCGCGCGTGGATGAACCGATCGATCGCGTTGCGCGGCCAGGTTTCGTCCTTAACCGCCGGCGGCTGCGGCTGCGTCAACGGCTGGAACGACCAATGCTCGCTCGTTTGTCGCCTTTCGCTCCGCGAAAGCACCGGAATGGTGGTGACAGTCGCTTCCGGCCATTTGGCCCCCTCGGCAACCCAGCGGGTGAGCACCTCGATCTCCGCCGCAGCCAGGCGTTTGCCTTCCGGCGGCATCCGGTCATCTTCATCGGTCGAGCGGATCCGCCGGATCAGCTCGCTCTTCGCAGGGTGGCCCGCCACCACCGGCCGGACGCCCGAATCGGCCTGGGCGAACAGAGTCGCTCTTTCATCGAATCGCAGATTGCCATTCTGTTCGTCGGCGCCATGGCATTTGCCGCAATTCTGCCGCAAGATCGGTTGCACTTCGCGAACTAAGTCGGGAGGGCGAGGCTCCTGCCGAGCCTCCTCGTCGGCCAACCCGCGCGCCGGCCCCACCGCGAGGATGCAGGCAAAAACAGTGGCAAAGCACACCCGGCTCATTCTTGGCACTCCAGCAGGAATAACCCCTGACTCTACCCCCGGCGGAATAAGCTTGCAACCGCCGCAGGGCCAGCATGTTAGCCGGGCTTAAGGCCCGCGACTCCACAGTCCGGCGGCGCAACGCTGGGTGCTTCCGGGCTGAAGGCCCCGAACTCGAAAGCCCACTGGGTCAAGAGCCCACGGCACACATCCAAAGGCCCAACGGGCCGTAACTCATCGCCCTGCGCCTGTCATCCTGAGCAAAGCGAAGGACACCCCATGCGCCAACGGCGTTGCACTCCAAAGCCCAGGGTCGTGGCGATTCCGCCGCGCACCCTGGGTATCGAACCAAAAAAACCGAGTTGAACTCCAACGGAGTTCCACACTTGGGTCAGCGCGCATGGCGCTTCAAGCGTTCTTGGATGCCTATCCCCAAGGCCCATCGCAGCCGCTTGGGGACTTTTTGGCGCTGTTGCAAAAGAAAAACGCATAGGGGGGTCAAGCGCCAGAAAGTCGGGCTGATCAAGGGGATCGAATCGGCGGAAGCGCTTGAAGCGCTTGCAGTTGCATGTTCGGCGGTGCAGGCGAATTACCGGACTTATCGGCGTTTGGTGGCCGGGTTCAAATTTCCAAAGATCGAGCTGTTCGCCGAGTGTAGTCATCACGCTCCGCGTGATGAATCCTCTCGCGGAGCGAGAGGTCTACGGTAGTCGAACGTCCCATGCGGGTATGCATGCGAATTACGGAGTGATGACCGGCGGGTTAGCGGGAGTGAAGGAACAAATGGAGCACATAGCAGGTAACGGATGCAGATGGTTTGGCAATTGAACGAAGGACCAAAGGAGGAGGCGCAAATGCACAACCACGCCGCGGCGGGGAGGCGAAGCGGGCACCTCATGATCGTCATAGTGTACCAGATTACATGTATCATGCCAAGCCCTAAAATTGGGCCACTCGGGGAAAAAGAAGGTGAGGAGTGGGGTGAGGAATCTGGGACTGCGGATAGCCCGGGCCGCTCGATCGACTCTCGGAGGTCGCACCTATGTGAGAAAGGTGCTGGGCAAAAACCGGTATTGGGGTGCGCATGCTCGTAAGCCGGTGTATAATCGCGTTCTTCCCTCTCGCAGGAGGCGAGGCTCTTCGCTTTTCGTCTACGGCGGCAGCAGGGCGGCTGATCTTCCCAGGCACCGAGCGCCTCTGGGCCGGGTCGGCAGCGTTTTGGCCCTTCGTTCGTTCAGCCGTTTTTTCACGCATGCTGACCCACCCTCTGGCCGTATATCTTGCCGATTGCCGCAACCGCCGCGGCACCGGCGCCACCACGCCCGAAACGAGCCTCTACTCGCCGCTGGAAGCGCTGCTCGATGCCGCCGCCGAGTCGGCAAAGCTGAAGCCGCGCGTGCTCTGCTTCATGAACCTGAAGAACCAGGGCGCCGGCATGCCAGACGGCGGCCTGTTCACCAAAGATCAAATCGCGCGGGGCGCCGACGCCCCGCCTCCCGGCCAGGCGCCAGCGCGAGGCGTCATCGAGTGCAAGCCGCCGAAACAAGACGTGGTGGTCATCGCCGACACGCGTCAGGTCTCGGACTACTGGGACCGCTACAACCAGGTGCTGGTGACCAACTACCGCGAGTTCGTGCTGATCGGGCGCGACGACCGCGGCAATCCGGTGCGCCACGAGTACTACCGTCTCGCGGCCAGCGAGCGCGAGTTCTGGCAGCTCGCCGCCGAGCCGAACAAGGCGGCCGACGTTCACGGCGAACGGTTGCTCGACTTCTGCATCCGCTGCCTGCGACGCCTCACGCCGCTCACCGACCCCAAGGACGTCGCCTGGTTTCTGGCCAGCTACGCGCGCGACGCGCGCAGCCGCGTCGAGCACTCCGCAGCGCACGAAGCGATGCAAACCGTCCGCAAAGCGCTGGAAGACGCCTTGGGGCTGAAGGTCACCGACGCCAAAGGCGAACGCTTCTTCCAGTCCACGCTCGTGCAGACGCTGTTCTACGGCCTCTTCTCCGCCTGGGTGCTCTGGCATCGCTCGACCACCAGCGCCCACGACAAGTTTGACTGGGAGAAAGCGTCGAAATACCTGCACGTCCCGATCCTCCGCAAGCTGTTCCGCGAGCTCACGGACCCGGCGCAGCTCGACGCCTGGGACAATCTCACGGAAGTGATGCAGTGGGCGGCTGACACGCTTAACCGCGTTGACCGTAACGCCTTTTTCGCGAAGTTTCGCGATGCCGAAGCCGTCCAGTACTTCTACGAGCCGTTCCTCGAATCCTTCGATCCGGAGCTCCGCAAGCAGCTCGGCGTCTGGTACACGCCGCCGGAGATCGTCAAGTACATGGTGACGCGCGTCGACCAGGTGCTGCGCAGCGATTTCAATCGGCCCGACGGACTGGCCGACCCCAGCGTTTACGTGCTCGATCCCTGCTGCGGCACGGGCGCGTATCTGGTGGAGGTCCTGCAAAGCATCGCCACCAGGCTGGTGGAAAAGGGAGAAGGCGCCCTGCTCGGCGGACGGCTCAAGCAAGCGGCGATGGACCGCGTGTTTGGCTTTGAGATCCTGCCCGCCCCCTTCGTCGTGGCGCATCTGCAGATCGGTCTCTTCTTGAAGAATCACGGGACCGTGCTCGACGAAAAGCAAAAGGAGCGTGCGGCGGTGTTCTTAACCAACGCGCTCACCGGCTGGCAGCCGCCCAAGGGGCCCAAGCAAAAGCTGATTTTTCCCGAAATGGAGGAAGAGCGCGACAAGGCCGATCGCGTGAAGCAAGCCGTGCCGATTCTCGTCGTGCTCGGCAATCCGCCATACAACGGATTCGCGGGTTTGCCGGCGGAAGAAGAAGCTGGAATTGTCGAGCCGTATCGCACTACCAAGACCGCGCCCAAGCCGCAGGGGCAAGGCCTGAACGACCTGTATGTGCGTTTCTGGCGCATCGCCGAACGCTGCATCACCGAGCGGAACGCTCAGCACGGCATCGTCTGTTACATCTCGAACTATTCCTGGCTCGATGGACTCTCGCACACCGGCCTGCGCGAGCGATTCCTGGAAGAGTTCGACCAGATTTGGATCGACAACTTGAATGGGGACAAATACAAAACTGGCAAGACCACCCCCGACGGCCAACCGGACCCAAGCGTCTTCAGTACGCCGCAGAACCGCGAAGGCATTCAAGTCGGCACTGCCATCGCGCTGCTCTCGCGCGTGCCTGATCATAAGACTCCGGCGACAATTCGGTTCCGCGATTTTTGGGGTATTCGAAAGCGCGAAGAATTGCTGTCAAGCTCAACGCCATTTGACGTTCATCAATATCGACCAATCGTACCTGTCGTCTCTTTGGCGGTGGCCTTTCGCCCAATGAACACAGAGGCCAACTACACAACTTGGCCGCTGATGCCCGAGCTTTTTCCCGCTTGCTTCCCCGGAGTAAAGACGAGCCGAGACGAAGCGGTCGTGGATATGAATAAGGAGCAACTTCACGATCGGTTTCAGGTCTACCATTCCGACGACCATTCCGACGAAGAAATTGCAAAAGCCTATCCCGCGTTGATGAAACATGGAAGCGGATTCGACCCACGCCTTGCCCGAGACGCGCTCAGATCAAAATCGTTTGCTTCCAATCAGATAAAACGGTTCGCATACCGGCCATTTGATAACCGCTGGTTGTACTGGGAACCGGAGCATCTCCTCGATCGACCGCGTCCCGAATATCTGCCGCATGTTTTCGAAGGAAATCTTTGGATAGCGGCAACCCAACAAAACCGAAAACCATTCGACCCGCCCGCCGTGCTACGGCATCTCGCGACCCTTCACATTATCGAACGTGGTGCGAACCTCTTCCCCTTGTTCCTAAACACGTTACCACAATCACGCGAGCTGTTGCTGATCCCTGAAAATGAGAGTCGCCGGATTAATGATCACGTCGCGAACGTGTCTGAAAGCGCTTTAGCGTATCTGAACACGTTCGATAGCATCTCGGACATACTTCATTTATTTCACCACGTCATCGCGATAATGTACGCGCCTTTGTACGCGACTGAAAACGCGTCGGCATTGCGGCAAGATTGGCCGCGAATTCCGCTTCCCAGCACGCGCGACGATCTAGTCGCCTCTGCCGATCTCGGCCGCCAGATCGCCGCACTGCTCGATCCTGAAACGCCCGTCGAAGGCGTTACCGCCGGCAAAGTGCGGCCGGAATTGAAAGCGCTGGGCGCGGCGGCCAAGGTGGGCGGCGGGCAGCTCAGCGGACAGGACTTCGCCGTCACGGCGCGGTGGGGCATCGGCGGCAAAGGCGGCATCACCATGCCAAGCACCGGCGACGCGCGTCCTCGCCAGTTCACGGCCGACGAAACGGCCGCGATGGGACCAAGCGTCATCGCACTGCTCGGCCGAGACACCTTCGACATCCATCTCAACGCGCCCGCCTACTGGCGCAACGTCCCGCGGCAAGTCTGGGAGTACACGCTGGGTGGCTATCAGGTGCTGAAGAAGTGGCTTTCCTACCGCGAGCAAGCGCTCTTGGGCCGCCCGCTCACAGTCGACGAAGTCGCCTACGTCACCGAAGTCATCCGCCGCATCGCCGCACTGGTACTACTGGGACCGCAACTGGACGAGAACTATGCCCGCGTGAAGAGCGAGACATATCCCTGGGAGGCGACTCGGCCAGACGCCCGGAGCGCTGAATAGCTGCTTTTCTGGCACATCATTGCAAGGGGCACTCCGTCGTCTGAATCAGTCGCGGTCGAAAACGCCTGTGCAAGAATTCCCTCCTTGCCGCGTAGCGGGCCAGCTTTAATCGCCCGACATGGTTACATTATGTACGATGCCGTGAATCCGCCAATCCTCAATCCTTAGCGGGCACATTATGAAGCCGTCCAAATTGGCCACCCTTCTTACCGATAAGTTTCTTCACGAAGGAAACTTTGAACTGGCCGGATCACCAACGACGGAACTGACACAAGCGTCGGCCAGGGCGTTCGGAGAGTTTTCGGACGATGCGTTTGCGAACCTATCTGTGCAGGCGGTTGGCTATGCTGAAGAGGGAAGCGAAGAGGAGGCGGTCTACATTTACGTGACCAAGGGGACCAAGAGGGCGTTCGCGTCCCTACCGGAAGAGGTCGGTGACGTCCCCATAATTGTCGAGAACGTCGGGAAAATAATTGTTCGTCCGCGGGCAACCATCTCCAATCGGGGGAATATTTTCGATCGCGCTGGACGAGTTGCGTGCGGTAGCTCGTGCGCTCCCAGCGGCAAGGACTATTCAGGAACCTTCGGCGCCCTTGTGATGAAAAGCGCCGATCCGGACAGCTTGTTCATACTTTCCAACAATCACGTCATCGCCGATTGCAACCACTTGTCCGTAGGAATGCCGATCATGTCTCCGAGCGGCAATGACAGCAGACCTGGAAACCCGCCGCGGATGATCGGAGCCCATTCGGAAATGACCGAATTGCGCAGCGGCGTTCCTGGCCTTGTTCCGCCCTGCCGAGATGACTTAGCCATTGGGGAGGTAGCCGACCCGAATTCCGTATCCTCTTGGCAAGGGGATGCCGGTGGATTCGACACCCCGACCGCCTCAAAGAGCCCCGCTCCCGACATGCTGGTCAAGAAGTTTGGGAGGACCACCGGGTTGACGCATGGTAAAATACAGTCGGAAGTTGTGCAGACCCCGGTCCGCTACGAATCCGAGAATTTCAAGGCAATCGTGTGGTTTCGGCAGGTTTGGGTCGTTCGGTCCGTTGATAGCGACCCATTTGCGGTTGGTGGTGATTCAGGAAGTTTAGTCGTGACCGAGGACGGAAACCATGCGGTCGGCATCGTTTTTGCGTCGAATAACAGAGGTGGCTACGTCAATATTATGTCGATCGACCGGGTGCTTTCCGCATTCGGAGGACTTACACTTGTTGGTGGCCACGGAGTGTGAGCATGGGAATCCAAGAAGCCGCCGAGTCACTGCAAAATCGACTAGAAAAACACGATTGGCTGACCGCTGTCGCAGTAGGCGAGATAAATGACCGGCCAGCTATATACGTGTATCTTAAGTACGCCGTGAAATCGGCTGAGTTGGATTCTCTTAAGCGAGATGGCTGGATGGGCTACCAAGTCATTGTCGAGCGAGTAGGAACAGTGCGTCCCGCCGTTGCTTAGGAGCAAAAAGCCTTTGGCGAAGGCAAGACCCAAGGGCTGTCGGGCGTCCTACCCCCCGCAATCGAAACACGTCCGGACGCCGATTGCAGGAGTGGCATGGATTCGGGTAAGGATCATTGGCGATATCCGCGTGATCCGCGGTTTCAGATGCCGCGGACGGTCGATCATGTGGCCGACGGACTGGGACCGGCCGACTTCGTGATCTGCTCCTGGCGCGTGAACGACGCCAAGAACGACTTGGATCGTGCGGAGTTTCTCGAAGTATGCCGCGCGGTGTTGGCTCATTCTGACGCGCTGTAGCCAAGATAAACCGCCGCGTGCCACTGCTGGTTGCTCGGAACTCGCCGCGGCGAGCTTGTCGCCACTTGCACTGCACTTTTTTTCGCCGTGGCGCAATTCGCCCCCTTGACAAACGGGATCAATTAATATATACATATGATCACTTGTTGCGGGTGCACTCGCACCTCCGTTCTTTGACAATTTGATCGACGCTCGTCGGCAAGCTCGCCGTACATCCCTGATGCCTGCGCTTTCAGCGCCGATTCGAGCCGCCTTGCCACCGCCCCGCTTGTCGGGGCGGAGCAGTGTTTGCCAAACCAGACTGCGATCGCGATTACGGCGTGTTTATATCCAATGGGAAATAAATCGCCCGCACGGCGCTGGTCGCGATCGACTGAAGCCCCGCAGTCAATAGTACTTGGAATCGGCACGCGCTGCCCCGCATCCGGCGATTTGTTCCCACAAACCGCGTTTTTTTCGACGCAATCGACGTGAGAAGAAAATCGACACGCGCCGGGACTCGCGCGAAATAAGATGCATTCAAAAGCGCAACAATTCCACCCTGCCAATCGACGGCAGCCGCCCGATGGTCCTGTGCCACAACAACTTCCGGCAATGGCCCCAGCGGCAGCTCCCCGAATCAATGCGCAAAATCCGTGATTTAATTATTTTTCGCCGAAATCCAACGCCGATGCGCAATGATCCAGCCCCGTCCGTGCGGGACCCGAGCACAAGGAGGTTTTTGAACAGAAGGCCGCTAAGGAAACGAAGGACCAGCAGCGTCTGGTTCCTCCTTCTTCGTTCCCTTCGTTCCCTTCTGTAAATCAGAATCTCGATCCCTTTGTCGTGCCGTCGCTCCGGTTATCAGTGTTCGATCTGTGGCCGTCTTGTTGCCAGCATGATCGACGCGCTCCTTGGATAGCTCCCTTGCTGAAAGTATGATGGCCCGTTCAGGCTCGTTACACGATAAGGGACGCCTAAACCGACCATCAGAACCATGATTCGCCAATTCTTTGCCATCAGCTTGGCCCTCGTCCTCGCCGGGGTGACCGCACAAGCTCAAGACCGCCCCACCAAGGTGCGGCAGGACCGGGAGCAGCTTAAGAACAGCGAGGTCTGGATTTACAACGATCTCGAGGAAGGATTCAAGGAGGCCCGGCGGACGGGCAAGCCGCTGTTTGTGACGTTGCGGTGCATCCCCTGCGAGGCCTGCAGCCGGTTCGATAAGAAGCTGCTGGATCGGCAGAACGAGGTGCGGGACCTGCTCGATAAGTTCGTGTGCGTGCGCGTCGTGCAAGGCAATGGCCTTGATCTCTCGCTTTTCCAGTTCGATTACGATCAGTCGTTTCATGCCTTCTTCCTCAACGCCGACAAGACCGTCTACGGCCGCTTCGGCACGCGCTCAGCCCGCGAAGAAGAAGAGGATATGACGATGCTGGGGCTGCGGCAAGCGATGCTCGGCGCACTCGAGCTACACGCCGGCTATCCGGCGAACCGCGAGCGGCTCATCGGCAAACAGGGTCGTCCGGTCGAGCATCGCGTGCCTGAGGAATTGCCCACGCTCAAGGGCAAGTACACCGATAAGCTGAACTACGAAGGCGCCGTGGTGGCAAGCTGCATTCACTGCCACCAGATCCGCGATTCCGAACGGCAGGTTTACCGCGAACGCAACGAGACGTTTCCGGAGCAGGTGCTCTTTCCGTACCCGCTGCCCGATGTGCTGGGCCTGCGGATGAACCCTGACGAGCGGGCGACGATCGCCAAGGTCGAGGGTGATTCGATCGCCGCAAGCGCGGGTCTCAAACCGGGCGACCGCATCGAGTCGCTCGACGGCCAACCGCTGCTCTCGACCGCCGATCTGCAATGGGTTCTCCAGCATGCCGGTTCCGAAGCTCGTCTGTCCGCCGACATACGCCGCGGCGACGAGAAGCGGAGCGTCACCATCGACCTGCCGCGCGGCTGGCGGCGCGAGTCGGACATCTCCTTCCGAGCGACCACCTGGGACCTGCGGAGGATGGGCAGCGGCGGGCTATTGCTTGCGGATCTTGGCGACGAGGAACGGAAAGAGCGCCAACTCCCGACCGATGCGTTGGCCCTGTTTGTCAAGCATGTCGGCGAGTACGGCGCTCATGCCACCGCCAAGCGGGCCGGCTTTCAGAAGGGAGACGTTATCGTCGCGGTCGACGGCCAGCGCGAGCACTGGACTGAGAGCCAGTTCCTTGCGCACACGCTGGCTCTGCGTCCCGGCACGAGAATCAACGCGACGGTTCTGCGCGATGGACGGGAGATTGAACTGAAATTGCCGATGCAGAAGTGAGGTACTCAATCGGTCGGACGCTTACGCTGGATTCTCAGACTGGAAAAGTCCCACCCAATCGGTCGAGCTGTGCCGCACTCGAACTACCTCAAGTTGCTCCGTCGTGAATCGATAAAAGATCAGGTAGCTCTTGAAGCCTCGAACTTGCCAGATTCGAAGTCCGGCTAACGACGGTTTCTTCGTTGCGCACCGAGCGCCAATTTCCGGGTTTTTTGCGAGTTCGTCGAGCGTTTTCTCGACCGCGGAGACGAACCGCACCGAGGCGTCCGGGCTTTTGGACTGCAAGTAAACGCCGATGTTAAGTAAATCAAGATCCGCTTCAGAGACGATATGGATCAATCGCACTATTTGTTGGCTTCCGAGTTAGCCTTGGCCGCAATTCTATTGCGCAACTCCTGCCAGTACTCCGGAGTAATTGGCCGTGACGGACTGTTCACGCCTTTCTCTAACAGCTCTTCCAGCTCTTGGCGCGCCATTTCGAGCCGCTTGGCCTCGACGAGCGAGGAGACATAGTCACTCGGGTCTTGATACCCTCCCCCGACGACCTGCTGTTCGACAAAATGAGAAAGTTCCGGCGAAAGCGAAATCTGCAACGGTTCCATAAGTGATCCTCTCGCTCCATCGTACGTAGGAGCTAGCAAGTGATCAATCGCGTGGGACTCGGCGAGTGGCGAGTGCCGGTCCTCCAGACCTGAACAGATCGTTCGCTACGATGATCCCCGGCCTCACGGCCGAGGCTATTTCCTTTCGGTCCTCCGGACCTGCGGCTATTGCGCGGCCAACAACCCCGGCCTTCCGGCCGGGGCTACTTCCTTTCGGTCTTCCGGACCTATCGCTCAAAGAATCCCCGCCGGCCTATCGCTCAAAAGATCCCCTCCCCAAATCCGCCGCCTTTCGAGCCCCCGTCGGCCGAGGGCTTCGGCGTGCTTGCCGACTGCTGGCGCGGAACGCCGGCCGGAGCGCTCACCGACGTCCGATGCGGACCGCGGGTGTGCGGTTCGGCGGTCATGCGGCCGCTCGGTTCAGCGCTGCGCAGAGCGCCGGACTGGCGGCCAGCCGCCGGCTTGAAATGCGGCTGCCGCGGCGGCTCGTCGAAGTCGAACTCGTCGTAGCGCGAGACGTAGCCGGGCAGCTTGGCGCGTTCTTGCTCTTCGTAGAACTCGCGGATCACGCGGTCCTGAATCATCTCACGGCAGGCGGAATTGATCGGATGAGCGATGTCGGCATAGAGCTTGGCTCGCCCCTCTTCGTCCTTGACGCTGCGGTCTTCCTGCAGCCGCAGGCCGCATTGGTTGCAGTAATTGGCCCGCAAATGGTTCTTACTGCCGCACTGCGAGCAATGCGCGGTGAGCTTCCGGCTGGGCATCGCCACGAACGGGCCGTTCGAGCCTTCGATGATCTTCAGGTCGCGGATCACGAAGCAGTCGTCGAAGGTGATCGAGCAAAAGGCCTGCAGCCGCTCGCCGGCTTCTTCCATGAGTTTGATCCGCACCTCGGTGATTTCCACGGCGTTCTCCTTCCCCGTTGGGGACGCTTCTATCCACAAGCAGCCGTGAAGACGCGGCCCAGCCGCCGTGCTCTTAGCCGTCGTACGACGGCCTGTGCATGACCGGCGTTTCGACATATGCCGAAGTAGCTCGATCCACTGCCGCTCATCTGCGAGCCCAGGCATTCCATCCCGGCAAACTCGCCTGCCAATCGGTCGATCCACGGCGACAGGCCCCGCGCGGCCGCCGCCAGAGCATTGTGCATCCGGCGGCCGAGCTGGCGCGCGTCGCCCCGCCACAATGCCTCGAGCAACGGCTCGACTGCCAGCGGCGCAACGCTCGGCCTGCACGCCCTATACACCGCGGCCGTCGAAAGACCAGCGGGCGGACGCACCACGACGACGTGGAGCTTTCCAAAGCGGCGCACTGGTTCGATCTGCTCTCCGCGGCCGCGGCACACTGCCGGGGCGGAGTACAAAAAGAACGGCACATCGCTTCCCAGCTCCGCGGCCAACCCGGCCAGTCGCTCGCGCGACCAGTTCAAGCTCCAAGCCACGTTGGCGGCAACCAACGCGGCGGCTGCGTCACTGGACCCGCCGCCCAATCCGGCGGCTGACGGTATGCGTTTCGTTAAGCGGACGGCCGCCGAGCGATCGATTCCCGCGCGCTCGCGCAACAGTCCGATTGCACGGACCGCAATATTGTCGGTTCCCTGCGGCAACTCTTCGACGCCGAACGAGCCGGAACTCTCCGCAGCCACAGGCGAAAACTGCGGCGCTCGCAATCCGGCCGCCCACGCACCCTCCAAGACGACTGATCCAGCCGGGTATTGGTTGTCCGAAGGCGACACATCCCGTACGACGATCGTGTCGTAAATGTCCAGCGGGGCCATGAGCGTTACAATCTCATGGAAACCGTCTGGACGTTTTGCCAGGATCTCAAAGAACAGGTTGAGCTTGGCCGGTGCGAGGACTTGCACCTCTTCCCCTAGCCGGCGGGCCTGCACCTGTCTCTCCTTGAAGCCTTGGCGACGCGCCTCGCTGATGACACCGATGAAAGAAAAATCAAGAACGCGATAACACATCCTGCCGAAACGGCATACGGAGGTGATTACTGCTGAATCTATCGGTTTCGAAAAAATGAGTCAACGTAGATGTCGGTTGGCGTGACAGAAATGTGAAAATCGTGCCTTGGCCCCCCGGGTAGCGGCCGGGTGGCACGCCCTAAGTCCGCAAACAGCGTGGTTTTGCCCGCCAGGGCCACAGTCGTAGCACTGCTCGCCGACCAGGCACCAGGCTGAGCCTGTTGCCTGGTGCCCGGCAGTGGCACACGTACATCCCGCAACTACTGCGTATACTCCTTCAAAAACCCCTTGAAGAGGGTCAAGTGCTCCTCCTCATCGGCCAGCAGCCGAATGCAAAGATCCTGCGTCACGTAGTCTTCCTCTTCGACCGCTGAAATTAGCTTCTTGTATTGGGCACAAGCGCTTTCTTCGGCTTTGATCACCGCCTTGATGACCGAGGTGATATCTACGGTGTTTTTCGGGGGTTGCTCCTGGGCGCCAAACTTAAGCGCCGCCGAGCCATCCACAAACCCGCCCAACTGCTTGATCCGGTTGGCAAGCATCTGGGCATGCCCCAACTCGGCCGTGATGTCACCCGACAGCGACTTCTTGATTTCCTCGGCCCGCACACCGTCCGGGTTGGTGCTGTTGGCCAGATAATTCAACACCGTCTCCAGCTCCATATTGTAGGCAACTTTGAGCATTTCGATGACTTCTTGAGTGCTGACCGCCATGGTAAAACCTCCAGGAGTGAGGAAAGTAATCTCGTATACCGCTGTAATCACCGCGGACTCCGGGCGTGCCACCCAAATCAATCTGCGGACTACTTAGCATTTTCGATACCGAAGCCGGACCCAACTCCCTAACCATCACGCTGCATCGGTCCGCCGGAGACTCTGCAGCACTAGCTTGGCGCGCTGGCGCAGCTCGCGGGATTCGTCTTCTGTCAGCCCTTCCACCGCCGCAATGACGGAACGCAGATCGACATTCGAATTGGCAGCGGCCAGCTCCGAAGCCGCCTGCAACCCATGAATCACCAACCGGGTGCGCTGAGCCGCTTGCTCCTCCGCAGTGTCTTTTTCGCTCGTCTCGGGCGGTTCGTGAGTCGCCAACATCTCCACCACGACCTCGATCACCGCCGGCTCCCCTCGCCGCGCCAGCGCCGTGGCCGCGTTGTAACGCGCGTACGGGTGTGCCACGTCATCCAACAGCGTCCGCAACCGCTGTTGGGCCGCGTCGCCGCCGATTTCACCCAAGGCAAACGCCGCGGTCGTCCGCAACAGCGAATCGTCGGTTCGCGAGGCATCGATCACTGCCGCGACGGCATCCGGGTCGGTGATCGCACGGCCCGTCTCGCGCCGCAGATTGCTCGACAACACTGCCACCGCACGCGTGGCCGCCGTGCGCAGCGAAGGCTTGAGATCGGTCCGCTCTTCGGTTTCAATTGCCAGCACGAGCGCCGGTAGGCCCGTATCGACGTAGAACTCGCCCAACGCCGTGGCCAGGTACACTCGCAGCAGGACTGCGTCTTCACCCGTACGGCCGTCGGCCAGCTCTTGCTCAAGTTTGTCGGCAAGCCTGGCGGCCAGGTCGCGATCGCGCTTGAGTTCACCGCCGGTGTCGCCGCGCAGCAGGTTGGCCAGGTTGACCGCCGCCTGCCAGCGATTGGCGCCGCTTCCTTCGAGCGCTTTGACGTTCGTCTCGGCGTCGTTGCCCATTTGCGGTAGCCACTTGATCAACATCCACACCAGCACCATCACTAGCACGATGAGCCCCGGAATGACAAACAGTTGCACCAGGAATCCTGCGCTCGGCGGCTGCACGGGAGGCAGCGCTTCGTCGGACAAAACCGAAGGGGGTGTGGGGCTGGCTGGCGACATAAAACCGCGTATGTTGGACGGCTCGACCTTGTCTCTAAAGTGTAGGGGACGTCGATAGGGCGTCAAGCACGTGCCGTCATGCTGAGCAGCGCGAAGCATCCGGGTGGCATCAAAGAGATCCTTCGCTTCGCTCAGGATGACGTGCCGTTCAGGGTTCAGGAATTCGCGATGTTGGTACTGGATCTCACTCTCAATTCACCGGCCGAGAACCTGGCCTTGGACGAGGCGCTGTTGCTGGACGCGGAGGATGCCGCACAGCCGCGCGAGGTGCTGCGCCTCTGGGAGTCGCCGCAGACGTTCGTCGTACTCGGATCGTCATCGCGGTATCACGACGAAATCAATACGCCACTCTGCAGCGCCGAGGGTGTGCCGGTGTTGCGCCGCCCCAGCGGCGGCGCAGCGATTCTCACCGGCCCGGGCTGCTTAATGTACGCGCTTGTGCTTTCGTACGAGCGCCACCCGCATTTGCAGGCGGTGGATCTCGCCCATCGTCATGTGCTGAGGCGGTTGGCGTCGGCCATCGGACAGCGCGTGCCCGCAGTGCACGAGGCAGGCACCAGCGACTTGGCGATGGGCGATCACAAGTTTTCCGGAAACAGCCTGCGCTGCAAGCGCCGCTGTTTGCTTTATCACGGCACGCTGCTGTACGACTTTCCGCTTGAGCAGATGGGCCGCTACTTGCGCACGCCGAGGCGGCAACCAGACTACCGGCGACAACGGCCGCACGCCGAATTCGTAGTCAACCTGCCGCTCAATCGCGCCGCCCTCGTGGTCGCAGTGCGCGAAGCGTTCGAAGCCCAGGAGCCGCTGATCGACTGGCCGCGCGAACGCACGCAGCATCTCGTCGCCGAGAGATACACATGCCAGAAGTGGAACGAGCGCCTCTAAGGGGAGATAGGGGGATACGAAAGGCGATAGGGGGATGGCAAGGGAGTTAGGACGATGAACTGCTCATCTCCCTCTCTCCCTCTCTCCCTCCGTATCCCCAGATCTCCCTCCGCATTATCCCCCCATCTCCTTCCGCGCAATCTCCAAATCGTGCTCCACCATCGTCTGCACCAGCTCCTGAAAACCGATCGTCGGTTTCCAGCCCAGCTTTTCGCGCGACCGGCTGGCATCTCCTTGGAGGACGTGAATCTCACCCGGCCGATAGAACTGCGCCTGCTGCGTGACGTACTCGCGATAGTCTAAACCGAGCGTCGCAAACGCCGCCTCGCAGAACTCGCGGACGCTGTGCGTTTCGCCGGTCGCCACGACCAGGTCTTCGGGGACCGGCTGCTGCATCATCAGATACATCGCGCGCACGTAATCGGGCGCATAGCCCCAGTCGCGGCGCGCTTCAAGGTTGCCCAGCGGCAGCTCGCGGGCGAGTCCGAGCTTAATGCGGGCCGCGTACGAGGTCACCTTGCGCGTCAGAAACTCGTAACCGCGCCGCGGCGATTCGTGGTTGAAGAGGATGCCCGAGCAGACGTACATCGCATACGCCTCGCGGTAATTGCGGGCCAGGTGGAAGCCGGTCAGCTTCGAGACGCCATACGGCGAGCGGGGCGAGAACGGGGTCTGCTCGTTTTGCGGCGTATGCGGCGCGTTGCCGAACATCTCGCTCGAGCCGGCGAAGTACACCTTGCACGACGGCGCGGCCAGCCGCACCGACTCCAGGATATAGTGCGTGCCGTCGATGTTGATGCGAAACGTGGAGAACGCATCCTCGAACGACTGCGAGACAAAGCTCTGCGAGGCCAGGTGATAAACCTCTTGCGGCTGCACCTGAGCGATCGCGGCGAACAGGCTGGGAAAGGCCTCCAGGCTGGCGGCGTGCAACGTGATCCGGTCGAGAATCCCCGCGATCCGCGACAACCGGTGGGCCGGGTCCTCCAGCGCCACGCGGCGCACCAGGCCATGCACCTCGTAGCCTTCGCTGAGCAACAGCTCGGCCAGATAAGAGCCGTCCTGTCCGGTAATGCCGGTGATGAGCGCGCGTTTCAACAGATGGCTCCCGCTGCTACTTGTAGCCGAAGTCGCCAGACTTCACGTCAGCCGGATTGTAGCCCTCTCGCTCCGCAAGAGCATGCATCATCGCGCAGAGCGTGATGGCTACACAAGTTTACTCCGGCACGTTCGCCGGCTGACCGTCCGCACGGTTGCCGAGGCGTTGGTGAACTTCGCCCGCGATCTCAAAGGATACAAAATGGACGGACCCGTCGCACATGGCGGCGTGCCAGCCGGCATTGTGGGCGCTGCCGAAGCGGCCTTCTTCGCCGCCGACGCTGACCGCCCTATCGTGCGACGGCGGCCAGTTGCGGTTGGTCGAGCGGTAGAGGTCGTCCTGAAAGCCGGTGTAGAGGCTCCAATCGTCGCCGTGCTCGTCGCCGGTTTCGTACTTGTCGGCGTGGAGATACTTTTCGCCGAGCAAATAGACTTTGCTCGCCCCGTCGCGGAGGTCGGAGGGACGAACGGTGCTGCGCAGGAAACCCACGCCGGTGAAAACGCGTGTGGGGGGCCAGACGAAGCCGGGACTGTCTCCTTCGGCAAGCGTCGCCGGACCATAAAAGGATTTGCCCTGGAAGAGTGGCGTCTCGGAATGAATCTGGTCGCCGCAATTCATGGCATAGTCGCCTTTGGCTACGGCGGTCACAGGAAGTGAGCCGCGCATGCGAGAGGCGTAGACGGCAGGCATCTCAAACGTCTTGGCGTCGCGCCGCCAGGGGCAGATGAAGACGGGGACCGGCGTTTGCAGCCGTTCTGCCGAGGCCGCGAACATGGCCGGCTCGTTCATGCGGGCGCCCAGCGAATGAAGTGGCTCCTCCTCGATGTATGGCAAAATGTTGTACGCCCATCCGCCGGGCTGCCTGGCGCCGAACCCGCGTCCTGGGACGCCGACCCATCCGCCGCCCCAACCGCCGGTGGGCAAGTGCTTGTGCGTGTCGAGGTGCGTCAGGCTCGCTAAAGCGAGCTGTTTGAGGTTGGACTGGCAGCGCATCCGCTCGGAGCTTTGCCGCGCGGCCGACAGGGCTACGAGCAACAGCGACGTGAGGATGCTGATCACGGCGATCACCACCAGCAGCTCGACGATTGTGAATGCACGCCGCATCGGTTGGAGTTCGTTGGAGTTCAAGCTTCAGCTTGTCCGCCCGACGGCCTTCCGAGGCCGTCGAGTTCATTGGGCCGGCCTTGGAAGGCTGGCCTACGGTATCGGTACGGCTGGAGCACCATCGGGCCGCTCGTAGCGGCGCAAAATGTAGTCGGGCGCTTGCTCGCCGTGACCTTTGTACGTGATCTCCTCTATCCACTGCCACCCAGGCAAGTTACCCCCGCCGGGGAACTTATCGGGCGTACCTGCGAACCAGAGCTGCGGCACTTCGGCCGGCAAGTCCTCAATCCGCGATAGGAACTCGCCGGAGTCGAGCGAGGCCACATGGTTGATGTGCCCCGACGTAGGCCACGGGCGAAGCACGGCACGAATATCGACGTCTGTCGCACCGTGCTGGCGCAATTGAAACTTCAAGCAGTTTACATCCGGCGGTCGCTGGACAACCACCACGCCGCCGGACAGATAATCTCGCGCTAACCGTTCGCTCGCCGCGACGATTCCCGACGGCCCTGGCGGCAACTCGGCTACGAATTGCTGTGTCCCCAAAAGCGTCACTCCAATCACAGACACGGCAACCGCGACTCGCGATTCGGGACGGGCAATCGAGGCAACGACGACGCCCAACAGCGCGAGCCAGCTCACCTGGGAAAACGCTAGATAGCGGTCCTGCAACATCGGCCGGTCGCCGACGGTAGCCATGAGCACGATGGCGATCCACGGCAGCGCCGCCTGGCCGAGCAGAGCGATTGCGGCGGCATTGCAGCAGCGTAGTCCTCTCGCTCCGCGAGAGGAAACATCACTTGGCAGTCCTCTCGCTCCGCGAGAGGAAACATCACGCGGAGCGTGATGACTACGATGCCGCACCCAGAGTGTGCGGGCTACAACTAACACCGCGCCGGCGACACAAACCGTAATCCAAGTCGTGTCGGCCCTATCGATCCCCACGCACCAGCGGACGAAGGCGTGCCCCCAGTCGTCCAACGTCGGCGCTTCGACCCAAAAATCTTCGCTGACGCGCGATGTCTGCGCGATGCCGGCCGGGAGCCAAGGGCTGTAGATGAGCAGCGCGATCGCGCCGGCGAGCAGAATGCTCCGGCGCAGGTAACCTTGTTCGCTGCGAGACGTGACTGTGAAGCGTGAGTTGTAAGTGGTAAATGACGCGCGTGGTGCGAAAGCACACCATAGCGCGAATAGCCCTTGACCGGCAAGCGTAAACAGCGCGAAATGATGCGTCAGCAGATAGAGCGCAGCGCAGACGCCGTAGGCGGTCCACCAGGCGTATGGTCGATCGATACGCGGCGATGGAGAAGCCGACTCGCGTCGGCGATCGGCGCGCAGCGCACGCAATAACAACCACATGGAGACTACGGCCAAGAGCGCCCCCAGCCCGTACATTCGCGCCGTCCGGTTTGGCGTCAGTTGAAAGCTGTGAACCGCCGTCAGCAACGCCGCAGTAAAGCCACCAAATCCAGCCGCGCTCCTTGAAACGTTTCCCCATCGCGCCGCTTCAACGACTACTCCGTAGACGGCCACGATCAAAAGCGCTCCACACAGTACCGAAAGCGCACGCAGCGCAATTGCCGAAGTCCCCCAAAGATGCATCCAAACCTTGAGCGCTAGGTAATGGGCAGGGGGCGTCGTATCTCCGGCCGCCGTGATCAACAGCTCCGGCAGCGGCTTAATGGCGAGACGCCAGGCGAAGGCCTCGTCATTATTAAACCTCGGCGTGTCAAGTCGATACGCGCGCAGAACGGCACCCACAACGAGGATAATAAACAGCGCGGCCACCACGAAGCGGTTCATTGGCCATAATGCTCCTCCCGTCTTTTCTGGGAGAAGGCATGGTGAGGCAATGGATCCCCCAATCACTCCGGCGTACATTCGGTCACGTACAACTCTCTGGCCGGTACGAAATCGTCTTTAAACGTTGCCGAGAGATTTCTTTTCCAACCGTTCGGAAGTTCGAACACAACATCCTCCATTTCGATCAGCCAGAGTGCGCTACTAGAACCGGCTCGGTATCGTAAAGCACGATCGCTCACAATTGTATCAGGAGTGAGCGCGGCGACGCCGTAAAAGTGCAACAGGCTAGAATGCCACGAAGATAAGCCCTTAATCATTGCCGCAGCAAGGCTTGCTTCAGTTC
>JBBDYH010000137.1:0-15326 GCA_040901795.1 Pirellulales bacterium
TTCTACCAAATTGAGCCAATATCAATTGTTCAAGTTATTTATTCGCGAGCCCTTAACGCTCGATAAACCCGATTTGAAAAAGAAAGCGACGACAAGTCGTCGCACTCCAAAGAGCATCACACAGTCGCTGATTCCACAGTCCTCGCATCAGCGCCACGCATTAACTGGGCATCCACTTCATTCGCCACAATCACGCCATAATTCAGCGCTCCCAGCCAGCCGGACATAATAATCCCCACGCTGCCGGCGTGATACAGTCCTTCGATCTGGTGTGGAATGCCACGGCTTACGGCGAGCCCTTCGAACTTCGTGCCGAAACTGGCTCCCTGCCAGTGGCGCGTGTAATGTTCGAACGTGACCGGCGTCGAAGCCTCTGCATGCACGAGCTTCTCGCGGACGTTGGGCACGTATTGGTCCAGCGCATCGAGTGTCGTTTCGATTAAGTCACGCTTGCTCGCTTCGTATTCTTCCTTGGACAGCCGCCCCCAGTCGTCGTAGTTGGCGTTCGTGCTCGATACGATGAGCGAGCGATCACTGCCGGGGCGCGTGCGCGGGTGATAAAACGAGTACGTCCGGCTGGTGACTTCACGGCTCAAGAGCAACTCGGTCCGGAAGACCGGGGCCGTCGAGCTGAACAACAGGTCGCCGCAGCTCTCGTCGAGCTGCTCGCCTGGCTTCAGAGCCATGTACACCTGGCAGCTTGAGTTATTGAGCCGAACCGCTTGAGTTTGTTCGACGAAATCGCGATCGAAATGCTCCTCACCCACCATCTTGAGAACAGTCGCCTTGAGATTCGAGTTCGAGACAACGGCGCCGGCGCGAATGAAGCGTCCGCCGACATACACGCCCTGCACGCGGCGCTTGTGCACGGCGACCCGCTCCACATCGCACTTAATTCGCACATCGACGCCGTTGCGCAACAGCTCCTGATGCATCAGCGTGATCAGCCGGTCGGTGCCCCCTTCAAAGGTAAAGACACCCTTCGACATGAAGTTCGAAAACACGATGCCGTAGGAAATCGCCGGATCCTCGAGCGTCGAGCCGTTGGCGTAGGTGATCGGCTCCATTAAGAGGCGGATCACGTCCTCGCGGCCGGGAAAAAACCGCTCAAAGAGCTCGCGGACCGACGTGGTTTGATCGTCATAAAAGTTCATCCCCCGCGCCGTGTCGAAGAACGCCTGCACGTTCTCGGCGGACAACTGAAAGCGGCTGGTCAACAACCGCGTGAAATCGTCGCGATTGAAGGTGGTCGTCAGCGAGAACATCGGGTTATCGAAGCGAATCCGCTTGAGCTGCACCACCGAGTCGGCGATCTCTTCGGTCCAATAGCGGCGACAGCTCTTGATCATTCCGTGCGGAAAGCCGTGCAGCGAGATATCGAAGATGTGCCCCTTCGGCCGCTTAAACCAGGTGGCCATCCCGCCCAGCTTGTAGTGCTGTTCGAGGAGCAATACCGAATGCCCGGCGCGCGCGAGCATATTGGCGGCGGTCATTCCGGCCAGCCCGCTGCCGATGACGATGCAGTCGTAGCTATCGCGAACGCCCTCGAGGAAGTCTTTTGGCATGCAATCTTTATAAAAAAAGGTGACGCGTCACGTGCTTCTAGACAAGGAGACACGGAGACCGGGAGACAAGGAGAAGTCGTTCACCTTTCCATTTAAATCTCCATGTCTCCTTGTCTCCAAGTCTCCTTGTCTTGTCGGTGCGCCGCTGATCGGAAACATCTCTTACCGAGCAACCGTCGGCTGTAGGCAATGCCGGTTCGCCATGACCACACCCGACATCATCGCCCCCACAATTCCTACCCAACCTTGGTCCGAGCCACACACGAACAAGTTCCGCAAGTGGGTTGTACCGTCGCGGCGTTTTTGTGGCGCTCCATACACCGCGCCATTGTCGTGGCCCGTGAAGTGGCGGATCGTTTTGGGCGTGAAGGTGTCGGTCGCAACAACATGTGGGCGGAAGTCGGGCACGAACCGCACTGCCGAGGCGTAGATGGCTTCTCGCGCGGTCACCTTTTCCTGCTCGTATTCGCCGCCAGTCAGCGCGGTCCAGCGATCGAAATTTGCCAGCGCCGTCATCCGGATCATGCCCTCCTTGGGACCGTTGTCATCGACGTAGGCAAAATTGTTCGGCGAGCAGACCACTCCGCTGCGCACGTCGGTCAACTCATGCCGCGGCTTTTCCCAGTGAAACCGGCCGCTGTCGTTGAAGAACAGGACGGAATAAGGATGGCCAAGCGCTTGCGGCGGACAATCCAGTACGGCAATCGACTCCACGAAGGAGAGCTGCCCCGGTGAAACCTGCTCGCAGAGCGCCGATTGCTCCCCGCAAAGCTGCATTGTCTCGCACCAGCCTGCCGACGACAACACGCTGTTCGCCTGTAGGTCGACACCGTCATCAAGCTCGACATGATGCACTTCCTCGCCGGCAATAACGATCCGCCGCACGCCGGCGCGCAGGCGCAGTTCGCCGCCCAGCTCTTTGAACCGCCGCACTAACAGTTTGAGAATCAGCCGCACTCCTTGAGCCGGCCGCGCGAATCCTTCCAGAAAAATGCTGCGAAACATCACGCTGGCCTGGGCGAAGTCGGTGTCGTGCTCGGCCGCTCCCCCGTAATACAAGAGCGGGCAGAGCAACATTTCGACCAATAGCGGATCGGAAATGTACTGGGCGAAAACAGCGCGTGCAGATTCTCGGCCACGGGGTTGTTCCAAACCGTCGTAGGGCAAAATCGCATCAACGAGGCGGCGAAATGAATCGGCCTGGGAGGGAAAGGCCCGCACAATCTCGCTCTCGAGCATTGTAAGGTCATTCGAAAAGTCGAGCCGCGCGGCAGGAAAGACAACCGCCGACTTCAATTGTGGCGTCCATTCGAACTCGTCCCAAGAGAATCTAAGTTGCCGTAACAGCCGTGGCAACGGACCATGCTTGGATCCTTTGGGCTGGAAGTTGGTAATGGCATGCAGACCGACGTCATAATTGCGGCCGTCCCGTCGATAAAACGAGTTGAGGCCGCCAATCGTCGTATGCCGCTCGAGAATACAGACGCGCAGGCCGAACTGCGCCAGCCGTACACCGGCGGCCAGGCCCGACATGCCAGCGCCGATGATCAGAACGTCGTACATGAGAGTTTCAAAGTCGCGGTGACGTGGCGAATCACGCTTTCTGCGCGTCTTTGAGCAGCGGCTCCAGATACGTCACGGTGCCGGCCATCGTCGCCAGCTCAACGTAATCGTCCTCCGGCACCTGCACTCGGTAACGCTTGCGCAGCTCCATGACGATGTCGAGAAAGTCCATACTGTCCAGCTCGATCTGCTCGCGGAACGGCACATCGTCTTTGAGCGCAGTGAGATCCTCATCGGGCACGATGTCCGAAAGAATATCGAGGATCTCGTCACGAATCTCGTCCGCCGTCATGCTGACTCCGTCACTGGCCTAACCTGTAAGTTAATCTGCCCCATTCACCATATCGCGACAAGGAACACAGACACACCTAGCGCGGCCTGGCCGCAACCAAAAACCAGTCGTTGTGCTTTCGAATCTAAGGGAGGGAATACAGATAAACACAGACGAAGACAGATGAACACAGACGGACGACTGGCCGTTTTTCCTGCCGCTCGCTGATCTGTGGCCATCTGTTCAAATCTGTGTTCATCTGTGTTTCTTGCCGCTAAACCGAAAGTTTGCGCGGGACGCGTTCATCTGTGTTCTCGCTCTTAAACCCGCTTGATCACCACGGCCGAATTGATGCCGAGCATGCCGAATGAATTGTTGAGGATATAAGTGGCGCGGCCGTTCTCGTGCGGTTGGTTGACGACCAGATTTGGCAGCTCGCACTCAGGATCGAGGGCGTCGACGTTGATTGTTGCATGACAAGCCCGGTCCTCAAATACCGGCAAATTCCCCGCCAATTCCAGTGCGCCGGCGGCGCCCATGGCATGACCGATGAAGCTCTTGGTATTGTTAAATCGCGTCTTTGAGTCGCCGAAGACCTCCCGTAGCGCCGTCACCTCTTGCTGATCGCCGCTCGCAGTTCCCGTGGCATGCGTGCTGACAATATCGACCTCGTCGGGCGATACCCTCGCCCGCCGCAGCGCCAACCGCATGCACTGAGCCTGACGTTCTGGATTGGGCAGCACGAAATCGCTGGCGTCGCTATTCATGGCATGCCCGACCAGCTCGCCGTAAATCTTTGCTCCCCGGGCCCTCGCATCCGTAAGCCGCTCGAGTATATAGAGGCAGCCTCCTTCTGCGACCACGATGCCCGTGCGGTCGCGGTCAAACGGCCGCGACGCCTTTGCCGGATCGTCGTGCTTGGCCAACGCGCCCTGGCTGGCAAAGCTGGCGAAAATACCAAAGGTGTGAATGCTTTCAGATACGCCGCCCGCCAGTGCGACGTCGCATTCCCCCAGTAGCAACATCTGCGCCCCTTGGATCATGCCGGCATTTCCCGCCGCGCAGGCGGCGCCAATCGTATAGTGCGGTCCGGTGATTCCCAGATTCAGTGAAATCTCGCCCGCAGGGTTGTTGGCCACGGTCCGCGGGTTGTGGTGATGCGACCAGAATCTGGTGTCGTAATCGAACGACTTAAGCTGATAGATCTCGTTTTCGGTTTCTACATTGCCGTGTTCGGTCACGCCGATGTAGATTCCTACCTGCGATTTATCCACATTGGACCAATCGAGACCCGAGTCGGCGATCGCCTCATGGGCGCAATAGATGCCAATGCTGCCCGCCCTCGTCCCGCGACGGACCTCTTTTTTCTTTTGGTATCGCAGCTCATCGAAGGTGCATACGCCGGCGTGCGTATCGCCGACATAACGGATGTTGTAGTTCGTGACGCCGCTGCGGCCCGCCAACAGGTTCTCGCGGAACTCCCGCAAGTTGTTCCCGTTGGGCGCAGTCAGACCCACACCCGTGATCACAATGCGATATTGGTCGGCCGTCCCCGCGATCATCCGTGCCCATCCTTGTCAAGCTGCGTCAAAACAATCGAAATTAGCGGTTTTGCGGCCGCTTGGCAAGCGGCGGAGAGGCGCCGAGCCGACGCATTCCCTCGGCGGTTGAAACCAACGGGTTGTAACCAAAGTCACGCTGCGCAGCGGTGATGTCGAAGTAATGCGAACAACCAAGTTGCAGCGCGAGGAACCGCGTCATTCGCGGTTCGCCGGTAACCCCCGCCGCGCGGTGAGCGCCTTCCAAGACCGCACCGATAGCATAAGCCACATTTAACCGGATACGGCGGCGAACCGGTGGCAAACCGGCCAGTGCCAGCAGTTCGTCGATCCACTGCCAGCAATTGACGGGTTCCCCCTGGCTCAGGAAATACGGTTTCCCACAAACCGCCGCGCCAGGCGCAAGCGCGTTGGCGGCTTGCAGGTGCGCGGTCGCGGCGTTTTCTACGTACGTAATGTCGATCTGGTTTTGGCCATCGCCGACGCGCCGCAGTTTCCCCTGCCGCTGGCGCTCGCGCAATCGGGGGACCAGGTGCCGGTCGCGCGGGCCCCAGATCAAATGCGGCCGCAGGGCGCAGGTCAAGAGACCATCGCGCCCGTTCGCGGCGAGAACGAATTGCTCGGCCAACGCCTTGCTGTGCGGGTAGTGCGCCAGCCATCGCCGCGCATACGGGGCTGTTTCATCGACGCCACATTGATCGCGGCCATCGAACGTCACGCTGGGACTGCTGGTGAAGATCAGTTTGTTCACGCCGTGACGCACACAACCGGCGATCACGTGCTGCGTACCGAGCGTATTTGTCTCATAGAATAGCTTCCACGGTCCCCAAATGCCGGCCACTGCGGCGGTGTGATACACCGTTTCGACACCGCGGCATGCCGCCGCGACGGCCCAGGCATCGCGAATGTCGCCCAGGGCAATCTCGACGCCAAGCGCTTGGAGTTCTGGCGTTAAATGACGGCAGAAGGCGCGGACTCGATCACCGCGCGCTTCAAGCTGCTCGACAAGGTAAAGGCCCAGAAACCCGGTTGCGCCGGTGACCAGTACGTTCACGCAATGTCCTTACTCAACCGGGTAACGTTTATCCGCCGGTGAATCCGCGATGCCGCCCAAATTGCCAGCTTTTCCCGAAAGATCTTGGCGTTGTGGCGGACATCCACAGGCATAGAAGGATGAATCAAAAAATCCTCGATTGCCGTCGTAAGTGGATTCGCTTGAGCGAGTTTGCGGAGCTCTTTGATTAACCCGTCGCGGTCTAACCCGCGCCCAGTCGGCATGTCGCGATTGCGCTCGACCACGATCACTGGCGTCTGAGCACCCGTTGCGCCAACTCCCACGAGCGCCGAGCGGAATACGGCGGCGTGTCGATTAAAGATAGCCTCGCACGGAATTGTGTACATCGGCCCGGCCTTGGTCAGCACGCGATGTGTAACTCGTCCACAGAACCAGAACCGTTCCTGATCGTCGAAGTAACCGCAATCGCCCATGCGATGCCAGAACGATGCACCCGCTCCCTCCGGGAGAGTTTTAGGGAGAGGGAGAGCGCTCGTCTGGCGGTCTTCGATCTTCGCCAACGCGTTTGCCGCTCGCCGCGTAACGTATTCCGTTGTCACGACCGGGCCGCGCACGATCAGTTCGCCAATCTCGCCGACAGGAAGTTCCTCGGCCTGGTCAATTGAGTGAATTGGCCCATCGATGATGCGGATCACGCGCCACTCGATGCCCCGAAAGCGCCGGCCGACGCATACGCCCCCGCCCTGCTCGGTGAGCGACCATGTTTCGGTCAGGACCTCCGAGGAACCGATCGTGGCGACGGGCAACGCCTCGGTGGCGCCATAAGGGGTATGCACTTCCCCGTCGGGATGAATCACCGCTCTCATTAATCTCAGCACCCGCGCGGGAACCGGCGCGCCTGCCGACATCACTCGCCGCAGCGACTGCAGCCGCAGGCCGCGCTGCTCACAGTACGGACCGACGCGGTTCCAGACTGCCGGCGAAGCGAAGCTCTGTGTGACCTGCCACTGCTCGATCGCTTCGACAATGTTTCGCGGATTAACCGTGGCCGGGCGCGAGAAATTCATCCGCGGCAAAACGGTGGTCACTCCCATCGCGGCGTTGAAGAGCCCGAATAGCGGAAAGCATGGTAGGTCGATTTCGCCCGGGCTGATCCCGTAGGTGTCGCGGATTTCAGTCACCTGGCGATCAAAATTGCCCTGGCGGTAAAGCACACCCTTGGGTGGTCCTGTGCTTCCGCTGGTGAAGATGATTGCGGCCGGGTCGTCGGATGTCATACGGAGCAATTCCGCTTCGCGGTCCGACGAGCGCCAGATAGCCCCGCCCGGAAGGGCGGGGTTGGCGTCGTTCAGTGTTCCAACTCCGGCCTTCCGGCCGGGGCTGTTGCTGCGTAGGTCCTCGAGCGTTAAACCGCCCCACCAAAGCCGTCGACCAACGGTGACATTGAACGTCGACTTCGAGAATCGGCGTGGCAGGACTGACCGAATCGCCTGAGCCATCGGCACGGCGATGAACCCCTCCGGCAGCGCCTCGGCGAGGCAGCGAACGAGGTTTCGCTTACCGATACCCGGATCGATGAGAATTTGAACCGCGCCGCTCTTCAACAGCGCAAACACGAGTGTGATGAAATCAATGCTCGGCGGAACCAAAAGAGCCAGCCGCATTCCGGGGTTCATGCCGCGCGACACAAGCCCGCGGGCAATCCGGTCGACGTCATCGGCCAGTTCCCGGAACGAGACAGTGCGATAGAGCCGCCGGCCACCGGCAACGCGGCGCCGCGGCTCGGCGATCGCGATCGCCTGCGGCATTATTTTGGCAACGTCATCCAGCCGATCGGCGACGTTGAGCGGCGCTAGAGAAAGTGTCGCCATGGGACAATTCGATCATTAGCGTTTAGCAGCCGACGGTACGTCGGCTGGGGGAAGTCGGCGTACCGCCGGCTGCTAAACCGAGCGAGTCGGCGTACCGCCGACTGCTAAACTTGTTCTTGCAAATGTTCCAGCACCATCGCGGCGACATCGCGCCGGTGTGCGCCCGCGAGCGCCTTCCATCCGGGTACGGCGTTGACTTCGATCACATACATCTGTCCGTCACGGCCGGGCAGCAAATCGACGCCGGCAACCGAGGCGCCGACGGCATCCGCTGCGCTTCGGGCCAATTCAACCCACTCGTCGCGCGGCTCCACCGCCTCGGCCACAGCACCCCGGCTGATGTTCGTGCGCCAATCGAACGGATTGACGCGTCGCATCGCCAGCACTTTATTGCCGACAATCAGGACGCGAATGTCGGCACCGTTGTGCGGGATGAACTCTTGAAGATACAGCACGCTCCCCAGATCGACGAGGAGGCGAAAGGCGCGCTCGGCGAGCGCCCGATCCTTGAGCCGCGTGATGCCTCGTCCCTCACTGCCAAAAAGCGGTTTGAGAACCACGTCGCCGCCAAGGTCGTCGAACGCTTGGAGCGCTTGAGCGACGGTTTGGCAGGTGATTGTCCGCGGGACGGGCAGTCCGGCCACCGCGAGCCGCGCGATAGTAAGATACTTATCGACTGCGCACTCGATCGCCCGCGCCGGATTAACGACCGGCACTCCGGCGGCCTCCAACCGCGCCAGCGCATCCATCCGGAAAACCACCTGCTCAAGCGAGCCGGACGGCATCGTGCGAACGAGCAAAGCATCGAACGAACCGATATCAACGCCACAGGCGTCGATGCTCACCTCGCTCCCACGCTCAGCGCGGGAACACGAGACACTGGAGCCGAGCGCCCGGAACGGAATTGCTGCAATCTCATGGCGATCCACCGCGGCGCGACGCAAGTCGGCAAAATACCAGCTATCGGCAGCGGCGAGAACGGCGAAGCGCATAACTCGAAGGATGAAGGATGAAGGATGAACGATGAACGATAAACATGCCCGAGTTCATCGTTCCGAATTCATCGTTAGCTTAAAAATGACCTCCGGATCACCTCCGGCGAAATTTGCCCGAACCGCTGCGTTCGGCCCGTGTCCAGATTGCAGAACGTCACCGCGGCAGGGCTGAACAAGTGCGGATCGATCCGATAGAAATCGCAATCGTATCGCTGGAAGATTGCCAAGAACGGCTCGCCGAAATCGGGTGATGCGCTGCTCGGCACGCGCGGCCCGATCGCCGCCACACTCTCATCGTCGCCGCGAACCCACAGCGTCACTTCGCCGCCATAAAGGATGGCGTCGTTGGTGCGTCCAATGGCGGCGAGATCGTCCGCGGCAACCGGAGGCAGCGGTGCAACGCCATACCCGCTTTCCACGCGCGAGATCTCGAAGCGGAGCTCGTGCAGCTTGTGCAATGCAGTTTCAATCGAGCGCGCCACGATTTGAATCGTGCCGGCGTGACTGGCGGTCGGCGCCACACACAGAACCAGGTGCGACGCGTTCACGCCGCAATCGGCGGCAATTCGGTCGCACAACTCCGAAGGCGGCAGCTTGCGGCTTTCCAGCACACCCACGGCTACGTCGGCCTGCTCGCGATAGCGGATCGACTCGAAAATCGCTTCCTTGCCGGCCGCGGCGCGCATCGCTCCCGATCCCATAGCGAAAAACTTGCCCTGCTCAAGCTTCCAGCCGGCGTACTGGGCCGCCATGCAGGCGCGGACAGGGTCATCGGTCGTCACTTGAATGGCGGGGCCAGACCAGACCGAGCGATCGGCGGGTACAAGCGCAACCTCCCCTTGACCGGCCAGGCAGATTTCAGCCAAGCGCAAGCCCGCCTCAAGCCCACCGCGCGCCTCGATGCCAAAATCGAGGATCAGCGGACCACCCGCCTCCTGTCGGCCGGAGATGCGCAGTTCGTCGGCCGCGGAATGCGCTTCCAGACAGAGTTCAAAGGCTTGCTGGTTCAGGCTGATGGTCACGACGGTTATGATGCCGGTTGATCGACCTTTCCGCAACGGTTCGGCGCGAAGCGGGTGTTCGATCACCCGGTCGTCTCTTAGAATACTTCGAGTGCTGCGACTCGTCGCCGCTTTGGATTTCAATGTGCCTTAACCTTGCGCGTCCGGTCAATTTCACTTGGTTTCGCGGTGGTTTGAAAAAGAAAGCGATGACGAGTCATCGCACTCCACATACTCGCCGCCGCGCCGGCGGCGGCTAAACGTCCTGATGCCTGAAGCCTGACGCCCGTGCCCAGCCTTACCGTTGAAAACTACGTCAAAGCGATCTACCTGATCTGCTCCGAGCAGCAGATCCAGGCCGCCGCTACAGGCCAGATTGCCGCTTCGTTGGGTGTTCTGCCTGGCACCGTGACGAGCATGCTCAAGACGCTTAGCGAGAGCAACCTGGCCACGTACACGCCGTACGCGGGCGTTTCGCTTACGCCCTCGGGCAGTGCCCTGGCGCTGCGCGTGCTGCGGCGACACCGGCTGATCGAGCTGTTTCTCGTACGAACGTTGAAGCTCACCTGGGACGAGGTCCATGACGAGGCAGAGCATATGGAGCACGCGGTCAGCGATTGGCTGGTCGATCGCATCGACCAGTTTCTCGATCACCCGGACGTTGATCCGCACGGCGACCCGATCCCCAGAGCAGATGGCTCGCTGCCGGCTGTCCAATACGCGACCTTACTGGATTGCGGCGAGGGCGCCGATTTCCGGCTGATGCGCGTCACCGACCAATCGCCGGAGTTTCTGCGGTATCTGACGCAATCGGGACTGCCTTTGGGTACCGAAGGACGCGTGATGGCCAACCGCGCCGAATCAGGAGTGGTGAGCGTTCAGGTGGGTGGCAATCTTACTTCGTTAGGCCATGAGGCAGCGGCCAAGATCCTTGTCGAGAGACGATAGGTCACGCGCGAATGAGCGAACCGGCGGCGGCGTAGCACGTACTAATGAGGAGTCTATTCGCGCTATCCGGCCCCTGGACCTGCCCTCGGCGGCAACGTACAACTTAGGGGCCGCCCGCGGCGTCCGATGAGAGGCCCCCGCAATGGGGAGCTGTGAACCTGGTCAGGGATTAACGTCAGCAGCCATAAGCGGTTATCCCTTTGTGCGCGGGGTCTCTCATCCGGCGCCGCGGCGCCTTTAGCGTCTGCGCAGACTCTGTAGGGAACGGCGTTCCGGACGGGCCGTTTGACGTGGCTTCGTCTTGTCGGATCGCCGGAACGGCACAGAGGCCGTTCCCTACAGTGGCTGGTTACGCACTTATCCCGAGCGCATCAATGCCGGACCTCTTGCCTGCGGACGATCCTGAACCGACAACCGTCAGCGATCCGTCCGGCCGATCGAACGACTATGTTGTCGTCGCACGGCGTTATCGCCCGCAAACGTTTGCGGAGCTGATCGGCCAGGAACACGTGACACGGGGCCTGCAGGCGGCGATCGCTTCCGGCCGCGTTGGCCACGCCTTCTTGTTTACCGGGGGGCGGGGGACAGGCAAGACATCGACCGCGCGGATTTTGGCCAAAGCGCTCAACTGCGTCCAGGGCCCCACACCACAGCCGTGCCTCAAGTGCGATATTTGCGAAAGCATCAAGACGGGCGACGACGTCGATACGTTGGAAATCGACGGTGCTAGCAATCGCGGGATCGACGAGATTCGTGAGCTGCGGCAGAACGTCAATATCCGTCCTAGCCGTGCCCGGTTCAAGATTTACATCATCGATGAAGTCCACATGCTTACGCCGCAGGCCTTCAACGCGTTGTTGAAAACGCTCGAAGAACCGCCTGCTCACGTCAAGTTCATCTTTTGTACGACCGAACCGGACGAGATTCCAATCACCATCCTCTCGCGCTGTCAGCGGTTCGATTTTGCCAGCGTCGAGATGGGCCAAATCGCCCAGCGCCTTGCGCAGATCTCCGAGATCGAAGGTGTCCAGGCCGAGCCGGAGGCGCTCCTGCTCTTGGCCCGGCGGGCGGCCGGCTCGATGCGCGATAGCCAGTCGCTGTTGGAACAGTTGCTAGCGTTCGGCAACCAAAAGATCACCGTGGCCGACGTCCACGAAATGCTCGGCACGGCGGGCGCGGCTCGTCTATCGCAGATCGTGCGGCATTTGGCCGAGCGCGACACGGCCGCCGCTTTGGCCGATCTGGACGTCGCGGTGCGCGAAGGCGTCGATGTGGGTCAATTGCTCGACCAGTTGCTCGGTTATTTCCGCGACTTGATGGTCACGCTCGCCGGTTGTCCAGCGGAGGCTCTACTTTACAGCTCGCCCGGCGAACACGCCGAGTTGCTCGAGCTCGGACGGCAACTAGGACTGAACACGATCATGGCGATGATGCAGATCGTCGATCAAACCATAGCGCGGCTGCGCTATAGCATGCACGCGCGGGCGCTCGCGGAACTGGCATTTGTGCGGACTAGCAAACTTGCGGATTTGGAGGCGATTCCAGCGCTGCTCGCCGAGTTGCGATCGGACGGCGCCAATCCGACGCTGGGGAGCGTGCGGACTAATCGCCCGGCAGCAAGTGGATCGATCGCGGATCTCCCGCCGCCCCCGCCACCTTCTGTAAAAAAAAAGCTGGAGGAGCCAGATAGCAACGGCGCTAGTGTCGCGATTCAGCCGGCCAATTCAGCAAGGATTGATTCTGCTGGAGAGGCGCCTGGTCCGCGCGGTCTCGCCTCTGTTGAGACGGCTGCGTTGCCAACGCTGATGGAGGACATGCTCGGCCCTGCCTGGGATTTAGCGCTGGCCAGCGTGGGCGGACTATTGGCGGACAATGCACGCAGCGCCACGCTATCGCTGGGCGGAGGTACTCAAGCAACTGCCGCGCCAAACAAAGTAGTCGCTATGTTCCCGTCGCAGTATAATTTTGGTAAGCAGTTTTGTGAGCGGCCCGAGAACCTTCCTCGCCTGGAGCAAGCGCTTGGCGAAGCTCTCGGGCGGGCGGTGCGGCTAAGCATGGCGACGAGCCCATCGTCTTCGCTGCCGACTGAGCAGGTCGAAAAACGTAAGGTGGCGCCTGCGCGGCAGCGAATGAGCGAAAAGCCGGACCATCCGTGGGTCAAGCGGGCGGTCGAATTGTTCGACGCCCGCGTAGTTTGGATGGATGAACCTAAAGACTAAGCCGATCGCGCACCCTGGCACCTCCAGCCACCGGCCCAACCTTGAACCTGAAAACTTGAACCAATCACGAGGCGACTTTGTTCAAAGGCATCACCAATTTAGCCGGTTTGCTCAAGCAGGCGCAACAAGTCGGCAGCCGTTTGCAGCAAGTCAACGACGAACTGAAAAACCGCCGTGCGACCGGCCGTGCGGGTGGTGGAATGGTCGAGGTGGAAGTGAACGGTCTGGGCCAGGTGTTGCGGTTGGCGATCGATCCCTCGCTGGTCGAAATGAAGGATCGCGAGCTCCTCGAGGATTTGATCCCCGCGGCAACGAACCAGGCTCTCACCAAGGCGAAGGAAATGCACGCCGAGGTAATTAAAGATCTCGCGGGAGGGATGAATCTGCCCGGGCTTGACGAGGCGTTGGCGAAAGCCACGGGACAAGACACAACGATGAATGATGAAGGATGAATGCGGAATCAGGAGATCGCAGTTCATCGTTCATCATTCATAATTCATAATTCATCGTTTGCTTCATGGCTCAGCTCACCGAATCGGTTACCAAACTCATTGACGAATTTGCCAAATTACCTGGCATCGGCCGGAAGTCGGCGGAGCGGCTGACCTACCATGTCCTGCGTGTGCACAAAGACGAAGCGCTCGCATTGGCCGATGCGATTCGTCATGTAAAGGAGAACGTGCGGTACTGCCGGACCTGCTATAATCTGGCGGAAGAGGAGCAGTGCGCAATATGCCAGGATCCACGCCGCGACGCTACGCTATTGTGTGTCGTCGAACAGCCGCGGGATCTGATGGCGCTCGAGCAGGCTGGTAGCTATCGGGGCCTGTATCATGTGTTGCTCGGCCGCTTGGCGCCGCTGGAGGGAATTGGGCCCGAACAACTGACGATTGCGGCACTGGTCGAACGGATACGCAGGGGCGTGGTTCGGGAAGTGATTATGGGCACCAACCCGACGCTCGAAGGCGATGGAACGGCACTTTACATCTCGAACTTGCTGGCGGAGTTCCCAGTCGAGATAACGCGGCTCGCCCGGGGCATTACGACCGGCAGCGTATTGGAATTCGCGAATAAAGAGATCCTGGCCGACGCCTTGGCGGGGCGTCAGAAGTTCTAGCGATGAAAAACATAAGATACAATTTACAGAGGCGGAGAGTGGCCGGCGATGGCTGAGCAGGATAGGATATGGCGCAGGATTTGCTCAGCAGCCCGCTCTCCCCTCATAACGACGCGTTCCTAAGCCAAGCCAAACAAGGACGTCTTCAATCATGCGACTTTCCTTCGGACAAGAACTGCGGCTGGTCCAGAAGCAAGTTCTCGCGCCGAGAATGATTCAGTCGATGGAGATCCTCCAGCTCCCGATCATGGCGCTGCAGGAGCGCATCGAGCAAGAAATGCAGGAGAACGAAACGCTCGAGCTCGTCGAAACCGATCCGGATCTCCCGGAAGAACAGGAAGAAGTCGCCAATCCTGACGCGCCGACCGTCGACGAGCGTGAGCTGGTGGTCGATGAATCGAAGAACAACGCCGATGACTTCGAGCGGCTGTTGAACCTCGACGAGGAGTGGCCCGACGCGTTCGAAGAGCGCTCGCGCCCTTCCTCCGCCCGCATCGAGGAAGAAGGGGACCGCCAGCACGACACCATGGCCAACATGGTCTCGCGGCCCACCAACCTGCACGATCATCTGCACGAGCAGCTCGGCTGGTTCGACCTCGACTCCGCAACGCGGACGATGTGCGACCGGATCATCTACAACCTCGATCACAACGGGTACCTGCAAGGGAGGCTCGAAGATTTGCTCGACCCCGATGCCGGCCCGGACCAATTGACCGCCGCAGATCGGGCGCTCGCGCTGGTTCAGCGGCTGGACCCGCCGGGCATCGCCGCGCGCGATTTGCGCGAGTGCCTGTTGCTGCAGCTTCAGCCGGGCATGCCCTATTACGAGCAGCTCAAGACGCTCATCAGCGGACATCTGGAAGACATCGAGCACAACCGCCTGCCGCAAATCGAGCGGAAGACCGGTTATTCGATCGAACTGATCAACGAGGCGCTGCACGAGCTGCGCAAGCTGAAGCCCAAGCCGGGCGCCGATTTCTACAGCGAATACGTCCCCAACGTCACGCCCGACGTGTTCGTCGAGCCGGCCGATAGTGGGCGCTACAAGGTGCGGCTCGAAGACCGCAGCACGCCGAACCTGTATATCAGCCCCTACTATCGGCAGTTGCTCTTGAGCAGCGACACCGACGAAAAGACGCGCGAATACATCAAGCGCAAGATCAACTCGGCCCAGTGGCTGATCGAATCGATCGAGCAGCGCC
>JBBDYH010000138.1:0-15184 GCA_040901795.1 Pirellulales bacterium
TCTCCATTGGGCACTTGAAGAACAACCTGTACTTCAACAACTCGATGGAAGGCGTCACGCAGGTGCTGATGATCGGCTGGTGCCTGGCGATGTTCACCCGGCGTTGGCTGCTGGCGACAATCTTGTGCGTCGTCGGACTTTGCACTCGAGAGATGTTCTTGATCCCCTCGGCGTTGTTGTGCGGTCAGCTCGCAATTGCCTGGTGGCATACGCGCCATCGCGCAACCCTGGTTCGATTGGCGATCGCTGGTGGTCTGACCGCCGCGGCTTTCGTGTTGCCGCGCCTGTTGATACCAGTGGCGGCGACGATCCAACTCATCGATCCCTTGTACGATGAAAGCTGGTTCAGCAAACTGCTCCATGTGCCGCTCAATTGGAAGCGCGATCTGAACCTCATGATCGGCATCGCGAGCTACAGCTTGCCCGCCCTGATGCTCGTCACGCGCGAGCGGTGGCGGCTCGTCTGGCAACGGCTCGAGGCTTTCCATTTTGCCGGCATCGCGTACTGCGGCCTGTGGTTGCTGTTGACGCTCTGGGGCGGGACGGATTTATACCGTTACGTGACTTATCTCTTCCTACCGCTGACGTTTATACTCGCCGCGATGTTCGTCGATCGGCAATCGTCCCCGCGGTTCGCCGAGGTCATGTTGGCGCTGGTCGCCACGGCGATCCACAACAAGATCTTCAGCCACATCCCGGCGATTGGCGACAACCTCGACGTGTACCTCGACTTCTGGCCGGCTTTCGAAGACCGCCTCAACGCCGCCGCCGGGCTCCGCCTGGCGCAGATCGGCGCCTTGGTACTAGCTGCCTGGGGCCTGCGATGGGCCTTATCGCGCTGGTCCACTGACAGCGCAGCCGCCGATCAATCTCGCCCCCCACTCCGCCGCGCCGCTTAACGTCGTAGCCATACCGCTCGTCGTATGCGACGTAAGTCTTGCGCAATGGCGCGCGCCACTCTTCCTTGGAATGCCTGCCCGTCGTGGTAGCCTTCATGGTTGATCAACCACTCGTCGAGAGTGAGAGCTTTCGGGAGGAGCGCTGTAGAATGGTATCCATGCCTAACGCCTCTACCCGACGAGCTTTGTTCGAGCGCCTCGAAGAACGGCTTGCGCTTGCCACCTATTATGTTTCGAGCCTGGGGAGCGACACGCACGCTGGTTCTCCCGACACTCCCTGGGCGACACTCCAGAAAGCCGCCGATACGGTCAGCCCAGGCGACACGGTTATCGTCCGGCCTGGAACCTATAGCGGCTTCGATCTGCGGCGCGACGGCTCGGCCCCGCAGCGCATCACCTTTTCGGCTGAGCCAGGTGTGATCGTCAACACACGTAACGCCCGCACTCCCGACGGCATCAACTTGGAAGGCGCCGACTATGTAACCATCGAGGGCTTCACGGTGACAAGCGTGCCGCGTGCGGGTATTCGCAGTGTGACCAACGACGGCGTGATCCTACGCAATAACCACTGTGACCAGAACGGACGCTGGGGCATCCTCACCGGCTTCAGCGAAAACATCCGCATCGAGAATAACGAGTGCTCCCGATCAGGAGAGGAACACGGCATCTATGTGTCCAACAGCGCCGATAATCCAACCGTCCGCGGCAACGTGGTCTGGGGTAACTTCGCCAACGGCATTCATATGAACGGCGACGTCTTCAGCGGCGAGGGGGACGGCATCATTTCCGGTGCGCTGGTCGAGAACAACGTGATCTTCGACAACGGCGAAGGAGGAGGCTCGGGCATCAACTGCGACGGTGTGCAGAACTCAAGATTCCAGAACAACTTGCTCTATGACAACCACGCCAGCGGCATTTCGCTTTACCGCATTGATGGCGGAGGTGGCTCAACAGGCAACGTAGTGGTGAACAACACCATTCTCCAGGCGGCCGACGGCCGTTGGGCAATCAACATTGCCGATGGAAGCACGGGCAACACGATTCTCAACAACGTCCTATTCAATGCGCATCCGTTTCGCGGGAGCATCACCGTGGAAACCGACAGCCTGGTCGGTCTGGTCAGCGACTACAACGCGGTCATCGACCGTTTCTCTGCCGACGGCGGCGCAACGCGCATCACGCTTGCGCAATGGCGGACCTCGACGGGGCAAGACCAGCGCTCGATTATCGCGACTCCGCAGGACCTTTTTGTGGACGTGAATGCGAGCAACTACCAGCTCAAGGCCGGCAGCCCCGCGGTCGCCCGCGGGCCGCCAATGTTTTAGCCCAACCGCGACCTCGCAGGGAATCTCCGACCCAGTGGATCGGCGGTGGATATCGGCGCGTACGAAGTAGCAAGTAACGGGCTAGGCAGCGCCGGCAATGACGTGATCTACGTCAAGGCCAGCGCCGACGGTGCGCAACTAGAGTTCTTTGACTCCAATCCGCCGACGGGTTCACCGGTACTCACCTGGCATATGAACTCCACTTCGTCGTTTCTGCTCGACACGTTGGCCGGCGACGATGAGCTGATCGTGCAACTTCCGGCCGGCACTTCAGGACCGCCAGGTGGAATCCTCTACGAGGCCGGGAGCGGGACGAACCGGTTTCGGCTGTTGAGCGGCACGATTCGGGTGGATAGCACTGCCAGCGGCGGCACATTAAACACGACGGTTGAAACGGGCGCGCACCTCTCGACGAGCCGGCTTACACAAAACGATCTGGCACTGCATAACAACAGCCGAGTGACGCTTTTGCCCTCGGGCCAGACCAGCGTCATCACGAGCTTGAGCTTAGGCCCAGACGCCACTTTCGACATCGGCGACAACGCTTTGGTGCTCGACTACTCGGGCGCGTCGCCTATCGATACGATCCGCGATAGGATTCTCGCGGGCCGCGGCGGGCCGGGTCTGGGTGCAAGTTGGACCGGAACAGGCATTACCAGTAGTGCTGTAGCACAGGCCAACCAGACCGAAGCGGAATCTCGATCGATCGGTTATGCCGATAACGCGCTGTTGCCGTTGGGCGCTTATAGCACATTCCGAGGCGTACCCGTAGACGACACAGCGGTCCTGATTGCGTACACGCGTACCGGAGATGCAAACCTGGACTCGCTGGTCGACGACGACGACGCCACATTGCTCGGCGCGTCGTATGCGCCCACGGCGCCGGGCGCCGTCTGGGCGCTAGCTGATTTTGACTACAACGGCTTCGTAGATGACGACGATACGACCCTGCTTGGCGTCTTCTACACGCCGTCGGTCAACGGCGTGCCGGCACTTCCCACAAACGACCTTGTCGGAATGCACGGCCGGGTTCCTAAAGATGACCTGGTCGATCTGCTCGCCGAAGCGATCGCCAAGGACGGCCAATCGGAGTTCGCGGGCCTTGCTAGTCTTGGCCGGCGTCGCCCCCAAGAAGCATGGGCCGCGGATCACTTATGGGCCTGTTGCAAGCAAAGAATTGACGCCTCGTCAACTGGTCATGTTCCTTGTAATCGACGCTAACGGCGACGGCGTGGTCACGCTCGAAGAAATGTCGGCGGCCATTCGCAAGCAACGAGAAAGTCAGGCGCGGCGTTCGCGATAACGCTTGCTCATGTTCGCAGGGTCTTCATGCGTGCCCTCGATTCCTAGCATCGACCGCGCGCTCTGGATCGAACCCGGATCCGACAGAACATCACGCCGACCAGTGCGCACGCCGTCAAGATCAGGCTCGATGGTTCAGGTATCACCGCGAACCCGCCCGTGAAGTCGACCCCCGCTCCGACCAGGCGCCCATTCAGTGTTTGCCCGGTCGCCAGGTTTACGTCGTACAGCAGAAACTTGCCCGGAACGCCGATAGGAGCATCAGGACGGGCAAATACCGCAAATGCCAGCTCGTCGGCGTTGCTGTCGTCGGTCCCTGTGCTCAAGATGTCAAATCCGACATTCGGGATCGAATTGACCGTCGCGCCAAGTGCGCCAATTGACGTCAAGAGGCCACCGTTTGGGGACGGTGTTCCATCCACGCCTCCCTGGCGCACCAGGTTGTCGGTGTTGGCATCCACGCCAAATAGCGTCGTCAGGCCGCCGATCGTCGAAGCGCCACTGTTGGTATAAGCTACCGAATCGACTCCAGGCGCGATTGGAGTGACGTAAGCCAACGGCGTATCTACCGCAGCCACCAGTCCCGTATTCGAGTTGAGTCTTAAATTCGCTCCGCGCGACGCCACCAGGCGAATTCGAATACTGCCGTCCGCCTGAAGAGTACGGGGGTTGAAATCGAAGCCAATCGTCTGATCCGCCAAATTGTAGGCGCCCGTGCCGGTCACCACCGTTGGGAAACCCGTGCCGACCGGCGTAACTGCCGCAGTCGTCGGATTGATCGTGTAGAGCTGCGACGTCGTGGGCCCAACGTCAATTCCGTATAACGTACCGGTACCAGGCCGGAAGTCGATCGCGTCGGTCACAATGCCCATATTGCCAATCGTCGTAATCGTCCCAGGTGAGTTCACATCGAAACGAAACAGGGCGCCATTGGCCGTTACGCCGTAGCCGGTCTGCGCGCGCACGTCGGTCGTCTCCGCAACGAGCGCGGCGATCAAAAACAAAGCGATCAAAAACAATCGACGAGTGCGGCACATGGGAGATCTCCAACAAAATGGTGGCAACTGTCAGGTTAAATTGCACGGGTTTCACAATAGAGAACGCTCTTCTGCATTGTTGTCAAGCGAATGGCGAATGATTCGATGGGTTGCTCCCCCGCCCAACTGAGGTTTCGACCCAATTCCTGGTCGGGCGCCGCAGTTCTTACGCGGCCAGCCATCACAGCCGAACCGTATTCGGGGCCGTGAAATGGGGATCGTCAACGTTTCCAGTATTGCGCGTGGCGGCTGGTTCGAAAAGAAGCACCTCGGCTTCCAACTCCGCAACGGTGCGGTGCTCGACCCCATGCGGCACGATGACGAATTCACCCGGACCAACTTCGATCGTCCGGTCCCGGAACTCGACTTTGAATCGCCCGCGAATCCCCAGGAACAGCTCATCCTCTCGCTCGTGGTGGTGCCAGAGGAACGTACCTTCGAACTTGACCAGCTTCACTTCCTGGCCATTGAGCTCGCCGACGATCTTCGGCCGCCAATGCTCAGTAATGAGCGCCAGCTTTTCTGCGAGATTTACTTTGTCCATTGTGTTTCAGTCCAATTCTCGCAATCAAGTGATCGTTCGCAGCACAATCTTTCCGTGCGCGTGACCAGATTCGCTGTAGGCGTGAGCCTCCTGGATTTGCTCCAGCCCATAGACGCGATCGACTACAGGCCGCAGCTTTCCCTCCTCCGCAAGCGACGTGAGGAACTCTAAGTCTCGACCGCCGGCCCGCACAAGAATGAATCGTGCTCGCTTACGGTAGCCTACGAGTTTCGCAATCGGCAGTACGGCCGACCACCACACAAGACTTGCACTCGGCAACGTGCTGACGTAGCGCCCTCGCGGTGTCATGATCCGTGCACATTCTGCAAAAGACCGGTTGGCCACGGCATCGAACACGAGGTCATAGCGTTCGGGGGTCCGAGTGAAATCCTCGTTGCGGTAGTTGATGACCTTGTTCGCCCCCAAGCCGAGTACGAGTTGGGTAGTATCGGGGCCGCAAACACCGGTCACTTGAACACCGAGGGCCTTGGCGATCTGGACGGCAAAGCTGCCGACACCTCCTGCGGCGCCGTTGATCAAGACCGACTGGCCGGCTTGGAGCTTTCCTTTGTCGCGCAGCGCCTGCAGTGCCGTCAGAGCGGCCAGCGGAACCGCTGCAGCTTCCTCGAAGCTCAAATCGGCCGGCTTTCGGGCAGCATGGCCGGCCGATACCGCTACGTACTCCGCATATCCGCCCCCGCGGGTGGCCGGGACCATGGCATAAACTTCATCACCAGGCCGAAAGTTGTCGACCTCGCTGCCGAGATCTTCAACTTTACCGGCGATGTCGCTTCCCAGAATGTGCGGAAAGGTGCGAGGCAACAACGGCTTCAGTAATCCGTTGCGAATCTTCCAGTCCACCGGGTTGATGCCCGCAGAGTGTATTCGGACCAGGATCTCGCCAGTCTGCGGCTGCGGCTTTGGGACCTCCCGAAGCTGTAGCACTTCCCGGCCGCCGTAGCGGTCGAAGACAACGGCACGCATCGACAAGTCTCCTTCTTTTCTGACGCAACTAAGGCGCCCCGGCGAAGCGCATGGACAATCCTATTGGCGATGTATAATGCCTGACCGCGCCGCCGAGTAAACTGCTTGCCATACCGTTCGTTGGGGACTCGCAATCATCACTTTTCAAAGAGGACGCTGGATATGCGGCACACTTCTCGCCACCGACTGATTATAGGGTTGCACGCGATCATGATCGTTTCCGCGTCGCTTGATGTCGCAAACGCCAGCCCCGAAGTCACCGACCGCGCTCGAAAGTTCGTCGCCGCGCATGAGTCAAAAATCCGACCGCTGGACAAGGCGGCGGGAATCGCCTGGTGGAATGCTAACATTTCCGGCAAAGACGAGGATTTTCAGAAGAAAATCGAGGCCCAAAACCGCATCGACGAAGCGCTCTCCAACCCGGCCACCTTCCGCGAGGTCAAAGAGCTCAATTCACTTTCGGACCGCATCGACGATCCCACAACCGCCCGCGCCGTCGAGGTGCTCTATCTGGCTTATCTGGAGAAGCAGGTCGATCCACGGCTGCTGAAGCAGATCGTGGCCAAGGCCAACCAGGTCGAGCAGCAGTTCAACGTGTTTCGCGCAGAAGTGGACGGTCGCAAAATGCCCGACACCGAAGTCCGCGAAGTGCTGAAGACGTCCAAAGATTCAGCGCAACGCAATGAGGTGTGGTCGGCCAGCAAGGAGATCGGGCCGTTGATCGAGGACGCACTTGGCGAGCTGGTGAAGCTTCGCAATCAGGCGGCGGTCGGCTTGGGTTTCAAGAACTTTCACACCTTGCAGCTTTACATCAACGAACAGGACACCAACGAGCTGATCCGGCTGTTTGATGAGCTCGATGAGCTGACGCGCGAGCCGTTTCGCGCGGCGAAGAAGGAGATCGATCAGAATCTGGCGACCGCGTACGGTGTGAAGCCGGCCGAGTTAATGCCGTGGCACTACCACGATCCGTTCTTTCAGGAGTCGCCGGCGGTCTTCGCCGTCAGCCTGGACGAACCCTACAAGAACGCCGACATCCTCGCGATCTGCCGCGACTATTATGCCGGGATTGGTCTGCCAATCGACGACGTGATCGCGCGCAGCGATTTGTATCCCAAGCCCGGCAAGAGCCAACATGCCTTTTGCACCGACATCGACCGCCAGGGGGACGTGCGGGTGCTGGCGAATATCGTCAACACTGAATATTGGATGAACACGATGCTTCACGAGCTGGGGCATGCCGTGTACTCGAGCAAGAACATCCCGCAGAGCGTTCCCTATAGTCTCCGCGGCGAGGCGCATATTCTGGCGACCGAGGGGGTGGCGATGATGTTCGAGCGCGGGAGCAAAGACCGGCGCTGGATCGAGCGGATGGGGCTAAAGGTTGCCGACCCGGCGCGGTTCGATAAGACCGCGGCCAAGATGCAGCGCAACCAGCTCTTGATTTTTTCGCGCTGGTGCCAGGTGATGCTCCGCTTCGAAAAGGCGATGTACGAGAACCCCGAGCAGGATCTCAACAAGCTGTGGTGGGACCTGGTCGAGAGGTACCAGCAGGTCAAGCGACCCACAGGTCGCAATTCACCCGACTATGCCACGAAGATTCACGTCGTCAGCGCCCCGGTGTACTACCACAACTACATGATGGGGCAACTCTTTGCCTCGCAGGTCCACCATACGATTGCGCGAGAGGTGTTCGACGGGGTCGAGCCGAAGGAAGTGCTCTACTTGGACAACAAGAAGGTCGGCGACTTCATGCGGAAGAAGGTCTTCGAGCCGGGCAGGACTCTCGACTGGAACGAGCTGACCGAACATGCGACGGGCCAGAAACTGAACGCCAAAGCGTTTGCGGAGGATTTTCAGGCGAAGTGACCCCTGGCACGCACGATCTTGTTGGAGCAGACCACGCGACGCTGCGAACGCATCGAAGGTCGCGGGTCGGCCATGCGGGCCGGGATGCCGAATCGCAATAGCCGCATAGCACGGGGGAGGATTCGGCGAAAAATGATTAAATCACGTATTTTGCGCAGTAACCTCGGGCACTGATGACGACGTGACTTAGCGCAAGTTTCTGTGGCAAGCGATGTTGGAGTCTTACGGCGCCGTCCCGGCCCTGGCAATTGTTGCGCATTTGAATGCATCTTATTTTGCACTGCCGCAGCCGGAGGCGGAGTTTTTGCACTTCGCGGAGTTATTGCCGAAAAACAGGGGTTGAGCGGAAACAATCCCCCGGTAGGTACGGGCGATTTCGATTCTAAGTCTTGCTCTGGACACTACTTCGGTCGCTAACAGCAATTGGATCGCCAGGGAGTTATTGCACTTTTGAGCGCACTTTGAAGTCGGCGGATTGGACGTAGGAAACCGCAGAGCGGCTGTGTTTGAAGCCAAGTGGATTGAAGACAGATTCTCGGTAGCCAATGGTGCATTATTCCGCAGCATGGAGTTGAGCGTTACGAGCAGTTTTCGCATGCAGGCGGCGAGGATGAGCCTGAAGTGTTTGTCGAATTGTCAAAGAGCGAAGTGGCGCGGGCGAGCATCTGTACGTGATCATTAGTATACAATACGATTGGCACAGTTGTCAAGGGTGATGTCAAACTTCAAATGCAGCGCCCCGGGCCCAGTAATCGCCGGCCATTTTGATCGCCGTGGTAGCGTTCAGCCCCAGTTTTTCAATGTCAAACGGGGGTGGTTGAGTAGAACCGTCAAATTCGCCGAGTATCAGCGTGTTGCGTTTGGACTTTGACGCTACCCAAGGGCGGTTTTAACAGAAGGTTACCATGGGAACGAAGAACGAATCCGGCAAATTGGCCACAGATAAACCTGATGGACACTGATGAGGTTCGATCAGGATGTGCGAGAACAGACGAGAAGCAAGCTACAGCGCTTGAAATGGCACGCTGATCGGTCGATCGGCGCCCGCTAAGTCGCTTCGAGCCGCGCGTGGTCAAATGCCGGCCCAAACAATACCCGCTGATGAAATGTCCACGCCACGAACTGAAGCAAGCCTTGCTGCGGCAATGACTAACGGCTTATCTTCGTGGCATTCAGCCCTGTGTGCAAACGATCGAGAATATCCCGACCGGTAACAAGCTCGAGTTCGTTTATTCCACTGGGCTACTCACGATTAAGGAATGGGTTGGTACCAACTACCGAGAAATAACTGGAACGCTCTCGTCCAGCCAACTGACGTCGGTGACCTTACCGGATCCCGATGGGGTTGAGGCGCTTACATCACCGGTCTGGAGTTACGCCTACAGTGGTACGTCTGGTCTGCTTACTAAAGTGACCGACCCGGTCGGCAGCACTAGCGAGTTCACGTATGGAAGTGGCACAACCAACGAGACGGTCGTCGCAATCAAGCAGTCTGCGGACACCTCAGACCTAACGCCGTTCACGAGTAACGGCACGGGGCGTCGATCACCCGACGTCGGCATGCTGAAGGCAGTGGGGGCCTCGTTCGGATTATTCTACGACGAACAAGACAAGCTTACGCAATTTCGAGCTAACGAAGTTGGCTTTGTCATCGAAGTAAAGGACCACAATAGCAACTCGACGAAATTTGACCGTAATACGGAAGGCTTCGTCACGAAGATCACCACACCCGACCCCGATGGGCTCGGTAATCTCTTGGCGTCGGAAACAACCTACACCTACGACGCCCTCGGTAACATACTTACCGAAACCAAACGAGCCGCCGGAGCCACTGCAATCTTGGCTCAGCAGCGGTGGGAATACCCCAACCCCAATGAATACAGTCTGCCGAACAAGCACATTGATGAGCTTGGCCGAGTCACCAAGTACACATTTGGCGCCAAGGCCGACGTCGCTAGCAAGCGCGGGAAAATCCTCGCGATGACGGAAATCGTTGGCTTGGAGGATGGCTCAACCGTCGCCGAAACGGACGATGCCACAACCAACTACACGTACACGACGGTTGCAGGCCATGTTGGCCTGTTGGATACGGCGACGGACGCCTTAGGGAGAGTCACAAAATTCGAGTATTGGACCACCGACCCGCATGAAGGACTCGTAAAAAAGGTCACCAGCAACTACGGCGCGACACCCATCACCAACGTCCAGTACGAGTACGACAACTTCCTCAACCGCAAGACGGTGATCGACGAGCTCGGCCGTCGCACCGAGACCGAGTTCGACAAGCTCGATCGTGGCATCAAGCGGACCGATCCCGATCCGGACGGCACCACGGGGACACAATACACTTGGCCGATCACGCACTTCGCCTACGACGCGGCCAGCAACCTGATCAAAACGACCGACCCGCTCAACAACGTCACGCGCAGCATCTATGACCAAAGGAACCGTCTGATCTATGAGATCGCTCCTCGGCCGGACAACACCACGGCCTACACGCGCACCATCGACGATGAGGATACGGGCTTTACCATGACGGCGGGCTGGAATGACTACGCTTATGCTCCCGCGTATAACGGCGACTATCGGTGGCATAGCGCGGCTGCCGGCAGCCCCAATTACGCCCTCTGGGAATTCGGCGACGGCAATCTGAACACTCCTGGCGATGACTTGGATCCTACGAAGAACTACGAGATTTTCATCACATGGCCTGTCTTTACTCCTGGTAATGCGACGGACGCGCCCCATGAGGTTCTCGACGTTAGCAACAACGTGCTTAAGACCGTGGCACTGGATGAAAACTACGCCCCCAACGACGAGACCGTAGGGGGTGTCGGTTGGGAGCGCCTAGGCGTGTTCACCGGCTCGATTCAGTACAAGGTCAAGGTTAAGCCAAGCTCCACGGGCTGGGTTGGCGCCGATGCGGTGCGTATCGTCGAGGTGGGCCCGACGGTGAAGTACGAGTACGACCCCGCAGGAAACCTCCAAAAGAGCACCGATGAGTTGGGCAACACCACAACCTACGGCTACGACGATCTCCACCGCTTGATCAGCACCACCTTGCCCGATCCGGATGGTAGTACTGGTCCGCTGACGGCGCCAGTTTACCAGACGCAATACTACAATCACGGCCTGGTCAAGAAAGAAATCGACGCGCTGGGCAACGAGACCGTCTATGAACCCGACGCGCTGGGCCGCACTGTAAAAATCACCGCGCCCGACCCCGACGGCGCCACGACCACTTATACGAGCCCCATCACCAAATACCAGTACGACGCGGCGGGTCAGATGACCTATGTCACGCAGACCGACGTGGCGGCGACGCTCACCCGGACTACGCAGTACTTCTACGATGGCCTCGGGCGGCAGAATGCCGTGGCCCTCCCCGTGCTCGCGGGTACGCCCGCCGAAAGCAAGCAGAACAACCAGACCACGCCGCCGACCAACTGGACGCGCGACACCAGCAGCGGTTACTTGGGCGATCATCTCCACCGCGATGCCGGCTCAGCCAGCGAGTATGCGGAGTGGTCGTTCTCCGGTCTCGACACAAGCAAGACGTACGCTGTTTATGCCACCTGGGTGGTCAAGAACGACGTTAACAACCTCCCGCTCAACGCCAGCAACGCCCGCTACGAGCTGCGCGAGGGAACCAATGCCGTAGGCAAATTCTTTGTCAACCAGAAGTACGCGCCGGCCGACGAGATCACCGATACCAACATCAACTGGAGCCGTCTGGGTCTTTACAAGCCGACTTCCACTTCGATGACCGTCCGGTTGTATGCCGATGCCGACGGCAAGTTGGTGGCCGATGGCCTGCGACTCGTCGAAGTGGGCCCGGTCAGCAAAACCGCCTACAACAAGGTCGGCAATCTCACCAAGACCGTTGATCCGCTCGGCCAAGAAACGCTTTCGCTCTACGATGGTTTGGACCGGCTGACTACGGTCTACGAGTCGCTTCGCGATCCGACGCAGACGCCCTACCGGCCGACGCCTGTGGACAACCCGAACAACAGCGATTGGACGTTGGTCTCGGACGCCCGCGCCTATGACGGCGACTATCTGAAGGCCAATGCAAGTTCCAGTACGTACGCCACGTACAGCCTCACCGTACCCTCGAAAAGCTACTATCCGACGCTGGCTGTGATGGCGACCTGGACTCCGTCCCCGGACAACATCGACAACGCCTTGTTCCGCATCTATGACGAGTTCAACAACAATATCGCTTGGCTTTATGTGGACCAGACAATCGCGCCGGGCGACTATCAGGATGAAACCGGCCGCTGGTGGCAAGTGCTGCACGTGCAGCAAATGATCCCGTTCTCTACCACCATCTACGTCTCGCCACAGCCAGGCGCTCAGGCCGATGCGGTGCGGTTGATCGAAGTCGGGCCGACGGCCTTTAAGAACACCTACGATGCGGCCGGAAATCTGACGCAAGTCACCGACGCCAAAAACAACGACACTTGGTTCTACTTTGACGATCTGAACCGCGTGAAGGAGGAGAAGAACGAGCTGCTGGAGAGCCGGTATTTTGAGTACGACGCCAACAGCCGGCTCACCAAGGAAACCGACCGCAACGCCAGAGTCATCGAGCACTACTACGACAATCTCGGCCGCCAGACCGAGGAGCGCTGGAAGAGCGGCGCCAGCACCGTGCGGTCGATGACGTTCGGCTACAACGCCAATGGGCAGATGACTTCGGCCGACGATGACGGCGCGAAAGGCCGCGACTACGACTGGCTCTACGACAAGATGGGGCGCGTCGAGGAGATCCGCTGGGACGGATTCGATTTCATCAGTATCTACCACTACCAGCTCAAAAACAGCTATGACGCCAACTCGCAGCGCTGGGCACGCATCTTCCATATTGACCCGGATGACCCGTACACCTCGGCAGACGTGGTGACGGACTACTGGTGGTACGACAATCTCGGCCGCGCCACTGCGCAGCAACAGTACGACAATTTGGCCGTCCATCGCAAGGCTACGTACTCGTACAATGCCGTCGGCCAACTGACCGCGATGGACCGCTCCAACTACACAACCGGTTGGAACCTGCTGGTGAACACAACCTGGGACTACGACAATGCCGGCCGGATCGAGGAGCTAAAGCATTTCAAGGCGGATCGCAGCACGCTGTTGGCGGGATATACCTATGGCTGGGACGCGGCCGGCCGGATGACCGCCATGGATTTTTCGTCGGCGGTGCGAGATGCGACTACTGTGAATGCGGAGGATGTTGCCACGTTCGGCTACGACCGCACGGGCCAGTTGCTCACGGGCGAACGCACGGGCACGACCAATGACGAGGCCTACGCCTACGATAGCGCCGGCAACCGCACCAGCGCCAACGGGGCGACGTACACCACCACTGCCAATAACCGGCTGACCGACGATGGCACGTTCACCTATACCTATGATGACGAAGGGAACGTGCTGACCAAGGTCCGCAAGAGCGGCGCAGCGGCCGACGACAAGACGGTGGAGTACACCTGGGACTATCGCAATCGCTTGGAGAAGGTCACCTTCAAGCGGAACGACGGCACGGTGACCAAGACGGTTGAGTATTACTACGACATGTTCAACCGCTTGACGCGGCGCGATATCGACGCCGACGGCGCCGGACCCGGCATCAAGCTCGCCGAGCAGTTCATGCACGACGGCCAGGAGGCGATCCTGCACAGCATCCCGGACTCGGGCTCCTGGCGGGCGTTTATGCGTGGGCCAGAGCAAGACATGGTGCTCTTTGAGGCCCGTGATGCGCTCCGCGTTTTCCTTGGCGATCACCTGAACACAATCCGCGACGTAGTGGACACCTTGGGGAACATCGTCAACCATCTGACGATCGACAGTTTCGGCCGGCGGACCGCCGAGACCAACGGCAACATCGAAGTCATGATCGGGCTTTCCGGTCGGCTCTACGACGAAGATACGCGGCTGCAGAACCACGTCAACCGCTGGTACTCCGTCGACACCGGCCGCTGGATCAGCGAAGATCCGATCGGGTTTGGCGGTGGTGATGCAAATCTCAGCCGCTTTGTCGGCAATTCGCCGACGAACTCTATTGATTCCTTCGGAACTTTAGAAGTTGGCCGCAAGCCGCTAAAAGCCTTCGTCGCACGCCAGCTCGCAAAGATACCGCAATCAGAGTTCGTGCTAGTCACGGACGAGGGTACAAGATATACCGGTTCGACTTCAGCCGAGTTATATGACGCGATTCAGCAGGTCGCAAAGGACAAGGAAACGGTTGACGCCTTGGTGATCAAATCACATGGCAACGATGAGGGGATGTGGGATGATGATGGGGACGTGTTCCCGAGTGCTGATCCAGATCGAGGCAAGGTTTGGCTAGTTGATGAGAAGGGACGCATGAGAGACGTTCTTCCGGATCTCCAGGCGATCACAGACACGGATTCGTCGATTTGTCTTCGTGGTTGCGAGTCAGACGTTCAGGCCGAGCATCTGTATGACCTGATTGGCAACGGCACGGAAGTCAAGGGAAACACAACCGTTAGTTCTGGAATCCCTGGAACGGTTCTCGACATTCCTTATGGTCCTACAGTAACATTTACCGACGGTCAGGAAGAACCCCGGAGACCCACACACCCCGGCCGAGGACCAGGCCCGCAGAGGTTCCCATTTCACCCCCGCCGACCCTGGCGTTAGCTGCACAGCTCCGACAGTGATCACGGTGCGCCGCTCTTGTGTTGAGTGAATGTTTTACTCATAAACATCTAGCGGCTGAAGCTAGCCCGTTATTAAGTGTAAGGGCAATGACATTCGACAGCGACGAGAACCCGTATAGGTCAGGACAAGCTTCGATCGGCGAACCAAGCCCGAAAGCGCGTAGCCCATTGGTTTGGTTTTTTGTCGAAGCGGCTGTGCTGCTTGCGTGGACATCATTGACGCTCGACCTTGGCCAGCTTTTTCGTGTGGCGGCCATTTCAGTTATCGCTCAAGCTTGTCTCATTCTCTTAATCGCAGCGAGAAGAGAGGCGACGTACACGAAATTTGACGTTTTGGTTATAAAGTGGGGTCTCGTTTTGACGTTTATTCTCTCTGTGTGCGCCGCCTCGCTTTTCCAACGCCTCAACCTATAGGCTCGATCAAAGGGGCTCGATCAAAGGGGGGCTCGATCAAAGGGGGGCTCGATCAAAGGGGACATTCTAGAATGCCACGAAGATAAGCCGAAGCCTTTTGGGGGCAAGCGTTTGATCGTGCTAG
>JBBDYH010000139.1:0-15088 GCA_040901795.1 Pirellulales bacterium
GGATCGTCGCCGGGCGTGTATTTGCGGTGCTCGCTGAACTCGACCGAGAAGCCGTGAAACGGGCTGGCGTGCATGCCCTGCAAAAAGCCCTTGACGATGAACTGGGCGCGCAGATCGAGCCGGGAGATCTGGCGAATGACTTCGGGCTTGAGGTATTTTTCGACAGTCGACATGGGAAATGACGAAATGAGGGAGTCCGACGGGCGAACGAACCGCGAAAGGAGCATTACGAAGCCCGAATAACGTCAACGACGAACATCATAGTGAAGTAAATCAGTGCGTCCAGTTTTCAATGCGAAGACCGTCAATCTGCCCGAAGTCCGCTGAGTTTCGCGTCAGGAGAGTTGCGTTATGACTTAGCACAATGGCTGCAATCTTCAAATCCATTGCTCCGATGCGCCGATATTGGCGCCTCAATTCTGAGAAGTTGGCCGCCGCAACATCTGAGAAGCCAAGCACCGGAATAGTACGGTAGAGATTCAAGTGTCGTTCCAGGCGAGCGTAAGCGGCGACTTGTTGGGGGAGCGTCTTCGCCTGAGCAACAAAAGCGATCCAACCGCGCGTCTGCTCTTCGTAATTGATGATTGTGGTGGCTAAATCAGCGGGCTCAACTTCAGCCAGACGGTTTGCGAGCCGTTCAGTTTCGCTCCCGCGCCACTCCAGGATGCTTAAGTGGTCGCTATCGAGGATGTACATCCTTATCGACCTCGACGCGACGGTTTTTGGGAGCGGCGGTAGGCGCGGCCTAGCCGCATAGCTTTTTGAAAAGCCTTATCTCCCGCGAACGCCCCCTTGACGCGCTGCCACCACGGCACGCCGTTGCTGGAAAGCGCGCTCATTTTAGCCTTGAGATCGGCCACTTCCTGTTCGAGAGTCGCAATTCGGTTTTCTACTGATGTGTTTCGCATATAGGAGCACCCCATCCATTTTCATTTAATGGATGTATTCTACGGCCCATTGACGACTACGCCAGAATGTCACGCACGACTTCGCCCTTCACATCCGTCAACCGGAAGTCGCGGCCCTGGTAGCGGACGGTGAGCCGCTTGTGGTCGACGCCGAGCTGGTGCAAGAGCGTCGCGTGCAGGTCGTGAACGTGCACGATGTTCTCGACGGCGTTGTAGCCCAGCTCGTCGGTTGCGCCGTACGTGAGGCCCCCCTTGATTCCGCCGCCGGCCAGCCACATGGAAAATCCTTTCATATGATGGTCGCGGCCGTCGCCTTGAGCCATCGGCGTGCGGCCGAACTCGCCACCCCAGAGCACGAGCGTGTCGTCGAGCATGCCGCGCTGTTTGAGATCGGTGATGAGCGCGGCAGCCGGCTGGTCGACTTCTTTGGCGATGACCGAAACGCCGTTCTTCACTCCGCCGTGGTGGTCCCAGTCGCGGTGGTAGACCTGGATAAACCGTACGCCGCGCTCGGCGAGCCGCCGCGCGATCAAACAGTTGGCGGCAAACGTGCCGTCGGCTCCTGACGTGCCATAGAGCTTGAGCGTCTCGGCCGATTCGTCGGCCATGTCCATTAGCCCGGGCACGCTGGTTTGCATGCGGAAGGCCATCTCGTACTGGCTGATCCGCGTGGCGATCTCGGGATCGTCAACGGAGTCGTGGTAGAGCGCGTTGAGCCGCTGCACCGCGTTCACGACGTCGCGCTGTTGCTCCGCGCTGACACCCTCGGGATTGCGGATGTAATGGACGGCGTCTCCCTTCGAGCGAAAATGCACGCCCTGAAAACGGCTGGGGAGAAAACCGCTGTGCCACTGCCGCGCGGCGATCGGCTGCTGCTGGCCGCTGGCGCCGGTGCTGGTGAGTACGACGAAACCGGGCAGATCTTCGCTGTCGCTACCCAGTCCGTACCACAACCACGACCCCATGCTCGGCCGGCCGGAGATCGTAGTCCCGGTGTTCATGAATGTGTGGGCGGGGTCGTGGTTGATCGCCTCGGTGACGAGCGACCGCACAATGCAGATGTCGTCGGCGATGCCGCCCGTGTGCGGAAAGAGCGTGCAGATCTCCTGGCCGGATTGGCCATAGCGCTCGAACTTGTGCTGCGGCGCAAGACACTTGAGCTGCTGGTTCTGGAGCTGCGCGATCGGCTGACCCTTGGTGTACGACTCGGGCATCGGTTGGCCGTGCATCTCAGCGAGCTTGGGCTTGGGATCGAGCGTTTCCAGGTGCGACGGGCCGCCGGCCATGTAGAGGTAGATTACGCGCTTGGCCTTGGGCGCAAAGTGCAGCGGGTTCGCGATGCCAGTCCAGCGATCGAGCCGGCCCGCGACCATGTCCCCGGCATTGGCGTCCGCTGCTCGAGCGGCGAAAAGCGAGGGATTCAGCAGCGAAGCTAGCGCGACCGAGCCCAAGCCGGTCGATGTACGGCCGAGGAAGGAGCGGCGGGTGAGGGCAAATTCATGGCACGGATGTTTTAGCATTTGCAGTTCTGCCTCAACGCTTAAGTTAGCCTTCGCATTTTCTCTAGGTACTGCCTGCTCAATTCCTGTTCCTCATCAGTCAGCCGCACAGGCGGCGGCTGCTTGTAGTCGGTATCAACTGCGTAACCAAGAAGATCGTAGATCGAACTAAAGGCCAGTTGAAGATCGAGCGGCACATCGGCATCCCCAGGTAACAAGGGAACAGGAACGGTCGGCAGTTGCTCCTCGAGTTGAATGGGCCAGACCTCCATCACGGGACGATCGTCAACGCGGCTAAGCAAGACGAAATAAGGGGCCGTCGGCAGTGGCTGTTGCATGGGCACGCGATGACCTTCGTGCAAGAGGTCAACTTCCATCAAATGCGCACTACTTATCAGAATCCGCCGCCGTTTTGCGAGATACTCCCGCCGTCCGCGGCCGCGTTTGTTTGTCGGCGAAAGAACCTCAATCGCCGTGACCAAGCGATGGTTCTTGACGTCGCGAATTTCGATCGACACATGAGGGACTCTCTCGGGCACCTTCGTTGCCAATCGCAACGGCGCTTGCGTGCTGGCTGCGGTTATGGCCTGTGGCGAATCGCGCCCAGATCTAAAGACCCCGACATCGGGGTAAAGGCTGCCGGTGGCGATCGCGACGCCATTCGGCTCGTCGAGGACAAATCGTTCAGCCATCACCGCGACATATTTGGGCAACAGCTTCGGCGACAACTGCCGCGCGATCTCGGCGCTGAACTGGTGATGGAAGTTCATGGAGCCTTCCAGGTAAGGATCCATCCCCGGAAATGGCGACGGCATGGCAGTTTCTCGTTTTCAGCTTGCTCGCGGCAAGTTAATTCCTGGTGATCGTTTCATGCAAATTCAGCACCGCCCGCGTGACGCTGGCCCAAGCGGCCAGCTCGGCAGCATCGAGGTCTTTGGCGACGGGAGCTAGGCCTGCCGCAATGAGCTGCTCGGCCGCCACGCGGTTCGCTTGGTATTGTCCCCGGTGCTTTTCCAAAAGTTCGATAAGCACTTTTTGCTCTTGCTCCTTTGGCAGGCGTGACAGAACGCTGCGATAGAGCCAGTTCAATCGCTCCTCGGTGGAGGCGCTTGATTGTTTCAAGACTCGTTCGGCGAGAACGCGCGCCGCTTCGACGTATGTCGAATCGTTGAGCAAGACCAGCGCCTGCTGCGGCACGTTCGAGCGCACTCGCTCCGAGGCACATTCCTCGCGCGTGGGCGCGTCGAATGCCAGCAAGCTCGGGTGCAAAAACGTCCGCTGCCAGTGAGTGTACAACCCGCGGCGGTATTGGTTTTCGCCGTTGTCGTGCTGCCAGGTGCGTTTGGGAAAGTTCAAAAAGTCCCAATAGCCCGCGGGTTGATAAGGCTGCGCGCTTTCACCGCCAATCTTCAGCACCAACAGGCCGCTCACGGCCAGCGCGTTGTCACGGACTATTTCGGCCTCGAGGCGGAACCGCGACTGGCGGGCGAAGTAGCGATTTAAGGGATCGCGCGCCTTCTGCTCGGCGGTCGGAGCGGACGTCTGCCGATACGTGTGCGATGCGACCATCAACCGCGCCAGCCGCTTGACGTCCCAGCCGCTGTCGATGAATTCCACAGCGAGCCAGTCGAGCAGTTCGGGGTTCGTCGGCCATTCGCCCTGTGCGCCGAAATCCTCCATCGATTTCGAAATGCCCTGGCCGAAGAAGAGCATCCACAGCCGGTTGACGAAAACACGTGCGACAAGCGGGTTGTCTCGGGCCGTGAGCCATTGGGCCAAGTCCATCCGATTTGCGCGACGGTCGCTGACATCAAGCTGCCGCAAGAAGTGCGGAACCGCTGGCGCGACGGCTTCGCCCGAGTCGTCCAGCCAGTTCCCCCGCGGCAGAATTCGCAGCTCGCGCGGCGACTGGGCAACGGTGATGAGCGTCTTGGGAATCCTCGCGAAGAGGTCGTTCCGCTGCTTTTCCGTTGCGGCCAACTGCTCCCGCAGGGGGTCGAAAAGCAGCGCCACGGTGCGGTAATGTGCCGCGAGCTTCTTGCCTTGTTCTTCCGAGCGCTTGTCAGCATCAAGCAAAACAATGTCGAGGATCTCTTTGGGCGGCTGATAGCGATCGGCAGATTGTACCGCTGCTCGGTTTCGTCCCCGACGAGCTGCATCGCGTCGCTCGCTTCCCTTTTCAGGACCGCTCTCGCTTGCCAGCTCGCGCACGGCGCGTTCCCACTCAGCTTGCGCGGCAGCCAGCTCTGGCGTGTCGGCGTTCAGCTTCTGCCGCAAAGCAGCGACCTGGTCATCCAGTCGCTTCAATTCGGCCGCCTGCTCGTCGCTAGCCAGAAGCATCCCCGGCTCGCGCTTGCCGACGGGCGTCTCCTGCACGTCGGCGAAGAACGCCGCCAGACTGTAAAAGTCCTCGGTCGAGAACGGATCGAACTTGTGGTCGTGGCACTCGCAGCAGCCCATCGTCGAGCCCATCCAGACGGCCGAAAGATTTCGCACGCGATCGGCCATATACTTCGCCGAGTACTCCTTCGGCTGCGCTCCCCCTTCCTCGGTCGTCATCAGCAGGCGGTTGTAGCCGGAGGCGACCTTCTGCTCGGTTGTCGCCTCTGGAATCAAGTCGCCGGCAAGCTGCTCGATCGTAAACTGGTCGAACGGCTTGTTGCTGTTGAACGCCGCAATCACGTAGTCGCGATACGGCGTGATGTTGCGCGGGTTGTCGCTGTGGTAGCCGATCGTATCGGCGAAGCGGACCAGGTCGAGCCAGTAGATCGCCATCCGCTCGCCGTAGTGCGGCGAAGCAAGAAGTCGATCGACCAATCGCTCGTAGGCATCAGGGCCTTGGTCGTTAACGAATGCCTCAACGTCTTCAGGCTTAGGCGGCAAGCCGGTCAGGTCGAACGACAGCCGGCGGATTAGCGTCACGCGATCCGCTTCGGCGGATGGCTGGAGCCCTTGCTCGCGAAGCTTTGTTTGCACGAAGCGGTCGATGTCGTTTCTAGTCGAGCCGGACGGCAGTGCATCTACTGCCAAGACATCGGCCCGGGTCGGCGGAATGTACGCCCAATGCCCCTGCCAGTCGGCGCCGCTCGCGACCCATCGCTCAAGCGTCTGGATCTGTTCGGCGGTGAGCTTCTTGCCGCTGTCGGCGGGCGGCATCCGCTGGTCGGGGTCGCTGGACTTAATTCGTTGAAGCAAGACGCTCGCTTGCGCCTTACCCGGCACGACGGCGACTCCGTCGCTTACCGGGCCGAACAGTCCGGCCTTAATATCCAGCCGCAGGTCGGCCTCGCGGGCGTCGTCATCCGGGCCGTGGCAGGCGAAGCAGTTCTGCGACAGGATCGACCGGATATCGCGGTTGAACTGGATTTTCGGGGGCTCGGCGGCCGCAGCCGAAAGCGCGCCTAGCAGCCAGAGCGCAAGCGCCGTACCGAAGGCCACAAGGCCCCTGATCGCAGAACGGCAAGCAGAAAACCACATTCAAGCACTCCGCGAAGTCGGGGAGGAGTCCGAAGGCAGGCTGACTGAGGATAGTCTACCATTTTCGGCCCACGACCAGCGGAGTGCAAGTTGGGACGCAGATTTGGCTTAGAACCGCTAACAATACTAACCCGACGCGTAAGCGAGGCCGAGTTTGGCCGCTTCTCGCTCACGCTTCGGGTTACTGTGTGCAGTTGTGTTAGCGGTTCTTAGATCGCTCCTCGGTCCCAAGCTCCGTTTGGGACCGCATCAACTCGAAGCTCTGTTTCGCTGACGCGAGAATGGCGACGTCCTTGCCAGTTCACGAAGCAGAGCTTCGGGGTCCGCCGCGGCGGACGTTCCCAAGCAGAGCGTAACAGAGCGTGGGAACGAGAGGCGTTACCAGGGCCCGCGGATGTAGTACACGCCAAACTGGTTCGTGTCGCTCGGCCAGGCGGGTGTGGGGTAGAAATAGCCGTAGGCGCCGGCGTTCATGCCAGGATAGGCTCGGCCGAACTGATGGTTGATCGGCGTGGCGCGGTAACCGCCCACGCCCCAGCCGTACTGCGCCTGATATTCGGCGGTTGGCGGCACAACCAGCGCAATCGGCTCGCCATAGGCGGCATGGTAATAGGCGTTGTGCCAGGGGAGTGCTTGTCCGCGTCGTGCAGCCCACGCCTGGTGATTCCAGACCGGAAAACCGGCCGACGCCGTTTCGGCGACAATCAGGCTCAAAGCGAGCGACGCGACGCCGCAAAGCAACAGGCGTTTCATCGGAGGGATCCTCATTGTTGGGCGGGATGCGAGCGGTCGGGCGTGGCACTGCTCGCGGCGAGCAGTGGCACAATAAGGAGGGATGGCCGGTCCGGCGGAGCATTGCACTTCGTCGGACCGACCATGTCGGGGGCGGGGGGAGCAAATGATGAATGATGAGTGCAGAATGATGAATCAACAATCTGAACGCTTCCAGCTACATCATTCATCACTCATCACTCATCACTCATCGTTCATCATTCTCTCAGTGCCACCTCACCGTCGTCTTCGTCAGGCCGCCGTGCGGGCCGTGGCCCCGGTAGTACGTGCGGCGGTGCTGATACAAAAACTCGTGGGGCAGCAAGGGCTGGTAGGTGATATACGTATGTCCGACCCAAGGGGGGACCGGCCGGGGGGAGACGTAAAGCTGCGCTCCGACGGCGCCGGGGTACGTGGTGCATGCGACCGGAGGCATGTAGTAGTTGTAGAACAAATCGGGATACGAATACGGACCACAGTAGTCCCCTTCGGCGCGGGCATACCGTGCGGCGGACATCACGGCAACGGCGGCCATAGCGGCCAGCAGAAGCGTGCGTATTTGTCGGACCATGGGGCGACTCCTTTTGCGGCTAGTAGCGGGAGCATCTTGCTCCCCCGTGCATCGGCGGCTGGAAGCCGCCGCTACCGACGGCACAGTCCTTCACTTCGGCCTTTGCGGCGCGTACCGTTGAATCTGGAAAGAGGGGATATGCCAAGGTTTCCCAAAGTGCCGGTCTTATCGCGCGTAGGGCCTTGAGCGACCGTCTCGCGGACGTGTATCTTTGTATATAGGCATGCGGTCTTTCGCATGGCGTCGAGGGGGCAATTCCGGTAAGGTTTTCTGGTTCGTGTCTCTTCAACCTCGTTTAACCCGCAGCCGCAGGCGAGGCGAGGTCCTCGCCTGCGGCTGCGGGTTAAACAAATCGGATGCAGCACGGAGTGTCGCTTTGATCAAGCTGGAACCTAAGAAGCAATTGAAACTGGCCGCGACTACAAGCGAGGCCGGCCACCAATCCAACGGAGACTCGGTCGACGGCGACGTTTCCGCAAATGGCCATGTCACCAATGGCACGCATACCGCCCCGCGGCGCCGCCGTGCCACGGCCCAAACCATGGCCGCGGCGCAGCGCGATATCTCAGTCAGCGAGTTCTTCGCCAAGAACCGGCACCTGCTGGGCTTCGACAACCCGCGGAAGGCGCTGCTCACCACGGTCAAGGAGGCGGTGGACAACTCGCTTGACGCCTGTGAAGAGGCCGGCATCTTGCCAGAGGTCTGGGTTCACATCGAACAAACCGGACAGAACCGCTACAAGATCGGTGTGCAGGACAACGGCCCGGGGATCGTAAAAAAACAGATCCCGTTGATCTTCGGCAAGCTGCTCTACGGCAGCAAGTTCCACCGCCTGCGGATGAGCCGCGGTCAACAGGGGATCGGCATCTCGGCCGCCGGCATGTACGGCGTGCTCACCACCGGCAAACCGGTGAAGATCATCTCGAAGACGGCCAAGAAGGCGCCTGCCCATTACTACGAGATCCAGATCGACACGAAGAAGAACGTGCCGGAGATCTTGAACGGCAAGGGGGAGGGCGTCGATATTCCGCACGGTCCCAAGGGCGACGAGATGATCGCCAAGCACGGCATTGAATGGGTCGCGGCCACCGATCAGAAGGTCGAACTGGCGCACGGCACACGAGTCACGATCGAGTTGGAAGGGCGCTATCAGCGCGGCCGCGGCTCGGTGGATGAGTACCTCGAGCAGACGGCCATCGCCAACCCGCACGTGCGGTTCCACTACATCGACTGTGAAGGCGCCGAGCGGCTCTTCGAGCGCTCGACTACGCATCTGCCGCCGGAGCCGAAGGAAATCAAGCCGCACCCATACGGCATTGAGTTGGGCCGGCTGGTGACGATGCTCAAGGATACTAAAGAGGGGACACTATCGTCGTTTCTTCATGGGAGCTTTTCGCGCGTCAGCTCGGGCGTGGCGCGGAAGGTCTGCGAAACGGCCAGCCTGAGCACGCGGATGGGCCCCCACCGCGTCGCCCGCGGTGAGGCGGAGACGCTCTACAAGGCGCTGCAGGAGGCGCGGATTCCGTCCCCTTCGACCGATTGCATTTCGCCGATTGGTGAAGAATTGCTGCTCAAAGGGCTGCACGAGGTCGTGCCCGGAGAATTCTATGCGGCGGCGACGCGACCGCCGGCGGTGTATCGCGGCAACCCGTTTTTGATTGAGGCGGGACTGGCGTACGGGGGCGCAGCGGCCTCGCAGAAGGTCTCGCTCGATGTGCTCGCCGAGCTGCTTGGGCAAAGCGACGCGCGGACGCTGCGGCAGTTCCTGATGAGCTCGTTTGCGCTCTCCAGTGATGCGGCCGATAGGATCCTCAAGGAAACGAAACTCGGCACGCGGCAATCGCCTAGCCGACTGAAAAAGGCCGAGGTGGCGCACCTTCACGAGGCGATGCACCACGTCAACCTCGACGAAGGGCAGACGATGAACGTGCTGCGGTTTGCCAACCGCGTGCCGCTGCAGTTTCAGCACGCCGCGTGTGCGATCACGCAGACGGTGATGCAAACCAACTGGCGGAGTTATGGTCTGAGCCAATCGCGGAACTCGCTCCCCAGCGGCCCGGTGACCTTGATGGTCCATATGGCGAGCGTCTGGGTGCCGTTCACCAGCGAGAGCAAGGAAGCGGTGGCCGGCTATCCGGAGATTCAAAAAGAGATCCGCCTGGCCATTCAAGCCGTGGGCCGCAAGCTGGGGATGTACGTCCGCCGCCGGCAGCGGGTGAAACAGGAAGGCGAACGGCGGAGCATCTTCCTGCGGTACCTCGGCGAAGTCGCCACGGCGGTCAGTGATATCAACAACGCGGATCGCAGGAAGCTGTACGAGCACCTGCTGGAAGTGGCCAAGAAGAAGACGGCGACCGCCGATGTCAAGCTCGACGAAAACGGCCGGGCAGTGGTCGAGGATGAAGACCTCGATCTTGGCGAGAATGTGTTGATCGTCGATCACACCGTGCCGCTGGAGGCGATCACCGAGCCGCCGCCTGCGAAATAGTTCGATCATTGAACCGCAGAGACGCGGAGACGCAGAGCGGTCGTTCTTGATTTACTTCTCTTCTCTGCGTCTCGGCGACTCTGCGGTTTACTTCCTTCTACGTACACGAACATGGCAAAACGACGCAAAACTTCTGTGAACGGATCTGCGGCAACGGTAACGAACGCCAAACTCACGCCGCGCGACAAAAACACGCTGGGGCTGATTCGCGGGCTGGCTGACGGCGTGGTGCAGGCGGCCGAGAAGAAGCGCGAGCCGCATCTCGACGTGCCGGCGCGGACTTTGTCGAACGTCAAGTTCAACAAGACCAAAAAGATTCTCGAGATGGGTTCGGCCACGAACCGCCGGCAGTTGTTCAACCTTTCGCAGGCCAAGGTCTACATGCAGTCGCTGCTGGTCGCCAGCGGCAGCAAACGGCTGATCGGCGAGGGGAAGACCACCAGCCTTCGCGGTCTGTACTACATGCTCAAGCACTCGATCGAGGGAACCAAGGAAGAGACGTTCGACAATCAGAGTGAGAGCGACACGGTCATCGAGGACATGGAGGTCACGCTCAACGCCATGCGCGAGGAGCTGCACCTGTACGCCAAGAACGCCGGCTCGATGGTCGGGCCGATCACGCTGACCGACACCGGCGACGAGATCGATTGCTCGCGGATGGGGTCGGGCGGCTATACCATTCCCTCGATTGTCGAGCCGGAAGTCGTGCAGTTCGGCAAGTGCGAGGCGAAGTTCATCCTGCACGTCGAAAAGGACACGGTCTGGCGGCGGTTCAACGAAGACAGATTCTGGAAGACGCATCAGTGCATCCTTACGCACGGCGGGGGCCAGCCGCCGCGCGGCGTGCGGCGGCTGCTCTACCGGCTGCACAATGAGCTGAAGCTGCCGGTCTATTGCGTGCTCGATAACGACCCCTGGGGGTATTACATTTACAGCGTGCTCAAGCAGGGTTCGATCAACCTGGCCTATGAGAGCAAGCGGATGGCGATCCCTGACGCGCGGTTCCTCGGACTGCGATCGCGGGATTATGAGCGCTGCGAGCTATCGCCGAGTGTACAAATCAACTTGAACGACCAGGACATCAAGCGCGCCAAACAAATCAAAGCCTATCCCTGGTTCGCCGCGAAAAAGGCCTGGCAAAAGGAAATCGACCTGATGCTCAGCAACGGCTTCAAGCTGGAGGTCGAGGCCTTGATCAGCAAGGACATCAGCTACGTCACCGAGACGTACGTGCCTGAGCGGCTGACGGAGGGGAATTGGCTGGATTGAGGGTTCGGGGTTCAGGGTTCAGCACGGCGAACGGGGCGACGTAAGTCCCCCGATGACGCCACTCGCCGAGTTGTTCGTCGCTCGGACGCGCCGGTATGATGAAGGACCACCAGATTTCCTTCTCAAACCGCCGCCAAAGAACCGTCGCTTTCCCAATGAGCCTCTGTCTTAGCCATTTGCGTCCATTCGCGAGGATTTGCGGCCTACTAATCTTTGCCTCAATCTGCGGCATAGCGGCGGCCGAAAACTGGCCCGGCTGGCGCGGCCCCCGCGGTGACGGCACGAGCGAGGAAACAAGCATCCCGACGGAGTGGTCGGGCGAAGCTGGCCAGGAGAAGAACCTGCTTTGGAAGGTGGCGATTCCCGGCAAAGGACATGCGTCACCGATCGTTTGGGAAGATCGCATCTTTGTCGTCACCTGCGACGAAGAACGGCACGAGCGGCTGCTGTTGTGCATCGACCGCGACACGGGCAAAAAGCTCTGGCAAAAGCTCGTGCTCCGCTCGCCGCTGGAGAAAAAACACACGCTCAACAGCTTCGCCAGCAGCACGCCGGCTACCGACGGCCGACGCGTCTACGTCACGTTTCTGAAAACCAGCGAGTTTGCGGCAGCCGCCGAGGGCCGCGTTTCGGCGGGTGTGATGGTCGTCGCCGCATATGACTTGGCGGGCAACGAAGTCTGGCGCGTCGAGCCGGGCGAGTTCTCAAGCATGCACGGGTATTGCAGCAGCCCGGTGTTATTCGAAGACAAGTTGATCGTCAACGGCGACCATGATGGCAACGGCTACCTCGTGGCGCTCGATCGTGCGACGGGCGAAACACGCTGGAAGATCGACCGTCCCAACAACACGCGGAGCTACTGCACGCCGATCATCCGCGAGATCGACGGCCGCACGCAAATGGTCCTCTCGGGCAGCGAGTGCGTGACGAGCTATGATCCGCACGATGGATCGATGCACTGGATTCTCGATGGTCCTACCGAGCAGTTTGTCGCGTCGCTAGTCTACAACGGCCGACTGTTGTTTCTCACGGCCGGCTTTCCGGAGTTTCACCTGCTGGCGATCGACCCCCGCGGCAACGGTGACGTAACAAAATCCCATATCCGCTGGCGGACACGCGAAGGGGCGTCTTATGTTCCGTCGCCGATTGCCGCCGGCCCGTATTTCTTAGTCACGTCGGACAACGGCATCGCGAGCTGCTTTGCGGCCGAGAGCGGCAAACGGCTGTGGAAAGTGCGGCTCGGCAACCACTACAGCGGCAGCCCGGTGCTGATCAATGGCCTCGTCTACTTCACGGCCGACGATGGCGTGACAAAAATCGTTCGTCCCGGGCCGAAGTTCGACCTGCTGGCCGAGAACCGGCTCGGCGAAGAGTGCTACGCCAGCCCCGCGGTAAGCGGCGGCCAGATTTACTTTCGCGCCGACAAGCACCTGTATTGCGTGGGGAATGACGAAGGAAGAAATCCGAATGACGAACGAAGTCCCAATGACAAATGACGAACGATGGCGACGCGTGGCGGAACTCGACAGGGTTCCACCGCCGCGAACCAACGGCCCGAAGACAGCCGACTTCGGCTCCAGACTTGTTCGTCATTCGAACTTCGTCATTCGTTTGTCATTCGGATTTCGGCATTCGTCATTCCACGTCGGTGGCCCATGATTTCGCGTCGCTCGCTTTCCTGGCCGGTCACGCTGGGCGTGAGCATGATCCTGCTGTTGGTCGCGCTGGCGGTCGGCTGGATCATCGTCACGGCCCGGTCGGCGCTGGAGGGCGAAGCGCCGGCGTTGTATTGGACGCTGTTGGCCGTCGGGACGATATTTCTCGTGTTGTTGCTCGTGGGCGTCGTGGTTTACCTGTTGCTGTCGATCAAGTCGGTGCGGCTCACGCAGCGGCAATCGAACTTCATCGACAGCGTCACCCACGAGCTGAAAAGCCCGATCGCCTCGCTGAAGCTCTACCTGCAGACGCTCACGCGACGCAAGCTTAGCGAGGAGCAAGCGGCCGAGTTTCACCGGGCAATGCTGGAGGACCTGGAGCGGCTGGACAGCCTGATCAACCACCTGCTGGACGCTGCCCGGATCGGCCGGGAGCCAACGGAGACGCCGCTGGAGGATGTCGATCTGGCGCAATTGCTCGGAGCGATCGCCCGCACAAGCTGCCAGCAGTACCATCTGGCAGACGACGCCGTCGAACTGCGGTTGCAGCCGGTGACGATGACCGCGCGGCCGACCGACTTGGAGATGATCTTTCGCAACCTGATCGATAACGCGCTCAAGTACTCCGGGCCGCAACCGAAGGTCGAAGTGAATGTCACGTCGAACAACGGCCGCGTGACCGCGCGGATCAGCGATAACGGTCCCGGCATCCCAATCAACCTGCGGCGCAAAATCTTCGGCCGCTTCGTAAGGCTGGGGAGCGAGTTGGAGCGCAAGCAAGCCGGCATGGGCCTGGGCCTGTTCATCGTCCGCCAGCTCGTCCGCAGCATGCGCGGCAAGATCACCGTGCGCGGGCGAGGCAATCAACGGGGGACGGTGTTTGAGGTGGAGCTGCCCAGACAGCAATAGAGGGAAGAAGCATGTCCCGCTTGTGGGCCGTTACAAAGCGATTATTGCGCGTGCCGTCGTTTCGCATTTCGTGCGCGATTGGCCTATTGGCGCCCCTGGCCTTGCTCGCCTGGGCTTTTGTGGATGCTTGGTTCTGGCACACGATACGCACCGTCGGGGGACTTACCGGCATTGGACAACCATATGTAGATCCGAACACCGTCCATTCGCGGTTAGTCCGATACGACGAACGGCTTTCGGGGGCTAGCTTTCGACTTGGCTACTAATTCCCGGAACCTTGGATTGGACATTAGAAGTTCATCCATTAACTCATCGTCCTGATGGGGATCCAGCGGCTGAATGGCCAACAGCCGTTGATCGGGTAGTTCGACGACCAGGGTTTCACCTGACGTGGCGCACTCATTGAGCGTCTTCGTCAGATCCATTTCCAGGCGGCTCAACGGGATGGTCTTGATGGCCATAGAACTCCTCGCCTTCAACAATGAGCTTGTTACCGACCTTTAGTCCGACGATCAGAATTACAACTTCGTCCTCTTCAACATTATACAACGCGCGCAAGTCTCCGGCGCGCAGTTCAAACTCCACCAGGGGATTCGGCCGCAGGCGTTTGATTGCTTTGGTGGACGTCGTAGGGTCGTGCTGTAAGCGCGATAGAGCCGCCGCTTCGAGCGTGCGCCGCTGGCGAGCCGTCAAGGCTCGAAATTGCCGTTCGGCTTCGTCCGTGATGGTAATCTTGAAGGCCATAGTATTGCGATAGCCGCAACCTCGATCACTCACGTTCTGCGACAGTTTTAGCGGCGGATCGCTCACTCATCAACGAAAAAACCCCGGCCTTCCGGCCGGGGTTTTTGTCAATTTACTCTTTAGCTTGGCTGCACAGCCTGAAGGCTGAACTCCAACTAGTACATGTCATAATCGCCGCCGTGGCCTGCGCCGCCGGCCTTCTTGCCTTCCTTCTTCGGCTTCTCGGCGATTAAGGCGTCGCTGGTCAAGAGCAAGGTCGCAACGCTCGCGGCGTTCTGCAGCGCGGTCCGCGTGACCTTGGTCGGGTCGATGACGCCCGCCTTCACCAGGTCCTCGTACTCCCCGGTCGCGGCGTTGTAGCCCGTGTTGCCTTTGGCTTCGAGCACGCGCTCGCAGATGATGCCGCCGTCTTCACCGGCGTTGTTGGCGATCCAGGTCAACGGCGAACGGCAGGCCCGCACGACAATGTTGAAGCCGACTTCTTCGTCGTGCGCGAGGCCTTGTGGCTTCAACTGGCTGGTGGCACGCAACAGCGCCACGCCGCCGCCCGGTAAAATACCTTCCTCGACGGCCGCGCGCGTGGCATGCAGCGCATCCTCCACGCGAGCCTTCTTTTCCTTCATCTCGCTCTCGGTCGCAGCGCCGACGTTGACCTTCGCCACGCCGCCGGCCAGCTTCGCCAGCCGCTCTTCGAGCTTCTCCTTGTCGTAATCGCTCGTGCTGATCTCGATCTCGCGGCGGATCTGGTCGATCCGGGCCTTGATGTCGGCGCTCTTGCCGGCGCCTTCGATGATCGT
>JBBDYH010000140.1:0-77317 GCA_040901795.1 Pirellulales bacterium
TCTGGTCGATCCGGGCCTTGATGTCGGCGCTCTTGCCGGCGCCTTCGATGATCGTGGTGTTGTCCTTATCGACGATCACCTTCTTTGCCCGGCCGAGATCGGCCAGCGTCAGGTTTTCGAGCTTGATGCCCAGGCTCTCGAACACCGCCGTTGCGCCGGTGAGAATCCCGATGTCTTCCAACATCGCCTTGCGACGGTCGCCGTAACCTGGCGCCTTCACGGCGCAGACCTGGAAGGTGCCGCGGAGGCGGTTGATGACCAGTGTGGCCAGCGCTTCGCCTTCGACTTCCTCGCAGACGATCAACAGCGGCTTGCCGGAGTTGACCACGGCCTCAAGCAGCGGCACCAGCTCCTTGACGTTGCTGACCTTCTTCTCGTAAACCAGCACGTAGGCATCATCCAACTCGGCAGTCATTTCCTGCGGGTTGGTGACGAAGTACGGCGACAGATAGCCGCGGTCGAACTGCATCCCCTCGACCCACTCGGTCTCGGTCTTCAGGCTTTTGCCTTCATCGACGGTGATCACGCCATCTTTGCCGACCTTCTCCATCGCATCGGCCAAGATGTTGCCGATCTCCTGGTCGTTGTTGGCGGCGATCGAGCCGACCTGCGCCATCTCCTTCTTGCTCTTGATCGCGATCGACATTTTCTTGAGCCGATCGACAATATCGCTGACCGCTCGGTCGATGCCGGTCTTCATCTGGATCGGGTTCACGCCCGCAACGACGGCCTTGAGCCCCTCGTTGAAGATCGCCTCGGCCAGCACGGTGGCCGTGGTGGTGCCGTCGCCCGCCACGTCGCTGGTCTTGCTGGCAACCTCGCGGACCATGCGAGCGCCCATGTTTTCGTAGACGTCTTCGAGATCAATCTCCTTGGCGACCGTTACGCCGTCCTTGGTCACCGTCGGCGAGCCGAACGACTTCTGCAGGATCACATTGCGCCCCTTGGGGCCCAGCGTAACCTTGACCGCGCGAGCGAGTTTGGAAACGCCGCGGCGCATCGCCTCGCGCGCCTCTTGATCGAAAGCAATCATCTTGGCCATGGTAACTCCTGTGCTTTATGCCTTATTTGTTGAAACGGTTGTTCGCAAATGACATGAATGACCAATGACCAAGCACCAATGACCAATGACCAATAGGAACAGGGCTAGTCAGCAATCATTGGTCATTGGACATTGGGAATTGGTCATTCGTTCGTCATTCGTCGACGACGGCCAGAATGTCGTCTTCGCGCATCAAGATCAGTTCTTGATCGCCGATTTTGAAGTTCTCTCCGGCGTAGCTGGTGAAGACGACGCGGTCGCCCGGCCGTACTTGCAGCTTCTGACGCGTGCCGTTGTCCAACAGCCGCCCGTCGCCGATGCTGACCACGACGCCGCGCGCCGGTTTGTTCTTTGCCGAATCGGGAAGCAGAATCCCGCCAGCCGTCTTGGCTTCTGATTCTTCGCGCTCCACCACCACGCGATCTCCCAGCGGCTGGAGCTTCGTCCCTGTGGCGCCTGGTTTCTTCTTGGGCTTCGTCGCTGTCGCCATCGTTTGAAAACCTCCGATTTGAGACGTTCTGATTTGGAAAGGTGATTCTGGATAGGGCTTTACGGGCGCCGCCCCTGACGGACATTCCTGCACGAAAGCGGATGAACGAGCAATCGCTCAGTGAGCTCGAACCTCGACGCCTGCCATTCGTGCGCAGTCCGCGATCCCAAGTCAGCCTGTAACGCAAGGGGCGCGCCGAAGCCAGATCACACTCAGTAAGTGGTTTTCCTATAATGGTTTATAAGATCGACCCTAGTTTTTGGAGCACCGGCCGACCGTCGCTCTGACAGGAAAAGAGTTTTGCACCGATCGCCGACTGCCAGTTTGACACCCACACCATTCGATCGCCTTGTACGACGGCCATCCTTGCCCTGTACGACGGCCTTCCAAGGCCGTCGATTGCTCCAAACCAGGTCGAGCCTGCTGTTGGCGAATTTTGATGCCGCGAGAAAGCCAGCTCGCTGTTTCCCTCCGCTGAAGCAGGCGATTATGTTAGACGTTGGAGTTCAAGCTTTAGCTTGCCGCGGGAGATCGATCGACGGCGAATCTGCCGGTCCACGCTGGGAGAAACAATGATCCGCACTGCTTTCTTGTTGGCCTTCGGAATTTGGCTCGCGCCCTCGCTCATTCCGGCTCAAGTGGCTCGCCCGCAGTTGATCGATCAGACGGCCGCTAACCGCCACGGCCTGGCGCGGTCCTGGTTCGCGTATGTGAATATCGGCGGCGGTCGATCGCCGATTGTCGATATTCAGTTCGACGCCGGAACGCTGTTCGTGCAGACCGGGATCGCCACCACGCACGCCATGGATGCGGAAACCGGCCGCACGCTCTGGGTGGCCGACGTAGGCTCGCCGAGCCATCCCTCACAGCGGCTGGGATTGAGCGAGTCGCGCGTCGCCGTCGTGAACGGCACGACGTTGTATGTGCTCGACCGCGCGACCGGCCAGGTTCAGTTCACCAACAGCCTTCGCGGCGTACCGAGCACGGGCGCCGCGCTTAGCGCAGAGGCCGTCTTTGTGCCGACGATGGCCGCTCAATTGGAGACGTACTCCATCGTGGAGGACGACCATCGCAACCTCGCGAATCTGCGGCTCGAGGGACGCAACCTCCCGCAGCCGGCGGTGAGCCACCTCGGCGCGGCCATCGGCAGCGACCGCGGAGACTTCGGGCTGGCGGCCCTAAGCGGGATGAGCATGCTCTTCAGCACGCCGACCAACTTCGGCTTCGTCGCGTCGCCCGCCGCCTGGGGCCCGCGAGTGTATGCCGGCAATGCGGGCGGCCTGCTCTACCTTTTCGACGACGTGGGAGGTCGCGAAAAATGGAGCTTCGCGGCAGGTTCGCCGATCACGCAATCGCCCGTTCCGTTTGCCGACGCGGTGTACGTGCTGTGCGAGGACTTGAGATTGTTCCGCGTGTCGGCTGAAACGGGGCGCGAAGAATGGATGGCGCAAAACATCCGCAGTTTCCTGGCCACCAGCCCGACAAAGGTCTATGCCATCGATCGATTCGGCCGCCTGGCCGTGCTCAGCGCCAAGACCGGCGCATTGATCGACCGAGTTTCGATTCCGCTGTTTGCTTTTCCGATCACCAACAACGATTCGGACCAGATTATTCTGGCGACAGATACGGGACTGATCCAAGCGCTCCATGAGATCGAGCTGACGAAGCGGATCAGCTATCTTCCACCGCCGCCAGAGCCGCCCAAGACAGAACCGACTGCGGCGGAGGCGGACAAAGCCAAGGCGGCCGAGGCCGCTGCGCCGACCGAGAAGCCGGCAGTCGAAGATCAGCCGGCGCCGCGGCCGATGCCTCCCGCCGAAAATCCATTCGGACCGCCAACGACAAAGCCCGCCGAGGAAGAGAATCCTTTTGGCGGAATGTAGTAGGCATACTCCGCTCGACGGAGCTTGCGCCGAAGCCGTGTGCCGTTTCCGCACACGGATTGTGCGGACTACAACGGGAGCGGTTGACCATTGGCCGACGATGCTCTACATAGTGAGAGTCGCACTGGTCAGGGGTTCCTCACACTCTTGCTCTCCAAACCCCGGCCTTCCGGCCGGGGCTGCTCGGTATTCTGATGGCGCAACTGTCTCCGACTGCCGCTGAACTCGGTCCGCCCCGGCTGGTTTCCGTCCGCCGCGCTCTGATCAGCGTAAGCGACAAATCGGGGCTGGACGACTTCGCACACGGATTAGCGGCCGTGGGCGTCGAGTTGTTCGCCTCAGGTGGCACGCGAAAGCATCTGGAGCAACTCGGCCTGTCGGTCCGCGATGTCGGCGAGTACACCGGCTTCCCCGAGATGCTCGACGGGCGCGTGAAGACATTGCACCCCAAGATTCACGGCGGCATTTTGTGTCGGCACGATCGGCCGGACGACATGGACGCGATAGAGCGGCATGGAATCGTCTCGTTTGAGCTGGTAGTTGTGAATCTTTATCCCTTCGAAGAGACGGTCCGGCGGCCGGATGTCACGGATGCGGCGGCGATTGAGAACATTGACATCGGCGGTCCCAGCCTGATCCGCGGCGCTGCCAAGAATCATCGGTATGTGACGGTCGCCACGTCGGCCGAGCAATATCCGCGGATTCTGGAGCAGCTAAGGGCTAACGGCGGGACGACGTACGAGCTGCGGCGTGAACTTGCGGCGGCGGCCTATGCGCGCATAGCGCAGTACGACACGGCGATTGCAGCATACTTTCAGAAAACCGCAGAAGCCCCCGGCGGAAGCCGGGGGTTGGAGGCAACGCAAACCCCGGCCTCCCGGCCGGGGCTAGTTTTCTCGCCAAGTGTCGGCATCCAGCTTCAACTCAAAGAAACCCTGCGCTATGGCGAAAACCCGCACCAGCGCGCGGCGTTGTACGTTGACCCATCGGCTGGTCACGTCACGCTCGTCAATGCTCGCCAACTCCACGGCAAGGAGCTCTCCTACAACAATCTGCTCGACCTCGACAGCGCGTGGGCGATGGTTCGCATGTTACCGGCGCCCGCGGTCGTGGTCATCAAGCACAACAATCCCTGCGGCGGCGCCATGGACGAGGACCTCTCGGTCGCCATGCGGCGAGCGTTCGATGGTGATCCGGTTAGCGCATTCGGTTCGGTAATCGCGCTCAATCGCGCCGTGAATGCGGCGGCGGCGGAAGTCCTCGCTGAGCCGGACCGGTTTGTCGAGGCGATTGTCGCGCCAGCCTTCGACGATGACGCATTACGCATTCTCACCACAAGACCGAAGTGGAAAGCCAATGTGCGGTTGATGCAGATTGAGGGTTCAGGGTTCAGGGTTCAGGGTTCAGTAACACCGGCCGGAAGGCCGGGGTTTGGTACGGCGTTGCAGTACCGCCACATCGACGGCGGTTTCCTGGTTCAAGAGTCTGACACCGCCGATGACCCCGAGAGCGAATGGAAATGCGTCACGAAAAACCGGCCCACCGAAGAGCAACTTGCCGAGCTCCGCTTCGGCTGGGTGATGGTCCGCCATGTGAAGAGCAACGCCATTACGCTCAGCAAGGATCGTGCGCTCGTCGGTGTAGGCGCCGGTCAGATGAGCCGCGTCGATTCGGTGGAGATTGCCATCCGCAAGGCGGGCGACCGTGCTCGCGGCTCCGTCCTGGCCAGCGATGCGTTCTTCCCGTTCGGCGACTCAATCGTCCTGGCGGCGAAAGCCGGCGTCGCGGCGATCATCCAGCCCGGCGGCTCCAAGCGCGATGAGGAGGTCATCGCGGCCTGCAACGAGCACGGGCTCCCGATGATCTTCACCGGGAGACGACATTTCAAGCATTGACCTTTAGAAGGAGATCGGGGGATACAAAAGGCGATAAGGGGATGCCGGCAAAGGTCATCGAGATGATATCTCGATGCCCTAGTCATCTCCTCATCCCCCTCATTATCCCCCGATCTCCCTCGTTATCCCGCTATCTCCCGTATGTCGATTCTCAACGACATCATCGCCACGAAGCGCCGCGAGATCGACGACGCCAAGCGCACCCGTACGGAGGCCGACGTGCGTCGCGCGGCTGAGGTCGCGCCACCGCCGCGGAACTTTTTTGCGGCGCTCGGTGCGCCAGGGCCGATCAAGCTGATCGCCGAGGTGAAAAAAGCTAGCCCGTCGGCCGGCTTGATCCGGCCAGACTTTAACCCTGTCGAAATTGGCCGGAGGTACGAGCGGCACGGGGCAAGCTGCATTAGCGTGCTCACCGACGAGCAATACTTTGCCGGCAGCCTCGACCACCTTCGCGAGGTGCGGGCCGCCGTAGCCATACCGTGCCTCCGCAAAGATTTTATCCTGGATAAGTATCAGGTCTATGAGGCTCGGGCCGCCGGCGCCGACGCCGTATTGTTAATCGCCGAATGTCTCGACGATTGCAACTTGCGAGCGCTGTTCAACGAAGCGGTGGCGCTGGGCATCACGCCGCTCGTCGAGCTCTACGATGCAGCGAACTTACAGCGCGTCTTCGACGCTGGGGCGACGCTGATCGGCGTCAACAACCGCGACTTGCGGACGTTTGAGACCGATCTCGACCACACTTTGCGCTTGCGCGAGCGCATACCGGACGAGTGCGTTCTGGTGGCCGAGAGCGGCATTCAGACACGCGCGGATGTCCTCCGGCTCGAAGCGGCAGGCGTCGATGCCATCCTCGTCGGCGAAAGTCTGATGCGCGAGCCGGACATCGGCGCGGCGGTCGATCGGCTGCTGGGCACAATTTCGAGGTAGCAGCTAGATCGCCTGTGCTCGCCGTCTGCCACTCGCTGACAATAACCTGGCGATTTTGCGCCCTGTGACGCTTAGCGCGTAATCGGCGAGTTTGGCAGGCGGCACCCAGCGCTGATCGGCGAACGGATTCGTCTGCTCGTGTATGGCAATGTCGGCTTGAGAAAGTGCGATCGATTCTTGCGAGCGACCGTTGGTGGCCGCAGCCGCAAGATCAGCTTCGTGACACTCCAGCGTAATGCGGAATCGCGTCACGCCATGGCGGAGCGTGGTCAGCAATCGGCGCGGCTCAATTCGCAGCTTACACAGGCGGTTGACTGAATCGATCAGTTCCTGATGCACCGCCGATTCCCCGTCTGCTGCCAAGGGAAAACGAGGAAAGTCCCACAGGCCCGCCCAACGTTCGCCGGAGGCGCGCTGGACAAGCAACACCTTGCCTCGATTCCGGACAACCACCGAAGCCTCACGCACGTGCTCGATCTTTGGCTTCGGCATGCGCGTCGGGACAACATCTTGCAAGCCGTCACGGTTGGTCGGACAGAGCGATGCGACCGGACAGCGCGAGCAGTGTGGTTCGCGCGGTGTGCAGACCTGGCTGCCCAGCTCTATCAGCGCCTGGTTCAAAACACCGCTGCTGCGCCTCGGCAGGATCGCTTCCGCAGCGCTCCAGAGCAGCTTCTGTCCGGCGGCGGCGAGCGGATCGCCGCGAAACGCCAGCAGCCGCGCAAACAACCGCAGCGTATTGGCTTCGAGAATTGGCTCGCGCGCGTCGAAGGCGAACGAGAGGACCGCGCCGGCGGTATAGCGGCCAATACCCGGCAGGTGACGCGCTGCCTCGACGTCGTGAGGAAACCGACCGCCGTGGTCGGAGACGATGCGCTTCGCCGCCGCGTGCAGTTGCCGCGCCCGCCGATAATACCCCAGCCCTTCCCATAATCGCAGCACGTCGTGCTCGTCGGCCGCGGCCAACGCAGCGACGGTGGGGAAACGTAAGAGAAACCGCTCGTAGTAGGGGATGACCGTCGCCACCTGCGTCTGTTGGAGCATGATCTCGCTCACCCAGATGGCATACGGATCGCTGGTGTCGCGCCAGGGAAGCGCGCGGCCATGTTTGCGAAACCACGCCACAAGGCGACGGCGAAAGGCGGATTTCCATGCCACCGATGGCCACGGATCCACGGCGCAGGACCCCTGTAGGGAACGGCCGTAGCTTGCCCGCCGTGGCGGGTGCCGTTCCGTTGGGCTCGTTGGTATTGCTATGCCGCTTGACGCTTCCGGAACGCCACGGAGGGCGTTCCCTACAGATAGGCGCGCCCTTGCGCGTGCATTACGCTCTTGGAAATGTTTCATCTTGTCGAGTCTATCGCAACCGCAGGAACTCGTCTTGGCCAAACGTCGACACCCCCGCGCGGGCAAACGCAAACCGTCCGCGGCGCCACCGCGGCATCCTACGGAAGTCACCGTTCGTCAGCGCTCGGACGGCACCTGGGAACTGCAGCATCCGCGCTGCGCCCTGGAGCGCCACGACGATCTGCATGAAGTCGAGGCAATGGTCACTGCCGGCGAACACGAAATCGCCCGCGACGAGCTCCGCTGGCTGCTGGAGAGTTGCAGCGACAATATCGCCGCACATGAGCTGCTGGGCGAGATGGCCATGCAAACCGAAGACTGGGCTCTCGCGCGCGGCCACTTCGGCTACGCCTATCAAATCGGCATGAAAGCCATCCGCCGCGCCGGATCACCGGCCCCCCTTCCATTCGAGCATGCCGCGAACCAGCCATTTTTCTCCGCCGGCAAAGGCCTGGTCTTTTGCCTGCTGAAGCTTGACAAGCGCGACATGGCGGCCGAAGCGGTCGAGTTTCTCGTGCATTGCGATGCACGAGACCCGCTGCATCTTCGTCGACTGCTGTCTGGTGGTTGACGGCTAAGCCGAAACGTCTTGACCGGATTGCCCGCTTCGCCTAGAGTCCGCCCTTTCCCGCCGGACCTGGCCCACAGTGATTCCAACCCACCGAGCCGCGTTCCTATGTCCGCAGTCATGAAACCGCAGCTCGTCCTGACGCTTGCGGCGGCGCTTGTGTTCTTCACAAATCTCGGCCTGCCGCAATTGTGGGACGAAGACGAGCCCCGCAACGCCGCCTGTGCGCGCGAGATGCTCGAGCGCGGCGATTGGATAACGCCGACGTTTAATTACGAGTTACGCACGCAGAAGCCGGTGCTGCTGTATTGGCTGATGATGGCGTCCTATGCGCTATTTGGGGTCAACGAGTTTGCGGCGCGCTTTCCCTCTGCGGTTCTAGCCATTGGCACGACGCTGGTCACATTTCACCTCGGGCGGCTGTTGTTTAGCGTCCGCGCCGGCCTGTTGGCCGGGTTGATGATGGCGACTTGCCTGATGTTCGGCGTGGCGGGCCGAGCCGCCACACCGGACTCGTGCCTGATCTTCTTTACCAGTCTTGCACTGTTGGCCTTCGTATGGACCGTTTCGAGACGACCGTGTGCCACCGGCCAGGGTTCAGGGTTCGGGGTTCAGGGTTCAGTTATACTGCCCCGGCGCTGGTTCCATTTCGCCTTGATCTACAGCGCCATGGCCTTGGCGGTGTTAGCCAAGGGACCGATCGGAGTAGCGCTTCCGATAGCGATCATCGGCCTGTTCTTGTTGCTCGTGCATCGCGAGCAAGAGGAAACTGCAACGTCATGGACCGCGCGACTGGTTCTTTTCGCACGGCACTTCGCGGCGACGACATGGTCAATGCGACCGCTTACGATCGTGCTCGTCGTGGCCGCCATCGCGGGCCCTTGGTACGTTCTGGTAGACGTCCGCACCGGCGGGGAGTGGACCCGCGGGTTCTTCGGCGCCGAAAACCTCGGCCGCTTCCAGAACGCGATGGAAGGGCACAGCGGGCCGGTCGTTTACTACCTTGTGGCAATCCTGATTGGCTTCTTCCCCTGGTCGATCGTCCTGCCGGCAAGCGTTTGGTTTTCGGTTCGCGCAGCATTTGGCCGAACTGAGCGCAATCCGTCCTACCTGTTGCTGGTCTGTTGGGCCGGGGTTTGGATCAGCCTGTTCTCGTTCGCCAACACAAAGCTCCCCAGCTACGTGCTCCCCGCTTATCCAGCGGTGGCTCTTATGGCGGCCGCGTTTGTGGACCGCTGGCTGGCCGAGCCGGCCTGCGTGCCGCGCTGGCTGATGCACACCGCCTGGGCTTCGCTGGTGGTGGTCGGTGTAGGGATGGCGGTCGCGTTGCCGTTGGCAGCGCGGCAGTTTTTGCCAGGGGAGGAATTAATGGGGATGGTCGGGCTGATCCCGCTCGCGGGGGGCGTGCTAGCCATGGTTTTTACCCAATGCCAACGACCTACTCACTGTGTTGCTGCGGTGACGGCAATGGCGATCCTGCTCTCTGCAAGCCTCTTCGCTGGCGTGGCGGTCCATGTCAGCCGCCACCAAAACAGCGCGTCGCTCATCGAGATCGCCCAGCAGCAGTCAGGACGCGATGTTCGCCTGGCCACGTTTGCGCATCCCGAATCCAGCGTGATTTACTACGCGCGCGGCCGCGTCGAGCGCTACGATGAGCCAGGCGCCGTCGCGCAGTTCATCTCGGACTTTAACGGCCATGTCATCACGAACGACGATCGCTGGGACGAACTGCGGCCGCATCTGCCCCCTGATGTCGCGGTCATTGCACGTCAGCCGCGGTTCCTCAAGGACGGCGAGGTGCTGCTGCTGGGTCGCCGGATCCGATCCGCCGCTGTGCCGAGGCCGCCGCGTCGATAGAATACGTTACGTTGTGCGTTTTGATCGTGCCACTGCTCGCCGCGAGCAGTGCTACGAGCGAAAGTCGATCATCCCACGAAACCACCATGGCGTCTTCTGAAGAAGCCCCTGACCGTCCCAAGCGCCGCTGGGGACTGCTCCTGCGCGTGCTCTTGAGTGGCGCGCTGTTGGGCTATTTGCTCTCCCGGCTCGATCGCGGCGCGCTGATCACGGCGATGGCCGACGTTGAAGTAACCGGCTGGCTCTTGGCGGTTCTTCTATATCTCCTCTCGCAAATCGCCAGCGGCATTCGCTGGGCGACGTTGGCCCGGCCTGTCGGCTTTCAGCTCGGTTGGCTCCGCTTCCAGCAGCTTTACTTCGAGGGAATGTTCTTCAGCCTTTGTCTACCCTCGTCGATCGGCGGCGACGTGGTGAAGGCGCTGCGGCTGGGCGGTGACGGCCGGGGTCGTGTCCTGGCCGCTTGCACCGTGGTGGCCGACCGGGTCGCCGGACTATTGGCCATCATGCTGATCGGCTTTACGGCGTTGGCGCAGCGGTCGTACTCGCTCAGCGCGGCGCAGACGGCAGGCGTAGGCCTTGTGCTGACCATCGCGGTGCTCGCCGGCACGCGGATTGGATTTGCCCTGCTCGATTGGCCGGCCGGCCGCATTCCGAATCATCATCCGATCGCCCACTACCTGGAACGCTTGCTCCCTTATCACCATCATCCGTACGTCTTTTGGGGCGCCATCGGTCTGGGTTTGGTCGTGCAAGGCTTGAACGTGCTGACGGTGATAGCGCTGGACCGCGCCCTCGGCCTCGATTTACCGGCGGAGGCCTATTGCATCGCCGTGCCGCTGGTGGGCCTGATGACGGCACTGCCGATCAGCCTCAACGGCGTCGGTGTTCGCGAGGGGGGGTTGGTGTGGATCCTCGCGACCTACGGTTTGACCGACGCGCTGGGCGTGGCCTTGGGCTTGTTATGGTTTTCCGTCACCGTGGCGACAGGTCTTATCGGGGGCCTGGTATATCTCCTCGGCCCGCCGCTCAAGAAGCCCGAGAAGGATTCTTTGGCGACGACCCAAGACGATCCCGATCAAGAAGCAGCCTATTGTTCGGCCGTGAACTGAGAACCACTTACAAAACGGAATCGCCCATGTGCCACTGCTCGCCGCGAGCAGTGCCACGGCAAGGATGCCATGAAAATCTCGGTCGTCGTTCCTGTCTTCAACGAACAAGAGAACCTGCAACGATTATATGATGCTGCCTCTCCCGTGCTCGATGCGCTCCCGCACGACTACGAACTGCTCTTCGTCGACGACGGTTCAACCGATGGCTCATACGACGCGCTAAATCGACTCGCAGCGGCCGACCCGCGAGTCAAAGTCGTCCGCTTCCGCCGCAACTTTGGCCAGACCGCGGCGATGAACGCCGGGCTGCATCTGGCCACCGGCGAGGTGATCGTCACCATGGACGCCGACCTGCAGAACGACCCGCTCGATATCCCGCTTTTGCTGGCCAAGCTCGACGAAGGCTACGATCTGGTCCACGGCTGGCGAAAGCACCGGCAAGACGCGCTGGTGAACCGCAAGCTCCCGTCAAAAATCGCCAACTGGCTGATCTCGCGCGTAACTGGATTTCCGGTACACGATTTGGGTTGCACGCTGAAGGCGATGCGCCGCGACGTCGCGCAGGATCTGCAGCTCTACGGCGAGATGCACCGCTTTATTCCGATCCTGGCCCACTGGCGCGGCGCTCGCTGCGCGGAGGTCGTCACTCGTCATCATCCGCGGCGGTTTGGGCAATCGAAGTACGGTCTTTCAAGAACGACGCGCGTGCTGCTCGACCTGATCACGGTCAAGTACATGACGCAGTACATGACGCAGTACTTGACCAGTCCGATGAAACTCTTCGGCAAAATCGGTCTCTTGTCAGGCGCAGTGGGCCTGATTGCCGGCGTGGCGACGATCGCCATGAAACTCGCCGGCGGGGTCGATATGACCGGCAACCCGCTGTTGCTCTTGAGCGTCTTTGCGGGGTTTGTCGGAATGCAGTTCTTGGTGCTCGGGATGCTCGGCGAGTTGGGCGTGCGGACCTATTACGAGAGCCAGAACAAACAGCCGTATACGATTCGCGAGGTAATTAACTTTGAATTGCTCGATGAGCAAGTCCCGCCTAGAGTTACTCACCGCCGCGCGGCCTGACAACGTAGTCCTCTCGCTCCGCGAGAGGATGCATCATCACGCGGAGCGTGATGGCTACACTACTTCCCATTCCGGCTGACCGTCTCAAAATTCCCTTGCCGGAATGCCTCGGCCATGGCGCGGGGGACTTCGGCTTCGGCCAGCACGACGCGGGCGCGGTTCTCGGACACGGCGGCTTTCATTTCCTGCTCGCGTGCGATGGCGAAGGCGCGCCGCTCCTCGGCCTTGGCGCGCGCCACGCGCGTGTCGGCCTCGGCCTGGTCCGCCTGCAAGCGGGCGCCGATGTTCTCCCCCACATCGACGTCGGCGATGTCGATCGAGACGATCTCGAAGGCGGTGTTCGAGTCCAAACCGCGCGAGAGGACCGCCTTCGAAATCCGGTCGGGGTTCTCCATCACCTGCGCGTGGCTCGACGCCGAACCGATGGCGGTGATGATTCCCTCGCCGACGCGCGCGATGATCGTCTCTTCGGTCGCCCCGCCGATGAGCCGCGGCAAATTCGTCCTCACCGTCACGCGGGCACGCACGCGCAGCTCGACGCCGTTCTTGGCGATGGCGCTCAAAAACGTCTTGCGACTGGTCTCGGCGTCGGGACAGTCGATGACCTTGGGATTGACGCTGGTTTGCACGGCGTCGAGCACATCACGGCCCGCCAGATCGATCGCGGCGGCACGGTCGAAATCCAGATCGAGGTTCGCCCGGTGCGCGGCGATAATTGCACGCACGACGCGTGGCACGTCGCCGCCGGCCAGGTAATGGGCTTCGAGCCGCCGTGTGGTGATCGGAGCGGCCGGATCGTTGGCCACACCCGCCTGACGCGCCATGATCCGGGACTGTACGATGACGCGCGCGTTGACCTGCCGGAAGCTCATGCCGATCAAGCTCATCAGGCTCACGCGGGAATTCGACATGTAGGCCTGGAACCAGATTTTGCCGTAGGTGAGTACGACCAACAGCAGCACCAGGCCGATGACGATCAGGACCGCGCCGCCAACCAGAATCCAGAGCGTGTCGGCGTTCTCGCCTACTTTCTCGGCGAGTTGGGCGAAGAGAACGGGCAATTGTTGAAGCATGGGAGTAGCAGCAATACGCGGACGAGGTGATGAACCAGCGGAACTTTCTCAGCATAACGCGGCAAAGGCCCGTTTGCTACCAAGAGATAGGCCCGGAGGGCCGACAGGCAATAGCCCGGCCCGTGAGGGCCGGGAAAGCGCGCGTTTTGATCGGGTTAGGTCCGGAGGACCGGCACTGCGGCCCGCAAGTGTCGGCCCTTCGGGCCTCGTGTCGAGCTTGGTTGCTTTGTCCCCGGCCTCACGGCCGGGGCTACTTCATGTCGGTCCTCCGGACTTATCGCGAGCGAATTCGGGCTGCAGCACTGAGCGCGTACATATTACTCACTCGATCCAGCCGCCGCCCAGCACCCGATCGCCAACGTAACAAACGGCGGCCTGGCCGGGCGCAACGCCGTAGCGCGGCTCATCGAGCCTGACCTCAAAGCGGCCGTCTTCCAGCGGCGTCACGGTGCCCGGCGCCGCGCTGCTGTTGTAGCGGATTTGGACCTCGCACGCGAACGGTGCCTCGGGCTCCTCGATCAGCCAGTTCGCGCGGTTGGCGGTGAACGTAAAGCGCGCAAGCTCGTCACGTCTGCCGACCACAACGCGCCGTGTGCCGGCCTCCAAACGTACGACATACCGTGGCTCGCCAAAGGCAACGCCCAGCCCCTTGCGTTGGCCGATCGTGTAACCTTCGAGGCCCTCGTGCCGGCCGACGACTGTGCCGTCGGTGGTGACAATCTCGCCCGAAGTGTCCTCGTCTCCACGTCGGCGGCGGACGAAGTCGGCATGGTCCCCGCTGGTCACGAAACAAATCTCCTGACTGTCGCGCTTGTCCGCCACGCGGAGACCCATGTTGGCGGCGCTTGCGCGGATCTCCTCTTTCCGATAACCGCCCACCGGCAATAACATTCGTGACAAATACCGCCGTGCGATGCCGAACAACACATACGACTGGTCCTTTCCAGTATCCACACCGCGAAACAGCTCGGGCGACAGACTCGCTGCAACGCAACTACGAGCTGTTAGCTCGCAGCTATTGGACGATTCGTCCTTTAACCCCGGCCTTCCGGCCGGGGCTATGCGGGCATAATGCCCCGTCGCCACGTACTCCGCCCCCACGCTGTCGGCGAAGTCGAACAGCTTGCCGAACTTCAGCCAGTTGTTGCACATCACGCAAGGGTTCGGCGTCCGGGCGGCGGTGTACTCCTCGACGAAGTAGTCCATGATCCGCCCAAACTCTTGCTGAAAGTCGAGGGCGTAAAACGGGATTTCGAGCCGGTCCGCAATGCGGCGGGCGTCGTCGGCATCCGCAGCGCTGCAACAGCCCTGCTTGTGGTCGAGCCGCGTGGAAACGACAGGCAGCAACGACGAGGACACGTAGGACGGATTGCCAATCCGTCCTACATCGGATGAGGCCTCTGCCTCCGACGCGCATGCCACCGCGCTCGCTTCGCCATGGCGCATGAAGACGCCGATCACCTCGTGCCCCTGCTCGCAGAGCAAATGGGCCGCGACGCTGCTATCGACGCCACCCGACATGGCTAAGACGATGCGGGGCATGAAGTGAAGGGAGTAGGGGGTAGAGAGTCGGAAGGCAAATTGCAGTCTATGCGTCAGTGAGTGCGCGAACAAGCGGACCTGTTGGAGTTCAGGCTTCAGCCTGCTCCCTGGGCAGCGCATTGTGATGGATTAACAGCGGCTACAGGGGCAACGCTGCAAACACGGCTCCACCCGCCCGAGGCGGGCGGTGGCCGAGAGATGCAGCGCGTGCCAGGGATCTGGTTTGCAAACGTCGCTCCACCCCGGCAAGCGGGGGCGGAGGCGAGAGGCGTGACTTGCCCGGACGAATTAGTGCGCATCGGGATTGGATTTTCGCGAAAATTAATCGAATCACGGATTTTGCGCACTAATTTGGTCGTGGCCGCGGCGGGTGACTTGCCGCAAGGCCTTATGGGAGGCCAGGATCGAGCGATTGTCTTGCAAAGGGGCCGGGCGAATTGCTGCGCTTTTGTATGCGCCTTATTGCGCAGGAGATAGGGGGCTGCAGACGGCGATAGGGAGATGGAGAAAGGGGAGTTTTTCATTTGGCGGAGTTGTTGCACAAAAAAGGGGGTTGAGCGGAAAAAACGCCGCGTTGCGAGGCGCTATCCAGTGGTGCTAAGTCTTCATGCCAGGATGGTTTATAGCGATGGATTCAGCCGGTGTGGCGGGGAGTTTTTTGCAATTCTGAACGCACTTTGAAGCGAGTGGGGGAAGTGTTTCACGCAAAGGCGCAACGGCCGCAAAGTACGGACAAGGCCGCCGGTAATATGTCGGCGCACACGCGCGCGACGACGGTGTCGAGTGCATTCGACAGTGGAATGACTTGTCAATGAGCGAAGAGGCGCGAGCTAGCGCCGCCGTTTGAACACGCGTATACTACCGTGTCTGTCGGCGTTTGTCAAGGCGTTTTTTGGGCCACTGCCGCCACTGGTGAACGCCGACGGCGGTTCCACTTTTCCCCTTGAGTCCCGGCGGGACGCCGATCATGTAGCCCAGCCCGCGAGTACCGGGTTTGTTCAGAATCATTTGGCGGCTATTCCATGCTGCCCGGTGCCGAATCGGATGCACCAGCGTATGTTGCGCGCAAAAAATGGTCCAGAGACGCTGGGTGATCGCTCCCGACTCCTCTCGCTGTCTGGGCTCGCTCACGGCCAAATCTTCCTCCGGTCGTCCTCGACATCGACAAGGTGCTCATGCTCCAACGATGGTTTGGAACCGGTAATCAATTGATTGTACTTCTGAAACAATTCCGCAATCGTGTCAATCGACGCGTTCAGGTCGCGATAGAAAACTTTTGTTCGAAACCTCTTCTCCTGGGTGTGACCGATTACCTTGTCAACCAAGGATTTCACCGGTTTCACGGCCCGCTTCAGGCGTCGAATATCCTTGTTAATAACGTTGCGCGGGAACAGGCGAGCGCCGGCTCTTCCGATAAGTCGATCAAAATCTCGATTCGCGAATCGCTCACGTACGATTTTCCGTTTATAGCCTGCGACAAATCGCTCTCGAGTCAGCAGCTGGTTGTTAGCAGCCAGCTCATGTAGAAGAACGGCCATAGAGATGACTTCCCAGCGCCGGTTTGGTGGTTCGGCGATTCGGCGAATTGCGGTCGCAGCATATGCGACATAGTTGTTTGCCATCCAGTTGGCCAGGTCGGTGGCTAAGTATTGGTTTGCGGCCGTACGGCCCCACGCCTCTTGGGCCCTCCGGAATACTTCTCGACTCACCAAGAGCTGAGCCAAGTCTTCGATTCGCGTGAGAATCGCATTCCAGCGACGAAACAGCGTTGCAGACATTGACTCAAATGGATGATTGACTAGGGTGCCGGCATATCGTCCGCCTGCGCACTTCTAACGCGTCCGACAACAAACCAGCGTTGAAGCGCCTCAAGAATCCGCGTGCGCATTTTCTCGTCGCTCGTGCGGCTCTCTGTCAACTCGGTAAATCGCGCCATCGCGCGTTCGACGCGCTCATTGACACGGGCTAAGAGTTGAAAACACGGAGCGAGATCCGCGGGCAGCTTTATCTCGCCAGTTACTCCTAGTTGTGCTAACCGCGCAACGAGTTCGGTCTGAGCACGATTCGTACATTCGATATGCACCCGCCGAGCCCTGCCAAAATAGACCACGTCCGGAGAGAACATCAGGTCGTCAGACAGACTCGCCGGACGCTCCTCAGGAATGATCACTAACGACCGCGACTCGGGGCGTTGACCGACCCACTCGGCAAGCGGAGTTGCGTCCTCAAGTTCGGCCGCGTCCCAGATATCGGCCGCCAGATCGTGCACGCTGAATCGGCGCGAATTCGATTTGGCGCGCTGCTCCATTTTCTCAATCTCAACGACACGAATCTGGCGAAAGTGCTGGGCGGTCGCCTGATAAAGCCGACCCACAAGAACCGCTCGTTCATCAGCATCAGCAACACCTAGGAGTTCAAACACTGCATCGTCTAATCCGTGTCGATCACGCTGTTCAAGCTCTCTGGCGAATACCAAGGGACCTGCGGCGATTCGTCGCGCGCGTTCGGGACTGTGGCAGTCCATCAACTGCTCCTCAATGAGTCGGCCTACCTCACGTCGGCTCATGCTGGCCAACGCGTCGGCCATCCGTTCGGCAATTCCAGGTGAGACATGGCGTGGATCGGGAAGTTCGAGGAGGTTCACGTCTACCACTTCCGTCTTGAGATTCCCCTCAGTGCCAGCATAGCGCCCATAAAATGTTTTGAAGAGTCCCACAATCGTCGAATTGAGAATCGCGACCAGTGCAGCCGACTTTCGCCGATCGAGAGACACAGGTGCGATATCGAAAAGATTGTGATTACAGATGAGCCGTTCGGGATTACCAGCGATAATGTGTCGGTACTGCTGCGCCATCGGCCAGAAAGCAATGCCGGGCTTAACAAGCCCAGTGAGGTCGTACCATGGGTCTCGCGCAGCGCACGTGGAACGCTCCGCGATGGGAACTGCCTTTGATTTCGTCGACGCGAACGCGGTTGTCATGCCGTAGCGAAGATAGCGCCAAGTCCACGGCGATTTGGCTTTGAGATCTGGCAGCTCCTCGCTCACCATCAGAACCACACGGTCCAAGTCGGCGGCCCGAATAATGGGCCGGTCCACCTTCATGAGGCTGTGGACTTCGGGCGCGATGTATTTAGCCTCGATTGGGTGAACCGTGCCGTCGCCTGCTTGAATAATTTTGAGTTTACCGGAGGCTACATCTGATCGGGGCGCGCCGCCGGTATTGCGACGGAACTCCCGATCTGTTGCATACCGGTCGAGCACCTCGCCAGTGATGTCCTTAGGCATGAAGAACGCATCACAGCCAGTCTTGACGCCAAAACGAATTGAAGCGATTTCGCCAAGCGCAACGAATCGGTCTCCGTAGCGGCGCATGATCTCGAAGTAAATGTCCGGAGCGCGAACATAGCGTCCCCACTTTCCGGCTCGATATGGACTTCCTTCAGTCGCACGAATCCCGTTCATTACGTCTTCGGCGGACTCGGTTGTCTCGTCGTCAGCGTCGCCGTCTTGATCGGCCGCATCTTGTTCCGGCTCGATGTCATCCAGAATTGAGGCGGCTCGAACGCCGTCATTCCACAAGTCGCGTTGTGTCTTAACGATGATCCGCATGTCGGCGTCGTGATGGTCTGCCGTGGCCCGCAATATGCGCTGCCGCAACGCCTCGATCGAGCGTTGCCGCATCGGTTCGTTCTGCCCTGGTGCGAAGCCAATGACTTCGGCTAACCTTCGTTCGAAGCGGACGAAGCGAACGATGTTCTCCATGCGTTGCGTTTCGTCATCGCACCGCTGGAGAATTGTCACGCATGTCTTGACGCGAGCGTCCTCAAACCAGGGCTCGGCAGCGCTCTCCATGATCGCCAAAACACGGAAGTGACGAAGAATCCATCCTTGCAGTGCGAAGCCGTATTCCACATCCAGCCACGATGAACTCGTCAGGAACCCAAAGAAGCCATCGTCTTTGAGGAACCGCGCGGCTGCCGGCCAGAAGTAGCAGTGTAGATCGCTGCGGCCACTCAAACGGAGGTCAGGCCACGCACTCGTAGCAAGTTCAGTGAATTGGGCCTTATCGTCCTTCTCGACCTTTTCTTGTCTTACGTAGGGCGGATTGCCGACGATCGCGTCTAGAGCCGGCAATCGAACCGCTGTTTGCCCCCCAGCGCCAATGGGGATGTGACAGAACGCGTCACTCGGTTTGAAGTCGAAGAAGTTTCGGCGGGCGATGCGCGGGTAATTGGCCTCGTCGTTAATCTCACGTGCCGCAAGATTCAGCGTTGCCAGATGCGCTGGATACAGAGCAATGTCGCAACCGAACAATTCACCAATCAAATCAAGGTGGGCGCGACGCGAATCCAAGTTTCGCTTGCGGTAATACGCGCGGACGAGGAAACTTCCGGACCCGCATGCGGGGTCAAGAACGGCGTCCGATGCCTTGCGGATGCAGAATCCATTGATCAAGTCGACTACGTCATCGCCGGTAAAGTGTTGGCCGTAGCGATGCCTTTCCTCCGGGCCGATAAGTTTCTGAAAGATCCGGCCCACAACGTCGGACGGAACTTCGCGAAAATCAACAGATTCAATACCCCGTAGGAGACCGCGCCAAGCGTCGAGGGCGTTGGGCGACTGAAAGACCACTTTGGTCGCCCAATCACGCGCGTCCGGCATAAGCAGCGGTTCGTAATCGCCGCTACGCTCAATGGCGCGCTGAAAGAGTCGGTTGAAGGAATCCACCGCTTCGTCTGCCGTCCTGACGGAACTCCGTAGTTCCAGCCTTTGCAAGTCGAGGAAGCGGGCTCGCAGGGCTTTGTAGAAGATGAGTCGATTGGCCCATACGTAGGCCAAAGTCTTGGCCATGTTATCGATGGCCTTTGCCCACTCTTCATCAGGTGTTCGAACGAAGGTCCAGTCCTGTTCGGTCATCCAACGCTGGACGCGGAGGTCGAAGGGCCTGCTGCGCCGAGAATGTTCGAGGATGTATGAGCTTGCGAGTTGAACCGGCCAGTTCAAATGGCTTTCGAGCGATCGAATAAAGACATCGTCCGGAGGCATCGACCAATCGCGGCGACGGCCGGAGATGATGTCGGCCAAATCGCGCAAGAGGTCAGGGAGAAAATGCGTCTTGATGAAATTCAGATTGTCTTCGCGCGCGACGTCTTCGGGGTTTGACAAAATACGGCTGAGCCGCCAAGCGCGCACACGACGCTCGAACCAGGGCTGATCCCAGAGGGCGCGATCCCAGAGAATAAACTCGTTGACGTTCCAGGTGAAAAAGAACTGGACGCCGGCATCGTCGGCCTTCGCGGCTGCGTCGGTTGCCAGCTTTTGATTGAACGCAGATTGTCCTTCGCGCGTACCGGGAAGTTTCACCTCGCCACACAGCACGACCCTGCCGTTGCGGTCAAAGAATCGCAAGTCCTTGCGTCTTCGCCTAGCGGCGCCAGTCCCAAATCCCTCGACGCGCGCCTCAAAGAAAGGAAAGATAGCCGGATTAGTTGCGATGATGCTATTCGAGCTCGACGCGATTTGCGCGCAAAAATCAACTTCGTGAATTGCCGGTCTTGGTTCAGGCACTAGCGCAGTTCCTCCGTGGAATGAGACCAAGTTCGAAGATATCGACCTATTGACCGTTCCACCAGGGCAACAAAACTGGTTGGCGGCTCCTGCCGAGCTACATCATGGCCGCGATTTTTCCCATAGCTGGAGCAATCGTGGTTCTCAAAGGAACGATCAAGAACGGCGTGGTCGTGCTTGACAAGAGGCCTGTCTTGCCAGACGGGATGCCGTGCAAGTCGCCGTGAGCTCGATCGCCGCAGAACCTACGCTCGGCCAAAGCCTGATGAAGTTTGCCGAGATGGTAGCCAACTTGTCCCCGACCAACAGCGCCGTTCGATTCGACAATGCTTTCCGCCGCCCGTCTTGCAGCGCTTGGCTGCCGCCTCGCCCGCCGCGTGGCACAAAAACTCCGCTTGACATTGTATCGTTGATAGTGTATTAAGTTACACATACTGTCGGCCGACCAGTCCAGGCCCCATTTCTGCTCTCGCAAGCTCGCCCTGAGCTTGTCGAAGAGAGGTACTGTCTCTCACTTCACGCGCTTCCCGTCCCCGCGCCCGCTACGCGTCGGCCCTGGGCCGCCAATCTGGAACCTTAAACTTTGAACCTTGAACGGGAGCCGCACCCAGCGCCAACAATTCTTGCTCGCGCCAAAAATACAACTGACTACGCTCCAAACACTTCCGCACATCGACCGCCCCAAAACCGCCCAATTTCTGACGCTTGTTTCGCGGCCGCATCGCCTTACACTGGAATAAATCCATTCGCCGGTGTCTCTTAGGATCAGCCCGTGTACCGTTTCCTGCCCGAACCCACGAACCCCTACCAATCGCCCGGGTGGGCCGCCGACGCGCGTGGCAAGCTTGGCTGGCTCGTCATGCTGGCGATCCTCTGGCCGATCGTGATGGCCGCCGTCGGCAGCATTATCGGCTATTTCCTGGGCCGACTTGCGCCAGAAGACATGGATCAGCGGATCTGGAATCCGGGGACGACGGCCTTGGGCGGCGCCGCCGTCTTTGCATTGATAGGAATCGTCATCGGACTACGCAAGGCGTCGATGCTTCGCCGGCAGCTCGAGGAGATTCACCTGCGCCGGGAGGAATTGCGGCAAGAGATGGAGCGCCGGCGTGCCGACGGGAGCGGTAAAACCGGCCGCGGCCGGAGCGAGAGCAACGATTGGGCGCCCGACGGGCGTGCGCCATGAACGTCCCCGCTTCCGCTTCGCACATTCCGGTCGCGCCGACGGCTGACGCGCTAGCCGCCGAGAAGTCCGATCGTTCGCGATCCTCGTTGCCAAACGATACGCCGGCGATTGTCGTAGACAACCTCGTAAAAACCTACCGCGATGGCTGGCTCCGTGGTGACGATGTTCGCGCTCTGCGGGGCGTCAGCTTCCGCGTCCAGCGTGGTGAGATCTTCGGGCTGTTGGGCCCCAACGGCGCCGGCAAGACCACGCTCATCAAGATCCTGCTGGGCATCGTGAAGAAGTCCGCCGGCGAGGCGAGTCTGCTCGGTCGGCCGCCGGGTAATCGGGGTGGCCGGCGGCGCGTCGGTTACTTGCCCGAAAACCACCGGATCCCGCGGCATCATACCGCATACAGCGCGTTGACCTATTTCGGCGGTTTGAGCGGCCTTTCGGCGGCCGAGGTTCGCCGCCGCCGCGGCGAAACTTTGGCGCTCGTCGGCTTGGAACGCTGGGGCCACGTGAGCGTGCGCAAGTATTCCAAAGGCATGCAGCAGCGGCTCGGCCTGGCGCAGGCGCTGTTGCACGATCCGGAGATGCTGATCCTCGACGAGCCGACCGATGGCGTCGATCCGGTCGGCCGTTCCGAGATGCGATCGCTGCTGTTGCGGCTCAAGCAAGCCGGCAAGACGGTCTTCCTCAATAGCCACCACTTGCAAGAGATCGAGCTGGTCTGCGACCGTGTGGCGATCTTGCAAGATGGTCTGGTGCGCCGCGAGGGGCGCGTGGCCGATCTCACACTGACGCCCGAAACGGAGCTGTACCTCACGCTCTCCGGCGCGGAAACAGCGATCCGAGACGCGATTGCCGCGCGCGAGGTCCGCCGCTGGAGCCGCAACGAGGCCGGTGAGTATGTATTGACGGTGCGCGTCGAAGATCAAACCGATGCCAACGCGCTGGTCGATGCGCTCCGCGCGAGAAACGTAGCACTCGTTGCACTGGCGCGGCACCGCCAGACGCTTGAAGAGGCCTTTCTGTCGATTCTGGCGGAAAGCGAGCGCGTGGGCCTTGCGGACTCGGCCCACCCTACGGCTACGGAACTGGTGGGCACAGCCCACCCTACGGCCTCGGCACACCCTACAGATGCAGGGCCCGCCACGCCGTGACACCGTATTTTGCCATCCTGAAGGACTCCTTCCGCGAGGCGTTCGCCTCGCGCGTGCTGTGGATTCTTCTCATTGTCGTGACCTTGCTGCTGGCGATTCTGGCTGGCTTTGGCATGGATGAGCATGCCGGCGCCAGTTTTACCAGCGAGGACCTGCTCGATCCGGCCGCCCTCTACACCAAGCTGCAGGCCGACGCACAGGCGTCGTACCCTAATCCCGGCAAGCGAATCTGGTCGCTCGTTGAAGATCGCACCAAGACCGAGCTGGCCCAGACGGTCGCCGAGTCGGAGTCGCTGGCGTTTGGAAACCCGCTGGCGACGCGACTCTCCGGCATGCTCAATCGCCTGCTGTCGCGCCGTGACTTGTACGACGCCGAGAGCTGGTCGCGCGTCCGCCTGGAAAGCGAGGCGGCGGCCCTACTCGCCAGCGAAGCGTCACAGCTCAGCGACGAGCAATTGGCGCGGCTCAACCGATTGCTGATCGAAAGCGCCTACCCGCTGGAGATCGCACCCAGCCGCAATCTGGAGCTGTACGTGAGCTACTGGGGCTCGGTGCTCGGCACGCCGCTGCCACTGCGAAAGGACTTTGTGATTAAGACGTCGCTGGTGCTGCTGTCCAACTTCGTCGTTGGCATGCTCGGCGTCTTCTGCGGGATCGTGGTCACGGCGTCGATCATTCCGCAGACGTTCGACGCCGGCGCGATCGACCTGTTGTTGAGCAAGCCGATCTCGCGGCCACTGCTGTACCTCACGAAGTTCGCCGGCGGTTGCGCCTTTATGCTGATTATCACGGCTGACATGCTCGCGGGGCTGTGGCTGGTGGTCGGCTTGCGGCACGGCGTGTGGTATCCCGCGCTGTTGTGGTGCATTCCGATTTTTCTGTTCGTGTTTGCAGTGTACTACGCCGTCTCGGCGCTGGCCGGCGTGATCTGGCGCAATACGATCGTCTCGATCGTCGTCACGTTTCTCTTCTGGGCCGTTTGCTGGGGATTGGGAGTTGTCAAAGGCTTCGTCATCGAGAACTTCTTCTTCGAGCCGGTGCGGCCGGTTCGGCTCATCGCGGCGGGCGATCACCTGATCGCGGCCAATGAGCGCGGCGACGTCGTCCGCTGGGACGATGCAAACGGACGGTGGCAAGAGATCCTCGTGCCCGACGAAGCCCCGCGCTGGCGCCCGTTTCGCGGCGGACTGCCGCTGGCGGGACCGATCTATCAACAAGACGAGGAACGGCTGGTCGTGGTGCAACGGCCCAATCGCAGGTTCTCGTTGATCTCGTCCATGGTGCCGTTGGTGCTCGGTCGCCGTAACGAAGACTGGCGCCGTCGGGAAGGTGTTTCGGTACCGGCCGACACGTCGGTTCTGGGCCACGACTTGGAAGGCAAGTTGATTGCCGTCGCCGCCTCGGGGATTTATCGGCAAAACACCGATCTGGCGGCCCGTCAGCGCACCGACCTCACAATCTTTGGCATGCGCCTACCCGCTGCGTTCAACCCCGGCGCGAGCGGTTTTGAGCAGGTCTTCGCCACCCGGCTGACTCGTCCCTATTCCGCCGCGGTGAACCCCTCGAATGGTGAAGTTGCAATCTACAATCGCGAGGTGCTCAGCATCTGCGCCCCGAACGAGGCGGGCCGCTATCAGGAGCGGTTGCGCAAGGAGCTGCCGGGTACAGAGTCGGCGGTCCTGGCGTACGCGGGCGACACAATGCTCTTGGGCACGGCCAACGGCGAAATTCGCATCTACAGCGGCGCCGATTTTTCGCTGCGGAGTATCTTCGAGCCGGCGCAGGGCGTGCCGCCGCGGTTCATCGAGGCGGCTCCCGGCGGCCGGCGCTTCGTCGTGTTATTGCACGATGGGACGTTATGGATCTACGCCGCAGATGATGACGAGCTATTGCAAGCCCCGATTGAAGGTCAAGGTGACATTTCCGGCATTGCCTTCGCCGGAGACGACCAGTTGCTCGTCGCCGATCGGGTCAGCCGCGTCAGCGAGTACGCGCTGCCGACCTTTGCGCTTGTGCGCCGCATGGAGAACGACCCCGAATGGCTGGAGTTGCTCTACCGCTACGTCGTCGTGCCGCTGCACACAGTCTTTCCCAAGCCGTCGGAGATTTCCAACGTCACCGCCTACCTGATCGCCGAGCAGAGAACGATGTCCCGCGGCCAGACCGAAACCGATCTGCGCGCTCGGCAGATTTCCTTGGACTTGTGGGGGCCGGTCTGGAGCAATCTGGCCTTTTTGGCCGTGGTGCTGTTGCTCGGCTGCCTTTACACCTCAAGGACCGACTTTTGAATAGGAGATGGGGAGATACAAAAGGCGATGGGGGGATGTTTGGCACGTCCGGAAGTGACTTTTGATTTGGTCTTGGAAGGCTGGCAGACTGTAAAATGCACCTATGCAGCAGCAATCCTCGCATACGGCAGCCTCTCGCTCCACGTCCTGGCGGCTGCGCACGCGCACGGTTGAGTTCGGCAAGCGGCCGCTTGTGATGGGCATCGTCAATGTCACGCCCGATAGTTTTTCGGACGGGGGGCGGTTCTTTGGCGAAGCTGCGGCAATCGACCATGCCTTGCAACTGGTGCGAGACGGCGCCGACCTGCTCGACGTCGGCGGCGAGAGCACGCGGCCATATTCCGAGCCGGTAAGCGAAGCGGAAGAGCTGCATCGCGTCGTGCCGGTTGTGAAAGCGATCTGCGAACGAGTCGGAGTGCCTGTCTCGATCGACACCTCGAAGGCCTCCGTTGCCGAAACCTGCCTTGCCGCCGGAGCGGAGATTATCAACGACGTGACCGCACTGGCTGGCGATCCGCGAATGATCGACGTTGCCCGCCAAACCGGCGCCGGCGTCTGCATCATGCACATGCAGGGGACGCCGCAAACGATGCAAGATCATCCGACGTACCGCGACGTCGTCGTCGAAATCCTCGACTTCCTCAGGGCCCGAGTCGAATCGCTCACCGCCGCCGGCATCGATCGCGGCCGAATCTGCCTCGATCCGGGCATCGGCTTCGGCAAAACGCACGAGCACAACATCGCTTTGATGGCGAATTGCTGGCGATTCCACCAGCTCGGCTTGCCGCTGCTGGTCGGCCATTCGCGCAAGGGCTTCATTGCCCATTTGATCGGCGACAAAGCAGCCGACCGCACGGCCGGAACGATCGGCGCTGCTTGTTCGCTGGCCGCGCAGGGCGTGCAAATCATCCGCGTGCACGATGTTCGCGCCGTCCGTGAAGCGATTCTGCTCTTCGCGGCCACCGGCGGGCTGGAATTCAAGCTTTAGGACCGCTAACAACAGCAACCCGACGCGTGAGCGAGGCGGCATCATCCGGTCCTCGCTTACGCGTCGGGTTACACGGTGCTGCCGCAAAGACAGGCTAAAGCCTGAACGCCAACTGTGCATGCTAGCAGTGCTTGCGACGGAGCAATCACTAAATTGCGTCGCTTCGATTGACGAATCGACCTGCGAGCGACAGAATCGACAGAAGAGACCTCGCGCGCTCGTGAATAGGGTGTCCGATCGCGGCGAAGGCCACTCTGCCGGCCCTAGGCAATCGCGCTGCCGCGGCCCGGCCAGGTTCGCGCCAATTGCGAGTACGGAGGCTCATGGCTGTTCTCTCTCGACGCCAGGCCGTTGCGTCGTTCATCGTTGCTGGGCTGTTGATTAGCGCCTGTATGATCATGGCCGTGGTGCTGGTCCGCCGCTCCGGCGAGCCGGCGGGCGAGCGTCAGGTTGCCGCCGACTCTGCCGTTGACACTGCATGGCTGCGCTTTGACGATCTCAACTTTCGTTTCCAACGGCCAACAGAGCTGTGGACCCAAGTCGACGCACAGCAGATCAACCCGGATGCAACCTTGGCCTTCGTCTCTCGCCAACCGGAGATGGCGTTTCTCATCATCGCCGAAGCGCCCGGCGTCGAACGCCAGGCGGACCTCCAGACGATCAAAGACGTCGTGCTGGCCAACCATCGCAGCTTATGGGAGACAGTCGAGCTGCGTGGCGAAAAGTCCAAAACTCTCGCCGGCGTCAAAGGCGAACGGTTGGCCGTGAAAATGGCAGGCGCGCAGCAGCAAACCCTCAATTACGTGAGCTGGCTGGGCACGCACCAGGGATTCGTCTATCAGTTGCAGGTCTTTTCGAACCGCGCCGATACCCACGCCCTGGATCGAGCGGCCGACGACTTGTTTGCGCGGTTTGCGCTGCTGGACCCGCTGCGCGTCGCTCATGGCGGCAAACCAATCGAGGACTTCCACTCGGTCCGCCACGGCTACAAGCTGCGCCTCGCCGGTACGGGCTGGCAACCTTGGGACAGTCTTCGAGAGATACTGCCCGACGCCGAATGCGGGGCCCTGATGGGCAACTACGCGCGTTGCGCGGTGATCCCGGTGTCCTTCCTGGGCCGTCAGCCGCGGCTCGAAGCGGTCACTTCGGCGTTGCTTTCGCGTTTACGCATCGCCTTCAGCCCGAGTCAGGCCCGCAACTTCCACAGCCTGCCTGGCCTCGCGGGACATCGGTTCGAACTGACGCGCGACATCGACGGCCGCACCTACGATTACCAATTCCAGGTAATCCAGCACGCCGGCCGCGGTTACCTCGTAGCGGCTTGGGCGGACGAGGCCGCGCCAAAATCCACCGCCGCGCAACTGTCTCAAGTGCTCGATCGATTCGAGCTGCACTCAACAGCGCCCCCTGCGCCCGTAAAGCCCAGCGATCTCACCAGCGAGCAAAAGCAGACGCACGCGCAACTGTTCAACGATCTGGGCCTGTACCATTTCAACGCGCGGCTGTTTGCCGAGAGCGTCGATTATTTTCGCCAGGCGTTTGAGTTCTTCGAGAACGACCCCGTGCTGCTCGACAACGTCGTCAATGCGCACATCGAGTTGAACCAGTTCCGCGAGGCCCGCGCCTATCTCGAACAGCATCTCCGCCGCTTTCCGGATCGACATGATTTGCAGGCGCGGTTCGCCTTCGTTCAAGCCCGAGCCGGCGACAGTGCAGCCGCAATCAAAACGTACGCCGCGCTCTTCGCCACGGGTTTCCGCCACGACGACGCGTTTCAGGACTACATCGAGCTGTTGGCCGAGCGCAATCGCAACGACGAGGCGCTCGCGCAAGTAAACCAGTATCTCGCCCGCGGCGCATCGCCCGTGGCGGGCCGCCTGCAAGCGATGCTTCATTCCCGCAAAGGCGACCATTCACAAGCCATCTCGCTGCTCAAGAAGCTGCGTAACGACGGGCCGTTCGACGCTGAACTCGCCTACGACCTGGCCGATGCGTATCTCGCCGCGAAGCAATTCCAGGACGGATTGGCGGTGTGCCGCGAATTACTCGACCGGCGATACGACACCCCCTATGCGTATCTCCTCAAAGGTCGACTTGAGCTGGGTCTCAAGTGGTATGCGGCGGCCAAGATCTCGTTCGAGGCGGCGCTCCGTGATGATCCCTCCAACGAGTCGACGCAGACCTTCCTCGACCAGGTCTCCGGCATGCTCGGCGAAGGGAACAACTCTTCGATCAAGGATCCGATCGAGCCGGTGCCCATTCCGCCGGAACTTGCGGCATTGCCGCCCACCGACGCTGCAGATGCGTACAAAAGCCAATATGGCGCCTGCTACCTCCAACGCATCGAAGCCATCGCTTTCGAGGCCGGCAAGGAGGTCAAAACGACCACACGCCAGGTCGTCAGACTCTTCGACGCCAGCGGCGTGACCCGCTTCAGCACCTTCCAGTTCGAGTTCGACCCGCTCGCTCAGCAGCTCTACGTCAACCTGCTGCGCGTGACCGATGACGCCGGCAAAGAAATCGCCTTCGGCAAGCCCAGCGACTACTACGTCGTCGACGATGCGGCCGACGACGTCGCCAGCGGACGTAAGCTGCTTAACGTGCCGGTGCCCGGTCTGGCGCCTGGGTGCACCATTGAGCTCGTCTTTACGCGCCGCCACCTCGTTGCGCCTGACCACTTTCCGTACACCGAACACTACTTCACCGCCGATGTGCCAAGTCTCCGCGAAAGCGTGTATGTTCGCGCTCCGGCCGCCGAGGTCTTGGCGCGCCCCTCGGCCGGCCTAGCCCCGCTGGCCGTCGACGGCGGACAAGTTCGCCCCGGCGGATCTGCCGTAGGCATGACGTGGACTGTGGAGAAGCCGCCTGTCTATCGTTATGAACCGATGCAAGCACCGCTGGAGGCATTCGTCCCGCGCCTGTTGCTTGGCTCCCCAGCGCAGAGCTGGCCGCAGCTTGCCGACGAGTATTTGAAGTCGATCGCAGATCAGCTCCAGCTCGAGCCTTCGACGCGCACGCTCGCCGAGCAATCCACCGCCGCGGCGACCAGCGACAGTGAAAAGGCGGCGGCCCTGGTCCGGCTCGTCCGCGACCAGCTTTCCTACCGGGCCATCGAATTCGGCCGACGGGCGCGCGTTCCCAACAAAGCATCGACGATTATTGCCAACCGCTATGGCGATTGCAAAGATCACTCGCTGTTGCTCGCACAGCTCCTCGAAGCCTCGGGCATCGATGCGCATCTCGCACTCATCCGCCTCGACAGCACGCCCGAAGAGGCTCTCCCGTCGCTCGATCAGTTCGACCACATGATTGTGTTCGTGCCGAAGCTTGACGGAGGCCGTTTCTTCGATTGCACCGATAAGGAGTCCCCCTTCGATCAAACGGTCCCCCGCGGGCTCGCCGGGCGACCGGCGTTTGTCCTCGACCCTGCGAACCCACGCTTCGTCACGCTCCCCGCATATCCGCCAAACAGCAACCTGGCGGATTCGCAACGGACGCTCCGGCTGGTGAACGACGCCGACCTGGCCATCGAGGAGACGTTGCGGCTGGAAGGATATCTGGCGGCCACGTTGCGTGGATTGCTGAAGGACGTGCAGCCCGCCAACCGCGTCGCGGTGCTGCAAACGCAGCTTTCGGCCGCCGCGGGCGCGCCCTTGCAGCTTCAAAAGGTCGAGGTCGAGAACCTTGAAGATCAATCGGCCCCGCTCGTGGTGAAGACCGACTGCCTGGTCAAAGGTAAGTTTCACGCGGTCGGCGAATCGCTCGTTGGTCAGATTCCCGCCGTCTGGGAGCGGTTCTTCCTGAATGCCGAGCGTGTCGAGAACCGGCAGACGCCGTTCGTCGCTCGGTACCCTTTGCGCGTCAAAAGCGCGATCACGCTCGGTTTACCCGAGGGCTTTACGAGCGGCGACATGGGCCCCTTGAACAAGGAAGAACAGTCGTCGTTCGCCGAATGGAAGATGTCGGCCGAGGGCAAGTCGGACTCTGTACACGTGGCCTTCGAAGCCACTCGCGGCGTCGGCCAATACTCTCCCGACCAATACGGCGCCTACTGCGACTCGATCGACCGCACCGTGGCCGCGCTGGCGCAAAATGTCGTCCTCAAGCGCATCCAGAAGTAGTGGAGTCATCTCGCTCCCCGAGATGAAGTATCTCGCCCCTCGTTCCCACGCTCTGCGTGGGAACGTCCCCGTGCCGCTCCGCGGCGCGTACTGTCATTCTGAGCACAGCGAAGAATCTCGTTCCCATGCTCCCACAGAGAATCCCCCGCCTTCTTAGGGAGGGGGGGAGGGCCGAGGCCAACTGGTGTTCTCATTGTCTCTCGTTCCCAGGCTCTACCTGGGAACTCACTGCCCGCGAGGCTCTGCCTCGCAGGAACCAGCGACTGATATGATTCAATGCTATTCGGCAGGCAGAGCCTGCCCACCAGTGCGTTCCGAGGCGGAGCCTCGGAACGAGTAAAATATCTTCCTCTCCACCCCTTTCCCTGTGGTATTCTGACGCGCTCTGCGTAATCAGGGACAGGTGGACTGCAAGCTATGCCAGCCGATCCCTCGACCGACGAGCTCCTCGCGCGGGCAGAAAAGCGCGACCCGCAGGCCATCGACCAGCTTTTCCAGCGGCATCGTAATCGCCTTAAGCGTATGGTCTGCATTCGTTTAGACAACCGGCTCCGCGCCCGGATCGACCCTTCGGACGTCGTCCAGGAGACGCTCGCCCACGCCGCCGGCAAGCTTCCCGAATACCTCCGCACCAGGCCCGTGGACTTTTACCCCTGGCTCCGTCAGATCGCCTGGAACCGCCTGATCGACCTGCACCGTAAGCACCTGGCCGCCAAACGCCGTAGCGTCCGCCGTGAGGAGCAGCCGGGCTTGCGACTGCCTGATGAATCGATCGTCGAATTGGCCGGTCGGCTCGTGCATCGCGGCTCATCCCCTAGTCGCTACCTCGTCCGCGAGGAAATCCGTGCGCGCGTTCGCCAGGCCGTCGATCAGCTCAAACCCCAAGACCGCGAAGTGCTCGTCCTGATTTACCTCGAACAGCTCCGCCCGCAGGAAGTTGCCCAGATCGTCGGGGCCAGCGAAAAGGCCGTCAACATGCGTCACCTGCGCGCCCTGGAGCGCCTCCGCGCCACCCTGGGCGACACCTTTTCCGAATCGTAGGGTGGGACAGGGTGGGACCAGGCCGCTGCGGCCGCCGGCCCACCGCATTGTGTACAAAAGAATTTCACCGCCGAGACACAGAGCCGCAGAGAGGAATTTCAAAATGCAAAATGCAAATTGAGAATAGCCAATTTGCATTTTGCAATTTGCACTTTGCAATCGGCCGCATCGCCCTTGTTCCGCTTCGTCCTTCGTCCTTCATCCTTCGCATGCAATCTCAACCCGCCACCATCGCCGTCCCCGGTTCCGTCGAACAATCGGCGGCCGATGCCATCGCCGAGTTGACTAAACTCCTGCAGGACGGCCATCCGGTCGATCTCGACGTCTTCATCGCCGACCACCCTGACTGCTCCGACCGTCTCCGTGAACTGGTCCCTACCATGCAGGTCCTCCTCGACCTCGGCTACTCGGCGACCGATCTCCCTGTCCCTCTGGAAGGGGGCGGCGTGAGAAGCGTCGAAGAAGCATCCACCCACAACCGCACTCTCGGCGACTTCCGCATCCTCCGTGAGATCGGTCGCGGCGGGATGGGCGTGGTCTACGAAGCGGAACAAATCTCCCTCGGCCGCCGCGTGGCGCTCAAGGTCCTGCCGTTCGCGTCGATGCTCGACGAGCGGCAACTCCAGCGCTTCAAGAACGAAGCCCGCGCCGCCGCCACGCTCAATCATCCCAACATCGTCCCCGTCTACTCCGTCGGCTGCGAGCGTGGCGTGCATTTCTATGCGATGCAGTACATCGAGGGGCAGACCCTCGCGGCGTTGATTGACGGTCTTCGTTTAGCAGCCGCCGGCACGGCAGGTTTAGCAGTCGGCGGCACGCCGACTCCGGATCGTTTAGCAGTCGCCGGCACGGCGACTTTGGAGTGCTGTGACTCGTCACAGCTTTCTCTTTCACACGACGTTGCAAGCACGAACGGGACTGAAATCAGCGAGGCGCGAACTGAAACCCAAAGCGGTGACAAGTCGCAGCACTCCAAAGACACCCTCGCCGCCGCTCTTTCCACGCTCCGAGAAACCAAACCCCGCGACTACTACCGCCGCATCGCGGAGCTCGGCATCCAAGCCGCCGAAGCGCTAGATCATGCCCACCAGCTCGGCATCGTCCACCGCGACATCAAACCGGCGAATTTGTTATAGAGTCGGTTGTCAGTGGTCAGTGGTCAGTCGTCGGAAACTCGCAACGGACAACGGACAACGGACAACGGACTACTCCCAAGCTCTACATCGCCGACTTCGGCCTCGCCCGTCTCCCCACCGACAACAGCATGACCATGACCGGCGACCTCTTGGGCACGCTCCGCTACATGTCCCCCGAGCAAGCCGAAGGCAAATCGGCCTTCCTCGACCACCGCACTGACATCTACTCGCTGGGCATCACGCTCTACGAGCTCATCACGCTTCGTCCAGCCTTCCCTGCCGGCGACCGTCAGACGTTGCTCAAACAGATTTCAAGCGACGAACCGCCCGCCCCGCGCAAGCTCAACAACTCGATCCCTGCCGATCTGGAAACCATCATCCTCAAGTGCTCCGCCAAGGATCCTCACGCACGTTACGCTTCCGCCGGTCACTTGGCCGACGACCTTCGCCGCTTTCTCGCGCAACAACCGATCAGAGCCCGCCGTGCCTCGCTCCTTGACCGCGGTCGGCGCTGGATCAGCCGCCACGTGCCATTGGTTACTACGGCGCTGCTGACGCTAGCGCTCGTCGCGGCTTCGGCCATTGCCGCCACCGTCTTCACACTCCGAGCCTACCAGTCCGAGGCGGACGAGCGAACCAAGGCCGAGGAGAACCTGCGACTGGCCGCCGAATCGATCGACCAGATGCTCACGCGCGTGGCCGAGCGGCGCTACACCCAAGGCGACATGCAATTTGCCGAGTCGCTGGCCGCCGATGCGACCAGGCTGTATGAACAACTACTCCGTCGCAGTGACGACCCGGAGTTGAAGGTCCGTGCGGCGAACGCTCTGATTCAAGTCGCTCACATCCAAATCCGCCTGGGCGAGCACGAAAAGGCACAACAAGCCTACGGGCGTGCCGCGGCGTTGCTCACGCCGCTGACCCAAGCCTCCCCCGAGCGCGACGATTACCTCGTTACGCTGGCCGCCGTCGAGAACGGTCGTGGTGAGGCTTTTATCTCGCTCGGGCAGCATACTGACGCGGAAGGACCATACCGACGGGCATTGGCGATCGCCGAACAGTTGGTCAAGCGTCTGCCTGCCAATACGACGCAACAGATCCATGTGGCCGACCGGCTCAACAATCTGGGCGTCGTGTACACGTTCACAGAGCGGCTCGACGAGGCCGAGAAGTGCTTCGAGCGAAGCTCGGAGATCGAGGAGGCCTTTCATCCCGGCAACTGCGACTGGCTTGCCGCGCTCGACCGGCAAACTTGCTTATTGCTCAACTGGGCATCGTTAGCCCGCGAGCGCGGCGAGTATGACCGCGCCATCGAGCTGCTCGAACAATCGGCAACCGGCCGCGGGTTGGTGGGCGCGTTCTCGCCAGGGCATCCCGATAAGAAGTTGCAGTCATACAACCACTACTGGAACCTGGCCTACACGTACGTCAAAGCCGGCCGCGCCGAGGACGCGGCGGCAACGGTCGAAGAAATGGTCAACGCGTACCCCGATTGGCTGCAAGCCAACCACGAAGGCGCGCACTTGCTTTTGTTGGCTGCCGAGCAATGTAGTAGGCACGCTCCGCGTGCCGTTGCGCAACGTTTAGCAGTCGGCGGCACGCCGACTAAAATCCCTCTCCCTTTGGGAGAGGGTAGGGTGAGGGGAAGCGATGAAGAGTCGCCGCGTGCCACTGGCTCTGCCAGTGGTGCCGAAGCCTATCGTCAACGCGCCCGCGAACTGCTCGCCAAAGCCCTCACCGCCTCCATCCGCCACTCCGACACTATCGACCGCCTGGCGTGGTTCCTTCTCACTTGCTCTGACGAATCCTTCCGCGATCCCGCGGCTGCTCTCGAATTAGCTCAATCGGTCGTCAAAGCCGTGCCGAAGCGCTCTCGCGCGTGGTACACGCTTGCCTTAGCTCTCTACCGCACTGGCGACTTACCTGCCGCGGAAAAGGCGCAGCAAGAGTCCATCGATCTCTTCGGCGTCGCCAATGCCTACAACTGCGCCCTGACATCGATGATCCGCTCCAAGCAAGGCCAGGGCGATGATGCACGGAAGCACTATCAAAACGCTCAGCGCTTGCTCACCAGCGAGCAAAAGAAAGACGAGGACCTGCTCGGCTTGATCACCGAAGCCGGCCAGCTCATCGAAGGTGGCAATGTTGAAACAAAGAATCGGCCGGGGAGATCTCGCCTGCAAGCTGATCTCTCCCCGGCCCAAGTCCCTCCCGGCGCATGGTCTGCGCACTGGGAACGGCTCCTTCATGATACCGCAGACCGCATCATCGAAGGAGTATCGCAGATGAAATGGCTAAACCCCTGGCGCCAAAACCGCCCCTTCCCACGCCGCGTAGCCGCACGCCGCCCCTTTGCCGTCGAGCGCCTCGAAGACCGCCGTCTCCTCGACGTCGCCTTCGGCTCGGCCTTCCAGATTAGTTCAACATCGGGCGAAAGTGCATGGGACATCGCAGTCGACGGCGCTGGCAATACGGCGGTTCTGGGATTCTTCCGTGGCACGGTCGATCTCGATCCCGGGCCCGGCACTTACAACCTGACGAGCCGACAGGATGCCAACGGCGCGTTTCTTGTTGATCTGTTCGCCGCCAAGTATGACGCGGCAGGGAGCATCGTCTGGGGCCGCCGCATGGGCGCAGGGCCGTTTAACGCCGGTCCCGGCATTACGCCGCGTATCACCATCGGTGACGACGACGCCATCTTCGTGTCCGGCGCATTTAAGAACACCGCGGACTTTGGCGCCATCACGCTCGTCACCCCAGGCGATTCCGACGCGTTCTTGGCCAAGCTCGATGGCGACGGGAACTTCCTCTGGGCCAGGCAATTCGGCGGCTCCAAAGATGACTTGGCCAACTCCGTCGTCGTCGATGGCTCAGGCAACGCACATCTCATCGCCGAAGTCCGCACCGCTTCGTCCGGCAACCCAGACGCGTTCTTTGCCAAGCTTGATCCGAACGGCGACGTTTTATGGACCAAGCAGGTCGGCGCCTCCACGGGAAGAGGATGGGCCAGAGGCTTCGGAATTACCGTTGACACCGCGGGCAACGTGTATGGAACCGGTATTTTCAGGGGCTCCGTCGATTTTGATTCGGGCGCTGGCAACTCAACTTTCAAGACGGCTGGCGGACTAGCTACCAGCGCATTTGTACTTAAGGTAAACGCCAATGGTGATTTCGTCTGGGCAGGTACCTTCGATGCCGGCTCAAATGCGAGCTGTTGGTCGACCGACATCGGAGTTGACGCCAATGGTCACGTTTTCACCGGTGGCTACTTCAGCGGTACGGTCGACTTCGACCCTGGCAAACAGAAGGTTGCGCTCAAAGGCTCTTCCGATACATTTGTGACGAAGCTGAGTCCGGCCGGGAGCTTTATATGGGCCAGAAGCACAGAGGCGGGTTATGCAGAAGGACTCGTGCTGGACAGTTCTGGAAGCGTCTATGTCACTGGTAGCTTTTCCGACACGGCGGATTTCGATCCAGGCGTTGGCACATTTAATCTCACCTCAGCGGGCGCCGAAGACGCCTTTATATGGAAGCTCGATACGGCCGGCAATTTCGTTTGGGCAGCCGCGATGCGCGGCACTGGCAGCGACAAGGCGCGAGGAATTGACGTTGACGCTGCTGGAAATGTCTATACCACCGGCAGCTTCGCCGGCACGGCGGACTTCGACCCCGATGCGGCAAGCGAATACAACCTTACAAGCGATGGGACGATTGATGCGTTTGTATGGAAGCTCGTTCAGACAGCTTCGCTGGCGATGATTGGCTCTGCATTGGAGTCAACCGAGACTAACAGCTCGCCAGATGCCACAGCCGAGGACTTCCTGCTCTCATCGCAAGACGAAGCGACGGTCAGTCGCAAGTCGCGCAAGCCAATCGTTTTCAATTGATGCCAATTACAAGTTTCCATGATTTGACCGAGCTCTAAAGTTCAGCAAGCGCGTTAAGCAATAGCGCGGCAATAATACAACGAGGAGCTGCACTATGAATTTCTCCGCGCTACTAAAAAATCTCATGTCGATCGCCGTGATGCTGATCAGTGGCACGGCGACGTCACGTTTGTGCCTAGCCCAATATTCTTTCACGCCCCTCGGGTTCGTGCCGGGACAAGTAAACAATACACGAGTTAGAGGTATTTCAGCCGATGGCTCGGCTGTGGTTGGTTTCTTCGATCCTGTGGATCCCTTTGAGCGAGCGTTCCGTTGGACAAGCGTCGCTGGAATGAGCGCTCTCGGGGGACTTGAGAAATTGGGGGGCAGTAGCTTCGCTTGGGACGTTTCAGCGAACGGCTCAATTGTCGTAGGTCACAGTAGCGACCGCGCCTTCCGCTGGACCGAGGCCGATGGTCCGGTGGCGATCGGTGATCTCCCGGATGGTACACCGACTCGCCATGCTCGCGGCACTTCGTCCGATGGCTCTGTTGTTGTCGGCGATACGGGAGGCGGACCCGGCACACAAGCGTTCCGCTGGACCGCTGGTAGTGGCTCGGTGGGGCTTGGCGATTTGCAAGGCGGTGTGTTCAGAAGTGAGGCGTGGCGAGTTTCGCCCGATGGCTCCGTTGTTGTGGGGAGGAGCGACTCTGCCTCCGGTCCGGAGGCGTTTCGGTGGACACAGCCTACTGGGATGATTGCAATTGGCGATCTTACAGGAGGTGCCGTGGACAGCCTTGCCTTGAACGTTTCCTCTGATGGCTCCGTGGTCGTCGGGTGGAGTGAGTCGTCGAACGGGCGCGAGGCGTTCCGCTGGACGGAAGCCGGTGGAATGGTTGGCCTCGGGGATTTGCAGGGTGGCGTGCTTCGCAGCATCGCCAGCGGTATCTCGGCAGACGGCTCTGTAATCGTTGGGACTGGCAATTCAACGGGGACATTCTTCGGAGAGGCGTTTCTTTGGACGCAACCGACAGGAATGATGAACTTGAAGGAATTCCTCGCAACTGGAGGCGCAACGGGTCTGACTGGCTGGACGCTTTTAGGAGACGTTTACGTGTCAGGTGACGGAACGAGGATCGCTGGCACCGGCCGAAATCCCGCTGGCCTCCTTGAGCCTTGGATCGCCACCATTCCTCCCATCCCCGAGCCAAGCACCTGGGCGCTTGCCGCCTGTGCGTTGTTTTTCGGCGGGCTGCTCGTGCGAAGACGACGCAAATTTGCGCGAGCGCTGGCGTCTGGTGTCTAAACAGCGGTCCGCCGAGACGAGCTCTGTGGTGCAGGATGATGGGCGGGCGGGGGACGAGTCTGGTTTCAAAACAACGGCCCACCGAGGCAAGCTCGGTGGTGCCGGGGCCGCCGCCCGGCTTGTCCGGGTGGAGACTACGTTTGGAAACCAGAACCGCCTCCTCAATCATCCTTCTCTCCGCCGCCACCCGGCTCGTCCGGGTGGAGCGCTCGTTTGGCAACCAGAGCGGCCTCTCAATCGCCCTTCTCTCCGCCACCGCCCTGCCCGCCACGGCCGGTCGCCAGCGACTTGTCAGGGTGGGGCGATGTTTGCGACTGGACCGTAGTGGCGAAGTTTGTTGTGGCACGCCTGCTGGTCAATGAACAGCAGTCCACCGAGACAAGCTCGGTGGGGCCGGAGCGAGAGGTCGGGATTAGGCAACGGTCTGGTTTCTAAACACCAGCCCACCGAGCCGAGCTCGGAGGTGCCGTCAGTACTCGACAAACTCCGTCGGGTAATGTGACATGTCCAAGGTTTCCTGATCCGGGACCGGGCGAATGCCCCACTGCTGCATCGCCAGGGCGCCGAACAGCACTTCAATCGGATTGTCGTTTTCGTCCTTGCCAATGTTGTCAATCACCATGGCGTGCGACGAAATCCTATGACCCTGTACTTTTCCCTCGAGTAGTGCCGTCTGGTCGGTTTCTTTGACACCCCCGCCCAAGGCCGAGCGAAAAGGCCGGTCCAGCTTGGACGTGACTAACAGCCTGGCAACTTCGGGGATTACGTAAGAATTGCGTGCGCCGGTGTCAAACAGCGTCCAGTACTTGCGGCCGTCGATTTCAATATGTTGGAAAACCCGTCCCATGATTCCATTGTATATGTGCGGCGCAACTTAAAACACCGTAGTCATCTCGCTCCGCGAGATGTAATCCACTCGCGGAGCGAGAGGGCTACGATGGCCGGCAGCCGCCGGCGCTACTTTTTGCCTCCAAGCGCGGCCTGAGCCGCCGCCAGCCGCGCGATCGGCACGCGGAACGGCGAGCAGCTCACATAGTCGAGCTTCACATTGTGGCAGAACGAGATCGATGCCGGGTCACCTCCGTGCTCGCCGCAGATCCCGCACTTCAGCCCGCGGCGCGTCTGCCTGCCCTTGGTCACCGCCATCTCGACCAACTGGCCCACGCCGGTCGCGTCGAGCGTTTGAAACGGGTCGCGAGACAAAAGCTCCTGCTTGAGATAATCCGGCAGAAACGTGTTCACGTCGTCGCGGCTGAACCCAAACGTCATCTGTGTAAGGTCGTTGGTGCCGAAGCTGAAGAAGTCGGCATGCTGCGCCACCTCGTCCGCCGTCAGCGCCGCCCGCGGAATCTCAATCATCGTTCCCACCGGAATGTCGAGCTTGCCCGTGAACTTCTTCTCCTTCTGCACGCGCTCGATCGTCTGCACGGTCAGCTCGCGGAGCGAGGCCAGCTCTTTGGCGGCGCCGACCAGCGGGATCATGATCTCCGGCTGGGCGTCGATCTTCTTGTTGCGGCAGTTGATCGCCGCCTCGACGATCGCCGTAACCTGCATCTCGAGAATCTCCGGATACGTCACCGCCAGCCGGCAGCCGCGGTGCCCGAGCATCGGGTTCATTTCGTGCAGTTGCGCGACGCGCTGCTTGACCTTCGCCGGCGAGATGCCCAACCGCTGCGCCATGTCCTTCTGGCTCTTCTCGTCATGCGGCAAGAACTCGTGCAGCGGCGGATCGAGCAGGCGGATCGTCACCGGCAAGCCCTTCATCGCCTTGAAGATCCCCTCGAAGTCCTCGCGCTGATACGGCAACAGCTTCTTGAGCGCCGCCTCGCGGGCTTCGCGCGTCTCGGCGAGAATCATTTCGCGCATCGCCTGGATCCGCTCGCCTTCAAAGAACATGTGCTCCGTGCGGCACAGGCCAATCCCTTCGGCGCCAAAGTCGCGAGCCCGCTCGGCATCCTCCGGCGTGTCGGCATTCGTGCGAATCTTGAGCGTGCGGTATTTGTCGGCCCATTTCATCACCGTTTCAAAGTCGCCGGAAAGCTTGGGCTCTTGCGTGGCGATTTCGCCAAACATCACCTCACCGGTCGAGCCGTCGATCGAGATCGTATCCTTGGCCGTCAGCGTACGGCCCCCTTTGACGGTGACTTTCTTGGCCTTTTCGTCGATATGCAGGTCCCCCGCGCCGGCCACGCAACAACGTCCCCAACCGCGCGCCACGACCGCCGCGTGGCTGGTCATACCGCCGGTGCTGGTAAGAATCCCGGCCGCCGAGTGCATGCCGTCGATGTCTTCAGGATTGGTCTCTTTGCGGACCAGAATCACCTGCTCGCCGGCATGCGTCCGATCGACCGCTTCAGCCGCTGTGAACGCCAGCTTGCCGACCGCCGCGCCCGGCGAAGCCGGCAGCCCGGTGGCGAGCACTTCGCCTTTCTTCTTCGCCGCCGGATCGAAGCTGGGCAACAAAAGTTGCGTAAGGTCGCCCGCCGGAATCCGCTTCACGGCGGTGACCTCGTCGATCAGCTTTTCCTTCGCCATGTCGCAAGCGATCTTCACAGCGGCCGCGCCGGTCCGCTTGCCGTTGCGCGTTTGCAGCATGTAGAGCGTGCCACGCTCGATCGTGAACTCGATGTCCTGCACGTCCTTGTAATGGTTCTCCAGCGTCTTTTTGATCTCCAGAAGCTGCTTGTAGACTTTGTTGTTCCACTTCGGCATTTCATCGACGTGCAGCGGCGTGCGGATGCCGGCCACCACGTCTTCGCCTTGCGCGTTGACGAGAAACTCGCCGTAGAACTTGTTCTCACCCGTCGACGGGTTGCGAGTGAAGGCCACGCCTGTGCCGCAGTCGTCCCCCATGTTGCCAAAGACCATGCTCTGCACGTTGACCGCGGTGCCCAATAGACCGGTGATATGCTCAACTTGCCGATAGCGCACGGCGCGCGGCTGCATCCAGCTCTTGAATACCGCCTCGATCGCCAGCTCAAGCTGCTGGAGCGGGTCTTGCGGAAAAGGTTTGCCGTAGTGCTCGCGGTAAACCTGCTTGTAGAGCTCGCACAGCTCGCGCATCCCTTCGGCCGGCACGTCGGTATCGAGCTTGGCCTTGTACTTCTTCTTTAGCTTGTCAAAGGCCGCTTCGAAATGTTCATGGTCGACGCCCACGACCACGTCGCCGAACATGTTGATCACGCGGCGGTAGGAGTCGTAGGCGAAGCGCTCGTTATTGGTCGCCGCGGCCAGACCGCGCACGCTCTCGTCGTTGAGGCCGAGGTTGAGAATCGTGTTCATCATGCCCGGCATCGACGCGGCCGCGCCCGAGCGGACAGAGACCAAGAGCGGGTTCTTGGGGTCGCCGAACTTTTTGCCGGTTTCCTTTTCCAGCGTAGCGACGGACTTGCGGACGTCGTCCATCAAAGCCGGCGGCAGCTTCTTACCGCTTTTGTAGTACAGGTCGCAACTCGCGGTGGTAATCGTGAAGCCAGGCGGAACCGGCAGGCCGATCGAGGTCATCTCGGCCAGGTTGGCGCCCTTGCCGCCCAGAAGCGGCTTCTGGTCGCCGCGCCCGTCGGTTCGTGTCTTGCCGAAGTAGTAAATCAGCTTATCGGTCTTGGCGGGCTTCGCGTTGGTCAGTTTCTTATTGTCGGCCGGCTTGGCGGCCCGGCGAGTGACGGTAGCCATGTTGGTTGCGATTCCTTATTGTTCGTAAAGCGATAAGCGGCGGCGCCAGCTTCGGCGAGCGGGGGACGTGAGTCCCCCGATGACGCCGCCACCCCTTGGCGGCGGCCAGAACGCGCGTCGCGGTCCGCCCAAAGACCGTCTCAAACGCTTGCGACACGCGACTTTAGCGGCGGAAATGGAAGCTAGGAATGTAGCAACGGGGCGGGAGAGCGTCAAGGACGGGCGGATGCTTCAAACCGACGTTGGCATCTGTTACAAACACAGGACGCACGGACCAAAGTCATTCACTAATTCAACGTCATCGGGGGACTCACGTCCCCCGCTCGCCACTACTGAACCCTGAACCCCGAACCCTGAACCCTCAGGAGCTTCACCCATGCCCACCAACGGTTCCCTCAATCGCAAGCTTCGCATGGCGCTGGTTGGCGGCGGACAGGGCGCCTTTATCGGCCGCGTTCATGCTACCGCCGCCGTGCTCGATAACCGTGCCGCACTCGTCGCCGGCGCACTTTCCTCTGATCCGCAGCGGGCCAAGGCCTCGGCGAGTGATTACGATATCGCCGCGGTTCGCGCATACGGTTCGTATAAGGAGCTGCTCGAAAAGGAAAAGGCGTTGCCGGCAGATCAGCGGATCGACTTCCTCAGCGTCGCCACCCCCAATCACACGCATTTTGAGATCGCCAAGGCCGCGGTCGAAGCCGGCTTCAACGTCATCTGTGACAAGCCAATGACGTTTGACCTCGCTCAGGCCGAACAGCTCGCCGACGCGGTCGATAAGTCGGGCGTCGTCTTCGCCGTCTCGCACAACTATACGGGCTATCCGCTCGTTCGGCAGGCGCGTGCGATGATCGCCGCGGGCGAGCTCGGCGAAATCAACGCCGTGCGGTCGTTCTATATCCAGGGCTGGCTGCGAACGCGACTCGAGGACAGCAATCAGAAGCAAGCCGCCTGGCGGACCGATCCGAGCAAGAGCGGCGCGGCGGGTTGCTTTGGCGACATCGCCACGCACGCCTACAACCTCGCGCGCTACATGACGGGCCTCTTGCCGGAATCGATCAGTTGCCACTTGCGCACGTTCGAACCGGGCCGCAAGCTCGACGACTACGGCACGGCCGTAATTCGCTTCGAGAACGGCGGGTTGGGTACGGTCACCGCCTCGCAGATCAGTCACGGGCGCGAGAACGACCTGTTCATCGAGATCGACGGCACGAAGGGGTCGCTGCAGTGGCGTCAGGAGGAGCCGAACCAGATGATCCTCCGCCGCAACGGCCAGCCGCACGCGATCTACACGCGCGATCCGAACGCCCCGTTCATGAACGACGCCGGCAAGGCGGCCTGCCGCTTGCCGAGCGGGCACCCGGAGGCGTTCTTCGAGGCCTTCGCCAATGTCTACCGCAGCTCCTATGACGCGATGGTCGAGCGGGCGGAGGGTAAGAAGCCTGAGAACGTCAACACGGTTTATCCGAACGTCAACGACGGCGTCGAGGGGATGTACTTTATCCAGCAATCAGTAGCCAGTAGCAAGGAAAACGGCGCTTGGCTGCCGCTACGGCACAAGCGGGCGCGGAAATAGCCTCGTGCCACTGCTCGCCGCGAGCAGTGACACATGCTCTGGTTCTCACGTTCTGCGTGGGAACCAATCCTGCGACGCTCTGCGTCGCCTCGTGCCGCAGATCGGCACGGGCAGCGTTCCCACGCGGAGCGTGGGAACGAGAGAAACTCGGCAGGCAGAGCCTGCCTTTCAGTCCGTTCCCAGGCAGAGCCTGGGAACGAGACGGTTACTCATCCCTCCGCCCACTGGCGAGCATCACGTAATAGATCAGCGTCAGGATCGCTTGCAGCGTCGCAGCAACATACGTCAAGGCGGCCGCATTGAGCACTTTGTTCACGTGCGACATCTCTTGCTCGTCCACAATGCCATGGCTCACCAATAGAGCTTTGGCGCGATTGCTGGCGTTGAACTCGACCGGGAGGTTCACAAGCTGGAACACCACCACGCAGGCGAACAGCGCGATACCGAACCAGATGATCGGCTGGACATTCATAATGATGCCGAGGATCAACAGCAATAACCCGCCGCTGCTGCCGAAGCTGGCCGCTGGGACGGCCGCGTTGCGGACCACGAGCGGCGCGTACTCGTCGGCGTCTTGGAGCGCGTGCCCTGCCTCGTGCGCTGCAATGCCCACCGCCGCCATCGAGCGCGACTGATAAACCTCGGGGCTCAGCCGCAGCACTTTGGCCCGCGGATCGTAGTGGTCGCTTAAGTGGCCGGGGACTTGTTCGATATCGACGCCTTGCAGGCCCGCCGAATCGAGAAGATGTCTCGCAGCGGCCGCGCCGCTGAGCGATGCCGGCACTTTCCGCGCAGCGCCGTACGTGCTGTGAATGCGGTATTGAGCCCACAGGCCAAGTATCAAGGCCGGGGAAATGAACAACAGATACATCGGGTCGAAGATCATCGTTGGATTCCTAAGCTAACTGGTGTTCCAGCATGACGTGCTGGTTGTACTTCGGCATCGTGCCGGAACTATTGGTTCTTACGGAATCAGAGCCAGCGCAGTTCAAACGAGGCGGCTGCCGTCTGAGCCGTATGTCATTGAAGACTAATGCCTTGCGTAGCGACGGCAGGTACTACGGACTGCCAAAATAACGGTTGGGATCGTTCCACCCCTAGGGGCGAAGCACCTTTTGTGCCGCAACCCTAGTCGTTGAACAGAGCTTGTTCGAAAGAGAAAGCGACGATGAGTCGTCGCACTCCAGAAGGGGATACGGTAGGATTCGTAGGTTATCCCGCCGACTCCATATTAATCCCGCCGATGGTCCATCTTCGCTTGCCGCTCGGGTTGGTCGCTTCTGTTTTGCTGGTGTTGCTCGCCGGCGGGTGCTATGAGAACGACACCAGTTCGGCCGCGCCTCCTGATTTCTCGGCGGCGGTGCTGCCCAGCGATGATGCGCTCACACGCCGGATCGACGAGCTGCTGGAGTTTACGCGCGACAACCGCCGGCTAAACAGCCGCGACCACGCCGCCTGGCAGGTAGTCCATGGCGTGCTGGCGTTCGGCGGCGAATTCCAGATCGAGCACGAGGGACTGCTCGTACCGGCGCTTGATTGGCTGCTGTCCGGGCAGGGCAGGCTTCGCGGCTGGAACGTTCGCGCGGGTGGCGCAAACGACAAAGGCCCAATCGCCGTGCTGGAGCCCGGCTCGAAGGAAGGCCAGGGCCATCCGGATCAGTGGCTGGGCTATCTCTCGCAGACGGGGCTGGGCCTCGATGAGGAGATCGTTGCCGGCGGCCATAGTTACACGATCCGGGACTTGCTCGAACAAGCCAAGTGGGACATCTACGAAGGGATGGAGGCGACTTGGACGCTGATGGCGTTCAGCGTTTACATGCCACTCGAAGCCGAATGGGAGAACAAGCGCGGCGAGAAATGGAACGTGGAGCGCGTTGTGGCGATGGAAGCCGGACAACTCGGCCCGCCGGAACCTGGCCAGTTCAGCGTCGGCGACAGCGCCTGCGGCGGCTCGCATCGTTTGTTTGGCCTGGCCGTGATGCTCAACAAGTACCTCGCCGAGACCGGCAACAGCCCGGATGAGCTCAAGGGGGGCTGGAAACTGGCGAACATGAAGTTGCAAGACGCCAAGCGGATCGCGCGGCAGTTTCAGCAGCCGGACGGCACGTTTTCGGCGCATTACTTCAACCGAGCCGGCACTACCGCCAACGTCTCCGAACGGATCGGAACGACGGGGCATACTTTTGAAATGCTGGCGACGACGATGAGCCAGCAGGAAATCCGAGAGCCGTGGATGCGGAAGGCGGCCGATCAGCTTTGCACGCTGCTCGAGCAGACTCGCGAAATCGAACTCGACGTGGGCGGCCTGTATCACGCCTGCCACGGCTTGTTCGTCTATCGGCAGCGGCTGGCCAACGCATCTCTCGAACAGTAGACGATCGCGATTCGTCAATCCGGTTTGCTTTCGGAAAATGGCGCAAACCACTCTTCGATCAATCCCGCTCGCCGGCGAGTTTCGGCTTGAATGGCCACCACGTTGCCCTGGTTGTCGATCAGGTGGATCACTCCTCCGCTTGCGCCGGTACGTGCGATCACGCGCGGTCTGTTGTCCCCACCGAGGATGGACAGTTCTCCGCACTCCACGCGGCCGGCCCTTAAAATGGTCGAGGGTAGATTCGACGCGCGCAGCTCCCGCTGCATCAGCTTCGGCTTGATGGCCGTGCCGAGCGCCAGGAACAAGAGTGGGTAAACGATCCATCGTTCGCGGGTGGACATGTGAGGCTCCGAGGAATCGGGTCAGGATTTACGGTGTCGGCGGTGCTTCAATTGATGGCGCTCTTCGGCCTCTTCGATTGAATGCGAATGGGTGAGTTTGCCGTCGTGCTCGGCCAATCGCGAAAGCTTATTGTAGTGCCTATGCAAGGTCGCGATCTCCTCTTCGCTGAGGTCCTCGATGTTGATCAGTCGGTTGCTGGCGCCCTCGATCGCGGCGACCAGCTCGTTGAGCTTAAGCTGCAGTGCGACAGCTTCCTTGTTCTGCGAGCGCTGAATCAAGAAGACCATCAGGAAGGTAACGATCGTCGTACCGGTGTTGATCACGAGCTGCCAGGTATCGCTGAAACCGAAGAGCGGCCCGCTCACGAGCCAGACCACGATGACTCCTGCTGCCAAAATGAACGCCGCCGAGCTGCCGCTCCAATGCGTAGCCACGAGAGCGATGCGCTCCATCCAGCCCTTACGCTTCATAGGCGATCCTTTGGAGTGCGATGACTTGTCGTCGTTCGACTGAGCTCACGTCGAAGTCGCTTTCTTTTTCAAACAGCTTAAAATCAGAATGGCACTCGCCTACTCGGCCCTATAGAAATCCAAAGCGGCGACGAGTCGCCGCACTCCAAAAGCGCGATTTACACGCCGGTCGGATACGTCTCGGGCACTTCCTCAACTGCGGCCGGCTCGATGTGCAAGGGATGCAGCGCGTGCGACTCGTCGATGAAGAGCAGCGCATCATACCGCCGCGGCATCACGCTGGGAACGTAGTTGCCGTGGCGCTCGTATTCCGGGTGGTAGACAACGCCGATCGCGCGATGGCCGCGTTCTTCGTACATCGGGCTCGCGCGGGGCGTGTCGCGCAGCAAGAGCAGCTTGTTTTCCTCACCAGCCCGATGCAGCACGTCCTCCCAGCTCTCCGCGCGCCCCGGAGGAACGTCCATGATCTCCATAGGCGCGTCCCAGCTTTCGCCGGCGATGACGGTCCCGCGGTGAGAACTGAAGCCCACCAGCACCACGTCGTCTTCGCCGTGCTCCTCGCGGACAAGCTGGCCCACGTTCACCTCTCCTTGCTCGCGCATGTCGGTCGCCCGCGCGTCGCCGATGTGCGTGTTGTGCTCCCAGACGATCGCCTTCGCTCCTGGACCATGGCGCCGCATTAAACGTTCGAGCGTCTCGACCATGTGGCCATCGCGGACGTTCCAAGAGGAGGCGCCGCCCCGAACCATTGTGCGATAGTATCGCTCCGCATTCTTGGCCACCAGGGCGTTTTGCTCGGCGTTGAAATACGATTCGCGGCCGTCAGAACCTGCCCGCTGTGGCGGGTCGTAGCCCAGACCGCTTTGGCGAAGCTCACGCAGCAGGCCGACTACCTCGTCCTCGCACGTCTCGGGCACCCACATGGTCGCGCGGGCATATTGTTGCACGTCTTCGCCATACGGCTCGAAGCACTCGAAAGCACGCAGGGCGGCTCCCACCGCCTGGCCGTCCATGCGCGACAAATAACCAATCACAGCGCGCATCGAATCCCAAAGACTATACACGTCGAGGCCATAGAAGCCGACCTGCTCTGTTTCGGGTAACTTCTCGTTATGGGCGCGGAGCCACTCGGCCAGCTCGACGACCTCGAGGTTGGCCCACATCCAGGTCGGCCAGCGGTTGAAGGCGTGAAGCACCTCGCGGGCGTTGCGACCGGAATTCTGGAACCCGCGGACGTACCGGTTGACGCGATAACAATCCGGCCAGTCTCCTTCTACGGCGATGAACGAGAAGCCTTTCTCACGGATCAGTCGCTCGCTGAGGCGGTGTCGCCAGGAGTAGTACTCGGAAGTGCCGTGCGATGCTTCGCCTAACAGCACGAAGTGCGAATCGCCAACGAGCGCGAGCAGCGAATCCAGATCCTGGCTATCGTGCAAGGGGAGCGACCGCCGGCCGACTTCATCAACCAGAGCCGTGGTGGCAATCCCCTCGCCGGCCCCCTGCCGTCGTTTGAGCGCCATGGGTCAAACTCCTCGTGGGGCAGACATTCCTGTCTGCCGAACCCCCCCGCGTCCAACAAATCACTTACCCCAACTGGTTCGTCGCCGTACCGCTCAGATGCTGCGTAAACCAATCAGCGGCCAGCCGCGCCACGGCTTCGAGGGCGCCGGGTTCCTCAAATAAATGCGTGGCGCGCGGCACAATCTCGATTCTCTTTTCGCGGGCTTTGACAAGCTTCTCGTAGGCTTCCTCGTTCAGGTCGAGCACCGGCAAATCGTGGCCGCCGACAATCAGGAGCACAGCCGCGCGGACGTCCTCGAGCGCATCCCCCGCCAAATCGGGCCGGCCGCCGCGCGAGACCACGGCCCAGATAGCGGGCCGTCCGGCGGCGGCGACCAATGCCGCAGCGGCGCCGGTGCTGGCGCCGAAGTAGCCAACCCGCAGGTCGCGCGTCGTCGGGCTCTCGGCCAGCCAGTCGGTGGTCTTGATGAGCCGCGCCGCCAGCAGCGGAATGTCGAAGCGGAAATGCGCCGTGGTGACGTCCACTCGCTCTTCTTTATGCGTGAGCAAATCGACCAACAACGTCGCCAACCCCGCATCGTGAAGCACGTCGGCAACGAAGCGATTGCGTGGGCTGAAGCGGCTGCTGCCGCTGCCGTGCGCGAACAAAACGACGGCCTGCGCCGACTCGGGTAGTGTCAGATTGCCTTCTAGCGAACCATCGCTGAGAGCAATTCGAATCGTCTGTTCGGTCTTGTTTCCGGTAAGTTGGTAAGGCATGGTTCGCCCTCCTTGTACACTCTCGTTCTCAAGGCTCCATCTGCTCGTTCCCAGGCTCTGCCTGGGAACGCACTGTTCCGCAGGCACTGCCTGCTCTTCCGCACGGCGGAGCCGTGCCAGCAGTGGGTTCCCAGGCAGAGCCTGGGAACCAGGGAATCGGGTTATTCATCATCTGCTTCCGACTGGCTTGTGATGCGCCGCCTCGTCGAGCAGTCGCTGCACCTCCTGATCGCTGGTTTGCGAAAAATCCTCGTACCACATGCCGACCGCGTGGAATGGCGACGGTGTTTCGGCACAGACGACTTCATCGACGAATGCCTCGAATTCCTGGCAAGTGGCGCCCGCCGCGACCGGCACGGCGACAACGATGCGGGCTGGCGACTGCCGCCGCAGGGCTTCCGCGGCAGCTTTCATCGTCGAGCCGGTTGCCAATCCGTCGTCCACGAGGATGATTGTCTGATCTTGGATTACCGGGCGGGGACGACCACCGCGGTACAATGCCTCGCGGCGGCGAAGCTCTCGCTCCTCCTCGGCGGCCACCCGTTCAATGGTTTTGTCGCTGATGCGCAGGAAATCGATCGTCTCTTGATTGAGGACTCGCACATTGCCGCTGGCGATTGCCCCCATGGCGAGCTCCTCATGTCCCGGCACGCCCAGTTTACGCACCAAGAATATGTCCATTGGAACGTGCAGTTCCTGGGCAACCTCAAACGCAACGGGGACACCGCCGCGCGGCAGGCCCAACACCAGGACATCGGGCCGATCGGCATAGTGCCCCAGAAAACCGGCGAGCAGTCGGCCCGCATGAGTTCGGTCGTGGAACGTCATGATGGCACCGTCCTTTGTTGCTGACAGTTATATATGTGTGCAGTTTTTGTGCCTTGGAAGGGGGTTTGCAAGTTTCGAATCGCATCATCTTCGCTGGATACTGGACACTGCCCATTGGCCCGACGCGTCAACACATAGCCTACGGCATATCAGCCCGCGCGGCCTTTTCATGGTGTGGCGGTTTTCGGCCGATGCCGAAGAGGTAATGTTGCGTACGGATGAAGAGCATGCCGTCGGAGATCGCCGGCGTAGAGACGCAGGGGTCGCCAAGTGGATTGCTGGCCAGGAGCTCGAACTTGGGGCCTGCGCGGACTACGCGGACGTCGCTCTCTTCGCTGGTGAAGTACAGCTTGCCGTCGGCCGCGACGGGTGAGGCGGTGTAGCCTCCGCCACCCCCGAGGCGCTCGCGGTAAACCTGTTTGCCGGTCTGCGCCTCGAAGCAAGTCAAAATGCCCGCGTTCGTGCAGGTGTAGAGGTAGTTGTCGTAGACGATCGGCGTGGGCATGTACGGCCCGCCTTTCTCGGTGCTCCAGGCGACGGCGTCGTTGGTGGTCTCGCCCTTCTTGAGCGAGATGTCGCCGGTCGCGCCGGGGCGAATGGCGTAGATCGGCTTTATCGGGCGGTAGCCGCTGCTGACGAAGATCAAACCCGCGCCGAAGACCGGCGTCGGCACGGTGATCTCGGAGTGCGGGCCGAGCCGCCACAACTCCTCGCCCGTCCGCGGATCGTAGCCGCGGGCGTAGCGGGTGGCATTGGTAACCAGCTCCACGCGGTCGGGGGTCTCGACGATCGTCGGCGTGCCCCACGAAGGGATCTCGTCGCGCGGCGTGCGCCAAGTCTCTTCGCCGTCGGCGAGGCTGTACGCCGCGAGGAACGAGTCCTTGCCCACGTCGCACTGCACGATCACCCGATCCTGATAGAGGATCGGCGAGCTGCCGAAGCCCCATTGATAGTCGGCGTCGAAGAACCAGCCGGAGTCGAGCACGCCGAGGCTCTTCTGCCAGAGGAGCTTGCCGTCGCGATCGTAGCAGTACAGCCCCTCGGAGCCGAACGACGCGACGACGTGGACGCCGTCGGTCGCGGGCGTCGGGTTGGCGTGGCTGGCTTTCGGGTGGCGCTTGATCTTTGGCACGCCGGTGCAGGCGGTCCGCTCCCAGAGAATCTCGCCGGTGCTCTTGTCGAGGCAGTACACCCGCCAGGAATGCTCGGCCGACTCGTTGACCGAATCGACGTCGCCGTACAGTCCCGTGCGGAGCTCGGCCTTGCCAGCGCTGCTAACCGCCGTGGTGAGATAGACGCGGTCGTCCCAGACGATAGGGCAGGAGTGGCCGAGTCCCGGGATCGGCGTCTTCCAACGGATGTTGAGGTCCTTGGTGGCGTCCCAGACGAGCGGGGGGAACTGGCCGTCGGCGATTCCGGAGGCGCGCGGTCCGCGGAATGAGGGCCAGTTCAAAGGCGACGTGACCACGCCGCCAGGATCGTCGATTGCGGCCGCCACCGGCGCGGGTTTGTTGGACGACTCGACACGGCGGAAGATCATCTCTGACGTGTCGCGCTTGGAGATTAAACTAGTCACCATGTCGCCTTCGCGGCGGAAGGTGAGCGTGCTCGTGCCATCTGGATTTTGGAACGAATCCGAATCGATGGCGGTGAGCGGGCTGGCCGGTCCGGCGACGCCGCGAGCGGTGAACTTGCCTTCCTCAATGGCGATTGTCAATTCCGAGCCTTCGTCACTGCGGTACGTGCCCGCGTATGCAGCCAAGACGTCGCGATCGACCGTCACTTCGGGGATTGCGGGCGGCTTGGCGCCGGCCTTTGTGAGCAGTTCGGCGACGGCAGCGTGTTTGGCGGGCGTCGCGGCGAGCGCCTTCGTCAGGGCCTGTTCGTTCAAGACCGTTTCGTTCAATTTGGCCCCGTCAAGGATCGCCGCGACGAACTTGACGTCACCCTTGGCTGCCGCACTGCGCAGCGCTTTGCCGGCATCCTCGGCCCCGGCTTCGACCAGCGCCTTGACGATGTCCACGTAATTGCGGGATACCGCCCAATCGAGCGGTGAGGATTTGTAGAAGGTGTCCTTGGCGTTAACGTCGGCCTTGTGTTGCAAGAGCAGCTTGACGACTGCGAGGTGCCCCTTGTCGGCGGCGAAGGAAAGAGCCGTGGCGCCGTATGAGTTTTTAAAGTTGACATCGACCCCCTTGCCGAGGAGCGCCTGCACCGTGTCGGCATCGCCTTTCTTGGCGGCGGCCAAGAGATCCTCGCCGGGATCGGCCGCCCGCGCCGTGAGAGTCAGGGATACGATTAGTAGCAGCAATAGGATGGGAATGCGCGGCATGGAGTGCATGGTTAGGTAGGGGGGGGTTATGCTCCGAATCCAACAGCTCTAAATGGATACCACAATCCACGTACAACAATCGGCCCCATATGCTCGCGCACAAAGTGATGTTCAAGCTCTGCCGTTTTGACGTTAGCGGACACACGAAGCGTGGTCTTGTCGTCTGGCAGACGATAACCGGCGCGTGCAACGATCTCGAAGGCGTCCGCGATTGACAATGCGGTGACGCCGTACCCAAGCGGTCCTCTGGGATCCGGTCCATCAATCCAGAATGCTGTGAGTCTGCAATTGCTCATGGCGCGTGAAGCGACCTAACGATCTAAATCGTGGGCCTTTGAGTCGAACCCCGTTGGGGTTCATTATAGGTGGGGGTTCTCGCGAACCCAGGGTGGCGCGGCTGCGCCGCTTACCCCGGGCTTTGGAGTCAAACCCCTTCGGGGTATTGGGATTCGCCATCCTGGGTTCATCATGGTTTCGTGATTTGGGCTTCGACATTCGTCATTCCCGGTGCCACCGGATTATGGCAGGTGAAACCCTGGCCGTTCGGCTCGCGGGTCCACGGGGGGTATTGCTGCGGGCATATATCGAGCGCGTTGGGGCATCGCGGGTGGAACGTGCAGCCGCTGGGGAGGCGGACGAGATCGGGGGGCTGGCCTTCGATCGGGGTCAAGCGGTCGCCGGCGCCGTCGAGCCGCGGGATGGATTGCAAGAGGCCGAGCGTGTAGGGATGCCGCGGCCGCTCGAAGAGATCGTCCACGAGTGCCTCTTCGACGAACTTGCCGGCGTACATCACGTTCACGCGGCGGCAGCTATTGGCGACGATGCCGAGATCATGCGTGATCAGGATGATCGCCGTGCCTTCGGTGCGCTGCAGCTCCTTCATCAGCTCCAGAATCTGCGCTTGGATCGTCACGTCGAGCGCGGTTGTCGGCTCGTCGGCGATCAGGATTTGCGGTTTGCAGGAAAGCGCCATCGCGATCATCACCCGCTGGCGCATGCCGCCCGAGAACTGGTGCGGGTAGTCGAACACGCGGCGGGCGGCGGCCGGAATACCGACGCGCTCGAGCATTTCGATGGCGTGTCGCAGTGCTTCTGAATGCGTGTGCCGCAGGTGGAGGCGTGTGACCTCGGTAAGCTGTTCGGCGACCGTGAGTAACGGGTTGAGCGACGTCATCGGGTCCTGGAAGATCATGGCGATGCGGTTGCCGCGGATCGCCGAAAGCTCGCGCTGGTTCAGCGTCAGCAGGTCGCGGCCCTCGAAGATCGCTCGGCCACTGGTCACGCGGCCCGGCGGCTTGGGGATCAGGCCCAGGATGGCCAGGCTGCTCACGCTCTTGCCCGACCCGCTTTCGCCGACGATGCCGAGCGTCTCGCCGGGCGCGAGGTCGTACGACAAACCATCGACGGCTTGCACGATGCCATCGTCGGTTTTGAACTGCACGCTGAGGTTTTCGACTTGCAGGAGAGGGGGCGACATTTCTTTAAAGGAGATAGGGGGATGCGGAGGGAGATGGGGGGATTCTCGTTCCCAGGCTCCGCCTGGGAACGCGCTGTCTGGCAGGCTCCGCCTGCCGATTCAAAGCACATTCTTCATAGAACACGCGAGGCAGAGCCTCGCGGGCAATTTGTTCCCAGGCGGAGCCTGGGAACAAGGAAGGAAGACGCTGCATGTTCTTGCATCTCCCTATCTCTCTTTGTATCCCCGTATCTCCTTCTCCTGGGCCGCGTCGAGCGCGTCAGCGGTTTTTCAGGCGCGGGTCGAGCGCGTCGCGGAGGCCGTCGCCGAGGATGTTGAGGGAGAACAGCGTCAGGCCCAGTGCGAGACTGGGGAACACGATGACCCACCAGTAGATCTTTACGGGCGTGATGACGTTCACGCCTTCGTTGGCCAACAGCCCCCAGGAGACGTCCGGCGCTTCGACGCCGAGCCCAAGGAACGACAAAAACGCCTCGAAGAGCATCACGCTGGGGATCGTTAACGTGAGGTATACAATCACGATGCTCATCAGGTTGGGCACCAGGTGGCGAAAGATGATCCGCCGCTGGCTGGCGCCGATGGTGCGGGCCGCTTCGATGAACTGATTCTGCTTGAGCGAAATCACCTGCCCGCGCACCACGCGCGACATCGTCAGCCAATAGATCGCCCCGACGACCACGAAAAAGATCACGATCCGGTCGATGTCGTGCTCGTCGAGCCAGGGTTTGACCTTCGTTGGCTCGCTGAGGATTGTGATCAGGAATATCACCACGAAGATGAACGGGATCGAATAGAGCATGTCGACGAACCGCATCATCGCGTTGTCTGTACGTCCGCCGAGATAACCCGCGGTGGCGCCCCAGCTCACACCGATCACCAGCGAAACGAGCGTGGCCACAAGTCCCACGGCCAGCGATACGCGCGAGCCCCACATCAGCCGCGAGAACAGGTCGCGGCCGAGGAGGTCCGTGCCGCAGATCGAGTTGAGCTGCCAATCGCCGAACCATTCGACGCGCAGGTTCAGCAACCACTGGCTGAAAAAACCAAGCTGTCCAAAGCCTTGGTCGAGCATACGGTCGAGTGCCTGCTCGTCTGACGGAACATTCCACGACTCGCTGAAAAGCGGGCTGGTCAGTGGCGGCCCAAACTGCCGCGGTAAATTGACGGTGCGCGGCGGCCGCAGAGGTAAGAGCGGCGTGAGAATCGATAACAGCGACAACACGACGAGAAAGATCAGTGCGGCCATCGCGGCCCAATTGCGCCGCAACCTCCGCCAGGCGTCGCGGCCTAGCGAGACGCCGTGGATGAAGCGCGCTTCGCGCAGCAGCTCCGCGTAGCGTTCCAGCTCGCTGGAGGCGGCCCGTCGGACGGCCACCGGCGCTGCCTCGGCAGCGGCCTCTGGATTCAATCGTGGCGTGGAAACACCCATCAGCTCAGCTTCACCCGCGGATCAAGGAAGGCGTAGGACAAATCCACGAGGAAATTCAGCGTGTACAAAACCGCGGTGTAGAGGATCGTCAGCGCCATGGCCAAGAAATAATCGAGCTGCGTGGCGGCCTGGATAAAGTGGGCCCCCAGCCCGGGGATCGCAAAGATCCGTTCGATCACCAGTGAGCCCGTGAGAATGCCTGCAATGGCGGGTCCCAGATAGCTCACCACCGGCAGGATGGCCCCCTTGAGCGCGTGCCGCAGCACGACGGTCCGCTGCGGCAGGCCCTTGGCGTACGCCGTGCGGATGTAGTCCTGGCCGAGCACTTCGAGCATACCGGTCCGCGAGAGCCGCGCGATGTATGCGGCGTAGGGTGCTCCGAGGCAAATCGACGGCAGGATCAGGTTCTCGATCCGCCCCCAGCCGCCGGCGGGAAAGATCGGCCACACAAAGACAAACAGCAATATCGCCAGGCTGGCGACGATGAAGCTGGGCAGTGCGATCCCTAAGGTAGCCAGCGACATGAAGCCGAAATCCCAGATCGTCCCGCGCCGCACCGCGGCCAGCACGCCCGCCGTGAGCCCAACCGTGACCGCAAACAACGTGGCCAGGATTCCCAGTGACGCGGAAACGGGCAGGGCCTGCGCGATGATCTCGTTCACCCCGAAATCGGCCATCTTGTAACTGATGCCGAAATCGAGCCGGAGGTAGCCGCCCAGCATGTCGAAGTACTGCTCGATGAGTGGCGCATCGAGGTTATATTTCGCTCGCAGGTTCCGCTCCACGGCCGGATCGAGCTTCTTCTCCGCTGAGAACGGCCCGCCGGGGACCGAGTGCATCAGCAAGAACGTAACGGTGAACACCGCCCAGAGTGTGATCGCCATCCAGCATAAACGTCGTACGATGAATGCCGTCATGTGAATTAAGTGTCGTATTGTTCTTGTTCCCAGGCTCTGCCTGGGAACACACTGCTCGCAAGGCTCTGCCTTGTTAAACCGAACAACTGGTTCGGCAGGCGGAGCGTGCCGGACACGGCGTTCCCAGGCAGAGCCTGGGAACGAGTTTCGTCATTCGGATTTACCGAGGTATTGCGCCTTGGCGTCTTCATCGATCCAGATGTCCTTGAGCGGGTGGATATCGTGAAAGTTCTGATAGTACCCGCGCACGTACGGCTTCGACATGCTGGTTGAGACGTAGAAGTAGGTCGGGATGATCGGCAGCTCGTCCATCAGAATCTGTTCGGCCTGCCGAAAGTACTCCAACCGCTGTTGCTCGTCCGGCTCGTGCTGGGCCTTTTGAACCAGCTCATCGTACTGGGCGTTGCTCCAGCCGGTCTGGTTGTTGCCGCCATCGGTGACCCACATCGTGAGATAGGTGTTGGGATCGGGATAATCGCCCGTCCATCCAGCGCGCGAGACTTGATACTGCATGGTCTGCTGATTTTGCAGATAGGCCTGCCACTCCAAACCACGCAGCTCAACTTGAATGCCCAGGTGGCGCTTCCATTGATACTGAAGGAGCTCGGCCACGGCCTTGTGGATGTCGTTGGTGTTGTGCTGAATGGTAATCGGCGGCAGACCACGACCACCGGGGTAGCCCGCCTCGGCTAAGAGCGCGCGGCCCTTTTCGGGATCGAAATCTTCGCACTGCGCGGGGATATACCCAGAACGCTTTTGGACGACCGGCGGCACCAGGCTCCGCGCGGGCTGCTGGCCGGCCATCGTCACGCGCTCGACAATGTCGCGCTTGTTCAGCGCCAGGTTGAGCGCCCGGCGGACCAGCACGTTGTCCAACGGCGGCCGCGTGACGTTCAGCCGATAGTATTCCGTCGTGATGAACGGCTCCGGTTGAAAGTCCGGCCGGTTCTGCCGGAGCAATTCCGGCGCGAGCGGTCCGGGGACGAATTCAATCCAGTCGGCCTGATTCGTCAAATACAGATTCAAGCCGGTCGTGACCGAATCCGCGGCCAGCGCGTCGACGACATTCAGCCGCACATTCTCACGGTCCCAATACGTCTCGTTTTTCACCAACCGAATCCGATCACGCACGCGCCGCATTTGCAGTTTGAACGGCCCGTTGGTGACGATGTTCTCCGGTCGCGTCCACTCCACGTTGCTGTACGACTCGACGCAGCGACGATTGACCGGAAACAATGGATAGAAGCCCACCAGGTCGAGAAAGTAGGGGACGGGATGCTTTAGCTGGACCTCAAGCGTGTGGCTATCGAGCGCCGTGAGGCCGACGGAATCGAAGTCCAACAGCAGCCAGGCGTAGTCTTCGCCATCGTTCCCCCCTTGCTGAAAGCGGCGCGATTGGCCATTCACCTCGACGACGTACGTTTTCTCCGCCGCCGCCTGATCCGAGCCATCCGCCGGCTCGACCGCGGTGAGCTGGCCCTTCACAATTTCGCCGGGTGCAAACGGCCGACGGTTTTCCTTGGGCGCCGCGTCGTTTTTGGGAAGCTCGATTTCGACGTTGTCCCCCACGTCGAGTTCCTGCTTGGTAAAACGCTCGGCGTTGACCAGGTACCACAGCTCGTAGGAGTACTCGGCGGCCATCGCGGGGTGCAAAAAGCGACGCCAGGAATAGATGAAATCCTGGGCAGTGACCGGCGTCCCGTCTGTCCATACCGCGTCCTTGCGCAGATGGAACGTGTACGTCTTCTTGTCCGCGGAGATGTCCCAGGACTTCGCCACGCCGGGAATGGGGTGCAGGTCCTCAGGATGCCAGGCGCAAAGTCCCTCGAAGAGCTCGCGGATAATCCGCCCTTCCGGCACGCCGGTCGCCGTCGCCGGGTCGACGGTTTTAAGCTCCGCGCGATTGACGAACGTGTAATCCGCCGGCGGCAGCGTGCCAAAAGACAGTGAATAGCCGACTGCCGCCAGCACGAGCACGGCCACCACGATCAAGAAGACGTTGCGCGATGGGAATGGTCGGTGCATCGGAAATCGATGGCCCCCTCAAAAGCAGGTATTCCGGTCGTGCGCTGCCCGGAACTGTAATTCATGTTACCCGGTAAGAAGGGCGCAGATAACCCGCCGAGGTTGGAGTTCAAGCTTTAGCTTGCAGCTTGCCGCCGCGATGTTCCCGCCGCGGCGGGCAGGCAGTGCCGACCTGAAGGCTGTACTCCACCGATGCGGCTGTTTAGAATGTGCCTGTTCGAACCGGCCGCTCGCCGGGAACAACTTTGTCCACGTTCTGTGGCGGTGCGAGCGAACGGTTGCGAACACGCGTTTCCTTTTCAAATTGCGGCGGATCGTCCCCAGCTTCCACGCCTGTCAGCGTCCATCGATGCGCGCTTTTGCGCCTCGTGCAGTGCTGTAGCGCCGTGGTAGCGCCACGACCATAACTAAGCCGCCGCGAAAACGAGCGCGACAGCGTCGGCCAACGGAGTGCCACTCATTCAATAAGGGATTTAACCGTGAACCTCCTCGAAGATCCGCCCCTTCAGGAAGCGCACGCGCGCTCCAGCGACAGCCCGTCCTGTCCCGATCCTCTGCCCCAGTTGATCCAACTATTCCGGCTGCTGGCCGACGAGACGCGGCTGCGCATTCTCCGTCTGCTGGTGGAAACCGGGGAGTTCCACGTGCGGGCCCTGTGCGACAAGCTCGGCCAAAGCCAGCCGGCGGTGAGCCACCACCTGGCTTTGCTGCGCACTGCGGGGCTCATTGAGTGCCGACGCCAGGGGAAGCACAACTTCTATCGGTTCGCGCCGAATAAGTTCGAAGAAGTTCTCGATCTCGTCTTCGCCGACAAACCGGCGGCCGACCGGCGCGTCCGCCTGGGCAAGTATGTGCTGAGCTGCAGCAAGTAATGCTTACCGCTGAGAGGATCACGGCGCCTGTGCGAAGTCCAAAGTCAGGCCGAACGTCAGCGCGCAAAGCGCGACCTTCCGCGGCCAAACCAGAATGCAAAGACCGCGCCCAGCACCAGCATGAGCCAGGTGATGCCCCTTAGCTCTTGAAGATGTGTGACAAAGAAGCTGAAGCTCTGATCCGCGACAAACGGAAAATGCCACCATTCCAGCACAATGCCGAGTACGGCGGCGAGGGCGGCGCAGAGGATCGCATTCGCTCGTGATACTCCCCCAGAAATAGCGCCGCATGCAAGACCCACCAGTGCGCCGGGCAGCGCCAGCCCATAGAATCCCTGATCAAAAAGCCAACCCACGGCAAACCAGCCAAGGACGGCGCCGATTACGGCTCCGGCCATTCCTCGCAGGATGACCATCGCATCGGAATTGGCTCGTAGCATAACGCCTACTTGCGGGGAGTGACCCGCTTATCAATTTCAGCAGCCGAATGCTGCGCGGCCAACTCCGCGACCCACTGTTCGACAACGCTCGTTGCCTCATGGGGGTCCTTCGTAAAGTACGGCGCGCGAACATGCGCTAATCCGTGAGTGGCCGTAATGCGATAGGCACTATCGATGGAAGACCAACCCGCGCAGACTTGAGTGCTGTCTGGAAGAACCACTTCCAGCATGTCTTCGCTGAGGTCAGCGGTGTTCACAGAAGCGTAGATCGCGCCGACCACTTCGCAACCCAACGCTTCGTCAATGAGTGGCTGAACCGTTCTCATACTCGAATACCCTTTTGTCTTAATGCGGTCGCCGAAATCGGTCTGCCGCGAACCGCGCCCGAGCGGTGCCACTCCGCAAGCACATAATAGGTTAGCTCGCCGGAACAAGCCCCGACGTGATCGCCAAGATCTGGCCGTTCCATATAGAACATTCGCTTTACGGTTGACGGGCTAGCGATCTCAACTCCTTCATTAACGCATCGCAATTCAAGATCACGCACATCGTCGTCAGTTCGAAGCAAGTGTGGATTGTATTGCGATTCGGATTGGTGCTGTGCCGACCAGAGTTGAGCGTCTCCGTTATCCCACGTACGTGCGGTGGCCTTCCGATGTTTTAGTCTTCTTTGCCAGGCTTGCGGCCATTGCTGTTTGCCCATCGCCCGTTCCCAGCGGAATGCTCACAGTGCTCTCCGGCGCACGCGCGAAGGCACCACAACGCAATTATACCACGACGGTTTTGGCAAACGATGCAGAACTGCCAGCTAGGCCTTGCCCGCCAACATCGCCGCGCGGTCTCGCAGGCAGGAATCGCCGCACGAGTGAATCTCCTGCGCCAGACGGGCGTAGTCCTCCGCCCCGTGGCTGTCGGGAGCGTATTGAAAGATCGACTGACCGAAGCTGGGCGACTCGGCCAGGCGGATGTTGCGGCGGATCCGCGTCTGGAAGGTGCAGGCGTCGGCCCACGATGCGTGGCTGCTTGATTGTCGCTGGAAGAACTGCTCGACGTCCTGACCGACTTCAGCGGCCAGCCGCGTGCCCGATTCGAACAGGCACAGCACCACGCCGGTCAACCGTAACCGGTCGTTAAGCCGCTTGGCGACTAGCTCGATGGTCTGCAACAGCTTGCTCAGGCCGTGCAGTGCGAGGAAGTGCGGCTGGAGCGGCAGAATCACCTCGTCAACCGCGGCCAGTGCATTGAGCGTCAGCACACCCAGCGAAGGTGGGCAGTCGATAATCAGGTAGTCGAACTCGTCGGCCGCCACCTGCAAGTCTTCGGCCAGTTTGTCGCGCAATACCACTTCACGCCCAACGACGCCGACCAGCTCGACTTCCGCGGCGGCAAGGTCGATGTGCGAACCGGCAACCCACAGGTTTTCGGCCACCTGCTCGCGCACCGCGGCGAGCGTGGTGTCGCCGGTCATACAATCGTACATCGAATGCGGGTGCTCGCCGGGTGTCAGCCCGATGTGCAGCGACGCGTGCGCCTGCGGATCGAGATCGATCAACAGCACGCGCTGACCCATTGCCGCCAACGCTGAGCTGAGATTGACCGCCGTCGTCGTCTTGCCGACGCCGCCCTTTTGATTGAGGATCGCAATCGACCGCATGCTTGGAACTCCGTTTCCGCTGAGAAATACTACTGTAGGGAACGGCCTCAGTGCCGTTCCGCTAGGCTGGTTTACGTGGCTACGCCGCTTGGCGCTTCCGGAACGCCACGGAGGGCGTTCCCTACAGAGGTGGGGCGGATTATACGCAGCGAGGTCCGATCGTCCTAGGGCGTTCGCCACCGAAGCCCAAGCGGTGCTATCGCACGGGCCGCGCTGCGGTGACTCGTCCGGTTCGCGGCTCAGTCTTCGCCGGCTTTGGCGAATCCTTTCGCGCCACGGTCTCGGGCATCAGCTCATCGAGCACGTCGAGCACCACGGAGGTGGGAATGGCGTAGCTGGCCACGCGCTCGGCCCGCGCGATGTTCACGCCGACGACACGGCCATCGAGATCGACCAGCGGGCCGCCGCACTCGCGCGGCCGCAGCACCGTGTCGTGCTGAATCGCCTTCGCAAAGCCGCCGCGTCGCTCGGAGAGCTCACCTCCCAGTCGATTCTGAAAGTCGCGCCGGCTGCCGGTCATCCGGTTCCCCAGCGTCGTCGAAATGTCGAGTTCTTCTTCGCCGCGTCGGACCTTAAGATGCACGCGATCCCCGGGCCGAAATCCGCCGACCATGTCGATCAGCGCTTCGCGCGTCGTCACCACGCGGTCATTGATCCGCACGATGATGTCATTAGCCTGCAACCCGGCCCGTGCCGCGCTCGTACCTTCGAGCACTTGATCGACGCGCGGTCCGTCGTCCGCCTGGCCGACCGCAATGCCCAGCACGCCGCTAGGAGCGGCGATCGTCCGCGGCCCGACACTGACAACGCCGATTGCCAAAGGTTCTCCAGCCATGCCGGCCGTCGCTAGAAAGCTGCCGACAGCCGGAGATCCATCGCGCGCCCAGCGCACCGGGACGAGGTTCTGGGCGTCGATTTTCAAAAGTGCCAGGTCGGTGTCATCGTGAGTGCCAACGAGACGCGCCTCGTACATCTTGTCGCCCGGCAACTTACAGACGATCTTCCCGGTTAGCTCGCTGGCCTTCGTGAGGATGTACCCCTCGGCACTAACGACCGTGCCTAATGCAACCGGCTTGTCATCGCACAACACCTGCACCGTCCCCCGGCCGGCATCGGCGACGACCTGGCGGAATGGCGCCTTCACCATGGTGTGGTTCTTGCCTTCGTCGCCGGGATAGCGATTGCGGCGCACCCTGATTTGCTCCACGACGAACGGAATCAGGCCTTGCTGCGAGGAGTCGCTCTCGGCATCCGCGCGCTGTGTCCCCTCGGCCGAGTTTGGCGCCGGGCGCGAGCGAGCCTGCGATCCAGGTTGCGCTGCCGGCACGGTGACAGCGCTCGCGGTGATGAGCAATGAACCTAGGCAGCGGTGAAGCGAGATAAGTCTCATGATGGTGCAATCAACAAAGTCGCTAGTTCTGTCCCGATGAGATTACTCTCTCAAATGTGGTCTACCGCCCTATGGTTCGTCAAGCTTTCCCGTCAAATACCTGATGTAGTGGGCACTCTATCGCTGCCGGCCCATGGCTAATTGCCGGGTCAGTGCTAGTCCTCGCGGCCGCCGATCGTGACCTCCAGCCGCAGTGTGCGCCCGTCGCGACGAATCTCCACCATGACGCGCTCGCCCGGCTCGCGCGCCCGAACCGCGCGCGACAGGTTCTCGAAATCCGTGAGCGGCCTGCCGGCGAACTTCGTGATTACGTCACCCGGTTGGATGCCGGCCTCCTCGGCGGGACTACCCGGATTCACGTGTGCGATTCGGGCATCCTTGGAGTTATTCGCGCCGACTACGCCAATAAATGGCTCAATGCCCGACTGTGAACCCCATGCTTCCCCTCTCACCAAACGATCCCAATGGTCGCGGTAGGCAGAGACCGGCACGTGGACGTTCGTCGTGAGCGAATTGCCGATGCGGCTGTGAATGCCGATCACGCGGCCTTGCATGTCGAACAGCGGCCCACCTGAATCCCCACCCACTAGTGTGCAGTCCGTCGTGATGCCGTCGTCTTCCATCCGTAGAACGCGGCCCAAGCGAACGACGGCGTTCCGCCCCTGCTCATAACCACCGGGATGTCCGGTGCCGAGGCACCACTGTCCGACCTTGATCTTGTTCGAATCGCCAACCGACGCCGGCTGCCAGGTGCCGCCTTCGGTGATCTGCAAAAGGCCCGCGTCGAGATCGTAGAAGACGCCGAGCGTCTTTCCTCGCACCATCCGGCCATCTTCCAGGATGAACGTCACGTCCCGGCCGGGCGCACCGGCGACGTGCGCCGCAGTCAAAACATGCCCTTCCTTGGTCACGATGACGCCGCTTCCCTGGGCCGGCCCCACACGCACACCCACGGTCGATTGCATCACCTGCTCGCTCAGCCGCTGGGTGACTGCTTGCATGGCTTTGAGCTCGGCGACGGTCGTTGGTGCGCCGCCGGCGAAAATGGCGGCCGGATCGCGCCCTGCAGCGGCGCTGGCGCCAACCGCTTTCGTCGTAGCGGCTGGTTGGCGCGCTTGCGATATCCGTTGGGAGGACCCAGCCACACTGCCACGGCTTCTGGCTTGTTGCCCATCGGCGAGCGTCGCCGGCAGCAGCCCCACTGTCAGGAAAAGCGCCAGTTGGCGTAATAGTTTTGCAACAATCATCGCTGGTACCGCCTGCCGGTTGACTCGAGGATGTCGATCTCTAAGCGCCGTCTCCGCCCAATTGTTACATGCGTGCCGACCACTACGACGTGGAAACACCGGCGCCGCCCACCTCATTTAAGGCTACCGTAGCGCGCGGGGCGAATGCCAGTGGCGAGCAACGAAAAAACCGGCGGCAACGGCTGGTCGGACGGATTGGGCCGAAAGATCTAACGCCTGCGAAAGTTATACGGCGTACGACCGGCGGCGGTTCAGTGCGTGCTGGAGACCGCAGTGCTCGGGCTGACGAACGGTGCTTGCGGCGCGTGGGATGTGGTTGGCAAACATCGCCCCACCCCGACAAGCGGGCGGTGGCGGAAGAAAACCCTTTCGGGGGCATGGTCTGGTTGCTAAACATGCCTCCACCGGGGGAAGCTCGGTGGTGACACGGCACTGCGACACGCGTTTCACTCCTCTAGAACTTTCACGCGCACGTTCGCAAACTCCACGCGCGCTCCGTGCCCGCAAAAGCCAATATGGCCGCGGTCGCGCTTCAAGCCAGGGTGCTCGCGTTTGTCGATCGTCTGGGGAGTGCTGGCCTCGTCGAGGTTGACATCGACGATCGTTGTGCCGTTAAGGTTGACGGTAACCTGTCGGCCGCGGCAGATGATCTCCTCGGAGTTCCACTCGCCGACCGGTTTGAGGTGGCCGCGCTTTGCCGGCGCAATGCCATAGACCGAGCCATGCGCCTGGTACGGCTGGATGCTCTGGTACTGCGGATGCGCGTCGTCGAGGATCTGGATTTCCATTCCCTGGTACGCCGAGTCGCCGGACAGGGGCGCGCGAATCGCCAGCCCGTTGTTCGCGCCGGCCTCGAGCCTGAAATCAAACCGCACCACGAAATCGCCGTATTCGTCCTTGGTATACAAATTCCCGCGGCCGGTCTTCAGCGCGACGATCTTGCCGTCCTCCACTCGGTACCCGGTTGTGTCCCCTTGCCACCCGGAGAGGTCCTTGCCGTTGAATAGCGGCCGGAAGCCCAACTCGGTGAGTCGGACGTTCTTGAACTCAAACTGGCCACCGAGCGGCGTCTCGGCCTGCAAGCCGATGTAGCCGGTATTCTCCTTCAGTCCGTCGAACGTCCAAGCCGGATGGCCGTTGATCTCTAGCGAGAGCTTCGGCCCGACGGCGGTGATCTTGAAGTGGTTCCACTCGCCGCGCTTCACCAGCCCCTTGCGGCCGGCCGACGGCACGCTAACCAGGTTCCCCTCTTCGCCCTCCTTGAGGTTGATCTGATAACGATCGGGCCAGTTGCGGTTGCGCTGCGACGAGGGAAACTCGCTGCGGACGTAGATCCCTGAGTCGTATTTGCTGGCCTGCCGCGCCCGCCAGTCGAGCTCCAGCACGAAGTCGCCGTACTTCAGGTTGCTGCGGACAAACCCATTCCCTTCGTCCAGCACCAATGATCCATCTTCGACGGCAACCTTGCAGTTCGTGATGATCCAACCCGCCAGATCCTTGCCGTTGAACAGAGCGAACTGAAAAACGTCGTCGGCAGCGAGCAATCGGCTGGAAAAGATCAACAACAGGACGACCAAGAACAATCGACGAACGTGCATGGCATTCTCCCGGGCAGGGTTGTCTTTGGAGTGCGATGACTCGTCATCGCCTTGGATTTCCGTACGGTCCGCGATATCAACAGCGCGTTGTCGCGCGCCTACCTGTTTGAAAAGGAAAGCGACGACAAGTCGCCGCACTCCAAACGTGCTATGATACCCGCTCAAATCGTGAAAAGCATCCAACTCACTTCGATCAAACGACCCCCCGGTAAAGCCGGCGGTGCGCTTCCACGAACGGCCCAATCGGAAACCGCTCGGCCACTTGCCGCCGAGCGGTCTCGGTCATCCGCGCGGCCAGTTCTGCATCCTCAAGCATTCGCAGGCACCACCGCGCCAGCTCCGAACGCTGCCGAATGTCAACGAGAAACCCGGTTTCGCCGTGTGTCAAGACACGTCGATGCGCGGGTGTGTCACCGGCCACGACCGGCACGCCCAGCGCCATCGCTTCGAGCATCGCCAGCGACCACGACGGCTCGGCGCTGGCGGAGCAATAGACGTCGATCGCGGCAATCCACGCCGCCACATCGCTTCGCCAGCCGACGAACCGCACATGGTCCACAATCTCGTACAGCCGGGCATAGCGTTCGAAAAACGGCCGCGCCTCGCCATCACCGATTACCAGCAGATACACGTCGTCGCGCACACAGCGGATCTGATCGAGCGCCCAGAGCAGTTCCGTCACGTGCTTGTCGCGCGTCAGCCGGCCGATGACGCCGAGGAGCCGTACTCTATTTGGCAGGCCGAGTTCTGCGACGATCCGCTCGCGTGTGAGACCAACGGCGGCCTCGCGACGGATTTGCTCCACGTCAATGGCCGGGGGAAGCTCACCGAACCCGGTTTCGATAACGCGGATGCAGCGCTGTCCAATCCGAGCCGCGCTTGCCACGCGCAAAGCGCCGTTGTCCCAGGCATGCACAACGTCGGCGCGCCAATCCTTCACCAACCGGCGAAGCCGCCAGGCCAGCGTCATTCGCAGCCGACGCCCCGCGGCCAGCGCGGTGCAATGCAGCGGCGTGCGGACGATCGTGCGTGGATCGGGGCCGCGTGCGGAGAGTGCGACGACGCGAAACTCGTACACTTCTCGCTCGAAGTGCGACGCCAACATCCCAATCCGCCGCACCGCTCCCACATGCTCCCAAGACGGCACGAGATGAACAATCCGCGTTGGGGCCGCTTCCATTGGTCAATCGCGCTTCGTCTCGTCCTTGTTTCGTCCTTCGTACTTCGTCCTTCGTAATTTCATTCCTGGTGCCCCAACTCCTGCGGCTCCAGCGCCGCCACATGCGGCAGATTTCGGTAGCCATCGTGGTAATCCAGGCCGTAACCGACGACGAACTCGTTGGGAATTTCAAACCCTACGTGGTCCGGCTCCATCGAAACTGCTTTGCGGCCGTGCTTGCGCAACAGCACCATGGATCGAAGCGTCGCGGTGCGATGCCCGGCCAGTTCGTTGAAGAGCGCAGTCATCGTATAGCCTGTGTCGAAGATGTCATCCACAATCAGCACGTGCCGTCCTTGCAGGTCCGGCGCCGCATCGAGTCGCACGACAAGGTCCTGCGGCGAAGTGGCCGGGCCGCGATAGCTGCTGGCCTGCACAAATCCGATCCGCAGCGGCAAATCGACGCGCCGAATCAGGTCCGACACCAGCACGATGCTGCCGGTCAACACGCCCAGAATCGTCACCGGTCGCCCCTGATAGAACTCGGACATCTCCTGAGCGAGACGTTCCACACCTTCGGCCAATTGTTCGGCGGTCAGCAGGATCTTCATCGCGAGGGCTCGGGGTTCAGAGTTCAGGCGGCAAGTATTGTAGAAGCAATTTTGGCACGACGATAGCCAACGATGTCACTTGTCGGCAGCCGTCAAATGTCACCATGCTACTGATGCTGACGCCCGAAACCGAAATGCTTAATCTGCTCTGAACCCTGAACCCCGAACCCTGAACCCTATCCATGCCCTGGTCCCCCATCACCCTCGCCGGTCATCCCTGTGACGTCTTCGACCCCGTTGCGCCCAACCCGCACGGCTTTGTGCTCATCTATCTGCACGGCGTCCACCTCAGCCGGCTGGTGGATAAGCCGGCGTTCACAACCGAGTTCGAGCGGCACGGGCTGCCGGTCATCGCGCCGTTCACCGCACGAAGTTGGTGGACCGACAAAATCTGTCCCGAGTTCAACCCGCAGCTCACCGCCGAGCGGCACGTGCTCGACAACGTCGTTGCGTATGTTAAGGAGCGCTACAACGCAGAAGCACCCGGGATCGGCCTGTTGGGCACCAGCATGGGGGGCCAGGGGGCCTTGCGACTCGCATTCAAGTATCCCAACCGCTTTCCGGTCGTGGCGGCGATCTCCCCGGCCATTGATTATCACCTCCGCTGGAACGAAGGGGACGAAACGCTTCCGCAGATGTACTCCGATCCCGAAGCCGCCCGCCAGGACACGGCCATCCTCCACGTGCACCCACTGAATTGGCCGCGAAACACCTGGTTCTGCTGCGACCCGGCCGACACGCGCTGGCACGAGAGCGCCGATCGATTGCATATGAAGTTGTCGGCCCTGGGAATCCCGCACGAATACGATCTGGAAACGAGCGCCGGCGGCCACGGCTTCGCGTACTACAACTACATGGCCCCCCGCGCCATCGCTTTTCTTGCCGAGCGGCTGGAACGGGAGCGGTTACGAGTGGTGTGATATACTGAATGATCGATGGCGCTAATTTGGGGATTCGTTTACGACCTGCGAAACATGGGCCTCTCTTGTGGCGAAGCCCTCCTCACCTATCCGATACACGGCCATTGCGGGGCTCGCGATTTTCATTGCGGCTTACGCGGTCGTTGCGTTGCTGCGCGTTGAAGAAGTGATCGCGGCCTTTGAGTCAAAGGCGTTTGACGAGTCGGTCGAACAACTGCTCGTTGAGAATGACGTGTACTTTTATCGTTACACCTCAAAGAAACTTGGTCAGGACGACTTGCCATTAATTCTCAGCAGCCGGCGCTGTGTCGAGGTCATCGAAGAAATTGGGGGGATGCGCGAAGCTGATCGTGATAAGAAATGCAGCGAAGTCTTCTCTCGGCTCTTTGCCAGACATACCGCCGCGGTTCGTCGGTCGCTGCAATACCTTGAGGATCGGAAATCGCCTAAGAACGAGCAGTCGATGTTGTCGTCGGAGTTGGCGGTTGGCACCGCAATATTGGCGACCGCGCTGCATGGCGGAACTAAGACGTTACTGGCGCAGTTCTCTGCACTGAATGAGTTTCGGGAAGAAATCGATCGCCGATTGGCGGCAAACGCACACGTTTACCCACGCAACCTTCCAGTGGCGGTGAACACTCGACAATACTATGGACTCGACAATCGATTTCAACTGAACGCGTTGTGCCTGCACGCCGCCCGGATCGGCGGGGCGCCGGCGGAAACGGCTAAGGAGATCTGCTCCAGGCTGGAAAAAAACGAGCTTCCGATCGCAAACCGGCAGCCGAACAGGTCGTGGTTCGACATTCCGCGGCGAGTACACGGCATTCCCACAGAGAGATCAGGGGGCGAAATATCCTACGTGCTCTACGACTGGTCCAGTGAGATGGTCTTAGACGACATCCGTGAATGCCGCTTCATTGAAGAGTTGCGCAGGAGTCTCGTCGCCTACGCCGCCGTGCCGGCGGCGGCTAAACGACCTGAACCCCGAACCCCGAACCCTGAACCCTAACTCAGGTAATCTCGCCACGCTGCGCAAGCCGATGCTAACTTGTGGACGCCCCCGGCGCGCCTTTATCGCTTTGTCAAACTCTGCCGAATCTGCCGGGTTGGTAAGCCAAGGAAGGTTTTCCGTGCCCCGCCTCTCGATTATCATCCCTGTGTTGGGCAGCGCGGCTCGCTTAGAAACCACGCTCATATCGGTGCTGGAAAACCGCCCGCCCGACTGCGAGATCCTCGTCGTCCACAATGCGCCATATGCAGACCCGTACGATTTGGCGGGGGAAATCCGCTTTCTTCCCGTGGCGAGCCGTGTGGGCATCGTCGAGTGCGTTAATGAAGGGATCCAGGCCAGCCACGGCAGCGTTGTCCACTTGCTAGCGTCGGGTCTTGAAGTGGCCGAGGACTGGACCGAGCCGGCGCTCGAGCACTTCCAAGATCCACGTGTGGCGAGCGTCTCGCCAGTGGTCGTCGATTCGCTAGACACACAGGTTACGGTCGCATCCGGATTGGCGTATTCGTGCCGCTGGGGTCGCATCGTGCGCACCGACACACCGGCGGCGACCGCCATCACAACGACGGCTAGCGACACAACGCACATCGAAGTCCTGGGACCGCTCGTGCAAGCGGCGTTCTACCGCCGCTCGTCGTTGGAGTTGGTTGGCGGGTTGCCGCGCGCCATCGGCGACGGACTGGCCGACGCGGACCTGGCGCTGGCGCTGCGATTCGCGGGCTACAAGGGAATCTTGGAGCCACGGTCAATCGTCTTGGCGACAGCCGATTGCCTGATAGCGCCCCGACCGGGATTTCGCCACGGCCTGGCGGCCGAGCGGTTGTTTTGGCGCGCAGCGCCCGTCGTCGGCTGGGGCAAATCGATCGCGGCACACCCGCTGGGTGTGTTGGTCGAGTTTGTGACGGCTCTTCCTCGACCTGGGGCGCTGGCGGTGCTGCTGGGAAGGGCGCTTGGTGTTTGCCAAATGGGAAGCCACCGGGCCCATCAGCAGTGGCTGCTCGACGTCGAGCGCGCCGCGGCGGCCTTATTCCGTGCTGAACGTGCCGGACGCCTGAGGATCGATGGGCCGCACACGCCTGGCCAATCGATTCTGACGAAGAGGACTCACGCGTCCGCCCGGAGCGCGGTTTGAATCGTAGCTGAGAATATGCCAGAATTCAGGTTGCTCCCGAACTCTGGCGAGTTCGGCTACCGCGCCGCGGCTAATCGCACCGGCGCGCCGTTTTTGTTCCGCTGGTGTTGATGGCTCGCGCTTTGCCGGCTCGGGCTTCCCTCGGTTCGCGGCGAATTCTGCTTGGCGTGGTTCGCCTCGAGCGAACGCTCTGGAGGCGCCGCCGGAGTGTCGCGCAGTTCGGGATAGATGAGGTCCGTCAACGCTCTTAAGCGTGCGACTTGCGTCTTGGCATTCGGGAACGAGCCGAGCTTGTGGTGGAGCCGCAGAAACAGTTTCTCTCCTTCCGGCCAACGCACCGACATGACGTCGGCGCACATCTCCAGCAGTTGATACACGCGGGCGCGCGTCACGCCCAACCGTTTGGCTTGCTGCTGAACCGGGACAGGCGATCCCTTGATGCCGAGTCGCTCTTCGAGGATGCGGAAGATCTCCGCTCCCGCATCGATGCGGAGCTGCTCGAGGATCGGCAGGATGACACGTTGTTTTAGCTCGGCGGGGCTGGGTGGCTGCGAGCGGCCCACGACTTCGTGGACCCACCGCTCGACCGGCGCCGTGAAATTGGGACGCACATCGACGCGCAGGTGACCCTGACGCGGCACCTGGCCGAGCGTTTCGTGGATGCTATGAAACACTTCCAGGATTGCGCGGAGCCGCTTTTCGCCGTGCGTCTTCAGACCGCGAATATCGGCGATCGTCGAATCGAGGTACGTGTCCAGCGGCGTACGCCAAATGACGGTCGGCAGCCGGTCTAAGCTGGGCGCCAGCCGGCCGAGCGTCTCGTGCTCCAAGCCATACCGGCGAATCGTCTGGCGCCATTGTTCCCAAAGGAGCTCTGAGACGGTCGCAGGATCGAAACCAGAGCGGGAGCTCGGCCCGCCCCGGCCGCCCCTGGACTTTGCTGCTTTGGTTTTGCCGGCCGTTTCGTCGGTGAACAGCACCACAGGGGGGTGGTCTTTGGTGGCACGGTGCAACAACTTGATCAGCGAGCTGAGCTTCTTCTTGCCGATCCCCGGCGTGGCCGACAGCTCCTCCAGCGAGCGGGACAACAATTCCTTGAGCGAGTAGCCCAACAGCGCCATTGGCAATCGCCGGTCCCCCGGCAAGGCCCAGAAAGCCAGCGGTTTATCCTTGCGGTCCGCGTATTTGGAAGCGGCAAGAACCTCGCGCAGGCTCTCATAAGCCGCGGCCAGTTTGTGGTCGTCGACGGACGTGGCTCGTGTCATTCTCTCGGTTCCGGCTAACTTGTCTAAACAGCAGTCATTCTTCCGCGGGCAGCGAAGAGCGTCAACCGGCTTGCAAGAGAGTTAATCGCGAAAAAGTGTCCAGCGGCTTCCGTCCCAATAGTGCCAACCCGCCGCCGGGCTGTGGTACCAGTAATAGCCTTGCCAAAGTGTGTATCCGGGATAGACGTAGGCCAGACCGCCGTTTTGTGCTCTCTCGCCCACGCCGCGAAAACCGGTCTTGCGCGGCGCGCCGCCACCGGCAGGTATCTCGACAAAGTCAGCAGTCCCACGGCGGAACGTCGATGCGGATGATGTTGTGGTTGCGTTTTCGGCGGCGATCTGATTGCGCGTCGGGAACGCAGTCGCCGTGGCGACGCCCTGCGGTTCGACCGCGGGTTCCTGCGGCGCGGCCGGCACGCCGGTCGCAGTTCCGGTGCGGCCACTGGCCTGGGCGTCGGCTGGAATCGGAAGTGCTGGCGCCATGTCGGGAGAGGGCAAGATTGGCGCAACCGGGGACGCCGGCGCGACAAATGTCTGCGGGGCTAGCCGGATAAACGGCGCGCCCGGCCCGAGCGGACCAGTGATGACCGCACCGAAGTCGTCTTGGAATGCGCCTGTCACGCCGCGGTTGCCGATTTGCGGACCATCGAGGGTTGCGTTGCCTTGCGAATTGAACTGCCAAGCATTGTTCGGGCCGCCGACAATCGGCCCGGCCGGCCTGAACGTGGCACTTGTTGAACCGCGGCTAAAGTTGGCTCGCCCGGGAAGAGCCGAACCCGGCATCGTCCCCGTCGTGGGACCGCGGTCGAACATACCCGCGTTGCCGCCGAAGCTGCCGCGTGCCGAACTTCCGTTGTTTACGCCAGCGCCCGATAGGCTCGGGTCAGAGATCGGCGCGCCGAGCCGCGTGGCGCCTGCGGCGGTTCCGGCTGGCACCGTTGGACTTGTGCCACGCGCGCGGATCGTTGTTCCCGGTGCCCTGGCGCGGACTGTCGTGCCAGCGCTGCGCGGCTGTTGCGTCATTCCAGGCGCACCTATGGTACTGGGAGTGTTTGCTCCACCGGCTGGCGGCGCCGTCGGGTTGCCGGTCTGCGCCCGTGCTTCCCATGCGCCCACCGAGCCGCAAACGAAAAGCCCCATCGCAGCCCAAGATAGAAGTCGTTTCATGGCGGCACCCAAAAGGATCGATAAAGGATTCTATTCCAGCAACCCATCACAGCGAAACTCGCGCCGAACAAGCATTTTCGGCGAAAACGGCTGGTGGGACCAGCCGTGGAAGTTACTATGAAGCGGATCGCTGCATTAGACCTGCGGGAGCAACTCCATGCCAGATCGCATCTGGTACTACGCCAGTGGTGGGCAACAACGTGGGCCTCTGAAGACCGCAAAGCTCAAACAGTTGGCAACCGCCGGCGAATTGCGCCCCACCGATCTGGTCTGGACCGACAGCATGGCCAACTGGGCGCCCGCAAGCAGTGTTAAAGGTCTGTTCCCCGTAGACGAACCGACGGCCATCACCACCGCCGCTGCGCCGCAAACGGCCGAACCGCCGGCGCCTGCCTCAGAGGCCGTAATCCTGCCGACACCGCAACGGGAGCGGGCCGAGCAGTTGCCGGTGGGCAGAGAGTTTGCCAAACGGGCCTGGCTTGAGTCCGCCGGCGCCGTGCGAAGTCTCATCTCCGATCCGTGGGGCCGTGTTGGAACGGTGTACGAGCAGCTCGGGGCAAAACGAGCGATCGTCGTCGGTGGCGTGTTTGTGGCCGCATTCCTTGTCTGCTGCCTGCTGGCGGCCGCCATTAAGCAAACGCCCTTGCCCGGCATAGCCAACGTCGATTTGACCGATGCGGCGACGTTCTTCAAGACATTGATCGTTCTCGTCGGATACGTCGGGACACTTGTCGGCGCAGTTACGTTATTTCGGGTTGCAACACGAACCGGCGTGGAGTTTGCGGCCGATTTGTTTGTCGTTGGCGCGGCGCTGTTGCCGCTGGGAGGATACGCGCTGGTCGCGAGTTTGCTGGACTGGCGATCGGCGATCATTCAATGGCTCGTCAGCGTGCTCTTCGCTTTCACCGCGATTACCGGCTTGCTGATGCTCTACAACGGTTTGAGCAAAGCTGTACGCCTGAGCGATCGGATGTCCGCATTGGCGGTTCCGGCCGTGATTGCCGCCGCGATGACGGTGGCGCAGCTTCTCGCGTGGTTGCTCACGAGAGCGTAGTGTAGCCGTCTCGCTCCGCGAGACGAGCATCATCACGCGGAGCGTGATGACTACACTGGCCGCTACACCGCGATGCCGGCAATGCGGACCTTCGTGTAGAGCTGCCGGTGGCCCGTCCTGCGGCGAGAATTTTTCCGCCGGCGGAATTTCTGGACCACCAGCTTCGGTCCTTGCACGGTGCCGACGACGTTGGCCGAGACACTGGCCCCCGCGAGGAACGGTGCGCCGAATCTCAGATCGGCCCCCGACCCGGCGGCAAGCACCTGCTCAAACTTCACCTCGTCGCCGGCCGTGGCCTCGCGGTAGTCGATTTCGATCTCTTGTCCCTGTTCCACGCGGTACTGCCGCGAGCCGTGTTTGATAATGGCGTACATGAGCGTCTTCGGTGTTTTTTGCTGTCGAATATCCTAGTTTATTAAATTGGCGGAACTGCGTCGAGGGGGCGGCTGGTGTCGAGTCCCCTGATTTGCAGTTGCTGTGTGCGCTGTCATCCTGAGCGAAGCGAAGGATCTCCTCGCGTGCCACCTGGATGCTTCGCTGCGCTCAGCATGACTTGCTCACATCGCCGGACTCTCAAATATTGAACTTCACCTCGCGCCCCTGGGTGTCTTGGCACTCGATGGTGAGGAACTCCGGCGAGACGCTCTCGCGGCCGTAGACCTGAACGGCCATCTGCCCGTCGTCTTCCAGTCGCGCGATCTCCCGCCGCTTCTTGTTATTGAGGTAGGTCGCAACCTCGTCATCCACCGTGATGGCGATCCGCGCGATGTCTTCGCGCTGGGCCGCCAGGATCACCAGCCGCATGACCTCGATCGCCATGCTCTCGGCCGTCTTCACCACTCCCGTCCCCGTGCAGCCGGGACAGTCCTTGTAGACGCTCCGCTTGAGGCTTGGCCGGATCCGCTGCCGCGTCATCTCGATTAACCCAAACGGGCTGGTGCGGAGGATTTTGGTGCGGGCCCGATCGCGCTTCACCGCGTCGCGCAGCGCCCGCTCGACGCCGCGCCGATGGCGCTCCTTTCGCATGTCGATGAAGTCGTTGACGATCACACCGCCCAAGTCCCGTAGCCGCAACTGGCGGGCGATTTCCTTGGCGGCAGCGATGTTCATCTGATAGGCCGTTTCTTCGGCGCTGTCCTCGGCGCGAAAGTTTCCGCTGTTCACGTCAATCGCCACCAGCGCCTCGGTCGGATCAATCACGATCGAACCCCCCTGGCGCAACGGAACTTTGCGCTGGTGGATCTTCATGATCTCTTCGTCCAGCCGGTAGCGATGGAACAACGGTTCCTTCCCCTCGTATAAGTGCAGCCGGTTCACGTACCGCGGCATCACGATCTGCAAAAACTCCTTGGCCCGCTCATACGCCTGCGGCTCGTCGATCAAGATCGAATCCACGTCGCCCGTGAAAATGTCACGGATCGTGCGGATGATCATGTCGCTCTCTTCGTAGATGCCGATTGGCGCCGGATGCTTCTTGATCCGGCGGACAATCACCTTCCACAGGCGCAACAAGTACGCCAGATCGCGCGACAGCTCCTTCTTCGTCCGATCGACGCCCGCCGTGCGAACGATGAAGCCCAGCCCTTTGGGAGGACTCAGCTCCAGCATCATGTCGCGCAGCTTTCGCCGGGCTTCGTCGTCCTCGATCTTCCGCGACACGCCCACGCGGCCCAGCGCCGGCATCAAGACCAGATAGCGGCCCGGGATGCTGATGTACGTGGAGAGCGTCGGTCCTTTGGTGCCGATCCCCTCCTTGATCACCTGCACCAACAGCTCGTCGCCGCGGCGGAGCACGTCCTGGATGGGAGGCTTCACGCGCGGCCGAGCGCCGGGGCGAAAGCCGCGCCGTCCGCGCGGCGGACGCGGCCCATCTTCGTCGGCGTCGGCGTCTGGTTCTTCTTCATCCCGCTCTTCACGGCGCGGGCGTCCGCCGAAGTCGAGCGGTTTGTCGGGATCGAATCCACCCTGCCGAAAGTACTGCGGCTCCAGGTCGCTGATGTGGAGGAAGCCGTTGCGGCCGACGCCGAAATCGATAAAGGCCGCTTGGATGCTGGCTTCGATGTTGACCACGCGGCCCTTGTAGATGTTCCCGACGTAGTTGTCTTGGCTGGTGCGTTCGATGTACAGCTCTTCGAGCACTCCGTCCTCGGCGATCGCGATCCGGCACTCTTCCGGCTGCGATACATTGATGAGCATTTCCTGCTTCATTTTGTGACTTTCTCGGTCGGCATGGTCTCTCCGAATCGATGGCTTTCGCGATTGGGCCCGGGCAGTTTTCATGATGAGCTCAACTCCACGGCGGTCCGCCGTAATACGATGCCGAGCGCCTCGACATCAGCCAGCCCGAGCGCCTCGAGCACTTCGCGAGGCCGGGCGCTGCCATCCCCCTCCACGCGCAGTCGCATCCCCAGCGTTCCGTCGTCGTCCAGCCTGAGCTCTTCGATCAACGGCCGCAGCTCGATTGGCGCCGACCGTCCTTCGCGTGTCACCCGATACGAGCTTTGTTGCCGGAGCCATTCCATCCGCTCGGCGACAAAAGCGCGCCGCTCAGCGGGCACATCGACCTGGAAGGTCATCCCGCGAAGACGCGTTTTGCCGCCGCCGCCGAGCGGCTCGACGCTCTGAACGTCCAGCCCCGGCGGAGCGTGCGCGCCGAAAAGCTCCGCCAACCGCTCGGGCTCGTATTCTTCGGGCAGCTCGATTTCGAGCACTTCGTCCAAACCCTCGATGCCCACGGCGAGCGCCGAGGGAAACATCATCTTGGGTTTGGGGTGAAAGCCCTCAGTCATGGCGAGCGCCACGCCGGCTCGACGAAACAATCGCTCCCACGTGCGCATCAGGTCCCGGTGGCTGATCAGCCGCAGGTCCCCTTGTTTGGCAAAATGAATGCGTACGCGTTGTCGGGCCATCGATTCGGTTCGCCGCGTGCTGCCGTAGCACGCCGCGACGTCGTTGTAGTCCTGTCTGAGTTCGATACCTATCCCTCAATGGCGAATGCGTAAGTCCGAATGTCGAACGAACTCTCAATGACGAATGACGAAGGTTTCAGTGACACCTTGATTCTTCATTCGGCATTCGTCATTCGCTCCTCATTCTGGTTTCGTCATTCGTCATTGCCCGGCATACGCCGGGTCCACCTTCTTCAGTTCCTCTCTCAAGTAGTTTTTAATGTCCCGGGCGTTCTCAAGTTGCAATGCCCGCTGTGCGACCGCCTCGCACTGGTCGATTCGCACCAGACGACAGATGCGCTTGATGTCTGGGATGGCGCTGGGCGCAACGCTGAACTTTCGCAGCCCCATCCCCAGCAGCAGTTGCGTGTAGCGCACGCTGCCGCTCATCTGGCCGCAGAGGTTGGTCGGAACGTTGCGGCGTTGGGCCGCCTTGACTGTCAGGTCGATCAGCCGCAGCACCGCCGGATCGCACGAGTTGTAAAGCGACGAAACTTCCTTATTCGTCCGATCGACCGCCAATGTGTACTGGATGAGATCGTTCGTGCCGATGCTCAAAAAGTCCACTTCTTCCACGAAGTGATCGATCATCATCACGGCGGCCGGTACTTCGACCATCATGCCGACCGGCATGTTCCGGTTGAACGGGATGCCGTGCTCTTCGAGGTCTTCCATGACGTCGGAAAGGACCATCTTCGCCTGCCGCAGCTCCATCAAAGTCGTGATCAGCGGGAACATGATATGCACCTGCCCCAGGGCGCTGACTCGCAGGATGGCGCGGAGCTGCGTGCGGAACAGCGGCAGATCGCGGAGCGAAAGGCGAATGCTGCGGAGGCCCAGAAACGGGTTGCGCTCCTCCTCCAGGTTGGCGCCCCGGCTCAACTTGTCGGCGCCCAAATCCAACGTGCGAATCACCACCGGCCGGTCGCCGATAGTTTCCACGACGCGCGTATAGGCCGCCAGGTGATCTTCTTCCGTCGGCTCGCGCTCGGAGGTGAGATACAGGAACTCCGTGCGGTAGAGCCCGATCCCGTCGGCCCCCCGCTCGACGCAATGATCGACTTCATAAGGGAACTCAATGTTGCCGAGCAGGTCGATGCGCGTGCCGCAGGCCGTTTCCGCGGGCAAGTCACGCAGCTCGACCAACCGCGCCTGCTGCGTCCGGTGTTGCTCGGCCTCGTGCCGGTAGCGCGCGATCGTCTCCTCATCCGGCTGCAGGATCACCAAGCCGTTGTCACCGTCGATGATCACCAGATCGCCGCCCGAGACGTCGGTCAGAAATGGCCCAATGCCGACCACCGCGGGGATTTCCATCGCTTCGGCCACGATCGCCGTGTGACTGCCGGCGCCCCCGATCTCGGTCACAAACCCGCGCACGAATTTGCGCTCGAGGTTGGCCGTTTCGCTGGGCGTCAGGTTATGCGCCAGTAAGACCACCGGCGAGGTAATGCTGAACAGCTCCTCGCGCCGGCGACCCAGCAGGTTCCGCAGCAGCCGCTTTTCAATGTCGACGATGTCAGTGGCGCGCTCCGCCAGATGGCTGCTCTGCACTTCTTGAAAAACCTTGGCGTATCGCCGCAACGTCCGGCTCACCGCGTACTCGGGCGAATAGTGCCGGTCGCGGATCATGCCGTCGAACTCGCTCCGCAACCGCGGGTCGCGGAGCATTTGCA
>JBBDYH010000141.1:0-14713 GCA_040901795.1 Pirellulales bacterium
TTTCGAGCCGCTCGGCCAGGAAGTACAATGAGCCGGCGCGGCGATCTGGAGCCGTTGCGACTTCCATGAGTTCGGACAATTCTAGTGAGCCGTGAGAAAAGGGGAAAGACGAAGGGTCTTGGCTTCAGGTACCTTGGAGACTGGTTCCATGAGCAATTCATGCACGCGGCGAGAGGCATTGATCACAGGCGCGGCGACATTGGTCGGGGGGGTTGCAATGAAGCTAGGCGCACCTCAACGGGCCGAAGCGATTGAGCCGATCGCGCGCGGCGGCCGACCGAAGTTCAAGTTCAGTCTCGCCGGCTACAGCTACCGTGACCTGTTCAAGCCGAACAACCGATTCGCCAAGGAAGCCCTAACGCTGCACGAATTCGCGGATGACTGTGCGAAAATGCAGCTTGAAGGCACGGAGCTCACGTCATATTACTTTCCGCCCACGGTGACGAACGAATATCTTACGGAGTTGCGTCGGCATTGCTTCCGCTTGGGGCTCGATGTTTCCGGCACCGCGGTCGGCAACGACTTCTGTCATCCGGCTGGAGAGCGACGTGACCGCGAAATTGCCAGCGTGAAGCGGTGGACCGATCACGCCGCCGTGCTCGGCGCGCCTGTCATCCGCATCTTTTCCGGCAGCGTCAAACCAAAGCAGATGCCTGAGGATGCTCATCGGCTCGCCGTGGCCGGTATCGAAGAGTGCTGCGACTACGCGGGCCAGCGGGGGATCCATCTAGCACTGGAAAATCACGGCGGTCTGACCGCCACCGCCGCCGGCATGATCAAGCTGGTCCAGGACGTGCAGAGCCCGTGGTTTGGCGTGAACTTCGATTCGGGCAATTTTCGCAGCGAAGACGTTTATGCGGAGCTGGCGGAAATCGCGCCTTACGCCATCAATGCACAGGTTAAGGTCGTCGTCAGTCCTCGTGGACAGAAAAAGCAGCCCGCCGACTTCGCGCGGCTGGCAAAAACCCTCCGCGAAGCCGGCTATCGCGGTTATATCGTCCTGGAATACGAGGAATCGGGCGATCCGCGGGTGGAATGCCCCAAGTTCATCGAACAGATCCGCGAGGCTTTCGCTTGATCTTGTAACGCAATCTGGCGCAAGGGAAGCACTCTATGGCTATTTCATCGCCGCGCTAAGGCGCATGCAAAAAGCCAGGCCTTGCGGGAAGGCCTGGCTTTGATTTAGCAATCGGCCGCCACTCACAGGGCATGGTGGCGGCTAATCTGAATACAACCTGACTAGGCGCGGTAGCTGACGACCGGGAAGCGAATAATCTTCCGGGCGCTGGCACCGGCCGGCGGCGGGGGTTGCTCACCACCATTGGCTGGCGGCGGGGGCGGTTCAACGGCGCCACCTTCGACAGGTGCTCCGTACTGCACACCAGCGCAGCTCGGCGGGCAAACCGGCGCCGGGCAAGCGCAGCTCGGCGGGCAAACGGGAGCACAATGCTGGACGTGACCGTCGCAGCCACAGCAGCCGCGACGATGACGACGATGGTGCCGGTGATGCCGACGGCCATGGCAGCCGCAGCAATCGTTGACGAAGCCGGCGCAGCCGCCGTCGCAGACGCCTGCACAACCATTGCAGCCGTGGCAACCGTGACCGGCGACGGCCTTGCTGTCACCGCCCAAGAGGGCGATGCCGACAACCGCGAAAAAAATCGCGATGCCTAAAATCAATGTTCGATTCATCCTCGAATCCTCCAAACTAGTAACTTGGCGTAACAGGTTCACGTTGCCGTCGGCTTTTTTCTGGGTCCCACGCTGGCGACGGCAACCAAACGCGAGATACAACTTTTGTCACACCCTGTTCCCGGACACACTTCTCCGCGGCTTCCCGCAAAACTGCCCTGTAAGCTCTATGGGTTGCGTAAAAGGTGCCGATTGCACAGGCTAGGACGCTAAGTTATCAGTTGACTTTGGGTTGTCAAGGCACTCCGAACGCTAATCTGAAGAAACTTGGCGCTCTGGGTGCGATGAGTGAAGTTTACCTGAAGGATAGGCTGCGCATAGCTATCCGTATGCCCATCGCGCAAAAAAAGGGACTGTGGTTGTTACCACAGTCCCTTAACAACGGCCTTAACGTAAGTTCTTTCGCGGCCGAAGCTTCCAACCGCCAGCGGTAACCGCTACTACTGTTTCCGCACCCCGTCGGCAGAATTCTGCAATTCAGCCACGTCGGCGGCTGGTTCGCCTGAAGCCTGCTCGGCAGTTCCTTGACTCGGCTGCCCTGGGTTGAGTGTTTGCGTTGCGCGTCGGATCATTTCTTCCTCAACGAGCAGCAGCTTTCGCTCCATGTCGTCCATATCTTCGAAGTTGTAGAGCACCGGGAGCTGGTCGGGGAAGACCTTCATGGCTACTCCGGCGATGCGCCATCCAGGCTGCTCTTTTCGCAGAAACCACACCATATCCATCTCCACATCGTCGCCTGCGGGGTCTTTGTCGGCGATATGACAAGCCACGTGGGCAAGATCTTTGGCTTCTGAGACGTATTGCACCTCGCCCACTTTGAACTTCATCTCCTTGCTTCCAGGCGGCGAGACACCATATTGCGTCCGCTCGATTTCCTGGCGCGTTTTTTCGGTGAGCAACCCGGACGCTTTGGCATCGTCGCCGTTCTTGAATGCCATCATGAACTCGTGGACGGCCTGATCCGGAGTCCCGCCCGCGGCGGCGGGCTTGCTGCTCGTCCCCGACTCGTTCGCCTGTTCAGTCGAATCATTCTTGGAGCAACCAAGCAACGCCGCCAATAGCACCACAGAGAGTTGCCGGGATAGCCGGCGTGCCAGGTTTGTAGCCGGACAGCGTTCCATCGCTTCGTGCTCCGTGAGAGTCCAAGTTTGACCGCGGTTTTCTGCCTTTGGTTGGGCGAGGGGGCGGAGTGTCGCAAAGCGGACTGTGGCGGTCAAGAGCGCGCTGGTGCTAGCAGCGTTGGACCGTTGGAGTTCAAGCTTTAGCTTGCTTCCTCTGTAGAGAACGCCCTCCGTGGCGTTCCGGAAGCGACAATCGGTGTAGCCAAGTCAATTTGCCCAACGGAACGGCACGGAGGCCGTTCCCTACAGACTTGGCCAGCGCGTCGGCGATGCGCTCGAATGCATCTTGGTGGCTTCCCCGCAACACGGTTAGAATCCGCGGCTTTACGTTGCCACCTCAAGGAAGATCGCTATGCCCGCGGAAGGGAATCCGCACGCCGGTCGAGATTCGTCGCTGTTGGGAGAAGTGCTGGCCGGCGTAGCACGGTTCGCATTGCGTTTTCCGATAGCGATGCTGGCTCTGGCCCTGGGGTTAGCCGCTATTGCGCTGGTGATCGCCGGGACAAGGCTGGGATACAAGTCGAGCCGGCTGGATCTTCTGAACCCGCATAGCGATTACAACCGGTTGTGGATCGAGTATCTCGACGAGTTCGGTGACGCCGACGACGCAGTCATCGTGGTCGAAGGCCAGAGCCCGGACTACGTGGTGCCTGTGCTCGATGAGGTGTCGAAGCTGCTGGCGCGGGACAACCGACTGTTCGACGCGGTGTTGCACGAGCGGGACCTGTCGAAGATCCGCGCGAAGGGGTTGCACTATCTCGCGCCTCAGGAACTCGAGGCGATGCAGCGGCAATTGGCCGATTCGATCGGAATTGTGCGCGGACAGTGGAGTCGGTTGAAGGTCGGAGCGCTGGTCAAATCCCTGACCGACCAAATTGAGGTTCCCCACGAGTCACACGCGCCTGACGCCGATCTGCCGGCGCGTGTGATCGAACTGGAGCGGCTCAGCGAGAGCTTATTGGTGAGCGTCAATGAACAGGGACGCCGCTATCGATCCCCCTGGCCCGGCTTGCCCACTTCGCTGGCGATGATCAGCGAGCTCTCGAACGAGCACCTGTTGGCCGATCAGGGGCGGCTCGGCTTCGTACTACTGCGCTTGGCCGAAGGGGACGACAAGCTCGCCCCGCGCTCCGAGGCGATTGATGAGCTGCGCCGGCTGATTGACGATCTTCAACAGCGGCATCCCGCCACGCACATCGGTCTGACCGGTCTGCCAGTGATGGAAAACGACGAGATGCGCGCGAGCCAATCGTCGATGGCCTGGGCCAGCCTGGTGTCGCTGGGCGGCGTGGCGCTGGTGGTCATCGCGGGTTTCGGCGGTGTTCGGCATGCGCTCTTGGCGAACCTGGTGTTGCTGATTGGCATGGCCTGGGCATTTGGCTACGTGACATTGGCGATAGGCCATTTAAATATCCTCAGCGTCACCTTCACCGTGACGCTGATCGGCATTGGCATCGATTTTGGCACGTATTATGTCGCGCGTTATATGCAACTTCGCCGCGAGCACCATTCGTGCGCCGAGGCCGTCGTAGAAACCAGTCGCGCCGTTGGCCCCAGCATTTCGACGGGCGCCATCACCACGGCAATCGCGTTCTTTGCGGCGGGTCTCACGAGTTTCACTGGCGTGGCGGAGCTGGGAATCATCGCCGGCGGTGGACTGATCCTGTGTGCCCTTGCGCAATTAGTCGTGCTGCCGGCCTGCGTGTATCTGATTGATCGCGGTCGAGGAAGACGAATGCCGAAGCCGGTGCCGGTCCACCGACTGCTTGCGCCGCTGATGAGAGCCCCGCGCTTGATGGTGGTCCTGGGAATGGCCGTGACGGTGATTTGTGCGGCCGGTCTGCCACGGCTCTGGTACGACCACAATCTGTTGAACATGCAGCCCACCGGCCTGGAGAGCGTCGAGCTGGAGCGCAAGCTGCTGGCCGAGAGCGACCAGAGTGTTTGGTACGCGTTATCAATCGCGGAGACGCGAGAAGAACTCTTGGCGCGAAAGGCGAGCTTTTTGGCGCTGCCGACCGTCGAGCGGACCGAGGAGATCGTTTCGCTGTTGCCGCTCGATCAAGAGGAGAAGCAGCCCGTCATTGCACGAATTCACCAGATGCTGCGCGACCTGCCGGAGCGGCCTCCGCTGATCGAGAACGATACACTGGATGAGCTTGGTGTTGTCTTGGCCCAGGCACAAGATGCGGCGGCACGGGCGCCCGGCGGATGGCTGGCGGCGCGCAACCTGGGATTGGTGCGAGATGTCCTCCGCAGGATGCAGCCGGCCGAGTGCTATGCGGAGCTGTCGCAGTTTCAGCAATATATGGCTGGGGACCTGCTCAGCCGCCTGCACGCCCTGCAAAGCATCTCCAATCCGGCGCCGCCCGAGCTTGCGGATCTGCCGGCGGGACTCGTCGATCGCTTTGTCGGACACAACGGCAAGCACCTGTTGAAGATCTACGGCCGCGGCAACATTTGGGATATCCAAGCGCTGGCGAACTTCGTCAGCGAGGTGCGCTCCGTCGATCCGCGGGCGACGGGCAATCCGCTGCAAGCGTACGAAGCCTCGACCGAGATGAAGGAGAGCTACCAACTGGCGGCGCTATACGCCCTGTTGGTGATTCTGGTTGTGTTGTGGATCGACTTCCGCAATTCCGGCCACGTGCTGTTGGCTGCCTTTCCGCTGGCGCTAAGTATGGTGCAAACGTTCGGCCTGATGGGATTGCTCGATATTCCGCTCAATCCGGCCAACTTGATCGCACTGCCGCTGATCGTGGGCATCGGCGTCGATTACGGCGTACACATCGTGCACAATTTCCTCGAACAGCGCGGGCCGTATCGAATGACGCCGGCGACCGCCATTGCCGTAACGGTGGACTCGCTCACGACGATCATCGGCTTTGGCAGCCTGATGATCGCCAGCCATCAGGGCCTGCAGAGCCTGGGCCGTGTGCTTACCTTGGGGATTATGTGCTGCACGATCACCTCGCTGGTGATCCTGCCGGCGGCATTGACGTGGATGACGAGGAATCGCCCGGAGGAGGGGGAGGATCGGGGGCAGAGCGAGCCGGGAGAGGCGGAACAATCGATTGTGCCACCTGCGATTCGCCGCAAGAGTGAGGTGCCGGCGGTACGAGCGGCGTAGCTTTCCGAAAGGTCCGGAGGACCGTCAGGAAGTAGCCCAACCGCGAGGTTGGGGGTACGAGGGCCGGAGGCCTGGTAGGAAATAGCCCCAACCGTGTGCCGGCGAGAGTCAGAGCGCGGTCGCAGACCGCGTGGTCACGCATCCGGATTCGTCTCACGCTGTCTTCGCCGCATCGCGGTGAATCGCTCGATGGTCCGCGCGAGACTCAGGATCAGCACCAGCGCCAATGGTGCAGCCACGACGAAGAGCACAAACGCTATGGGGAGGTCGTCGTCATCCGCGCGGATCAGGCCGCTAAAACCCGCGGCGGCGATGGCCACCAACATCGTCGCGAATAGCACAGCGCGGATGGTGAATTGGCGCTTAGGGGGCGGTGTTTCGATGGCGTCGGATGACTCTATCATCGCATGTCATTGGAATGGTGGGCCGTCGCCCGCGGCGGGCTCGTCCCACCCTACGGTTTGTTATCATCCGGCGGCGGCATTTCGGCGATCCACTGGCGGATCAGCTCAACGCCTTCGGTATGGACAAGCCGCTTGCCGAGCTCGGGCATCATGATCTGTGGCTGATCCGAGGCCAGGCGGTACATGAAAATCGACTCGTCGGGCTTGCCGGGCACGATGTCGTAGAGCCGCCCGCCGGTGCCGCGGCCGGCAGCGACCGGCGATTTGTAGACGCCGAATTTCGCGGGTTTATTCTGAGCAAACAGCAGGTCCAGCCCGGAGTTCTTCGCCGGCCCATCCGGATTATGGCAATGAGCGCAGTTGATCTCCAGCCATGCCCGCGCGCGATCGTTCACGCTGCCCGTCGCCGGATCGTCCCAAACCGGCAACTGGGGCGCGTCATGGGAATCGACGGAGTGTGAGAGGAGTTCCAGCTTCGACCAACGTGCGAGTTGGTTTTCAGCGCCGTCGTTATAGGGAAATTCGCGGTTGAGCTGGCGGGCGGTCGGACCGAGCGGCCGCATCGGCTTGTCGGTGCCGTCGGCCTCGTGGCAGCCTTTGCACTGGTTAGCGTTGGGAATCAGGTAGCGGTTTTTGCGCTGCGTGCCGTCCGTATGCCGCCACTCGACTTGCACCGTGTCTCCTGCCACGTCGAGCGTCGCTTCCGTTTGCTCTTCGTTCCAGATGTACGGCAAGCCGACCCAGCCGTCGGGGCGGTGTTCGAGGATCCGGGTTTCGAGCAAGCGGCGGCCTTTCGCAGGATCCGTCATATCTAACGGATATGCGAAGGTTTTTGCAATCACCGTGCCGATCGGAAAGCTGAAGACATCGTCGGCGTGGTAGTCGATCTTGCCGCCCGCTGGCAACTTGATGAACCGCAGCTTGTCCGTGTAATCGGAGAAGAGCGGCGTGTTGAGGTCATACGGGACAACACCCTCGGCAGGTTCTTGAGTGGCGCCGTTATCGACAAAGAGGCCGTAGGCGGAAAGGTTATCGGGGGGCCAGTTGGTGTCCACGGACGGCGATTCCGTGCTTGAATCGCCAGCGCGATTGCATCCGGTAGCGGAAAGTACGATCACTAGCATGGCGGCCGCCACCGTGTGCCACGAGCTCCGCGAGAAACAACATGCTTCCTCTCGCGGAGCGAGAGGGCTACGGTCCGCCATCACTGCACCTCGCGCAATTGTACGGGGCGGAGTGCCGTGCGGCTGCCGGTGTGGGGAGCGAGATCGCGGCTGACTTTGGGAAATTTGAGACGCGCCAGGTCAAAGTTCGCCAAGTCGAGATTGGCGAAATCCGCGTCGCCGTTGTCGTGGATGGAGAGGCGAAACTTGTCGGGCAGCTTGCCCTCGACGAGCTTCTTTTCATCGACAATTCCGTCATAGGCGATGTCGGGGAACTTGCCGCCGACCAAGATGCTCAGTTTTTTGCCCATCTCGCCCGCTGGCATGTCGCCGCCGCCGGTGAACGTGTTATCGTGGACCGCGATCCCTTCCGGATATGGGTCATAGTCCGGGTCGTCGTACTTCTTTTCGGTGACCAGATAGCTGAGGATGCCGACGTTGACGGTGCCATTGTCCTGAAAAGTGTTATCAAACACCTCGACGTCATCATAGGCCATGATCATCAGCCCCGTTCCTGGCGGCACCATGGCGACGATATTTCCTTCCCCGGCGAAGTTCGGATGGTTGTTCTCGACGATCTCGTTTTTGAAGACACGGCAGCCGCGGCCGTTTTTCGCCGGCAAGTTGGGAAGCGAAAAGACCAGGATACCGCCGGCGTTGTTCGACGTGTGGTTCTCGTAAACGTCGGCGTCGATCGAGTTTTCAATTTCGATTCCGGCAACATTGTGTGTGGCGCGGTTGTGCCGCACGATGATGTTCTGCGATTGGCCGACATAGATGCCGGCATCTGAAGCACCGCTGGCGACGCAATGTTCGACGAGCACGTTCTTGCACTGCACTGGATAGATGCCGTAAGAGCCGTTTTTCTCGCTCGGCCCGCCGGTCCACTCCGTACGCACGCGACGGATCGTAACGCCGTCGGCGCCGGTGACCTTGAGTGCATCTCCCCTGGCGTTCTCGATGGCCAGATCTTCGATCAGAATTGGCCCGGCGGTGACCTGGAGTCCTTCGCCGCCCGTGCCGGCTTCCTGACCGGAAAGGTCGAGCACCGTCTTGTCTTTCCCCTGACCGCGGATCGTCACGTCTTTGACGTCGAGCGAAAGGGTTCCCGTCAACTCGAACGTTCCGGCCGCCAGCTCAATGACGTCCCCCGGTTTAGCGGCGATAAAAGCCCGCTGCAGACGTTTTTGGACGTCCGGACCGGGCTCGATGGGTTGAGTGTTGCCGGCTTGCTTGTTCGCTTGTCGGTCGGTGGGATCGGCGCGGTCACAGCCGAGGAGTGCCGTCGCCGCCACCATGATGAACGCCAATCCGAGTTTGCGTGCGAAGGACATGATTGATCGCGCCCTGGTTTGAAGTCAATTCGCTGGTCGATTCCGCTCGCAGGTAGTGGAGAGCTGTAACTCTTGCCAGCAGTTCAATTTAACGCACGACTCCACGGCCGGTAAATGCCGGTTACTCCCGTAGGGGAGCGGTTCTCTGCTACCTGATGATCGCAGCGGTCGTGCCGATTTGTTGGACTTTGCCGGATTTGCGGCCGATAGAGCCTAGGACGGCATTTGAGTCATGCCCCTACCGAGGGCGGGCGCTAGCTCGTCCGGCCGGCGTTCTTGCGCACGAGGCACGCGAAAAGGAAATCACTATGAAGCGGTTGATGCTTGCGTTGGTGGGCGTCGTAGTCCTCTCGACCAGCAGTGGCTGCGGTTGCTTGAGCCGAATGTGGTGCCATCATTGGGGCATGTGCCCCTGGGGTGGCTGCCAGGAGGAAGCGTGCGGCGAGGCCTGCGGCGCCGGAGGCGAATGCGCCACCTGTAGTCCTGGCAGCATGCCCGAGGGCCATGGCCTGATTGGCCAGCATCATCACCATCATGGTGCACCGGGCCAGGGTCATCTCGCGACCGACGCACGCGACATGGCCGGGGCTGGCGGACCGCCAACCGGCGCGGTCGCGTACCCTTACTACACCAACCGCGGGCCGCGCGACTTCCTGGCGGACGATCCGCCGAGCATTGGACCGTAGTCGATCGCCTTCGTAGGGTGGGCTCTGCCCACCGCTCAATGCGGTTGCCTACAAATGGTGGGCGAAGCCCACCCTACTGGAAACAAGACGCTCGCCTTCAATCGCCTTGGTAGCGGCCGACGATCAGCGCGATGTTCTGGCCGCCGAAGCCGAAGCTATTGGAAAGCGCGGCGTCGCAGCGCGCCTCGCGGGCCGCGTTCGGGACGTAGTCCAGATCGCACTCGGGGTCGCGCGTGTCATAGTTGATCGTCGGCGGCAATACGCCCGTCTCAATCGCCTTGAGACAGATGATCAGTTCGGTTGCGCCCGCGGCAGCGATCAGGTGGCCCATCATACTCTTGGTGCTCGAGACGGGAATCTTATAGGCCTGATCGCCGAACACGGTCTTGATCGCCAACGTCTCGACTTTGTCGTTTACCGCAGTGCTGGTGCCGTGGGCGTTGATGTAGTGAACCTGGTCGAGGCCGAGCCCGCCGTCATTCAGCGCCATGCGAATGCAGCTTGCCGCGCCACGCCCTTCGGGATGCGTATCGGTGATGCGGAAGGCGTCGGCGGTGGAGCCGTAGCCTAGCACTTCGCCGTAGATCTTAGCGCCGCGCTTTTTGGCGTGCTCCAGCTCTTCCAAAATGACCATCGCCGCGCCTTCACCGAGCACGAAGCCGTCGCGATCACGATCGAACGGCCGCGAGGCCTTCGTGGGTTCATCGTTCCGCGTCGAGAGCGCTGTGAGCAGGTTGAAGCCGGTCACGCCAAAGGGATGAATCATGCTGTGGGTTCCGCCGGAGAGCATCACATCGGCGTCGCCGCGGCGAATGATCTCGACGGCCTCGCCAACCGCCTGACTGCTGGCGGCGCAAGCGGTGAGGCAATTGGCGTTCGGTCCCTGTGCGTCGAACATGCTCGCCAGGTGGCCGGCCGGCATGTTCGGCTCTTGCTCCAGCTCGACGACAGGATGGAGCGTCTCCAGGCCGGCTTTGGTGAACTTCGCCACGTCAAGGGTCTCGCCTTGGAGCGCCGAGGCCATCATCATCGTGAAGCAATCGAAGTCCTGCTGGCCTTCGCCGCTCCCCAGGTACACGCCGAACCGCGTGGGATCGAGCGGCCGATCGAGCACGCCGGAATCGTTCATAGCTTTCGTCGCGGCGCCGGCGGCAAACTTGGTGTGCCGGCCGCGGTATTTCCAGCGCTCGGCATCTTCGCCGATGTCGGTGATGTCCCAACCACGCACTTCGGCAGAGATCTTGGTGGGGAAGTTGCTGGCGTCGAAAATCGTCGTGTAGTCAACGGCCGATTCTCCCTTAATCAGTCGCGACCAGACCTGGTCCACCTCGGTACCCAGCGGAGTGACACAGCCGATGCCAGTGATGACTACGCGTTGTCGCATGCTAAACCCGGGTCAGTGTGCCGTTTACGGAATCGTAGGGCGCCAGCGTCGCCGGCACCTTGAGCGCTGATCCGTCGGCGGCTCGGCCTACCTCAAACACTCGTAATGTGCGAAGCCATGCCAGCAAAACGGCAGGGTGAAAGAGCTCGCCTTCTCCCTGGCCATCGGACAGATGCGCGAAGAACATGTCGACCTCCGCCTGCAGCCGTTCGCCGACGTGAGCCGTTGCGCTGACCATCGCGCCGTCGTGCTTGATTTCCTCAATTTGCGTACGATACGTCAGCGTATCGCCGGGCATGGCCGGGAAGTGAAACGTCGCGCGCGAAACCTTGGCCAGCACCACGCGCCTGGCAAAGTCGTTGTACTCACCGACGAGCAAGCCCCCGGTCTGCGCGATGCCCTCGACGATCAGCGAGTTGGGCATGATCGGCGCGCCGGGAAAGTGATCGTGCAAGTAGTCTTCCGCCAGCGAGACATTCTTCACCGCGACGGCGTAGCGTCCGCTTTCGAATTCGAGATATCGATCGATCCAGAACCAACGCATGATAAACAGAAGCTCTCTTTAGGAACTCATCGCCTTGCCAAAAATAACGAATGCCGAAGTCCGAATGCCGAACGAATTGACGAATGACCAAGTCCCAATGACCAGTTTCCGGCGCGCTCGTTCGTCATTCGTCATTGGGATTTCGTTTGGCATTCGGATTTCGTGATTTGGCCTTTCCATCTATGCCGCTACCTTGCTCTCCACATAACGCACCATGTCCTGCACGGTGAGCAGGTGTGGAAAATCCTGCACTACGGGGTTGCCTTCGAACTTCGACAGATCGGCAAACGGCATCCGCTGTTTGAGCTGCTTTAGTCCGGTGGACGTCACTTTGCCGTCTTGTACGTATTCAGTGTTCGTGAGAATGTCTTCCGGCGACAGCTCGCCGTGGGGAATCTTGATGCTGAAGGCACGCTCCAATCGAAATACGATGTCGAGCCAGTCGATCGACTCCGCTCCGAGATCACCCATGATCGAAGCTTCGGGGGTGACTTCATCGTCATCGACGCCCAGCGCTTCAACCAGACAAGTTTTTACTTTTTCGAACACCTCGGCTTCCGATGGCATATCGCGCGACCTCCGATTGAACGTATTTTTGCGTTAAATGATTGAGAAAATATTAGCCGGTAAGACCGGCGGGCACCACAGAGACTGCAAGTTGCTAAAGCGTGGCCGCCAAGGGGACTGACGCTCCGTTGGTATGCGCCTTCGTCCCCGCTTTGGCGGGTTGATAGAGCAACGAGAATAGTTTGCGCATTTCCGCCCGAACAATCACGTCACTCGCCGCCCGGTCGGGGTGCAGATCGGCGAGGTTATACCGGCACAGGGTCAGTCGCGCGCTGACGTTGACGCTGCCGTTGACTGCGCCGTGAACTTTTAACTTGCTTACGCGTTCGTCGTGACCGAGAAGTTCGGCCGTAACGGTAAGGGTTTGTCCGGGTTTGACAAAATCGGCGTACTTCACCGCTCGCGCTTCGGCGAGCGTGACAATGCTGTGTGCGAAATCCTCGCTGGCGCGTACCAGCCAGGCGCTGCATTGCGTCATCGCTTCGAGCATTAATACGCCCGGCATGACGGGAAATAGCGGAAAGTGATCGGCCAGGTATTCTTCGGCCAAAGTCAGACTTTTGGTTCCCTGGATGCGGACCCCAGCCTGCAGTTCAGTGATTCGGTCGAGCAGCGTAAAGCGCATAGATTCGCCTGGCCAAAATGGGCCAAGTCAGCATCTGGTTAGGGTTTCCGACGACACGCGGTCCATAGGGCACTCACCTCCGCTTCGCCACAACGCCTGACCAAACACGGCGAGATTGCGCTTGTACCGGTCGATGTGCCCTGTCGTATCAAACTCATGAGTATAGAGGGGTTTGTGTCATCTCACAACCAGAATTCGCGGCCAGTGATATGGCAGTCAAGGACCTCCAACAAAATCGCCAATTCTGATGGTCGTGCATGCTGGCGGCCAAAGGCGCATGCAGTCAGTTCCGTTCTGTCGGACGGTTCTGCGCGGCTGTCAAGTTGGCAGGATGTGCTAAAAAGTTTCGTTCGCAATAAGAGGGCCAAAGCACTAGCAGGATACGGAGTTATGCGCTGTGCGACGAAATGGTGGCACGCGCTTTGCCAAGGGCATTGGATAGGCGGTGCGAGTGTCTGGTACGGTCGTGATGCAATAGGAGAAACCAAACATGACCCAGCGCGTACGTGGCGGTTTTCCCCAGTTTCGCGAGTTTCGTGACGAGGTCGATCGATTGTTTTCGAATTTAGCGGCGCACCCCACCGTTGCCGGCGCCACTCGATTTGTAACCGGGCGGGAGTTCCCCTCACTCAATCTTTGGGAAGACAATGACAACGTCTATGCCGAGTGTGAATTGCCCGGCGTACGCTCGGAGGATCTCGATATTTCGGTCGTCGGCAGCGAGATGACCATTAAAGGACGCCGTGCTGAGACGGCCGAGCCCCAGGCGACCTATCACCGCCGGGAGCGCGGAGTAGGTCTGTTCTCGCGCACGTTGAAGCTGCCCACGGAGATCGCCGTCGATCAAGTGCAGGCCAGCCTTCGCGAGGGTGTGCTGCTGGTTACGATGCCCAAGGCGGAGAGCGCCAAGCCGCGCAAGGTGCAAGTTCGTGTTTCGGCATAGTTGTGGTAGCCGAACTCGCCAGAGTTCGGGAAGCCCTGAATTCTGGCAAATTCAACTACTTCCCCATAAACCCGTGGAGGTTGAGTATGCCAGCCGATACCGCTCTTGAACGTCAAAACGAAACCGAACAAACGCGCAGCGGCGAGTTTTACCGGCCGGACGTGGATATTCTCGAACTGGCCGATGAACTGATCGTTCGCGCCGACGTGCCGGGCGCACGAAACGAAGGCATCGACATCAACTTCGAGGACGGCGCGCTGACGATTTACGCCAAAATTGCCGAGCGGCCACGCTGCGGTCCGCTGCTGTTGCGCGAGTACGGCGTGGGGGATTACCGGCGAACTTTCCGCGTGAGCGAACAGATTGATGCCAGCCGCATTTCGGCTCAATACGGCGACGGCGTGCTGACACTGCATCTGCCGAAGGCGGAGAAAGCTCGCCCGCGAAAAATTCAGGTCCAAGGCTGATGAGCGACGACACGTGGTGGATCATCCAAAAGAGGAGAAAAAAGATGAGTCTCATTCCTTGGGGAAGTCGCAAAAGTACGGGCGGCGACCTGTCGCTGCTCAACGAGCTGCGTACGGAAATGAACCGGGTGTTCGACAGTTACTTTCGCGAGCCTTTCGGAACGATGGCCGAGTCGTTTGGTTGGAGTGACCAGTTTGGTCCCTCGGTGGACATCAGCGAAACCGACAAGGAAATTACGCTCTTGGCCGAGTTGCCGGGCATCGATCCTAAGGATCTCGACATTACTGTAACAGCCGATCGGATCACCATCTCCGGCGAGAAAAAGGAGACCGTGGAGAAGTCGGAGAAGAACTTCCACCAGAAGGAGATCCGGTCGGGCAAGTTCAGCCGGACCATCCCATTGCCGGCCGGCGTAGACACGCAACAGATCAACGCCGAGCACAAGAACGGCGTTCTGACGGTCAGGCTCAAAAAAAGCCCAACGGCGGCGGGGCGGAAGGTCGAGGTCAAAGCAGGATAATTGGTCCCGCTCGCCACAGCGAGTCGTCGCGGCGACCTGCCGGGCGGGAGCTGGTCGGGAGCCCCGCACAACAATTTTTGAGCCGGTTGCGTTGTCGCGCCCAAACCCTTTCTCGGGTAGCCATCCGGGGGT
>JBBDYH010000142.1:0-76675 GCA_040901795.1 Pirellulales bacterium
CGAGATCGGCCCCCGTCAGATTGGCATTGGTCAGCGCCGAGAGCCACAGAGACGCGCCCGTGAGATTGGCCCCCGTCAGGTTGGCATTGGTCAAAGTCGAGGACGACAGATTTGCGCCCCTGAGATTCTGCCCACTGAAGTCCCAACCGGTCAGGTCGTTTTTCAATAGGTCGATGCCCCGCAAGTTCTTCGCTTGATAGCTAGCGGTCGACGCGAGCTGCGCCTGGGTGAACCCCCGCGACGTGGTCTCCTGAAACGAGGCCCCCGTCACCACCGCGCCCGTCAGGTTGGCGTTGGTCAGCGTCGAGACCCACAGAGACGCGTGCGTGAGATTAGCCCCCGCCAGGTTGGCATTGGTCAGCGTCGAGCCATAAAGATGTGCGTTGGTGAGGTTCGAGAAGTCGAAACGCGCGCCGGTCAGGTCCCGTTTCACTAACTCAGCAAATGCCAGCTCGCGATGGTCGAGCACCACCCACGGGCCGGGCGTGATGCCCTGGGTGCCGGGAATCAACTGGGAATTGTCCCAGCGGTAGATGTCAGCCAAAACGGGCGGGACGGAGAGAACGATCGCGAAAATAGCTAAGAAAATAGCACGGGCCATGAGTTGATCTCCGGCAAATGAAGAGGGAACCGTCAACCGAAGGATCGGCTCGGTTCCTGGCCGGAGGCATTGCATCCTGCGCCCAGAGGCGAGTCGCTACTAGAGAGTATGGGGACCCCGCATGTGACTGTCAAATGACGCCTGTGAACCCGTCGTCTGATCAGAAGCAACAGTAGGCCGGCTGTACTAGCCAGAAGAATAGTCGCCGGCTCGGGCACCGCGGCGACGTCAACAGCGGTGGCCGCGGCCGTCGCGAACAGCGGCGGTGCCGAGGGATCGTAGAACACACCCAACAGCGTCACGTCGTCGTCATCGACAAAGCCGTTGTAGTCGAAGTCGCCCAAGGTCCAGTGCGGCTGCGGGACGCCGGGCGCGTAGGTCGCGCTAACGATCGTCACGTCGTTGTCATCGACGATGCCATCAAGGTTGGCGTCGCCAGTGCGCGTGAAGGCCATCAGCACCGACGTTTCGTCGACCGACTGGCCGCGGAAGGTGCTGTAGCGGCCTAGAGGCAACGACGAGTTCTCGGCATAGCCGACTGAGCGCGCTTCCGGGTCGGTCGCCACAGCGGCGGCCGCGGCGCTGCTGGTGATACCTTGACCGGTCCAGGCCGCGCCAAAGCCCGGTCCGCCGCGGCCGGTGAGGATCTGTTGGCGAACCATGGCCGCCGGGCTTGCGCCCGTGTAGTTAATGATCGCGGCGTTGTTGGCCAGATCGAGCTTCGCGGTCGGTGTCGCGTCGCCGGCGATGGAGAGAGAGCCAAGCACCGATACGCCGGAGTTTGTGCCGTTGGTTGCCATGGCGACGGCGCCTCCATTGACCGACAAGCCGGCGGCGCGAAGGTTGCTCACGGTCAGCGTGCCGTCGCCAACCTTGGTCAGATTTCTGCCGCTGGCATCGAGCGCACCGGTCAGCGAAAGATTGCTGGCCGCGGGCGTGACCGTGAGCGTCGTGTTGTCTGTCAGAGAGACCGGCGCGCTGATTGTGTGGCTGCCGCTGGCGACGTTGATTTGCGCGTCGCCAGTCGCCGCGTCGAGCGTAAGAACGTTCTGAACGGCGATCGTATAGGCGTTGGCGTTCTCGAAATCGAGGCGGCCGACGGTGATCGGGGCATCGACGGTCACCGTGTGCGGCGACGTAATGACGCTGCCGAACACGGCTTGCGCACCCGTCCCATTGGGAACGCCGCTGCCCCAATTAGCCGGCAGCGACCAGTTTCCGCTCGCATCGACGTTCCAAGTTCCCACGGGCACGCCGGGAAGCTCGTGTCGGCTAAAGAAGTTCCAGATTTCGGCGCTCGCGTTGATGTCTCGGTTGGTGGGGCCGAACAGCGCGGCCATGCCGCCGCCGGGCCAGGTGTGGCCCCCGCCTTCAATCTTGTAGTACAGCACTTCCGCCGAACGCTCGTCTCCCGCGGCTGTCAGATAGCGCTCACCGTCTTCATAGCGAATCAACGTCACGGTCGAGCTATCTTGTGTATTCAAATCAGGGAGCTGCGTGACGACGGGCTCGCCGACGGAACCATTGCTCTCCCGCCAGTCGTCGATCACATCGTTGATCGCGGGAACTCTAAACGTGCTGAAATACTGGCCTCCCGGTAAGGGTATATTCATAAAGCCTCCTGCGATGGGGACAAAGGAATCGGCCGTCCCGTGCACGTGCAACACGGGGAATGGCCGTGGCGCGGTTGGATTGGCAGGACGCGGGGCTCCAACCGCGGCGATGGCGGCGAACCGATTCGGTAACTGGCTTGCGAGGTAATAGCTCATCGCCCCTCCGTTCGAGAGTCCCGTCGCGTAGACTCTCGAGGAATCGATGTGGTAACTGCTCTCTAGCTCGTCGATCATGGTGCTGATGAAGTCGACGTCGTCCGGTCCGTTGGGAAACAGCGATCCATCGTTCCAAAGTGAAAATCCGTATCCAGGCGCCACCGTTGCATTAGGATAAGCGACCAGGAAATTGCCGGTGTTCGCTGCCGCGTTCATGCCGGCATTCGACATTTGCCAGGATGCATTACCACTTGCACCATGTAAATCGAAGACTAAAGGCCAGGCTTCACTGCCCGTGTAAGACGGAGGGATGTAGAGTGTGTAGCTACGCGCTCGGCCGTCGTGCTGCAGAGTTTTATTCAAAACCTGTCCCTGCCCGTAGGCGGTCGAGCAACTCGCCCAGATCACAAGCGTTAGCGCGAAATGCAAGAAAGTACAGCCAATTGCGAGACGTCGAAGTAACTTCACCATGGGTCGTTCCTTAGGTGGTCGGCGCGGGCGTTCCGGTTTGTGTTAGCGGCGAGTTCGAGTAACGCCGTATTGATTCCGTTGACCCAGCGCTGGGCCGGTGAGGAGATTGTTTTTGCGACAAGAACCTCACCGGCCGCTGTCTGTCCGTCACTAATCATTCGGGCGCCGGTGCGTCGATCCGCGGCGACTCACCAAGCGGAATAAGAAACATAGCGACGAGTTCCACCGCGATATGCTCGTCGTTGTTCCGAGCGATGTGCACTTGACCGCCACCCGGATCCACAAAACCGGTTCCCGCGGGGTAGTCGACGCCGGTGGTGGTGTCGTCAGCGTCGTATAGGGTCACTGTGCCCTCTTCGACCATGACGAAGACCGGTCCCGGGTGCGTGTGCCAGCCGGAGTGTCCCCCCGGGGCGATGCCGATATGCACGACGCGGGTCTCCCACTGCCCTCTAGTTTTGATCTGAACCCCGTGTGTGGGGCTTTGGTTCACGATGTGAATTTCGTCCAACGCCACCGGGCCCGCAATGAGGGTGGAAGAGAACCCTAGGGGCGTTGTCGCCCAAGCAATCCCTATCGCGATTCCACCGAAAGCACAAGCGACGAAAACTCCGGCCAACATCAGTTTCCAGTTCATCTTGCTCATGGTCATCTTTCTTTCTGGTGTGTGTGCAGCGAGAAGCCTCGCTGTGGTTGGGGACTTGACAGCGGCGCTGCGCCGAGCGGACAATCAAGTGTCCATGCAAGTCGACTATCAACGCTCTAGTCGACCTCGTCCGCTTCAGCGACTGCTCACCCTCTAGTCTTAGATAGCTGAAACCGTCGTTAGCCCGACACGCGCAAGGGAAAAATGTGCAGGGATCTTGCGCGGTACGGACGCAGTTTGCGTTTCCGTGGGGGTCGATCATGCCCGGCGACGAGACGGTCACGTGCTGGCTGCGGCAGCTCGAAGCCGGCGATCAAGATGCCGCGCGGCATTTGTGGCAACGGTACTATCGCGAGTTGGTCGAGCTGGCTCGCGCGCGTCTAGGTACGACCCCCCGCCGCGCCAGCGACGAGGAGGACGTCGCGCTCTCCGTCTTGCGGTGTCTCTACGAGGGTGCTGCTCGCGGCCAGTTCGCTGCGCTCGTCAATCGCCACGAGCTCTGGCAACTCCTGGCCACCATCACGGGCCGGAAAGTGATCGCCCACCAACGCCACATGAACAAACAAAAACGTGGGGGCGGGCGGGTCCGTGGCGATTCTGTGCTGCAGGGGAACAACGGTGATCATTCGAGCGCCGGCTTCGACCAGTTCCCCGGCGATGCGGTAACGCCGGAGGTGCTGGCGATCACGGCCGAAGAGTTTCAGCGCCTGATGGCTTTGCTCGATGATGAGTGCCTCCGCCAGATCGCCGAGTGCAAGTTAGAGGGCTACACGAACAAAGAAATTGGAAAGCGGCTGGGACTCACCTGCCGAAGCATCGAGCGGAAGCTCCGGCGCATCCGTCACGTTTGGGAGGGCGAAGTCGCGGACTATCAACGGTAGAGATTCGCGTTGAGAACATCAGCCGGCACGCGCTAGCGTCCGGTTTTCCTCGGTAGAACCGTGGGCTAGCGCCCAGCGGCTGATCTGAACCGTGGGCTAGCGCCCAGCGGCTGATGAATCAAACTCTGACAAAGCACTAGTGCAATGAGCCGATTACACGCCGAGAGATCCCCTCCCCCGCCTGCCGGCGTGGACGCGTTATGTGACGCGTTCGAAGCGGCGTGGCTTGCCGGCGAGCAGCCGCGGATCGAAGATTTCTTGCCGCGCGTTGATCCGGTCGACCGCGAGGTGCTGTTGCGCGAGCTGCTGCTGGCCGAATGGGATTTGGGCCAAGAGCACGGGCAATACGTCGAGCTGCAGACGTATCTGGGACGCTTTCCAGAGAACCAACCCGCCATCACGGATCTCTGGCGCGCCTGGAAGGAGGAGCGGTTGGACAGCGTACCGGGCGGCCGCGCCGTCGACTCCACCACGACACAGGATGAGGCGGGCCAAGAGGGAGTCGGCACGGTCATCGACCGCTACAAACTCCTGGAAAAGCTCGGGGAAGGTGGCTTCGGCACAGTCTGGGCCGCAGACCAACGTGAGCCCGTTAAGCGGCGAGTTGCTCTCAAAGTCATCAAGCTCGGCATGGATACCCGACAGGTCGTCGCCCGCTTCGAGGCCGAGAGACAAGCGCTGGCGCTCATGGAGCACCCGAACATCGCCAAGGTGCTCGACGCCGGCGCCACCGGGAGCGGCCGCCCGTATTTCGTGATGGAGCTCGTCAAGGGCGTGGCCATCACCACGTACTGCGATGAACACCATCGCACGAGTCGCGAGCGTTTGGAATTGTTCATCGCGGTCTGCCACGGAGTTCAACACGCGCACCACAAAGGCATCATTCACCGGGACCTCAAGCCATCCAACGTGCTCGTTGCCGAGTACGACCACCAGGCGGTCCCCAAGGTAATCGACTTCGGTGTTGCCAAGGTGCTCAACCAGACGTTGACCGAAAAGACGATCTACACGAACTTCGGCCAACTCATCGGCACGCTCGATTATATGAGCCCCGAGCAGGCCAAGCTCAACCAGTTGGACATCGACACGCGGAGCGATGTGTATTCCCTGGGTGTCTTGCTGTACGAGTTGCTTACCGGCACGACGCCGTTTGACAAGAAACGGCTGCACTCCTCGGGGCTTGACGAGGCGATGCGGATCATCCGCGAAGAAGAGCCGCCCAAACCCAGCACGCGAGTAAGCAGCAGCGACAATCTAACGGCGCTGGCCGCCAGGCGGAAGCTGGAACCGCACAGTTTCGCGAAGCTCCTCCGCGGCGACCTGGACTGGATTGTGCTGAAGGCCTTGGCCAAGGAGCGGAGCAATCGATATCAAACGGCGACGGCCCTGGCAGCCGACGTGAGGCGGTATTTGGACGATCAACCGATCGAAGCTCGGCGGGTGCCTGAATGGGTACGTGCGTGGAGGTGGGCGAGGCGCCGGCCGGCACTGGCTGCGTTGCTGATCGTCAGCACTATCGCGGCATTCGCCTTGGTGGGGGCTAGCGTGGAGTTCTCTAATAACGCACGCCTCATAAAAGTAAACTCACAAATCGACGACGCCCTGGCCAGCGCGAACTTCCACGAATATTTCCATCACGTCGCGCGGGCCAGCTCAGGATGGGAAAACGGGAATATGGTTCAGGTGGAGAACTTGCTAGACGCCTGCGCAGTGGATCGCCGCGATTTCGAATGGCGTTATCTGAAGCAGCTTTGCCACACGGACCTGCTCTCGCTGAAAGGCCACGACGCCACCGTCAACAGCGTAGCGTTTAGTCCGGATGGAAAATGGATTGCGTCCGCCAGCGATGACAAGACGATCAGACTCTGGGACGCAGTGACCGGCAGGGCAGACCGCACCCTATCGGGCCACACCGATCAGGTCACCTGCGTGGCCTTCAGTCCCGATGGGACGCGACTCGCCTCCGCCAGTTATGACCGGACCGTAAGGATCTGGAATCTTTCGAACGAAGAAGTCGCGCACGTCCTGACTGGCCACAGCGAAGTAGTCACGAGCGCGGCGTTCAGCCCAGACGGGAAGTACCTTGCATCGACCGACAGGGACTCCACCGTGAGGATTTGGGACGCAACCACGGGCCGAGAGATGGGCCCGCCAATGCGTCACGACTTTTTTCAAGTGTTCAACGTCTCATACAGTCCGGACGGACGCCACCTGGCCACCGTCGGCTACGATCAAACACTGCGAATCTGGGACGCGGCCACCAGAAAGGAAGACCTCAAGCTCGAGCCGAACGCGCAGATGAACTATGTGGTATTCAGTCCCGACGGCACACGTCTTGCCACGGCCGGATTTGATCGAATGGTAAGGGTCTGGGATGCGGCGACCGGCCAGGGAGGGCTGGAATTTGAATGTCCCACCCCGGTGTACACTCTGGCGTTCAGCCCCGATGGGACACGGCTCGCCTCGGCCGGTGCAGAGACCGTGCTGGTCTGGGACCTCTCCGCAAAGTCGCGACCCCCCATGCGCCGTCGGGGCCATCGGGGCGCCGTCCATAGTTTGGCATTTAGTCCGGACGGGACGCGGCTCGCATCGGCCGGTGCGGATGGCATGGTGCGGGTGTGGGACGTGATGCTACCGCAAGAAGCGCTCCTGCTGGAAGGCCACACACACGAGGTCAGGGGAGTGGCGTTCAGCCGCGATGGAACCCGCGTGGCGACGGCCAGCAATGACGGGTCCGTGCGCGTATGGAACGCGACGACCTGCCAGGAATTGCTCCGCATCGATTGCACCGCCCTGATATTATCTGTGGCGTTCAGCCCGGATGGTACGCGGCTTGCGTCGGCGGGCACCGACAAGTACGTGAGAGTCTGGGACGCGAGGACCGGCGAGATAATCCGCGAAAAGCTCCACGATCAAGAGTTATCACGTGTGGCGTTCAGCCCGGACGGGAAATTACTCGCCTCGGGCAGCTACGATGGATCGGTGAACGTATGGGAGTGGGCTACTGGCAAAGAAACCCCCGGCTTCACGGGCCACACGGCTCAGGCCTGGGGCGTGGAGTTCAGTCCGGATGGTACTCAACTGGCAACCGCGAGCAGAGACCGGAGTGTGAGGATTTGGGAGGTTGCAACCGGCCAACTCATCCACAAGCTCCCGGGACACACTGCTTTCTCGCATCACCGGGTCGCTTTTCACCCAGATGGTGCGCAATTGGCTGCGTCGGGAAGCGACAACACCATTATCGTTTGGGACTTGAACACTGGCCGGAAAGCTCATCGTCTCAAAGGTCACTCGAAATATCCCATCAGTATGGCGTTCAGTCCGGATGGAAGACGGCTGGCCTCAGTGGGCTGGGACTACACTTTGCGGATTTGGGACGCGGCAACCGGTCAGGAAGCACTCACCCTCAATTGCCCGATGCCGCTTTACAACCTGGCATTCAGCCCCGACGGAAACCGAATCGTCACGGCAGGTGATAAGGTCGTGATGATCTGGGACGCACGGCCCTGGACTCCAGAAATGGCCATCGAGCGCGAGGCGGTGAGCTTGTTGAGCTGGCTCTTCGCTAAGCCGCTTCGCAAGGCCGACGTGGTCGCCTACCTGCAAAACTCGGCGTTGATTCGGCCACAGGCTCGCGATTTGGCCATTTCCCTTTTGACCAGCTTTAAGGAGGAAGACGACCCACGCAAGTATTACGAGGCGAGCTGGGCCACCGTGTGCAAGCCGTACCTGAACGCTTTCCAGTATCGCTTCGCGCTCATGCAAGCGGAAACCGCTTGTCAATTGGCGCCCGCGGAGACTGAGTTTCTGGCCGCACTCGCTGTGGCCCAACATCGTCTTGGCCAGAAGCAACAGGCCCAGACGACGCTCGCCGGCATGCGGGACGCCATCGAGAATAGCGACCAGACTCCTAGCGCCGAACTCACGGAGGGCCTGCGTCAGGCTGAAGCGCTGATCGAGCGCGGCAACCTGTGATACCGGTCACGCCCGCGTCTCCCTGTCTCCCCGTCTCCCCCTCTCCCCGTCTTTATTGCCGAACCCTCAAGCCTTCCCCCGCGTAGAACCGAAGTTACAATGATGGCTGTCCTCTTGGACCTCCGGGGGCGAACTGGGCTCGACCGGATAAGTTGAGGCGTAAGTGGCGTGTCGTGGTTGGTCAGCAGGCCACGTAAAAAGCAGACCAAAACAACAACTGTCGAAGGCAACTTCGCACTGGCTGCCTAATTAAAGGCAGCCCCGACTGCGGAACTCCCGTCGGAGAGGTCCAAAAGTTGGTCACAAATTCCGAATCGCCGCAGGTCACTTTCGGGTACGCCCGCGGTTAAAAAAGTTCCTGAGCGGATCCGTCTGGCACCCTGTCGGCAATGGGGGTCAGCGGGCGGAGCGGTAAATTAGCCGACTACACACGTAGAAGCGTACGCTGAAGTATCGCGGGACGCGGGTTCGATTCCCGCCGCCTCCATTCATCACAACGCGGTTCCAGAAGGCTATCGGCGTCATGCGCGTTTTCATCAGTCACACAAGCATTGATGCCACGTTCGCCGCCAGATTGGCTGAGGAACTTCAGAGCGCCGGCTTTACGGTATGGAGCCCTGATAGCGTGCTGCCCGGCGACAATTGGGCGCTTCAATCGGGCAGGGCACTGGAGGAATCCGACGTCATGGTCGCGTTGTTTCGTAAAGGCGCGCCAGGATCGGAGACCGTTCAAAAGGATGTACAATTTGCACTCACATCCGGCAGTTATCGCGGACGTGTTGTGCCGGTCCTCGTCGACTTCGCTGCAGCGCAGGCGGGCAACGACGTGCCATGGGTCCTGCTGCGTATGGATCCGCTTTGGCTCAATGGCTCCTCGCCGGATTTCCATGCGGTCGTGAAACGAATCGAGAAGGTTTCGCAGACTGGAACACATGCCTCCGCTTGAAGCATTCCTCTCGCATGCCAGCCAGGATCGCGAGATGGCGCAAAGGATTGCGGAGCTCTTGCGCGATCACGGCGTGCCCACTTTCTTTGCTCCCTCTGACATTCTGGGCGCTCAGCAATGGCAAGATGAGATCCTTGGCGCGCTTAAGCGCTGCGATTGGTTCCTGGTCCTGCTCTCGCCAGCCGCCATAGGTTCGATGTGGGTCAAGCGTGAAACCGCATACGCGCTCAAGGACCGCCGGTACGAAGACAGAATCGTTCCGATCCTTTACCAGGATTGCGATCTAGGCGGCATGGACTGGCTGACGATTTTTCAGACGATTGACTTAAAAGGCGACTTTGACAATGGCTGTCGAAGTCTTCTCCGCATTTGGGGCCTGGGGCTCAAATCGACGGGATCAATCTGACAATGCGCACTTACAGCGTTATACGCAACTCGGCCCCAACTGCTGCCTCTGCCGCACCCGGTATTCCCAAGTCATCCGCCAAAGATCGTCACCTCAAACACCCGCTCGACGAGCCATATCCCGCCGACAATGGCCACCAATACCGATCCGAATCGCAACACCGCCCAGCGGTAAAACGCTGTGCCGCGGAGCAAAAACGCCAGCGGCAAAAAGACGAGCACAATTGCGATCTGGCCCAGCTCGACGCCGACATTAAAGCCCAACAGGGCCACACCCAGCGTCAGGCTTGAAAGTCCCAGGTCCAGCAACACATTGGCAAACCCAAACCCGTGCACCAGGCCGAACACAAAGGCGATGGCCCAGCCGGAAAGCGGCAATACGGGGTACAGGTTGTTGAGCGCCGTGATTACGATCGACAACGCGATCGTCGATTCGACCAGCCGGCTCGGCAGCGTCACATATTCCATCACGGCGAGCCACAGCGTGATCGAGTGTGCAATCGTGAACACCGTGACGATCTTTAGCACGGCCATGCACGCCGGCCGAAAGCTGTTGACAGCCTGCCAGCGATTGTCGCGCCTGACGAGGACCGCGGGCAAGAGCAACGACAGCAAGAACAGAATGTGATCATATCCGATCCAAATGTGCCACACGCCTTCGCCGAGGTAATCCGCCAACGTATGCCATACACTCCCCTCGCCGGTTCGTAATTCCAGCGTCGGATTGTCGGGACTTAGCACATTGGTGCTGGTGTAGGCGCCGTGCGTGTACAGCACCAATCCGCGATGCGTGGGATCAACGTCGAACAGCAAGTTGTAGTCGATTGTCAGCACGGTGACGTCGCCGGGACAACTGGTTTCGAGCGCAAGCACCGCATAGCCGCCGTCGCTGTGTTGCGTCACCAGCAGTTCAGACAACTGCAGATCGCAGGCGTGTCCGTCGGCGGTGAGATGCAGGCGGCTCAGGGCGTGCGCCGCGATGGCCTGCCGCTGCCCCTTCACTTCGCCCCAGGTAATCTCGCCGTCACGGTTGGCATCCAAGCCGATCAGAAACTCCAGGTCCTTAAGCGCAATATCCCACTCGGCAGTAAGCCGCTCGTCGCCGGAAGTGATCCTCAGATAGCTGTCACTGGGTTTATGTGCCAGCGCCAACGAGCCCCACGACCACGCCAGCAGCAACAGCGCCGCTCGAATGCCTGCCATCATTTCCTCTCCAACTGTTTTGCCAGGCGTTCGAGAACGACATGCTGCGTGCCGTGCTTTTCCAGGAATTCCAAAACCTCTCGCGCCACCGCGGAATCTTTGGCTGCGATCGCGGCCTCCAATAGAATGCGGCTGTCGGCGGGTTGCTTTTGCTGTTGCCAATTGTCCTGCGCAAATGCCAGTGCCCGCTTGGGATCATTCATCAATTCGAGCTCGTAGCGCGCCTCGAACCTGCCGTGCGGTGGGTTGCCGCGCAGCCGGTTCTCTTCAAAACGGCTCTTCAACTGCGTTCGCCACTCGGCGGCCAGCGCTCGTTGGCCGGCGCGGTGGGCGGCAATCGTGGCCGGAAGCAGAATGCCGGTGTCGCTCGTGTAGTCGCGAAGCAACGCCAAGACTTCCTCTTCCCGGCCCTGATCGAGCAGAAAATCAGCGTACGAGCGCAGCACATAATTGTCGCTCGAATCGACGGCCAGCACCTGGCGATAATGCTGCTCAGCCTGCTCCACCCGGCCAAGCGCTGCCGAGATATCGGCCTGCATGGTGTAGATCCATTGCACAGCCGACGGCGATTGCTCCCTGGCTATTGGCAGTATGTGCGTGAGTGAAGCATAGGCTTGTTCTGCTTTGCCGGTTACCGCCAGAATCGGGGCGCTGCCCATAATCGCGGCAGCCGTGCCGGCAGTCTCTCGCAAGCGGTCACAGGCGTCCTGCGCTTCAGCGTACTTGCCCTGCACCCAGTAAATATTGGCCAGCTCCATGCATACCTGTGCGTCTTGCGGCACTTGCGCAAGCGCGAGCTTGAGATCTTTCAACGCCTCATCATATCGATGATCCCGTTCTTTCAGCTTGGCTCGCAACTTGAGGATTGCCGGTGGCGCGCTGGCAGCATCCCACCACGGACGGAGGGCCGCCTGGGCGTACCCGTAAAAGCGTGGATCGCCCGCGGATTTACCCATCTGCAAATAGCGCGATGCTACGTTGACCGCCAACTCCACATTGCGAGGATCTTTCGAGAGTTGCCGGCGCAGCGTGTCCAACTCATCGCGGCCCGACAGCAGGTCCCGGGGCAGCGTTTCCAGAACCTCGTCATCATCTTTGGGAACGTACGGCTCGACGGCGATGATCGCGGCCGCCGCAAGGAACACAGATAAACACAAACCAATCCCCCTAATCCCCATCATCCCCTCATCCCCCTCTCTGAAAGGTTTGCCGATGGCCTTTACGTGTAGCTCCGCCGCACAGCGCTGTCGCCCGCATTCTACGAAAAATCCCGCAGCACAACCGCGCTGCGGGATTTTCTTGGCTTGTTGTCTAGTAGTGCCAGCGCGTCATCTGCGAGTGCGACGCCGCCGCGCATACAATCCGAGCGCGGACAACCCAGCGACCAGCAAAACTATCGCAGATGGTTCAGGAATCACGTTGGCCGGGGACAAATACGGAAAAGTGCTTTGAAATGCCACATCATTCGCAGCCACCATGTCCGTCGTCAGGGCTCCGTTCGAGACCGCGCCGAGCACTGTGTCGATCACGTCGTCCTGAAGTCGGCGGCCGTTGAGAAAGCCGGCGGGATTGGCCGTGTCCAATGTGAGGATATCCGGGAGCAACAGGGCGGTAACCTGGTCAGCGTGAGCAACGTTACCGCCATTTAAACTCAAGAGAGACGTCCGGACCGTGCTGCTGAAGGCGGCTTGATCGTTAGCCGGCACTGCCTGGTTGAAGGCGTTCTTCATGGGCCCAGGAATCAACGCCGTATTGATGGCCGGTCGGCCCTCGCGGTCGACCTGGACTCCTCCCACGGCCGTCCGACCCCAAACCCCGACATTGCTGGTTGCCCCATTCAGTTGGGCGCTGGGAACTTCCAAAACGATCGCCGAAATGTCGGCGCCCGCGAACGCATCGGCGCCGGTAAAGTTCAATCCATTGCGGAATCCAAAAAAGTCAAAGAAAAAGGGATCTTCGAACAGCGCGGCATGCACCATCCCACCGCCGACTACCGGGAGGTTCGTGAACGTGCCGCCCGCGGCGATGGGTACGCCGTTGCGACTTGCTGTGAGCGTCTGCAAGAGGCCCGTCGCCGGAGTCGCCGGAGTAAACGTCGTCGTGTACGTCACATCGGCCATCGCATCGTTGTTGTTGTCGATCAAAAACTGGTATTCAACCGCCGGGTCGAAAGTCCGATCACTCACCGTGCCAAACGGGTTAAGTTGTCCCGCGAAGGGATTTACCGTCAGTACCAGCACGGTATTGGCGGGATTAGTAGGCGATTGGAAGGCGTAGACATCGTTCAGATCGCGCCCCCCTTGGCCCTGAACTTGTAACAGCGGAGCATCGAGATGATCCGCGGCTCGGGCCGCAGAAAAGGCCCCTGCAAGGCAAACCCAGAGGGCAAACTCCAGCGAGACACTCCGTCTGAAAATCACGTGACCCTCCGGGGATGGCTGGATTGAACCCACACGTATGGGCAGCTTGGCGAGGATACGCTATCACCTCTCTTGGCAGAAAGCAACGTTTTGGCGCGAAATTTTTTTGCGCCGCTCTCTTCGAAATCGTTCGGGCCGGACGTGGTTCAGCCGCAACGCTTGAGAATTTAACCTTTGTCCAACGGGCGGCGTGCCGAGCGCCTGACGACTTTGCTCACTTCTCGCAGCCACAAGACGGAGCTGGCTGCCACGGCACATCTTCCCCAATCGATCACGGTGAGACTGGTCGTTGAAAAGGCCTGCTGCAGAAACGGCACATGAATTACGGCCACATGCAGCGCAAGGGAAAACCCAACCGCGGTCCAAAGCCAGCGGTTGCGGAACAGACCGCGGAAGGCGCTGTGCTCGTCCGAGCGGGCGTTGAACACGTTAAAGAGCTGAAACATCATCAGCGTGGTGAAGGCCATCGTCTGCCCGTAGCGGATATCGCCTGTGCCTTCGATCAATCCCCCGGGCAGCGATGCATCCAGCACCAAGAGCGTGCCTGCCGCCATGATTATCCCTACGAACGCGATGCCCATCCACATGCGCAGCGTAATCACTCCTTCGCCGCGCGGGCGTGGTGGTTGAGTCATCACGTCTGGGTCGGCCGGATCGATGCCAAGCGCCATCGCGGGCGGGCCGTCGGTGACTAAATTGATCCACAGAATTTGCGTCGCCAAGAGCGGCAGCAAGACTCCGTCGGTGTCTTGCTGCAGGCCGATGAATCTGGCCAACAGCACGCCAAAAAACATGGTCAATACTTCGCCGATGTTGGAGGAGAGCAGATATCGCAGGAACTTGCGAATGTTGGCGAAGATCGCGCGGCCTTCTTCGACGGCCGAGACGAGGGTCGCGAAGTTGTCATCGGTCAGCACCACGTCGGCGGCTTCTTTAGAGACATCGGTGCCTGTGATGCCCATCGCCACGCCGATGTCCGCGGTCTTAAGCGCCGGCGCGTCGTTCACGCCGTCGCCGGTCATCGCCACCGTGGCGCCCTGGCTGCGCAGCGCCTTCACAATCCGCAGTTTGTGTTCGGGATTGACGCGGGCATAAACGGAAACCTCGCGAACTGTTTTCGCAAGTTCGTCGTCGGACATTTTTTGCAATTCAGCCCCAGTGACCGCCCGCCCATTGTTGCCAATGCCAAGTTCGGCCGCGATGACCGCCGCCGTTTTGGGATGATCGCCGGTAATCATCAGCGGCCGAATACCCGCGGCCTTGGAGCGTTTTACGGCTTGCTTTGCTTCCTGGCGGGGCGGATCAATCATTCCGATCAGACCCAGGAAGACGAGCTCCTGCTCGAGTTGATCGTTGACTTCCTGGCGTTCCAGCGCGTCGGCGGACAGCGATCGCGCGGCAACGCCCAGTGTGCGCAGCGCCTGCGCGGCAAGGTCTTCGTTTGCCTGTAAGATCTCCGCGCGGCGCTCCGCGCTCAAAGGTCGTGTCTTCTCGCCCACCAGCTCCTGCACACAGCGCGCGACCAGCACGTCGGGGGCGCCCTTGGTAAAGACGAGCAATCGCTCCTGCCGGTCGGCGTCGGTGTGCACCGTCGTCATCAACTTGCGCTCCGACGAGAAGGGGACTTCTCCGACGCGCTCGAAGCGCGCGTCGAGCGCCTTTTCCGCGAGCCCTGCTTTGTGCGCCGCCACCACGAGTGCGCCTTCGGTTGGATCTCCCTGCACCGTCCAGTGCCCATCGCGCTCTTGCAGCACGGAATTATTGGCGCGATCGGCCGCCGTCAACGCCCGCTCGAGCTCCACGCGCAATGGGCCTTCCAGCGGCGCGCCGCCTGCAATCTGCACGTCCCCCTCGGGGCCATAGCCGGTGCCGCCGAGCTGCACGCGTCCGCTGGCGGTAACGACGGCCCGCACCGTCATCTCGTTCCTGGTCAACGTGCCTGTTTTGTCCGAAGCGATGACGTCGGCCGAGCCCAGCGTCTCGACCGCCGCTAGATGGCGCACAATGGCCTTGCGCTGCGCCATCCGCTGCACGCCCAACGCCAGCACCGCGGTCACGATCGCCGGCAAGCCTTCCGGCACCGCCGCGACGGCGAGCGCCACGCCCAAGATTAAAACATCAAACAGCGCCGAGAGCCCACGAACCTCTTCGACCAGAATAATCGTCGCGATCATCACGACAGCGATGCCGATGACGATGCCGCCGAGTAGTTTTCCGACGCGATCAAGCGCGTGCTGCAGCGGCGTCGTCTCCTCAGGGGTCTCCTCCAACAAGCCGGCGATGCGTCCCATCTCGCTCTGCATGCCGGTCGCCGTGACCACCGCTCGGCCGCGCCCGTAAGTCGCCGCCGTCCCGCTGAAGACCATATTGTGGCGGTCGCCAAGCCCCACATCTTCGGCGATGGCGGCGGTATCTTTCGACACAGGCAGGCTTTCGCCCGTCAACGCCGCTTCCGCCGTTTGCAGCGCGGTCGATTGAACCAACCGCGCATCGGTGGGTAGGGTGTCTCCCTCCTCAATCAGAATGACGTCGCCAGGCACGAGTTCCGCCGCCGGAACGCGCCGCTGCTGGCCATCGCGGATCACGGTAGCTTCGCTAGCCGCCATGGCGCGCAGCGCCGCCACCGCCGCTTCCGCCCGCGATTCCTGCACATACCCGAGCACGGCGTTGAACAGCACCACGCTGAAGATCGCGATGGCCTCGTACGGCAGCGCCGACGGCCGCTCGTAGAACCACAGTGCAGCGGAGATCGCCGTGGCGACCAACAGCAGAATCACCAGCACGTTCGAAAACTGGGCCAGAAACTTTCGCCACGCGGGCGTCGGCTCTTCTGCCGTCAACTCATTGCGACCATATCGCTGGAGCCGCGCCTGTGCTTCGGACTCTCCAAGACCGCGCTGCCCGTCCGTTTCCAGAGCGGCTAGTACGCCGTCAGCCGATAGATGGTAGGGCGGCGTTGTGTCGTTCTTGATCGTAGTCGCACTCATAAATCGGCCACCACGTTTGGTTCTCGGCTGGATCCACTTTCTGCGGCTGCCGTCGAAATACTAGTGGCCACGAAATTGGCCGGGCGTGGGAGCTCGATTTCGAGCGGTCCGCCGCCAGTAATGAGCCGGGCGTCGCGCGCGTTGAGCAGCCAATTCCAGAACCAGCTCAACAACACCTGAAGGCGATTGCGAAAGCCGATCAAGAACGCAATATGAATGCCGCCCCACACCAGCCAGGCCAAGAATCCACCAAATCTGAGCTTGCCGATGTGCGCCACGGCCTTGGCTTTGCCGATGACGGCCATGGAGCCCTTGTCTTTGTAGACAAATGGCCTGCGCTCCGTAGGCTTCGTGCTGCCGGTGACTTCCGCCGCAATCACCTGCCCGGCGTAGCGGCCCATCTGAATTCCGCCTTGCGCCACTCCGGGCACAGAGTGGCCAGTATCGGCAGATTTGGCCGCCGCCATGTCGCCCGTGACGAACACCTCCGGGTGGTATGGAATGGTCAGATCCGGCCCCACGATCACACGGCCGGCGCGATCGAGTGGCGCACCCAGTGACTTGCCGATTACGTTGGCCCGCACACCGGCCGCCCAGAAAACGTTGCGCACGGGAGTGAATTCATCGCCAACGTATAGCCCCTCGGGCGTGATGTTCGTGACAATCGAATTCAGCCGCACTTCGACGCCCATCCGCTCCAAATCTCGCTTGGCACGCGCGCTCAGTTCCGCAGGAAACGCTGCCAGCAGCCGGTGGCCTCCTTCGAAGACGATGACGCGCGTCGTCCGCGTGTCGATGTGCTTATAGTCTTTGGGAAGCGTTTGTCCCGCGATCTCCTTGATGGCCCCCGCGAGCTCGACGCCGGTCGGGCCGCCGCCGACAATGCCGAAGGTCAAGGCTGCGCGCCGCGCCTCGGCGCTGGCTTCGTATTCGGCCGATTCGAACGCTAGCAGGATTCGCCGCCGCATCTCCGTGGCATCTTCCAGACTTTTCAGTCCCGGCGCCATCGTGGCCCACTCGTCGTGCCCAAAGTACGAGTGCGTCGCGCCGGCAGCCAGAATGAGATAGTCGTACTCGACGTAACCCCCATGCACCAACAGCCGCCGCTTAGCCGGATCGACACCGATAACGTCAGCCAGCACGACCTGGCAGTTCCTTTGGCCACGCACGATGGTACGGATCGGCGAGCTGATATCCGCCGGAGACAGCGACGCAGTGGCCACCTGATACAGCAACGGCTGAAACACATGGTGATTGCGGCGATCGATCAGCGTTACATCAACCGGCGCTCCCGCCAGCGCCTTCGCCGCCGCGATGCCCGCAAAACCGCCGCCGACGATGAACACCTTGGGTAGCCGGTTTGATTCCATGCAGGTCCTACCGCCCCTCGCCCGTGACACGCAGCACAGCGGCACAAAAAATGCCCGCCAGCGTTGCGCATCCCGTCCAATCGACGATTCGGCGCATTCTATCGGAGCTGTAGGTTATGGTCCAAAATGGAACTAACGACGACGACCTGTTCCGGGCGATCGATCCTCGCGTTCGCATTGGCCATGCGCACCTGAAGGTAGCCGACTTGGAGCGCGCCTTGGATTTCTACCGCGGCGTTCTCGGCTTTGAGTTGACACAGCGCTACGGGGCGCAGGCGGCTTTCCTGTCCGCAGGCGGATACCACCATCACATCGGATTGAACACTTGGGAAAGCCTGGGTGGCTCAGCGCCGCCGCCGGGCACAACGGGACTCTACCACCTCGCCATTTTGTATCCAACGCGCGCGGCACTGGCCCACGCCATTCGCCGCGTATTGGCGGCGGGCATCCGGCTTGAAGGCGCAAGCGATCACGGCGTAAGCGAAGCGATTTACCTGCGCGAACCGGATGGCAACGGCCTGGAGTTGTATTGGGATCGCCCGCAAGAGCAGTGGCCGCGCACGCCCGACGGCCAGATTAACATGCAGACCTTGCCCCTCGATCTCGACGATTTGCTGGCAAGTTCAGAGAGCGAGGGATGAAACAGGAAGCACTGATATAGCCAGCGCATACGGCATCAGACGAGCCCCATCCGCGGAAATTGCCATTTGTACGTCAAGTTGCCACACACAACGCCGTACGTCCCCGGCGGCGGCGGCCCGTAAGCCAAAGCGCGCCCGCCATCGCGGCAAGCAAAGCCAGCGTCGAAGGCTCCGGCACGGGTGCAATGGCGCTCGCTGCGGTGCTGCCTGCAACAGCGGCCATAAGTGGCGGCGCCGACGGATCGTAGAACGCGCCAAGCAGCGTCACGTCGTCGTCGTCCACAAAGCCGTTGTAGTCGAAGTCGCCTAACGCCCACGAGGGCTGCGGAACGCCAGGCGCATAGGTGGCGCTGACAATCGTCACGTCGTCGTCGTTGACAATGCCGTCAAGGTTGGCGTCGCCGGTCCGCGTGTAGGCCATCAGCAATGACGTGTCGTCGACCGACTGGCCGCGGAAGGTGCTGTAGGGGCCTAGAGGCAACGACGAGTTCTCGGCATAGCCGACGGAGCGCGCTTCCGGGTCGGTCGCCACAGCGGCGGCCGCGGCGCTGCTGGTGATGCCTTGACCGGTCCAGGCCGCGTCAAAGCCCGGTCCGCCGCGGCCGGTGAGGATCTGTTGGCGAACGGTGGCCATGGGGCTTGCGCCGGTGTAGTTAATGATCGCGGCGTTGTTGGCCAGGTCGAGCTTCGCGGTCGGCGTGGCGTCACCGGCGATCGAGAGAGTGCCAAGCACCGATACGCCGGAGTTTGTGCCGTTGGTTGCCATGGCGACGGCGCCTCCATTGACCGACAAGCCGGCGGCGCGAATGTTGTTCACCGTCAGCGTACCGCCGCCAATCTTAGTCAAATTTCTGCCGCTGGCATTGAGCGAACCGGTCAGCGAAAGATTGCTGGCCGGGGGCGTGACGGTGATCGTCGTATTGTCCGCCAGTGTGACCGGCGCGGTGATTGTCTGACTCCCGCTGGCGACGTTGATTTGCGCATCGCCGCTCATGGCGTCTAGCGTAAGAATCTGTGGACCGGCGATCGTGTACGCGTTGGCGTTCTCGAAATCGAGGCGGCCGACGGCGATCGGGGCATCGACGGTCACCGTGTGCGGTGAAGTAATGACACTGCCCAGCACTGCTTGCGCACCCGTCCCATTGGGAACGCCGCTGGCCCAATTAGCCGACAGCGACCAGTTTCCGCCCGCATCGACGTTCCAAGTACCCACAGGCGTCTCAAGCACTGGAACGAATGTAAACTGATAGATCCCAGCATCTGACCGAAAGCCTTGCGTTGCGAAGGGGCTTGAAGCATACAGGCCTGTTTGTATGCCGGGGACTTTATCTACGCTCGGTGAGGGAGATACCCCTTGCCAACCGATCACATCGAGGACGAGATTTCCCTGGCTTGGATCATAGAGATAAGGAGTCACGCCTGCAGGACGGTCGCCATGATAGAATTCCCTCGGGCCAGGGCCTGGGCCAGCAACGTCCGCCACGGCGGTCACTGGCCCGCGGTACCAATGCTTGAAGTCCGAACCGAGGTTATCGTCAAAGCGCAAGCTCAGGTTGTCTGGTCCCCTTTGCGTGGTAGCCAGGCGGTACTCATTGTCTGGATAGTGGACCGTGAGCGGACCCGTCAGACTTTGATCCGGCCGGGAGTGGCTGTCTACGAGCCAGTGCGGTTTGTTGCCCAGCGCCGCGAAGTCCGCGGCGGGAAACACCTGCTGGTAGCGGAAAGGAGAGCAACAACCCTCGGCTGATCCGGCGCCCTCGATGTGTTCGTAGGCACTGGGCGAAACAATCTTTATTTCCGCTGCCTGAGTGCTGCGGATGCCTGCCAGCGGCAGGAAAGAAGTGCCGATGGCGAGAAGTCGTAGTAGCTTGATCATGCGTCGTTCCTTAGGCGGTCGGCGCGGGCGTTCCGGTTTGTGTGAGCGGCGATTTCGAGTAATGCATATTCGGAACACCGCGCGTCCAATTGGCCCACCTGCCGACATCTATTAGCTAAGATCCGCCGACGCGCCAAAGCACAACCCGCTATCCCACACGCGAAGAGGAGTGCGAGCGAGGACGGCTCGGGTACCGCAGCGACACTGCTTACGCCGAGCGGAGTTGGAGCGATCAACGAAGCTGCAGCCGGGTTGTAGAACGCGCCCAGCAGCGTCACGTCGTCGTCATCCACAAAGCCGTTGTAGTCGAAGTCGCCCAACGCCCAGTGCGCATTCGCAACACCTGGCGCGTACGTCGCACCCACGATCGTCACGTCGTCGTCGTTGACCACGCCGTCGAGATTGGCGTCGCCGGTGCGCGTGAAGGCGATCAGGATCGACGTTTCGTCCACCGCCACACCATCGAAGCTCGTGTACGCGCCGAGCGGGAGCGTCGCGTTGTCGGCATAGCCCAACGAGCGCGAGTCGGGCTGGGCCCCGTTTGCCGCGGCCGCCGTGCTGCTGGTGATTCCAGTGCCGGTCCAATCGCCGCCAAGTCCGGAACCGCCGCGACCGGCATTAATATGTTCGCGGATCGCAGCCGCCGTGCTTGTCCCCTCATAATCAACAATCGCCGCGTTGTCGGTGAGATCGAATGTGGCCGTGGGATGAATGGGAAAGTCGCCGATGATCTTGATGGGTATCGGCACTCCAGGATACGCAACCAGCTTTTTGCCGGCGGTCAGCTTGAATCCGGAAATACGGCCATCGGGTGCAATCGTGTTGCTTAGAACCGCCCCGTCGAGCCGCAGGCCACTGTGGCTGGCTCCTCTGAAGTCCGCCCCCGTCAGGTCGGAATTCGGGAATTTCGAGTCAGTTATGTTCGCATGAGTGAGATTTGCCCCACTTAGGTCGGAACTAGCAAGTGTCGCCCCGGACAAGTCGGCGTGGGAAAGGTCCTGCCCGCTGAAGTCCCACCCAGTCAAATCGTTGTTGCCTAATCCAATACCCCGCAAATCCTTCTCCTGGTAGCTGGCGGTGGAGTAGAGTTGCTCGCCGGTAAAGCCAGACGTGCCATAAAAGTTGGCTCCGGTAATTATCGCCCCAGCAAAGTTGGCGTTCGTGAGGGCCGCAACCGCCAGCGACGCATTCGTGAGATTGGCCCCCGCGAGGTTGGCGTTCGTGAGGGTCGCCTCCAGCGCCGCACTCGTGAGATTGGCGCCCGCGAGGTTGGCGTTCGTGAGCGTCGATGACCACAGGTACGCACTCGTGAGATTGGCGCCCCGGAGGTTCGCGTTCGTCAGCGTCGAGAGCCAGAAATCTGCGCCGGTAAGGTCCTGCCCGCTGAAGTCCCACCCAGTCAAATCGTTGTTGCCTAATCCAATACCCCGCAAATCCTTCTCCTGGTAGCTGGCGGTGGAGTAGAGTTGCTCGCTGGTAAAGCCAGATGCGCTAAAAAATCTGGCTCCGGTAACTATCGCCCCAGCAAGGTTGGCGTTCGTGAGGTACGAAGGGACGAGAGTTTCGCCGCCGCCGCCGCCCAGGTACGCATCCGTGAGATCCGTTCCCGACAAATTGGCGTTCGTCAGGACCGAGGCGGCGAAAGACGCGCCGGTAAGGTCCAACCCGCTGAAGTCCCAGCCGGTCAGGTTGTTGTTGCTTAATCCAATGCCCCGCAGATTCTTCTGCTGGTAGCTCGCCGTGGAGTAGAGCTGCTCCTTGGTGAAGCCACGCCACGTAGTCTCATCAAAGCTGGCCCCCGTGACCATCGTTCCCAAAAGCTCCGCATCCGTGAGATTCGTTCCCGACAAATTGGCGTTCGTCAAGCTTGCTTGGCTTAGGGATGCGTTAGTCAGATTAGCGCCGTTGAACCGAGAATTATCGAGCCAACTTCGCCAAAAGCTCGCCTGGGTAAGGTCCAGGCCGCCCGAAAAATTGGCAAAGCGGAGGTTACGTTGCGGGCTACTCCACTCACCCGAATGAGAATTAAGGTCAACCCCTGGTCCCGGCGCGATGCCTTCGGTCCCCGGGATCACCTGCCCGTTGTCCCAGCGAAAAATGTCAGCCTCCGCCGCGGCTGGCAAAGACATTAGCACCAGAGAAGTGCCGACGGAGAAAAGTCGTAGTAGCTTGACCATGGGTCGTTCCTTAGCCGGTCGGCGCGGGCCTTCCGGTTTGTGTTAGCGGCGTGATTTTGGACGACGTCTCATACCGACGATGTCAATCGGTTCGGGTGAACGATGTAGATACGTTTGCGTGTTGATGCTACGAAGTGCTTTTGTAAAGACCGGGCGCCGCTCCGCTGCTCAGGGCAGCGGCTGCAGATACTTGTGGAATGCATAATCCGCCACGGCATTACCGATCGCGATGCCTTCGTCGGCGTCGAAGGACCAGTGGATGCCGAGATAGATGCGGCTGTCGGCGTTTTCGCGCGCCGCCTGGCTGAAACTTTGGAATTGCCGCATTATGGCGCGCCGGTGCCGTCCGTCGGAGTCCCTGTTGCGGCCGTTGAGCTCATCGGAGATGAGCTGGAATTCGTATTCATCGCCGTACAGGTTCGCCAGCGTACGGAACAGCGCCGCGCCGAACGTGGCGTGGCCGGAGGTGTAGGCGGGGAACGGGGGCGTGAAGTCGATTCCGCCGTTGCTCTGGTTGGTTGCCGGAGCACCCAGCGGCGTCCAGTCCTCGTCGCCGATGGTGAACTCGTTGCCATCCGCGTCGTCGCTCTCGCCGGAGCCGCCGCAACGGATGGCGACCACCGGCCGCCAGTAGTTGTAGGCGTATTTGCTGTACCATGACGCGATCCCCGCGTCGGCCATCGAGATATTGACCAGCGCGAAGAGCCGCGCATTCTCGACCGTCGTGTGGTGCTCGTGCATCGCGATGACCCGCGCGATCTGGTTGTAGAGCCGCGGAGGCACGCCCAGGCCAATGCTGCCGTCATAACCCCAGAACAGGCCAATGTCGGTCTGTTCCGCAGTCCGCTCGGTCTGCGTGATCTCGCCGTCTCCCCCCAGCCGCTGCACTTCGTCGTAGGCGAGGGCGTAGGCCAGACGCTCGATCACATCCGGGCTGTCCGGCTGTGGCGGAGGCGGCGCGTGGAAGTCGGCGACGTCGCCCATCGCGAACGGGAGAACGTCGCCCCACTTGGGAGTGAGCAGCCCTTGCCCTGGATTGAGCGGGTCCGGCTGGTGCAGGCCGATTTGCTTCGTCTCGCCGGAAGGGAACGGTTTGTCGGGCGCATCGCCCCCGTCGTCGAAACGCTCCAGCAGGATGTTCATGGCGGCCGCCGCGCCAATGGCGCGCCCTTCATCGCGGCCGGACTTGGCGGCGACGCCGCTGAGGACCTTGCCTAGTTGGCCATCAAACACGTCCTGCTGATTCGGATACAGGAACGCCAGCGTATCGCGGGCGGCCTGCGCGACGGCGGTTTCCACCGACGCGGCGCCCAGCACCTGCGGAGACCAGCCGGTCACCTCGATGTACGGCTCATATCCGCCGACGATCGCATTCACGGCGTCAAAGACCGCGATATGGACGATCGCCAGGGCGCGGGACGCGCGCGTCGGTCCGCCTTGCTCGGGCGCGCCGAACGTGCCGCTGTGATCATCCACGACCGCCTGCAGCGCGATCGAGTTCCATTTCAGGACCGGGTCCTTAGTGTGTCCCACTGAAACGGGCGCGGTGGGGCCCGCCGACAGCGCTGCGTCCGGGGCGCTGAGCAGTAGCGGCAGCGTTGCCAGCAGGACTCGAAATGCGTTCATGGGTCACCTCTGGGGATCGGTTGGTTCAGACGACTGTGGGATCAGGCCTCGCTCCGCGGTTGGCAGCGAGTTGTTTGCCATCGGCGCTGCTGGTTGTTTCCGTTCGACCTCGGACGGCATTTCTCTCTCCTGAAATCCGACGAAGATAGCGGGACGGTAGCCAGGATCAAAGACGAGTATCGAGCACGGAGTACGCGATACTCGCCCTTGATAGCTGGATTGCCGGCGTTACGGCGCATCGTGTCTCGTGAACAGAAAGTCTGTAGCCACGCCGGGCTCAAACGTATGCGTCTGCTCATAGATTCGTCCCGGGTCCGCGGGCCCGTGGTAGCGGACCACCATCCCGATGTCCTGTCCCCGCGCATCCGTCAGCGACCCGCTTGGGATCATCGGATGTCCTGAGATGATCTCCCCCTCTTTCAGATGCGCCGTGAAAGTGAGCTCACCGCCTTCGCCCACGACGTGCCCGGCGACCCGACCGGCGACGATGGGGCCCGACGGTCCGAAGATCGGAATCCAGCCCGTGTAGGCGCCTGGTTCCACACCGGTGGCCGTCAGGTGCATCGTGATGCCGTTGTCTGTCCGGGTGAGCGTCGATTCGCCCCGGACAATACTCTTCGTGGCGAAGTCAACGACCGACTGGGTGGTCTTGGTCGCGCCGTTCCCGTTGGCCCAGGCGAGGCTCAAGGCCATTTCACCGAAAGCACAGGCGACCAAAACTCCAGCTAACATCAGCTTCGATTTCATCTTGCTCATGGTCATCTTCCTTTGTGTGTGTGTGTGCGGCGAAAAAGGCTCGCCGCGGTTGAGACTTGACATCGGCGCCGCGACCACTTCACCTAGGTACTGCTCAATCGCGGAGGAAAAGTTACAGGAAATCCGGAGATTCTTCCCGTTGACCAGAGACAGCCAGTAGATGCCGCGCGGCAAGCGGTTTAGGGACCTCACCGCGACACGCCCCATTCAAGAGATTGAAGTGCCAACCAAAGGCGGAGGCAAATAATGCCCTACGGCTATCTCGGTGGCATTACGTCAGCGTTCGCGTATATCTCGTGGAAATTGTTTTTGTTCGGGGTCGTCTATCGCACTGGGCTGACCTTCGATCAGCGCCTTGGCCTCGTTCATCAGGGCATGGGCAATAATCCAATCCCTCCAATACCAACCCGATCCGAGGTCACCGCTGTCGATTTTCGGCAGTTTCGTTTGTTCGATCTCCTTCCCTTTGGCGAATGCCGCACGAGCCTCCTCGTGCTCGTTCAACTGATGCTGCGCCATGGCCAACACCATGTAGGATTGCACATAACGGCTGTGGCCATGGCCGTAGAACGGATCGTCGATGCTTTTGCGCGTCCACTCTGCAGCACTCGCAAAGCGGCCTTGACGATATTCCGCCAACCCTTTGGCAAATTGATAGTAGGGTTGATAAGCGTTGTTTCCAGCGGTTACTGCGTTCTCAGCCAATTTATCGGCGATTGCCAAATCTACTCCCGACGAGGGAAGCATCAGGCACACTTTTGCGATCCGTTCGCCGATGAGTATGTCTTTTGGTTCGCCAAACCGGTGGAGGAATTCCCGGCAAAAAAGACGATAATTCTCCACGTCTCCATGGGCTGCCAGCAAGGCAAGAAGTGAGACATAGTTCAAGTCGTCCGTTGGGTCGCATTCGACAGCCTTCGTTGCATGGGGCAAGGCCTCTTTCCACCGAACGTGGCGGGCATGAAAATCGGTCAGTGCATTGAAGACGATTACTGCATCTCTCCTCTCGGTAAGAAGGGCTGGAACAGGAATACGACTCATCATCTCCTCGGCCTCGTCGAACTTGAGCTGATCGCACAGCACCTGAGCCTTCACGAGTTTCTCCCTGGCTTCAGCCTGCTGCCGGAGGGCGGCCTCTTTCCGGCGAGCGTCCTCGGCCTGCACTCGCTCTCGATTGATTCGGAAGACCGCAATGGGTGAGCCGATCATGACGATCAGTAGCAGGACTCCGATCAGCAAGACCGAAGCCGCCAAGGCCGGTTTGCGCCGGCACCAACGCCAGAATTTTTCTGCTGCATTGACGGGCCGCGCGTTGATCGGTTCCCCATTGCGCCAGTGATCCAAATCGTCCGCTAACATTTCCGCCGAGCCGTAACGCCGTTGCGGGTCCTTATTCAAGCATTTCAGGCAAATCGTTTCCAGGTCCCGATCCACGGCTGGATTGAGAGTGTGGGGACGCGGCGGCTCCTGTTCGCAGACTTGCCGCAACGTCTCCACGACCGAGGGCGCGTGGAAAGGTGGCCTGCCCGCAAGCAGCTCATAGAGAATCGCGCCGAGGCTATAGGTGTCTGCCGCGGTCGTCAGTCCTTTGGTTTGGCCCGCCGCTTGTTCGGGTGACATGTAAGCGGGCGTGCCGAGGATTGCGGCGCTGATCGTCAAGCCGGAATCGTCCTCCGCCAGCTTGGCCAGCCCGAAATCGGTGACGTGAGGTTCGCCCGCTTCGTCGAGCAGGATATTGGTGGGTTTCAGATCGCGATGGAGAATGCCGCGTTGGTGCGCGTAGTGCACCGCACGCGCGACCGTTGCAACAAGGCGAGCAGCCTCCTCGGCCGATCGTTTACTTCGGCCGTTGACCTTGAAACTCGCGCTGGCAAGCGTACCACCTTGGATTAGCTTCATGCTGAAGTAATGCTGGCCGTCGTACTCGCCGATTTCGTAGATCGGAACGATGTGCGGATGGTCCAGTCGGGCCGCTGATTCGGCTTCGGTGTGAAATCGATGCACCAAGGCAGGCGTGGCCAATTGCCCTGCCAGAATCATCTTGAGCGCGACGGGACGATTGAGGCTTAATTGCCGCGCACGATAGACGATGCCCATCCCCCCACGAGCGATTTCCTCGAGCAATTCGTAGTCGCCAAAATAACGGATAGTTCGGTGGCTCGCTGCGGTATCAGCATCTTCATCGCCGTCGGCGCCCATCCCCAAGGCCAAGGCAAGTAGACAGGCAGGGCAACTCCCTGCCGGTCCATCGCCGGAGTGCTTCGCCCCGCACTGCGGACATGTTGTTAGCACTGGCACATCAAGGTTGTTTAATGGGTTGTCACTCGTTATTGTCGAAAAATCCTGAAAAGGTTACAGGCGAACCGAGGAGCATCGAGCAAGGGGCACTGGGCTAAAGCTACTTCCTGCTCCCGGCTTACTCACGGAGTACGGTAAACAGATAATGCAATTCCTCATCGACTTCTTCCGGCGTATCAACCGTTTGGGCAATTTCATCGCGAACCAATTCGCCATAACGCTGCCGCAGGCGATGCACGGCCACTTTGATCGCTCCTTCGCTCATCTTCAATGCCGCGGCGACGTCGGCATAGGAAGCCTTGCCTTCCTGATAAAAAAGGACGCTTTCAACTCCGGCGAAAAGTTCGCCTTTATCCTTGTCCACGCATTCTTTCCGCAATCGTGACATCGCCTGATCTAGCAGCGTCGTGGCCCAGCGGCGGTCGAAGATTCTCTCAGCCGTCAGTTCGTGGGCCGGTTCCAGGAGATAGCGATTTTCAGCCTCCGCCCGATCGAGGGAAACAGCGGCTCGGTCGCCGCCACGTTTTTGCGCGTGTGCCTTGGTCCATTCGCGAGCTAGAAAATGTTCCAGCGATCCTAACAAGAACGAGCGAAACTTTCCGCGGTTGCGGTCGGCAACGCTGAGATAGTTTCTCGCCAGCAACCGTGCGAAGAATTCCTGAATCAAATCTTGGGCGCTGTGGGCGCCATAGCCTTTTCTGCGGACGTAAGCATAAAGCGGATACCAGTACGCCCGGCACAGTGTTTCCAGGGCCTCCTTGGCTTGAGGCGACTGCGTGTTGCCTGCCGCTAACACTAAGCTCCAGTGCGTCGTGGTAAAGGCTCGGCCGCAAGCCGGGCTCAAACTTGGAGAGGCGAAGTCCTGATCCATAGAGACGCATTATAACGTCGGGCCGACCGCGCGTGACTCCGACGCAGTTTATGCGATGGCTGTGTTGCGGCGATTGATCAGGTGGCCGCTCGTTAGACCGCGTGCCTGGCCGCTCGCCGACGCAGCGCGCCGATGCCGTAGGCCGCAAGCAGGACGCTGAGCAAAGCCAGCGTTGACGGTTCCGGCACGGCGGTGACATTGTTTGCTAATGTGCTCTCGGGCGCGGCAAGTGGTGCCGCCGCCGGGTCATAGAACACACCCAACAGCGTCACGTCATCGTCGTCAACGAAGCCGTTGTAGTCAAAGTCGCCCAAGGCCCAGGACGGCTGTGAAACACCCGGAGCGTAGGTCGCGCTCACGATTGTCACGTCGTCGTCGTTCACGATGCCATCCAGATTGGCGTCGCCGGTGCGCGTGTAGGTCATCAGCAATGAAGTATCGTCCACCGGCTGACCGCGGAAGTTGGCGTACGGCCCTAACGGCAACGACGAGTTCTCGGCGTAGCCAACCGAGCGTGATTCCGGTTCGGCCGCCGCGGCCGCGGTGCTGGTGATCCCTTGGCCGTTCCGGGTAGCGCCCAGCCCAGCGCCACCGCGCCCTGCGATAAGTTGCTGGCGAACCGACGCCGCCGGACTTGTCCCGGTATAGTCGATCACTGCCGCGCCGCTCGTCAGGTCGAGTGTCGCCGTTGGAGCCGTGTCGCCGGCGATCGTGAGACCGCCGAACACCGAGGGGCCCGCTTCCTGAGCGCCGGCACTCGGCGTGAGCTGCACGTTGCCTGCATTGATCACGAGTCGGGTGGCTTCGATTCGGCTCACCGCGAGAGTCCCCGCGCCCGTCTTTGCGACGTTGACTCCAGTGGCGTTTACACCTCCGCGGAGCGACAACGTGCTGCCGGCGGGTGAGACGCTGACCACCGTGTTATCGGCCAGCGTAACAGGGGTGCTGATTGTATGACTCCCGCCAGTCACGTTGATCTGCGCGTTGCCGCTCGTGACGTCGAACGTAAGGCGGTTGGCGCCCGCGATCGTATAGGCGTGGTCGCCGTCAAAATCGACGCGGCCAAGAGTGACCGGAACGTCAAGCATCACGGTGCGGGGCGCCTGAATGGCGCTGCCCAACACGGCTCGCTTTCCGGCGGCATTCGGAACCGGGCCGAGCCAGTTGTTCGCCAGCGACCAGTTTCCTGCCGCGTCGACGTTCCAAGTGCCGTACGCAGGCGGGCTGATCAGGTCCAGCGCGATGAAGACTGGCCCAGGCAGTCCCGTGAACAGCGTTTCCTGCCCAGTGCCGTCGAGGTTCGCTCGCCGAATGTCGCCACCGTCCAAATTCGCCCAGTACATCTTGCCGGCGCTCACATCGAGAGTGATGCCGGAAGGGTAATCCAGGTTCTGGACAAGGACTTGTTGGTCGGAGCCGTCCAATTTCGCGCGGCGAATGTCGCCGCTCCCCCGATTGGTCCAGTAGATGTTGCCGCCCGCAATATCGAGATCGAGAAGGTTTGGTTGAGCGAGTCCCGTGATGAGAGTCGTTAGGCCCGTGCCGTCGAGATTGGCCCGCCGGATAGTCCCGCCGCCAAATTCAGTCCAATACATGTGGCCTCCGGCGAGGTCCAGGCGTGCAGCGTGCGGGTCGTTTTGCCCGGTGACGAGGGTCGTCAGCCCGGTGCCATCGAGATTGGCCCGATGAAGATTACCCGAAACAGAGTTTGCCCAGAACATCCGGCCGCCTGCAAGGTCGAGAGCAACCCCCCCGCCGCCAAGGCCTGCTACGATGGTCGTCTGGCCGGTGCCGTCGAGGTTCGAGCGTCGAAGGTTGCCGCCACCGAGATTGCCCCAGTACATGTGGCCGCCGGCAAGGTCCAGGTTCGGCCCGATGGGAATACTTTGGCCCGTGACGAGCGTCGTCTGCTCGGTTCCGTCGAGGTTGGCCCGCCGGATATCACCGCCCGAAGTATTGCTCCAGTAAATGAAGCCGGCGCGGGCGTGACCCGCCGCGCCAAGGTACAGGCCCAGAGCCAATAAGCCGCAAAAGATTCGCTTCATCATTGAATCCCACGAAAAGAACTTTTTTGATAAATCACCGTTCGTGTTCTCCGTGCCTGCTTTAGAACCGCTAACACAACCGGCACCCAGTAACCCGAAGCGTGAGCGAGGAGCGGGGCAGATTCGGCCTCGCTTACGCGTCGGGTTACTATTGTTAGCGGTTCTTAATTCCCGTTGAGTCGGCGTGCGAAGCAGCCGACTGCGACCGCGATCATTCCCAGAGCCAACAGTATCAGCGACGATGGCTCCGGAATGGGTGTCAGGCTGAGCACCTGCCCGCTGCCGGGCGCACTACCCATGTTCGACACGTAGAAGGCGCCGTCCGGGCCGATGGCGAGCCCGGTCGGGAAGCTCAGGCCCTGACTGGCGATCGTGGTGCGCATCCCGGTATCGGAATCCACCTTGATCAGCGAACCGGGGCCGGGTCCCATCGGCGATGCCAGCCCATTGGTGCTGATCTGCAGCACGTACAAGCTGTCATCCGGCCCGAAGGCGAGGTCCACAATATTCGTGAACCCAGAATGAGCGACGGTACGCGCCCCCGTTGTTGGATCAAGGCGGTACACATTGGCGGCGCCGGACGGGAACGGAAAGCCCGTCAACTCGCCGACGTACGTGGCCCCATCCGGACCCAACGCCACCGCGGTTGGCACGGACTGAAACACCGGCGGGCCGAAAGGCAGCGGATTGGGGCGCGGTGGCAGCGCGGTCAGCGTCGAAATGTCCCCTGCTGCGGTTACCCCAAAAACTGCGTTGGCGCCCGCGTCCCCAACCACAAAGCCGCCCGCGGGGTTGAGCAGTAACTTGAAGGGATTGCTGTCGACAACACCGCCGTCGGGGTTCTGCGCCCCCTCGTAGGCGACCAGATCTGCGATAGTTTGCAACGACCCGCCGGTCAGAGGCAAACGAACCAGAGTCCCAATACTCGCGCCTGCGCTGCCCAGGCTGGCTCGTGCAGCCGGGTTTGCGCCCGCGCCGATCAGGCCGAACGCTTCCCCCGAGCTGTTGAAGACGATGTCCTGCAGACCGCCCGCATTGGTGCCGTTTGAATTTGCCAGCGAAGGAAAATCGCTCAACACGCGCTGTTGCACTCCGCCCAACAGCCGGCTGAGAGCACTCGTGGTACCAAAGAACCGCGATTGACCCTCAACCACGATGCTGGTCGGCTTCGTGCCGCCGCGGCCTGCCTCGGCCACGTATAGGCCACCGTCCGGCCCGAAAGCAAGCCCGCGGGGGTTGTCCAACCCGCTCATGATTTCGGTGACGACGTACTGCTGGGCCGAAACGGGTGATAACCACTGAGCCATTACCAGTACCGCGCCGGCGGTCAGGACAAGTAGTCGGCTGATGTGCATGTTCGTTTTCCTCGGTGTATATTGGTAGCGACGGGCCTATGCAGTGCCACGCGAGTGCAAACAGTCGGTGGCCTACTTAGAGTGCGACGCAGCGGTCCCTGATTTCCCACCTGCGGCCCAAAAAATTTTCAAACCGTCGATCGGAAACTCGATGTCCGATGTGACGCAGATTCTCGAGCGGATCGACACGGGTGACGTTCGCGCCGCTGACGAGCTCCTGCCGATCGTGTACAATCAGCTTCGACGCCTCGCGCACAGAAAACTGGCTCGCGAAGCGCCGGGGCAGTCGCTGCAGACAGCGGACCTGGTGCATGAGGCCTATCTCCGCCTGGTCGGATCCGATCAGCACTGGCAGGGCCGTGGCTACTTCTTCGCCGCGGCGGCCGAGGCCATGCGGCGAATTCTTGTCGAACGCGCTCGCAAGAAACGGCGGATTAAGCACGGCGGCAAATATGCACGAATCGAGCTGAGCGATGCGGCCGCTCCTCCAGGTCCGTCGCCCGACGAGGTGATCGCGGTGAGCGAGTTGCTCGAATCGCTTGCCGACGAGCATCCGTTGGAGGCGCAGATCGTCAAGCTCCACTATTTTGCTGGATTAAACATCAGCGAGGCCGGCCGAGCGCTCGGGATTTCCAGCAGCACCGCCCACAGACACTGGACGTTTGCCCGAGCGTGGCTGCACGAGGCGATCGGGGCCGAAGAAGACGAGTCAGCTAATGGTTAGGGTATTTTCCTTCCAGCATGGGCAAATTGTTGCCCGGTTATCGCATTCTAGAATGGGCGTTGTAAAGTCATGTGCGGTTTCAAACAGGCCTTGCGCCCTTTGCAGATTTGAAGGTTCTGCTTTTATGCACTGGCTCGGGCGTTCGATGGCTGCGATCGTTCATCCGCCTCCACCCGGCTCGCCCGCGTGGAGCGCCGTTTGGCGACCAGACTGCGAGTGCCTAACAAACTGATCCGCCCCCACCCTGCTTGTCAGGGCGGAGCGATGTTTGGGAACGAACCGAAGAACCCCCGTGAACGGGCGTCGAGACCGTGGGATTGTATGTCCGCTTCCGCAGAAAAAGCGATCTTCCAAGCCGCCCTCTTCATTTCAGACAAGAGCAGGCGTGACGAATATCTCAACGTCGCTTGCCAAGACGATGGCGACCTCCGCCGGCGCGTCGAGGCGCTTTTGGGAGCGGCCGAGGACGGCGGCAGCTTCATGGGTAACCCGGCGATTTCTCTCCTTCCCGCCGAGTTGGCCGGCGAGACATCACGGGATACGCCTTTCCAGGGAGCCGATGACGCAACCGTGGAGCTTCCCAGCGAATCGCTCGCGGGCCAAACATTGGGGCATTACCGAATCATCTCGCTGATCGGCGCCGGCGGAATGGGAGAGGTTTACCTTGCCGAGGATCCCCGGCTCGGCCGCAACGTGGCGTTGAAGGTAGTTGCCCCCAATTTCATCGGTGACATGCGGTCACGGTTCACGCGCGAGGCACGTCTCGCCTCCGCGCTCGACCATCCGAATATTTGCGCAGTCTACGACATCGGCGAAAGCTCCGGGCGCTGTTTCATCGCGATGCAGTACATTGAGGGTCAAACGCTCAAGCAGGTGATCGGCGACCAGCCGCTGGCCCTGGAGACGCTGCTGTCGGTAGCGCTTCAGATGGCCGATGCGCTGAGTGCAGCACATCAGCGGGGCATCATCCATCGTGACATCAAGCCAGGCAACATCATCGTGACGCCGCACGGCGTAGCCAAGGTGCTCGACTTTGGTCTGGCGAAGCTGCTGACGTCGGGCAGTCCCGACGCAACCCAAAGTGGTCGCGTCGTCGGTACGCCCGCCTATATGTCGCCGGAGCAGGCCCGCGGCCAGGAGGTGGATCATCGCAGCGACATCTTCTCGTTTGGCGCCCTTCTGTACCACATGTGCACCGGTTCGGTGCCCTTTCCCGGCGCATCCTCCGTAGAAGTGATGCACGCGGTGATTACTGAACCGCAAACATCAGTCCGCGAGCTCAACGCCGACACGCCGCCGGCGCTGGCCGCGGTGATTGACCGCGCGATGTCCAAGTCGCTTGCCGATCGTTACCAGACTGTTGAAGAAATGTCGGCCGCTCTGCGGACGATCGCGGAGCAGGTTTCGCCGCCCAGCGTGCCCGCCTTTGTGACTGCCCGCGCACGACGGCGCCGCTGGACCGTGGCGGCGGTTGCCGCAATTTCACTCATCGTACTTGGCAGTTGGTACGCGTGGCGGACGGTGAGACATCGATGGGCGCAGCAGCAGGTTCCCGTAATCGAGGAGTTGGCCCAGGCGGGAAATTTCTTCGAGGCCTACGATCTTGCACTGGGCGCTCGCAAGTACCTCTCGAACGATCCAAAGCTCACGCGGCTGATGCCGGCAATCTCGGATACGCTGTCCGTGACCAGCGAACCGCCAGGTGCGCAGGTTTATTTGCGTCGTTTCGCCGGTAGTGCTGCCAGCGGTCCACCGCCGCGCGAGCTCGTCGGCACGACACCGATGTCGGATTTGGAAATCGCGCGCGGCGACTACGTCATCAGCATCGAAAAGGACGGATACGTCCCATTCGAGCGATCGCATAAAAGCCTGGCACTCGGCGGGCTGGAGGCGCCGATGTTGTCTCCGGCATTGCGACTGCAAGTTGCGCTGACTCCCGATGGAGATGCGCGGGAAGGCATGGTCTTCGTACCCGGTGGCTTATACCGCATCGTCGCCTGGAGGCGGCCCACCGACGTCGAGGTAAAACTGGATGGCTATTTCATCGACAAGTTCGAGGTCACCAACCGCCAATACACGGATTTTATCAATGCCGGCGGCTATTTGAACGAGCGTTTCTGGACGGCGCCTTTCGTGAAGGATGGTCGCACGCTCACGCGCGCCGAAGCGATGCGAGAGCTGGTCGACCGTACCGGCCTGGCGGGGCCGCGGGACTGGTCGAATCAGACTTTCCCGCAAGGCAAGGCGAACCATCCGGTCACGGGCATCACGTGGTACGAAGCCGCGGCCTACGCGCGGTGGCGCGGGAAGAGCCTTCCGAACGTTTTTCAGTGGGAAAAGGCCGCCCGGAATGGCGCTAATCTGTTCGCAGGTTTGACGATGCCCTGGGGACTTTTACAGGGCTCGACCGATGGCCGGGCAAACTTCGCCAGCGATGGCGCCATCCCCGTCGACAGCCTGGAGTTTGGGATCAGTCCTTTCGGATGCTACCAGATGGCCGGCAACGTATCGGAATGGTGTCTCAACGAGACCTCTGAGGGATTCATCACCAGCGGAGGCTCGTGGGGAGATCTTGTCTATGAGTTCGGATATTACGGGACGTATCCTGGCTTTTACAGCTCCGACCGCCTCGGCTTTCGCTGCGCGCTCAACGTTCCCACGGCGACCGGCGATCAAGGAGCGATGCGGATTGATATCCGTGACGAGGTCCCCAACTACACGCCCGCGCCTGAGGAGGAAGTGAAAGGCTGGCTTAAGCACTACCACTACGACAAGTCCCCGCTGAAACCGCGTGTGCTGAGCGTGACCGAAACGGACGAGTGGCGGCAGGAAAAGATCAGCTACAACGGTGCCGACGGAGAGAGAGCGCTAGCGTACCTGTACTTGCCAAAGCAGTCGCCCAGGCCGCTGCAAGCAATCCATCTAGTGCCCGGCGGCGACGTGTCGGCCCGTTATCGCTCGGTGCCTCAGTCCATCGAGCTTCATTCTGCGTCGTTCGTCCGGTCGGGCCGAGCAGTCTTTGCCGTGGTGCTGAGGGGGTACATTGAGCGAGATCCGCCTGTTGGGTGGCGAGCGCCTCAACGCGGTTCGATCGAATCTTTGGAGCACGAGGCACGCCATATCATCGATCTCCGTCGCGGCCTGGACTATTTGGAAACGCGTGACGATTTGGACGCCAGCCGGATCGCGTTCGCGCAGGCCAGCGCCGGCGGTATGGTAATGGCCTTGCCTGCGATCGAGCCGCGCTATCGCTCGGTCGTGCTCTGGGGGTCTGGAATTAGACGGCACGACTCTCGCTCACGACCCGAAGCGAACCCGACTCACTATGCCCCGCTCATGCGACTGCCGAAGCTGCTCATCCACGGCCGTTACGATGAGACGACTCCATTGAAGACCGACGCCGAACCGTTGTTTCAGCTCTTGCCGGAGCCGAAGCGGGTGGTGCTCTTTCCTGGCGGTCATTTACCTCCGCCCGAAGTCGTTGTGCCCGCGGTAAACGCGTTCTTGGATGAAACGCTCGGGCCGGTCAGGCGGCAGTAGATCATCGCGTTTCGCTTCCAGGGCCGGAGGCCCGGCAGAGATTAGCCCCAACCGTAAGCCAGATCGGCCATGCTGGACGAGCATCTCCACCGCTGCCCCTGGGCCCAAGGTGAACTATACCTCGCCTATCACGACCAGGAATGGGGCGTCCCGCTGCATGACGATCGGGTGCTGTTCGAGTTCCTCATTCTGGAAGCAGCTCAGGCCGGCCTGAGCTGGATCACCATTCTCAAGAAACGCGACAACTATCGCGCGGCGTTCGACGGGTTCGATCCAGCCATTGTCGCGCGATACGGCCAGAAAAAGCGCGAGCAGTTAATGGCGGATCCGGGAATCGTACGCAATCGCCTCAAGATCGACTCGGCCATCGACAATGCCAAGTCTTTTCTGGCAGTACAAAAGGAATTCGGCAGCTTCGACCAATACGTCTGGCAATTCGTCGGCGGACGTCCGCGGCAGAATCGGTGGGACTCCATGGGCGCGGTGCCGGCAAAGACCCCCGAATCGGACTCGATGAGTAAAGACCTGCGGCAGCGCGGCTTTCGCTTTGTCGGCAGCACCATCTGCTATGCTTTCATGCAGGCCGTCGGGATGGTGAATGACCACCTCGTCGATTGCTTCCGGCATCGCGAACTGGAATAGGTAAGCAGTAACCCGAAGCGTAAGCGAGAGATCGACAGATTCGGCCGCGCTAACGCTTCGGATTACGGATGGTGGCCGTACTTAATGCGGTCCCCCACCTGCGCCGACACCTGTGACTATGCGCGACGAAGTACTAGCTTTCGCCATGAGGTCCTGAATCTCGAAGCCCCCCAACTTGTCTTCTGCTGCAAGTGCCGCCGGCTCCAACGTCGTATCGGCAAACCGCGCGAAGTACTCGTCCGAGCTCACTAGCGACGCCGAAACGTCCGGGCCGGGGATGATGATCCCGCTTGGCTCGGTAGCGACGTCGGGAACCGAGCCCTCCGCAGAGCGAGTGCCGACTTGTGACGCCGGATAGGTGGGGCCTTGCGGATCCGACGTCAGGAAGGCGTTGCCGCCGATATAGACGACGTTGGGATTCGACGGATCCACGGCAAGAGCAAACGTTACGGTGCCTGTCGGCACCGAAGTCGCTGCGGGCACGAGCAGAGCCATTAGGCCAGTGGCCCGAGCAGTTTGGCGATACGCAAGGGTTCCGTCCTGATTTGTGTCGCGGTCAACGGTAAAAAGGCCATCCTGTTTGAGTTCCGTGCGTTCGCCGCCGATCGTGATCTTTTCGTCGTTCGCCACAGTCTCGGTTCGGGCGATGACCTCGGCCTTAATCTCTGCAATGTTGAGGCTCCCACGGTAATCATCGTTGAAGCTCAGCGATTCTGCCGGAGAATAGTCAACGCTGCTATACTCGGCGGTCGCCGGGGGCGCTTCCAGTGTGGCGCTCAAGTCGACCAACGGGTTCGCCGAGAACATCGTCCGGTTTTCCAGGGTTTCAAGTCTCGCGCGGTACATGATGTATCTCTCTTTCTGGTATGCGGTTGCGGTTGGTTGCGTAGTGTCAGTCACCAGCGTCTAATGCAGGTACGGGGCGGTTCGGCTTGCCTTACAGAATTAATTGGGCGACTGAGCCAATTCGATGTAAACGCGATGAAATCACCAAGGGATCAAACGGGCGGCGTTAAGCGTCTATAATGGGTAACAGCCCCGTCCGCTTAGTCCGAAGAGGCCCCGTATGTCCACAGGAACCGCCAATTCCGGATCTCGCGCAACTTCGTCTGCAGCAAGCGCTTCCGCTTTGCCCGCCGAGCGCGAACGGTACATTGAGCGGCAGCTCCGCCGCACGCGCCGGCAAGTTCGCAGTGTCGAGCTCACCAGCCGGCTGATGCTTTTGGCGGCCGCTGCGGTCGTCTTCTTCCTGGTCGCCGCAGTCTTCGACCATTGGTTGATTCCCGGCGGACTGAGCGTCTACGGGCGATTGGCGTTTCTGGCCGTGTTTCTGCTGGGGGCCGGTTGGTTCGCCATCCGCGAATTGGTCCCGCTGTTCGTCTACCGGATCAATCCGCTCTTTGCGGCCCAGACGATCGAGCGCGCCAAGCCGTCGCTCAAAAACAGCCTGCTCAATTTTCTCATGCTGCGCACCAACCGCGCGGCCGTGCCCGACGTCGTCTTGAGCGCCGTCGAGGAGCAGGCCGCCGCCAACTTGCAGCGAACGCCGCTCGAGCACATCGTCGATCACACCCGTTTGGTCCATCTCGGCTACCTGCTGTTGGCCGCGGTGGCGGCCTTCTGCACCTATTACCTGCTGTCACCGAAGAGTCCACTCCAGACCGTCGGCCGAGTCGTGCTGCCGTGGGCCGACATGCAACCGCCGTCGCGAGTCCAGATCGACGACATCGAGCCTGGCACGACCACGGTCTTCCGCGGCCAGCGCGCCACCGTATCGGCGGCCGTTCGCGGCTTGCAAGAAGGCGAGGCGGTAACCTTGTACTTTTCGACGGCCGATCGTCAGAGCGTCGACCAGCCGGTGCGGATGTACGTCGCTAAGGACTCCTACGATCGCCACGCTGTCACGCTGCCTCCACAGACCGACGCGGCGGCTCTCTCCATTGCCAGCGCCGGCTTGCAGCAGGATATCGAATACCGCATCGAAGCCGGCGACGCGGTGAGCCACACACATCGGTTGTCCGTGATCCAGGCGCCCAACATCGTGGTCGACAAGCTCGCTTATGCCTACCCGCAATACACCGGGCTGGAACCTGAAACGGTCGAAAAGTCCGGCGACATCAAGGCGGTCGAGGGCACGCAGGTGACGATCCACGCGCTAGCGAACCAGCCTATCGCGTCAGCGTATGTCGATCTCGGCGGCGACGGTCAACTCAAGCAGCCGATGAAGATCAGCGGCCAGCGGGCGACAACGACGCTTGCGCTGGCGCTCAACGAAGACCGCTCGGCGCCGCTCTACAGTCATTATCACGTGCGCTTCCGGACTGAACGGGGGCACGAAAACCCGGAGCCGATTCGTTACCGGATCGAGGTAACTCCCGACCCGGCGCCGGAGCTCGATCTGTTGCGCCCCGACAAAGTCGAGATGGCCGTGCCACTCAATGCGCCGGTGCCGTTCGAATTGGAAGCCAGCGACCCGCTCTACGGCCTGTCCGACGTGCGGATCATCGCCAGCGTCGGTGGCGAGCCGGCGTTCCGCCGCAACCGCAGCGTCACAAAAAACGATAAGTCCGCCGCACGGCTGATCTACAAGCACGCCGAGCCGCTAGACCGCATCACGCTCGACGGTGGCAAAAAGTTGAAGCCGGGCGACGTGATCGAGTATTGGGCCGAAGCGGTCGACAATAAGACGCCCAAGCCGAACGTCACCAAAACCGACGTCCGCAAGCTGGTGATTGTCGAGCCGCAACGAGAGCAGAACCCGAATCAGCAGCCGCAAGAAAACAACCAGGGCGAAGGGCAAGCCAACGAAAACCAGCAAGACGCCAATCGCGACGAGCAGAAAAACCAGCAAAACGACCAAAAGAATAACCAGCAGCCTAACGAGCGCGGCGGCAAAGGTGACCCTGCCAACAACGAAGCCCAAGATAACAAAAGCGATGGCAGCAAAGGCGACGGCAACAAAGGACAGCCGCAGCCCAACGACAATCAGCAGCCCCAACCCGGCGACAACAATCAACAGCGCAAAGGCAACGAACCCAATCCAAAGGACGCACAGGGCGAACAGCGCAACGAAAATGACCGGGGCCGCGAGGAGCAACAACCCCCGCAGAATAATGTAGGCGACAAGGGGCAGAAAAACGACCAGACCAATGCTGGCAAGGGGCAGGAGCCGAACGCCGATCAGAAGAACGCCGACGGCGATGCGAAGAACAACAACCAGCCCGGCGGACAAAAGTCTCCAACGGCCCAAGACCCGCGCGGCGGAAAGGATAACCAGCGAGGCGATCCGTCCAATGACGGCGCCGCCGGTGAGCAACGCAACGAACGCAGCGATCGATCGAACGACGCCCAGGGCAACGCCGATCACAAGCAGGCCCCGACTCAGGACGAGCAACGCCCCGTCCCGCAAAGCGACGAAGGGGAAGCTTTCAATCGCATCCTCGACCACGCCAAAAAGGAGGGCAAGTCGCCGGACCAGTCTGAACCGTCCGACGGCCTTCCAAGGCCGTCGCCGAACGACCGCGGTCCCGAACAAGACAAATCGGATAACGCTGGCGCAAAGGGCGACGAAAGTCAGCCTCCATCAGATAGGAAAAAAGGCGAAAACATCCCCGGCCAGTCAACCGACCAGCAAGGCGACGAACGCTCCACGGCTGAGGCGCAAAAGGACGAGGGCGCCAACGATGGCCAGCCCAAAGCCAGCCCGCAGAAAACCCAGGACGAAGGCGCCAAAACCGGCGAAGATCAAAACGATCAAAACGCACAAGGCGAGCGCGGCGACGAGAAAGGGGGCAGCACACCCGCGCCGCAAGAGCAGGCCCGGCCCAACAACAATCGACCTCCGGCCGACAGCGCGAATTCCAAATCCGAACAACAAGAAAAATCCCCCGCGCACAGCAAGAACACCTCGAACACCAAGGGCGAGAAGAGCGGCGACCGCAGCGGCCGCGGCGAGGACGGCGGCGGAATGAATGACAACCGCGCGGGCTCCGGCGCCCAAGGCGCGAGCGATCCCGCCAACGAAGGCGCCAATGCCGCCAAGGAACCCGGCGCCGGCGAAACGGGCAACAAATCTGGCGAAGATAAAACTGCCAGCGGCAAGACAAGCAAATCAGGCACGGAGAAAGGTGACGGCAGCAAGTTCGGTTCGGCAGCCGATAATCAAAAGAAAGCGGACAAGGACCGCAACGCCACCAGTCGCCCCGGCGCCGAAGCCAAGGATGGCGGCGAGGATGCCACGGAACAAGAACTCCAGCGGGGCAAGGCTGACGAGAAAAAGGGGGCTGGCGGCGAAGGCAAAAATCAAGACCCGTCCGACCAGGCCGGCCCAAAGGACGGCCAGAACGGCAAGCAAGAGGCTGGCAAAGCGCAGCGAGGGGATCAGCCCGGCGATGCCAAAGACAGCGGTGGGAAGGCCCCCCGCGGTAAGCAGAGTCCTGACGGCCGTGGCCAAGGAACTCCGACCGGTGGCGGCGGCACGCCCGACGGCGATGCGGCCGAGCCCCCCGATTTTCAGAATGAGCAACCGACTGACGACAAGGCGAACCTCGATTACTCCAAACGGGCGACGGATCTCGCTCTCGATCACTTGCGCAACCAGCTCAAGGACGGCCAGCCGGATCAGGACTTGCTCGATCGACTCGGCTGGTCGAAGGACGATCTGCAAAAGCTCCTGACGCGCTGGGAGAAGATGCAGCGTGAAGCCAAGCAGCCCGGACCGACTGGCGTTAAGGCCAAGGACAACCTCCAAGATGCCATTCAAAGCCTCGGCTGGAAGCGACCGGGACAAGCCAGCCGCAAGGCCAGCGCTAAAGCCGACGATTCCGCCCGCGGCCTCCGCGACGCCGCACGCAGCGCCCCACCCCCCGAGTACAAAGAAGCCTTTGAGGCGTTTCAGAAAAGGACGTCACGGGGAGACTGACGCGAAATGCCGACAGTGTTGCGAGTCGGACGATACCGTTTCTTCTTCTTCAGCAACGAAGGTAAAGAGCCGCCGCAGATCCATGTGAAGGCTGGCAGCGATGAAGCAAAGTTCTGGCTCGATCCAGTCGATTTGGAAGCCAATTACGGTTTCAACAGTCGAGAATTAAACTCAATTGAACGGCTCGTTGACGAGCACAAAAGCGAATTGTTGGAGGCATGGCATGAGCACTTCGGCGAGCAGTAAGCGATCTTACCATCCAACATCTGCCTTGGCCAAATCGGTTCAATTTGACGATACGACGATGCAGGTGAGGCTACTCGACGGCCGAATGTTGAGCATTCCGCTGGTCTGGTTTCCAGTGTTGCGCGCTGCCACGCCTGAACAGCGCGCGCAGTACGAAATCGCTGGGGGCGGCATCAGCCTTCATTGGCCGGAGCTGGACGAGGATCTCTCGGTCGCGGGGCTGTTGGCAGGAGGTGATTCTCGATCAACCTGATCCCTCAAGTAGCCCGACGTAGCGAGCACTGCTCGCGGCGAGCAGTGGCACATGTCATTCCTCCGGCACTTCCGGCGGCGTGACCGGCGGAACTTCCGCGGCCATGGCTTCGCTGACCTCTCCCTTGGGAACGCAAACCACGCCGACCAGCGTGTCGTCGTCCTCCAAATGCATAATCCGTACGCCTTGCGTGTTCCGCCCCGTCAAGCGGATCTCGCCCGCGCGAATCCGTTGGATCTTACCGCGCGCGGTCATCATCAACACTTCGTCCTCGTCGTCAACGCTCACGGTAGCCACAACCGGCCCGTTTCGCTCGGTCGTCTTAATGTCGCGCACGCCCAGACCCCCGCGTCCCTTGGTCGGATAACGCTGCGCCGAAGAACTGGTTTCGTCCGCTTCGTCACTGGCCTCGACCGGTTCCTCGGGAAGCTCGACCTCAATCTCGGCCGTCTCCTCGTTTTCTTCGGCCTCGGCCGCTGCAGGACTGTTAGGTCCAAACGGCGTGCGCTTGCCAAAGCCCTTGGCGCAGACCGTGAGCAATTGCGCGTCCGGGCTGGCGACGACCATCCCGACCACGCTGTCGCCCGCGCGGAGCTTGATGCCGCGGACGCCGCTGGCACTGCGGCCCATCGGCCGCGCCGCCGATTGACGGAAGCGAATCGCCTGCCCGCGTGCGCTGGATAGCACAATTTCGTCGCCGGTCTTTGCCACCGCTGCATCCACCAATTCATCACCTTCGCGGAGGTTGATGGCGATGATGCCGCGCTTCATTGGTCGGCCGTATTGCTCCAGCGGCGTCTTCTTCACCAGGCCGTTCTTGGTGGCCATCACCAGGTAGTGCTCGGGTGCTGAAAAGTCGCGGATCGGCAGGCAGTTGGCGATCTTTTCTTCCGGCGCCAGGTTCAGAAGATTGACGACCGCGCGGCCGCGGCTCTCGCGCCCAAGCTGCGGCAAGTCGTAAACCTTCTGCCAGTAAACGCGCCCTTGGTTCGTGAAGAACAACAGATAATCGTGCGTGCTGGCGACGAACAGATTCTGAATCGGATCTTCTTCATCGGTCTTGGCGCCCATCAGCCCCTTGCCGCCGCGCCGCTGCGCGCGGTACACGCTGGCCGCGGTCCGCTTGATGTAGCCGTTGCGGCTGATCGTGACCGCCATCGTCTCTTCGGTGATCAGGTCCTCCAGGTCGATCGTGCCGATCTCTTCGCCGCTGAGCTCGGTGCGGCGTTCGTCGGCGTGCTTTCGCTTTAGCTCCAGGAGGTCGGCCCGCACCATGTTGAGAATGTTTCGCTCGTCAGACAGGATCCGCGCATACTCCTTGATCTCGTCGAGCAGCTCGTGATGCTCGCCAGCCAACTTCTCCTGCTCCAGGTTGACCAACTGGCCGAGCGTCATCCGCAGGATCGCATCGGCCTGCACGGGCGTAAGCGTGTACGTGTCGCTGACTCCGCGCTCGCTCTGGAATACGGCGAAACCCTCGTCGCCCAAAGCCCGCTGCATCAGCGCAGCGGCCGCTTCGATCCCCATCAAGCGGGCCTTGGCTTCCTGCTGCGTCTTCGACGAGCGGATCACACGGATCACTTCGTCGATATCGGCCAGCGCCAACAGCAAACCCTCGACCGTGTGCTTGCGCTGCCGCGCTTTGGAGAGCAAAAACTGCGTGCGGCGGCGGAGCACGATCGTGCGGTGGCGGATGAACTCCTGCAGCATCTCCTTGAAATTGAGCACGCGCGGCTTGCCGTCCACCAGCGCCAGAAAGATGATCGAGAACGATTCTTGCAGCGGCGAAAACTGGTAGAGCTGGTTGAGCACGATGTCCGGATCGGCCCCCTTCTTCAGCTCATAGACCAGCCGCACCGGCTCGTTAAGGTCGCTTTCGTTGCGGCCCGCGGAGATGTCCTTGATCCGCTCTTCGTTGATCAAGGCGCCGATCGTCGTCTCGACGCGGTCCCGCCCCTGTTGATACGGCACTTCGTTGACCACGATTCTATGCCGCCCCTTACCCCATTCCTCGATCCGCGCCCGCGCCCGCAGCGTGACCGTGCCGCGGCCGGTGTGATAAGCGCGGCGAAGCTGCGAGCGGCCGACGATGATCCCGCCGGTCGGAAAATCGGGGCCGGGGCAGATTTCCAACAGTTCATCGATCGACACTTCCGGCTCGTCGATCACGTGCACCAGGCAATCGCAGATCTCGCCCAAGTTGTGTGGAGGGATGGACGTCGCCATGCCCACGGCGATGCCTTGCGCGCCGTTGACCAACAGATTCGGAAACTTTGCCGGCAGCACCGCCGGCTCCTGCCGCGAGCCGTCGTAGTTGGGGACAAAGTCCACCGTGTCGAGCTTGAGATCGTCGAGCATCAAAGCCGCGATCGGCGACATCCGCGCTTCCGTATAACGCATGGCGGCCGCGGGCAAACCGGCGATGCTGCCGAAGTTGCCTTGCTTGTCGATCAGCACGTACCGCGCGTTCCACTCTTGGGCCATTCGCACGATCGTCGGGTAGATCACCTCCTGGCCGTGCGGATGGTAATTGCCCATCGTCTCGCCGGCGATCTTGGCGCATTTGGAGCGCGCGGCGCCGGGAGTGAGGCCCAGATCGTTCATCGCCACTAGGATCCGCCGCTGCGAAGGCTTCAGCCCATCGCGCACATCGGGCAGCGCCCGGCTGACGATGACGCTCATCGCATAGTTGAGATAGCTGTCCTTCAGCTCCTGCTCCAGCGGCAGGTTGAGCAGGCGGCCCTGGTTGGTGTCGACGCCCAAGGTGGAGTCCGGCGCGATATCCTCCGGCAGATCCTCGGGCTCGTTCGGATCAATATTTTCGTCGGCCAACAGTTAGTCCTTTCGAGCGATTTCCCTCGGGCGAGACCTGCTACGAAGCGGCCCAAATATGCCTCGCCGCTACTCCATTTCCAAGCCGTCAATATACCGGTTTTGGCGGCCCATTAGAAGACATCAACTGGTGGCAGCAGTGTGTTCGACGGCTCGCTCAGGCCCTCTCCGCACTGTATCCTTGAAGTACGGCAAAACGCCGTGGACGGAGTTCTGGCACGGAGGAAGTGGTTGGTACTATGATGCAATCAGCCGCGGAGCGCTTGCCCACGGTTTTTGGCACAAACTGATGGCCAGTGAGTGCCGGCTGATGCTGTCAGCCAGCAAAGATTGGAAATTAACCATGAGCACGGCACAACTGGTGAAAGAGCTCGAGCGCCTGAGCAATGCGGAGCGGTTGGAAGTGATCGAGGCCGCCACGCGGTTGGTTCGCGAAGACCTAGGTCCAGGTACGGCTGGCGCACGTACGGAGCAAGACCAGCGGATGCGCGAGGCGGCGGCGCGACTGAAAGACTTGTACGAGCCTGGCGGCGAGTTGACCGAGTGGACTACTCTGGACTCAGAGGATTTCACCGATGAGTATGTCCCAAGGTGAGGTCTGGCTAGTCAATCTCGATCCCACGATCGGCGATGAGATTCGCAAGATGCGACCGGCAGTGGTCGTAAACCGCGATGCGCTCGGCAATCTGGCATTGCGCGTGGTGGTACCCGTCACCGCCTGGCAGGACCGATTCGCAGAGTGCGATTGGCTCACTCGGCTCGACCCGGACGCGACCAATAGCCTCGACAAGCCCTCGGCGGCCGATGCGTTTCAGGTGCGTTCGGTTTCGACTCGCCGTTTCGTGCGCCGCCTGGGTCGGTTGAGCGACGGAGACCTCACGCGAGTGATGGAAGGGGTCAATGCTGTATTTGGATCGTCATAAGTACGAAGGAGAACCAGAGCTAACTGGGCACTTACGTCGCGCTGTTTGCGAACGCAATTGCGGCAATGGCGCCCACAGGTCCTGACGGTAGCGAGGTCGGTGCCCTGAGCTCCGGCGGAACCTGTCGCTCCATGTCATAGGTTCGCAGCTCGAAGTACAGGAAGAGACAAGCAATCACTGTCGCCAAGAACGACAGCATCAACATGACCGTGTAGATGTTAACGTCTTGTTTCATGAGAAACCTGTGCGAACTGATACTAGCCTTGCCTTGCCAAGCGACTCAATTTCGAAGTCGCGGTATCGCCCCGTTTGATTTGCTGTACCGAGTGCTCCGACATAACGCGGCCGATCGCGCGGTCTTTTTCGACGTTGGTAATCTGGATCTTGCCCACGAAGCGGCTGTCGCGAATCACATCCAGCACATGGCCGACCCGGATGCCGTCGTGGCTGCCGGCGGCGATTTCTACGCCATCACGGCCAACATCCTCGACGTTGGCGTCCAGCGGCGGCGGTCGGAGGTCGAGCGGATCCTCGAGCGTCATGCCGACCTGCGAGAGCAGCAGCCGCGCGTTGGCCAGCATCTGCGCCAACTGATCGTTTCGCTCTCTCAAGTCCGGCAACTCGGTATTCGCCTGCATCAGTTGATTCGCGAGCTGCAACGACTTTTTGAACAAATCGTCGACCATCGCGATCTGAGTCTTAATGTCTTCGGTCAGCTTCTGGACCTGCGTGGTAGCGACGTTGACGTTCTCTTCTTGGGTCCGTAGCGTGGCGACGGCGTGGGCCAATTGATCGCCCCGCTGCGTGAGTTGATCTTGCGCGGCGGCCAGCTCCTGTCGCCGCTCGGAAAGTTCCGTCTGCAGCTTAGCCAGCGCCTCGGCCTTGGCAGTCCGCTCGGCCACGACCTCCTTCTGCAGCGCCAGATGGTCGGCCGACAGCTTCTGGTTTTGCGCGACGAGTTGCTCGTAGCGCGCCTTCCAGCCTACCGGCTGTCCCGTTTGCTGCGCTTCGGCCGCCGTCCGCGCAACCTCCTGTTTCCAATTTCGATGCGTGGCATAGACCATCAGCGCCATGGTCATGAACATCAGGCTCATGACGAAGATGAGAACCACAAAGATCTTGCCGAGCAGGTTCATCGCGCCTCTCCGAGCATTGCGCAGTGGTAATTAAACGGACTGAAGCTGCGCGCAAAACGGCTGGCTGGCAGACGCGAGAAATCGCCTCCGTGCGGCTCCCACTCCGCTCGCCGCCGACATACGCTGCCAGGTGAAAAGTCCGACCGCGACAGGAGATAGCTCCTGCAGAAGTAGGAACTTCAGTATAGCTACCGCCTAGAGCCAGAGTCAAACTGGGCAAAATTGATGTTCAAAACCGGGAGCTAGCACCCTGCGGCTGATTGCATCCGGCGATGGCGGCCACGTATGGCCACGACCGATAAGGCCAGACAGGGGGCGACATACAGCAATTCCAGCCAACCGCCGTATTCCAGGAAGAAGCTACCGCGGTCGTCGATTTCGACATCGGCAACGATAAAACCGGTATCTCGCCGCGGGCCCTGCTCGAGAATTCGCCCCTCGGCGTCGATCCAGGCCGAAAAACCGGTGTTGGCCGCAATTAACAGCGGCTTGCGGCATTCCAGCGCCCGGAATACCCCGCAGATCAAGTGCAGGTCGAGCTCGCTCGACCCCCAGAACCAACCGTCATTGGTCAGGCTTACCAGTACGTCCGGCTCGCGATCCTCCTCGCGTAGTTGTCGAATCTGCTGGCGGAACAGTTGCGGGATGACGGTCTCGTAGCAGATGCTCGGCGAGAATCGGACGCCGCCGATCTTTTCGGCGACCGCCCGTTCGCCCGGTGTCAACCCCTCGCCCATCGGTGTCAGCTTGTAGAGCGCGGGCCAGAGGCTGAACAACGGCACATACTCGCCAAACATCACTAGGTGCATCTTGTCGTATACGCTTAAGAGCTCGCCATCGCCGCTGACGAACGCCGCCGAGTTGTAGCGCTGTTCGCGCGTTGCAGATAAATGTTCGCGGCCGAGGCCCACGAGTGCCGGCGTTCGCCAGCGCGCAAAGAACTTGCCCGGCAAGGCGCCTCGCTCGGCTTCGATTTGCTCTTTCGACCTGCCTTGCGCCCAGCGCACCATGTGCGGCGGCATTTCGTAGTCTGGCGAAAAACTCACCAAGGGTGCGCGAAACATGCTCTCCGGCCAGACGATGAGATCGATCGCCGGCAAGTCGGGGTTCGACTGTTGGTCGCGGCGGCGACGCTCGACGGCCTGCTCAGTGAGCTGGTCGTATTGTTCCATCACGCGGCGGTCTTTGTCCGCTTCGTCTTCGAACGTGGTGTCGATTGTGCCTTGGATCAGGGCGACCGTCGCGCCCGGCCGCGTATGCTCGCCGCTCGTTCGCCACGCTCCGTAGGTCAGAGGAACCGCAAACGCGAGGACGAGCGGCACGATGGGCCAGACCGGCGTTCGTTGGTCTGCCCAGGGAATCATTCGCGCGAGGCATGCGGCCACGAGCATGACCAGCCCGCTGAGTGCGTAGCAGCCGATGATGTCGGCGAGTTGGATCCAGTCGTGCCAACGGTACTGCGTATGCGCGAGGCTCGCGATCGTGATCCCGCCGAACAGGTACCCGCGCGCCACTTCCAGCCCAGTCCACACGGTCGGGGCGGCGAACACGACCGATAGTCCAACGCGATGCACCGCCACACGCGACAGCAACACGAACAAGAACGGGTAAAGCGCCAGATAGCCGGAAAGCGCCACCCAGCCAATGCTGGTGGCCCAGTGCGGCAAGCGAAGCCACTGGAGCATGCCCATCCAGAACGCGAAGCTGACCAGGTATAGTGCCACCTTGGACCGTGATCCATGAAGCTTCGGCCGCAGAACCAGGAGCAGCCACGGCAGGGGCGCCACCCAGGCCAGCGGCCACCAATGGAGCGGCGGCAGCGACGCCCACAATAGAATGCCGCCCGAGAGGCCAATGGTAAGCGTGGATTGATACCAGGATAGGCGCCGGAATGTCTCATGGGAGTCGCTCAGGTCCGCGTCGTCGGAGAGCGCGGAGGTTGCCGGCTTTTCGTGGTGGGCAACGTTCGACGAACTCGCGAGTGGCGATGAGGTTTGGAATGTCGGCATGGAGACGTGCTCGTTCAGCGGCGTTCGCTGTTCCGGAGATGTCCGATTTCCATTCTATGCCGTAGCGTACGGCGAAGGGCGGAACGGGGGTAGGGCAGTTGGAGACGGCGGCAGTCGGGCAAATCGAAATAATGTCGCCTTTCGCTCCCCGAAAGAAGCGTACTTTCTCAGAGCGAAAGGTGACAAAGCCTCACAACAGCAACACCTCGAATTGCTCGCCCGCCTGCCAGGTCCGATCGCCCGCTGGAAAGACGATCAATCCGTTCGCGCGCGTGATCCCGCGGAGATCCGCACTGCCGCGCCAGCGGACCGGCTCGGCCCACAATCCCTCGCCTTCGCGGCGAATTACCACGGGGAAGTACGTCGGCCGCTCGCCGCGATGCGTAAACTCGCTGGCCAGCCGCGCGGGCAACCGGCGCAAACCGGCGTCCGGATCGCGCCCGCCAAGTTTGGCAATCGCCGGCTGAACAAACAGCTCAAAGCACACCAGGCTGCTCACCGGGTTGCCGGGAACGCCAAACACAAGCGTTCCATGTTCTCCCTCCGTTACTTTGAACTTTGAACCTTGAACCTTGAACTTTGAACCGGCGACGCCAAACCAAAGCGGCTTGCCCGGCTTGAGGTTTACTTTGTGAAACACCTGCTCGACGCCCATTTCTTGCAGCACGCTGGGAACAAGATCGAGCACACCCGCCGATACGCCGCCTGAGAGCACCAGCACATCGGCGGCCAGTCCCTGTTCGACTTTTTTGCGAAGATCCCGTACCTCATCGCGCGCGATTCCAAGCTCGACCGGGATCCCGCCGGCGCGGCGGACGGCGGCGGCGAGCAATGGTCCGTTGCTGTTGCGAATTTGCCCCAGGTCAGGCCGCACGCCGGCCTCCACGAGCTCGTTTCCGGTGGAAAGAACCGCCACGCGCGGGGCTGGAAACACGGTTACCTCGGCTCGGCCCACTTCGGCCAGCAAGCCGATCTCGGCTGGCCGAATTTCTTGTCCTACGTGCAAAACCACGTCGCCATAACGCAGAGAGCTGCCCTGCGCCATGATATTCTGTCGCGGCTTCGCCTCATCAACGATGCGAACGCGGGCGCTCTCCAACATCATCTCCGTGCGCTCGACCATGACGACAGCGTCGGCGCCGGCTGGCAGCGGCGCCCCGGTCATGATTCGCGTGCATTGTCCCGAGGAAACCGCCAGCATTGGTACGGCGCCCGCCGTGACTTCTTCCAAGATCGACAATTCGGCGGCGCCCGCGGCGAGATCCGCCGCGACAAGCGCATAGCCATCGACCATGGCCTTGTCGTGCGGCGGCGAATCGATGTCGCTAATCACATCCTCGGCAAGCGCAAGGCCCAGTGATTCGGCGAGCGGCGCGCGCGCCGGCGGTTTACGGCCGGTATTTGCCAGGACTTTCGACAGGGCTTCGGAAACACTCAACATAAGCTGCAACTGCCGTTAATGTTGCCTGTAGCATGAATTCACCGGCGCCGCGCATCAAGCCCACATCACTGTTGGCGTGCGACGAAGACTTCTCCTCGGCCCAGCGAGAGTAAATCGCCGTGAAATACCTGGTATTCGGCATCGAGCAGGCCCGCCGCAACCGGAAAACCGCGGTGTTGCAGGTGGACCAACAACATACGGAGGATCTGTCTTGGACCAACGGTCCCAGGCCGGAACGTAGGGAGCAAGGGTGGCGCGCCGCCCAATAATGCGATCGTGCCGCGCCGCATGTTTGCGCCCAGCCGCGGCGCGCAGGCGCCAAAGACGAGCACGCTGCCGGCCAACATGTCGCCCGCCAGAAACGATCCGGCCGAGCCTCCCACCGCCAGCAAGCCGCGTCGCATGCAATTGGCTGCTTCGTCGCCGATGTTGCCGTGCACCAGGATCGAGCCACCGCGCATCCCGCGCGCGCTGCCGGCATAGGCCGAGCCGATGGCGTGGCCGGCGTGGCCGAGGATGCGAATCTTGCCGCCGCGCATCTCGCAGCCGGCAAAATCGCCCGCGTCGCGCTCGACAGTGATCTCGCCACCGGTCATCTGCGCGCCGAGGTGCCGGCCAATCGAGCCTGCAACATGGATCGTGCCAGCATCCATGCGCTCGCCCAGATGATGAACGCTCGATAGATCTCCAACGAACCGCAGCTTGCCATCGTCCGCCCGCCCGGTCACGCTGAAAAACTCCGCCAGCGGCAAGGTGCGGTTGCCGTGCAACACCGGCAGCCGCTCGATCTGCGCAAGCGACTGGCCGGCCACTTTCGACGGCAGAAGCCCGCTGACTTCCAGCGGCAGCGAGTCGGTGATGCGGGAGATGAAAGTCAGCAAAATGGTCGCCTTTAGCCAAACGCAGCCACGAGAGAGCGCGACGGCAATGTAACCGAAACTTATGCCAACAAGTCAGGTCCAGTTGCTGAGAAACTCTATGTGGTTGCGGATGTCTTCCGCGGGCTTCGTCGAGACGACGATCGCCAACCTCCTGATTCGTTCGCCGATTGAATAACGCTGCTGCGGGGAAAGCACGATCCCTGCATGCGACTTACCCTGCAAAGAATACTCGGTATGGATGCGATGGAAATCACGCGCATTAAAGGTGAATAAGACGCGTCCCTGAGAATTTGCGTATTGGAGCTGCTCCTCATCCGAAGCATCTTGCAATCCTGCTTCAAGTGCCGTCGTCGCATCAATCCCGCTGGAGAGGAGGCCGGAGATGACGGCGCGCTCCATGGAGTCCGCGTCGAAGTAAAAGCGGATGGCCGTCATTCGGCGTGACGGCTTTGCGATCCATGGTTTGCCGCGAGTTGGTCATACTCCGCTTCTTCTTCGGCCAGATCCGCATCAATGCTGTCGCGATTGGCGTGGTAATACGCTAGGGCCGCAAAGATCTGCGAAAGTGTCAGATGACCATATTGATCGGCGATCTCTTCGGCTGACCTTCCCATCTTGTACCAGCCTGCAATGCGACGAACCGAGACGCCCGTGCCCGCGATCCGCGGGCGACCGCCACAAGTGCCAGGAGATTCAGTGATAAAGGTCCCGATATCGGCGGTCGAGGACATTGGAAACTCGCATGCATGTCGGGAATATGTTGATGGCTACGTCAATTCTACCATGTTGGACTCTCGAGGACGAATTGAGAAGTAAGCTCCACAGTCAGAGGTCAGGCGACGGCGATGGCCTTGCTCCTCACGCGGCGCCAAGAGAGCTACACTAACCTGATGCAAATTGGCGGCGTCATTCTCTGCGGCGGAGAGAGCAAACGGATGGGTACGCCCAAGCCGTGGCTGCCGTTTGGCGGCCAGACGCTGCTCGCACGCGTCATTCAAATCCTCTCCGGTGTCGTCGAGCCGATCGTCGTCGTGGGCGCCGCAGGGCAAAGGTTGCCATCGCTGCCCGACGACATCGTACTCGTCCATGACCGCGCGCCTGGCCGCGGACCGCTTGAAGGGATCACCGTGGGGCTGTTGGCGCTAGCAGGTCGTGCGGACGCGGCCTTTTTATGTGGCTGCGACGCGGCGCTCTTGTCTCCCGCCGTCGTGCGATATCTGATCGACCTTCTCGGCGACCATGATGCCGTCGTGCCTGTCGTTGGCGGATTTCGACAAACGCTCATTTCGGTTTGCCGCGTGAGAGTTTTGCCAGCGGTGGAGACGATGCTTAAGGCCGGCGAGCGGAAAACGCATCGACTGTTCGACCACGTGAAAACTCGTTTAATTGAAGAAGACGAACTCCGCACGGTCGACCCAGAGCTTAGCTCCGTGCGCGCCATGAACACCAAGCAGGAATATTTGGAGGCGCTGGCCGCTGCCGGCTATCGGTCGACGACATGACGTCTTAGACCACTCGACAAATGAAGCATTTCAAGTACTCGGTCTCCAGGCACGTGACCGAGACCGGATGATCCGGGGCGGCGCCGCGCTGCTCGAGCACTTGAATCTGCCTTCCCGTCCGCTGGGCGACGCCTGAGAGCATGTGCAGGAAGTCCTCACGTGTGACGTGCCCAGAACAACTGCAGGTGACCAGAGTGCCCCCCCGCTCCAACGCCAGCACGCCCATCAAATTGAGCCGGTGATAGGCCATCAGCGCCTCGTCCAGCCGGGCGCGGCTGCGGGCAAACTTCGGCGGGTCAAGGATGACCGTGCCAAAACGTTCGCCGGCGGCCACCAATTGATCGAGCGTCTGAAACGCATCGCCTGTCTGCCAGTGGATATTCGACACGCCGTTGAGTTCGGCGTTGGCGCGCGCCAACGCAATGGCCTTCTCGCTGGTGTCGACGGCAACCACTTCCGCCGCCTCGCCCAGCACACTGGCCGAAAGTGCAAAACCGCCGCTGTAGCAAAACATGTCGAGTACGCGCGTGTTGCGGCAATAGGCGGCGGCGGCACGGCGATTGTTGCGCTGATCGACGTAGAAACCGGTTTTCTGTCCGGCGGTCAGGTCGACTCCGTAACGGATGCCGTGCTCGGTGATGAAGATTGGGCCGCCGGGCGGTTCTCCCCAATAAAGCCCTTCAGGCACATCGACCCCTTCAAGCTGCGCAACTCCCCGTTCGTTGCGGATGACGATGCCGCGGGGCTTGACCAGATCGACAAGGATCGGCGCCAGCAGCTCAAGCCGGAGTGCCATGGCCAACGCCGTGGGCTGCACCGCCAGATAATCGGCATAGCGATCGACGATCAACCCGCTCAGGCCGTCGGCCTCGCTGAAGACGAGACGGCACGCGTCGGACGGCTCGAGAAAACCAAGCTCTCGGCGAAACGCGACGGCGTCTTCAAGGCGCCGTCGCCAAAAGGATTCATCGAGCGCTTCGCCGACATCCCATGTGTACAGGCGCACGCGAATCCGGCTGCGGCTGTTGTAAAGACCGCGGGCGATGAACTTGCCTTTCTCGCTCACTAAGTCAACGATGTCGCCGTCGTGTGCATTTCCCTGAATCCGCTCGACCGCCGAATCGAGCACCCACGGATGGCGGCCAAAAAATGGCCGCGCCTTGCGCGGTTTGAGGACCGCTTGCGCCACGGCCATTCCCGGCGCGACTGAAAGCGATGATGGGTGCGATTCAAATTGAGTTGTGTCGGCCATGATCACTAACGACCGTGTGCCACTGCTCGCTGCGAGCAGTGCCAAAAACGCACAACTGCGATTCTATCAAAGATTCTCAAATGGTGGCTTGAATCGCGGCAGGACCTCGACCGCAGGTATCTCGACTCGCTCATAGACTGCGGACATAGCAAGCGAGCACGCTAGGGACTTGACTTCGACAATACCATCGCACCCATTCACCGCGTCCAGCCGCCAGTCGTTGGTTTGGTCGCGCCAGAATTGGTCGATGCAGTATCGGTCCTGAGCAACCAGTAGATACTCTGCCAGGCTAGGAATGGATCGATAGTGCGCGAACTTCTTCCCACGGTCGAACGATTCGGTCGAATCGGAGAGGACCTCGATAATGACTTGCGGATTGAGCAATACGTGGACATCACGATGCTTCATGATCTCCGGCTTACCACAGACAACAATGGTGTCGGCATAGCTGTAAAGTCCCGTCGGGCATTTGATCATCAAATCGCTGGGCAGGACCTCACAGGCGGTTCCGCGCAACTTGTCGTGCAGTATTCCGACAACGTTCGCGGCAATCCGATTGTGCGACAAGCTGGCGCCCGCCATGGCGAAGATCTCCCCATCGTAGTACTGACTCTTGTACTCGGCGCCTTCCTCCAGGTTCAGGTACTCTTCGACGGTGTATCGCTTTTGGGGCAGGGTAGACATTGCGGAACCTCCGCGGACTGAGTGCTTGCACACTGGTCATTCTATCAGGCGCGAGGCTGCTTCACATCCGCCAGCTCGTTCGTAAAAACCAAGCAGCCTGAAGGCTGAACTCCAACAGCCAAACAAAACGATCCACCGCACGCAGTCGCCTTCAGGACGGAGCGACATGCCTGCGGTGGATCGAGGTCCGCGCAAGCGCCCGAAGACGCTTGCACGAGCCGCATACCTTGGATTTTTCGGCGGCGCTTGGTCCGCCGCGCCGGACTGCTAATTCATCAGGATCGGCGCCGGCGTGATCGTCGGAGCGCCAAACACCGGCTGTCCGCAGTTCGGATCGATGATCGTCGCGGCGGGAGCGGTGATCGGCGGGCAGACCGGCATGGCGGCAGTCAGCGGCCGACGGAAGCAACTTGTCAAGTCGCAGCAGTTGCAGCCAGTGGCGACAGCCGTGAGCATCGCTACGGCCGACAAAACCAACAGCTTTTTCATGATTGACCTTCTCCGAAAAACGGACCTGGGCGAGTACGGTGGGAGCGAATGGCTCGGTCGGTCGGATCGGGCGAACTCGCCGGCAAGCGAGCACGCCTCGATCATCCGAGTAACCGAGCCATTCGCCGGTTCAGCGGTGGGCTGAGCAACTCTACACCACCGTTTCCGTTGTGCAAACGCAACGTGCGGTTTTTTTGAACAAAGGGGTTGCAAGAGCACCACGCGGAGTGTCTAAAAACCAGACTGGCGCTGGTCGATGGGTTAGGAAGGCTATGGCGGCGTCAGCTCATCGCCGTCGGTCCAGCCTGAGTTTCCGACTTCGTCCAACCCGCCTCGCCAGGACGCGAAGGTCCTTTTCGCCGAAGGAGCGGCCGCTACGCGACAGTCCGGCTTTCGCTTCCCACGCTCCTTGATTCATGATTCGCACGTCTCGCCATTGCAGGTCGTGTTTGCCGGTCCCGGTTTACTCGCGCGCGGCCAAGGCGCTCGCCGGGCTCGTCGTTGCGCTGGCCTGTACAGCGACGACGGCCGTCCTGGGACACGAAGTCGCTACGGCGAAGGCGACGCATGCCGAAACGCGCTCTGCGGTAAAAACGGCGTCAGCGCGAATCGAGTCAGCGCTGGCTCACGAACCTGGCGGCACACGGAGTGGGCCGGCTACGACTTGCCCCTCTTGTGTTCGGGTTGCCGATCAGGTCTGGGTCATCAGCACGCGGCGGCTGGGTTGCACAACGGCTATCGATGCGACGCCGAACTTTGCCGTCCAGCAACGCCTGACGGACGGTTCGTGGGCGCCGGCGTCGATTTCCGAGTTTATTGCCGCCGATGATCCCGCGATTCCGACGTGCTTCGTCATGCACGGAAACCAGGTCGATACGGCGCTGGCTGTCGCGCAAGGCATGCGCGCCTACCAGGCTCTGACGGCGTCTTTGCCGGCGGACCAATCTCTGCGGTTCGTGATCTGGTCATGGCCCAGCGACCGGATCCATGGCATCCTCAAAGACGTACGGATCAAAGCCGTGCGGACGACGACTGAAGGGCAATACCTGGCCTGGACGTTGCACCAGCTCAATCCACAGACGCCGGTGAGCGTGGTCGGTTTCAGCTACGGGGCGCGCATCGCGACCGGCGCCCTGCATGTGCTGGCAGGCGGAAGTTTGAATGGTTTTTCGCTTCCGCCGTCGCAATCGCCGCGTGCTCCGATGCGCGCGGTCCTGGTCGCGCCTGGATTGCACAACCACTGGCTCGCTGAGGGGCATTACCACGGCCGCGCCTTGGAGATTGTCGATGAAATGCTGCTCATCAAGAACAGTTGCGACTCGGCGCTCAGGCGGTACCGCTTTGTCGATACGAGCCGCAGCGCGGAGGCTCTGGGCTACACCGGTCCGGTCGGCTGGTCGTCGCAATATGGAAAAATCCGCACGGTGGATGCTTGCTGCGACTTAGGCAAAGCGCACGATTGGGAGTTGCATCTCGCTTCGCCGCGCTATGCCGCGCTGATGCGGCAGTATACTTGGCCCCTTCCGTAGCCCTCTCGCTCCGCGAGAGGAAGCCTGTTCCATCACGCGGAGCGTGATGACTGAACCGCTAGAAGGCCGGCGGCTACGCCACTCGCTGCAAACGCCCCTGGACCTCCGCCAGCGCCTGCATATTGGCCAAGCCATCTTCGGCGGGCTCGATCAGCGCGCCGCGCTCGATGCTTTCGCAAAACGCCTTGACTTGCTCCGCGTACTGCTGCGCCGGGCCAAAGGAAATCGTTTCCACGCGCTCGCCACGGCGAATCACCAGCTCGCTCGTCTCGGCTGGCAAAACGCCGCCCGGCAATTCGATCGCGGCTTTGGTCCCGACGACCTCCAGCCGATTACGATAGGGACACTCGAAACTGCAATCGATCAGAGCCACGACGCCGCTGCGAAATCGCAGTGCGAAGCCGTCGGTCATGTCAACTCCGGTCGTGTGTGGTCGTGACCAGCCGGCGACTTCGATCGGCTCGGTTCGTGTGAACAGCCGGGCGGCGTTGATGCCGTAGCAACCCAGATCGAAAAGCGCTCCGCCCGCTTGCTGTGGTTGCAGCCGCCAATCGCTGCGCTGAATGTCGAACGAAAAGTCCATCTTCACCAGCCTTAACTCGCCTAGTTCTCCCGCGGCGATCATTTCACACACCCGCCGCACGCGCGGGTGGTGCCGCCACATGAAGGCCTCCATTAAGATCACACCGTGGCGGCGGCAGCCGGCGGCCATTTGCGCGGCTTCGTCGACCGTGCGCGCCATGGGTTTCTCGCACAGCACGTGTTTTCCCGCGGCGGCGGCATGGATTGTGAACTCGGCGTGCTGGTCGTTGGCCAGCGGAATATAGACGGCGTCAATCGCTGGATCAGCCAGGAGGGCATCGTACGAGTCGTAGGCGCGTGGGATCTTGTACTCGTCGGCCCACGCGCGCGCCGTTTCGCCGCGGCGGCTGGCGATCGCGCTCAACTCGGCCCTGCCGGACGAACGAATGCCGTCGATCATGCCCCGGCGGCAAATGCGGGCACAGCCCAGGATGCCAAAGTGAATCATTGGGAGTAGGGAGTAGGGTGGCCGAGTCCGCGAGGCCCACGTGCCACCTAGGGGCCAGGCGTCTGTTCAGTTACGATGGGAGTATGCCCGAACCGGTGGCCTTTCTCAACGGCGAATTCGTCCCGTCCAGCGCTCTGTGCGTGCCGGTCTACGACGCCGGCTTTGTGCTAGGCGCCACAGTAACCGAGCAACTGCGCACGTTCGCCGGCCGCTTGTTTCAGCTCGATGCGCATCTCGCGCGGCTGCGACGATCGCTGGAGATTGTCGAGATTGAGCTACCCTTCCCCTCGGCGGCTCTGGAGGAAGCGGCGGAGCGGTTGGCGACCGAGAACCACCAGCTCCTACAACCGGGCGACGATCTCGGCCTGGCGATCTTCGTCACGCCTGGGAACTATGCTTCGCTGGCTGACGGGCGGGATGATGGCGCGCGGATCGCCATGCATACGTATCGCCTTGCGTTCGGCCGCTGGGCGGCATGGTACGACGGTGGATGCCACCTGGTCACGACACCGATCCAGCAGATACCGCCCGAGTGCTGGCCGGCGGAGCTCAAGTGCCGCAGCCGGATGCACTACGTGCTCGCCGACCTGGCCGCGAAGAAAAAAGACCCCCGCGCGCGCGCCGTGCTGCTCGATCGCCAGGGCCGCGTCACCGAAACCGCTACGGCCAACGTGCTGGCTTATCGCGCCGGTGAGGGACTCCTTTCACCGCGCTACGGGACGATCCTACCGGGAATCAGCCTCACGTTCGTCCGCGAATTGGCGGAATTGCAAAGAATCCCGTTCATCGAGCGCGATCTGTCGGCCGACGATCTTACGACGGCCGACGAAGTGCTGCTGACCAGCACGCCGAACGCACTGCTGCCGGTCGTGGACATGAACGGCCGCGCAATCGGCAAGGGCCGGCCGGGCGAGGTGTATCGCAAGCTGCTCGCCGCCTGGGGCCACGCGGTCGGCGTTGATATCGCCGGCCAGGCCCGGCGGTTTGCAGTGTAGTCATCACGCTCCGCGTGATGATGACCTCTCGCGGAGCGAGAGGGCTACACTGCGGCACACGGAGTGTGCCTACTACATAACCGGCAATACGCGCCTACAATGGCAACGACATGATCGTTGGCCAGTTTCGTTCGGTTTAAACCGCGGAGGTTCTTGTGATCATCGGCGTACCCAAGGAAGTCAAGCGCGATGAATACCGCGTGGCCATGCTGCCGGTCGGCGTCGAAGAGTTGACGCGCGCCGGCCACCAGGTTCTCGTGCAGCGCGAAGCGGGGATCGGCTCTGGTCTGGCCGACGCGCTCTACGAAGAGGCGGGAGCGAAGCTGGTCGACAAGGCGGCCGACCTGTTTGCCGCCGCCGGCTTGATCGTGAAGGTCAAAGAGCCGCAGCCCGACGAGCTGCCGCAGATTCGCAGGGGACAAGTCATTTTCACGTACTTTCACTTTGCCGCCGACCGGGTGTTGACGGAGGGCTTCCTCGCCACCGGCGCCACCGCGGTGGCCTATGAAACTCTTCGCGACGACGCCGGCCGTTTGCCCTTGCTCACGCCGATGAGCGAAGTCGCCGGGCGGATGAGCATTCAAGAAGGCGCCAAGTACCTCGAAAGGCCGCAGATGGGACGTGGTATTCTCTTAGGCGGCGTTCCCGGCGTCGCCCCTGCGAACATCACGATTCTGGGCGGAGGCGTCGTCGGCGCGAACGCGGCGAAGGTCGCGGCCGGTTTTGGCGCCAACATTGGCCTGCTCGACGTGAACATGGACCGGCTTCGCTACCTCGACGACGTTACACCGGCCAATGTCGATGTGCTCTTCAGCGATCGCCACACAATCCGCGAGCAGCTCTCGCGGGCCGACCTGGTGATCGGCGCCGTGCTGATCCCCGGCGCCAAAGCCCCGCGTCTCATCCAGCGCGAAGACTTGAAGCACATGAAGCCGGGCAGCGTGATCATCGACGTGGCGATCGATCAGGGGGGCTGCGTCGAGACGAGTCGCCCGACGACGCACAGCGAACCGACCTACATCATCGATGAGGTGCTGCATTACTGCGTGACGAACATGCCCGGCGCCGTCGGCCGCACCAGCACCTACGCCTTGTGCAACGTGACGCTTCCCTGGGCGCTGGCCATTGCCAATCTGGGGATTGAGCGAGCCGCGGCGGAGCTGCGGCCGGTGGCACGGGCGATCAACATCATGGCCGGCGAAGTCACCAACCGCGCCGTGGCCGAGACGTTTGGCATGAGCTACAGCAAGCGCTTTGCAGCGTCGGGGTAGTGTAGGGTGGGCTCTGCCCACCATTCCTATTCTGCCCTCGTTCCCACGCTCTGCGTGGGAACGAAGCTCTCGCCGCTCCGCGGCGCGTTTCAACTGCTCCCTCCCTCTTTTGATTCGTGCCGCGGAGCGGCACAGGCGACGTTCCCACGCAGAGCGTGGGAACGAGAGTTAGACCAACTACTTCAACAACGAATACAACAACACATTGATCGCGATCTTTTCGGCGTCCTCGCGGACGTAGCCTTCGCACTCGACCGAGTCGTGTTTCTCCAGCGCACAGCTCAAGTCGTACTTCGAAAAGATGACGGCGTATCGGCCGTCGTTACCCACTTTGATCCCTTCGAGCTCGGGCGGGCCACGGCGGATCCGCGCATCGGCCCGGGCGCCTTCGCCGCGGGCCTGAGGCTCGCGGCGAGCAACGCTCGAAAGATCGGTTCCATCGAACGTCGTGGTGAACATCTCGTGGTCCGCTGGGATCGGCTCGAGTTTGCCCTCGGGAAACATCTGCTGCATCTCTCTCCGAAAGGAATCGGCGAAGGCCGTGTTCGCGCAGATCGCATCGACCAAGAGAGTGCCCCCCCGCTCGTCGGAGAGGTATTTCTGCAACTGTTCGCGCTCGGCGGGCGTAAAGCGGAAGGCGCTGCGACCGTGCATGAACACGAAGTGGTGGTCGAAAAGCGCCTTGCTGGTGATGGGAATCGGCTCGGACGGCGCGGCGGCTTTGACCCCCATTTCGCGCTCGATCGCGCGCAGCATGCCGGGAAGGGCTCCGGGCGCGGCGTCACAGCCCCCAGGATGGCTGAGCTTAGCGAGATACATCACCGAGCGGTCCGAGGTATCGTGCGTCGTTTCATTGGCCTTGAGGCCAAAGTTCTCTTCTTTGCTTTTCAACTCACGGTTCGTGGCATAGGCCAGCACGTTGATGCCAATGGCTTGCGCGCCCGCGATTTCGGCGGCGATCTTCGGCGAAAATTTTTGATTCCGGCCCGCCGATACTTCCCAGTAGCACGAAAGATTGCCGGCCGGGTCGTTTTCCCAGGGGGGCGGGGCATAGATCACCGACGTGCGGCAGCCGTACTCAATTCCCAACAGCGGGCGTAGCTGGTCCGGCGGCACGGACTGTTCGGCGCGCCAGACGGGATGCTCGGGTCCCAGCAGCTTGAGACGATGCTCCGGCTTGTCTTCGAAAACTTTTTCCATCAGCTTGCGAAAGCCCGCATCGAAGCTGGCGGGATTTGGATCGCTGCGGTCGGGCTTTTTGGCGGTTCCGCAAGTCGCCTCGGCAAAGATAAACCCTCCACGGTCGAGATAATCGCGCAGCCTTTTGGCTTGCTCGCCCGAGACCTCGGGCGCCTGACTGCCGTTGATGAACAGCACGGGCGCTTGCAGCAGATCCTCGACGCTCGCTCGGTTCAAATCGATCACTTGCCACGACAGTCCAATTGGGAAATCGTGCTTCCACTTCACCTCGGCATACGACGTCAAGTTGGCCACATCGGCGCGATGATGGTTCCAATCGTCCGTCCGGCCGTGTTGCAGCTTACCGATGACGACCGGCCGGCGTCCCTTCGACATAAACAATAGCGCGAAGCTGGTGCCGATCAGCTCTTCGCTTTCGACAATGTTCCCCCCTTGCCAGATACCGGTGGGTTGTTGGATGTTGACGAACATCGCTGCGCCTTCGCGATACCAGTCGTGCGGTTCGCCGTTCCGGTTGATCACAAACCGCTGCCCGGTCAGCCGGCCGACGCGCTCGATGCCGTACAGATAGTAAAAGATCCAGCCGCCGCCGACATCACCGGTGGATGGGTTGTTGTGGACAGTGAAAGTATTCCCGAGCCAGGCCAGAGCCTTGTCAATCCGCTCGTCCGATTTTTGAACGCCGCAGCACTCGATTTCGTCGCCCTTGACCTCCGCATTGCTTTGGCCCACTCGCCCCGAAGCGATAATGAGCGATGCCACACCGGCACAGGTCATGCTGCCCGTGCCCGGAAGCTGGCCCCTGAATCGCGTTCCTCTCTTTTCATAGGCCCAACTGAAGTCGTTATTGTTTTGGGCGCTCTCCCAATACGCCAACGCCAGCCGCCAGGTGGCCGCGTCTACTTGCACGCCGGCACGCTCGGCTTCGTATAACGCCAAGAGTGCAAACTGTGAGTTCGAGTTATCGCCCGCGGCGGAACTGGGGGCAGCATAGGTCCACGCGCCTTTGTTCGAGCCGTCCTTGATCTGATGGCTTTCCAACCAGCGCACGTTGCGCGCGATGAGCTGCGCGTCCTTGGCGGGCTCGGCGGCGCAGAGCACCATGGTGTGCAGCGCCACGACATAGGTCTGGTCAGGTTGCATGTCGCGAATCGCCTTGAGTGCGCGCTGGATCGATCTGTCTTCCAGCGGCACACCGGAGTTCAACAGTGCCAAGGCGCACAAGCAGGTCACGCCGCCGGGGCGCTGACCATAATCGTCCCACTCGCCACTCGGTTGTTGCTTCCCCTTCAGATAATTCACGCCCTGCTCAATTGCGTTTCGCACTTGCTCGGCAGTCACTCCCTTTGCCGCGGCCTCGTCTCCATTCCCACCTGGGATGCCCAATCGCTGAGCCGCTCGCAGTGGCCGTCCCGCCGGTGGCACTTGCCCGTTTAGCGGACTGAGTGCCAGCACCGAAACGAGCAAGACAGCGACAGCGAAGCACGCAATACCGGCGCGCAGAGAATACATGGAAGTGCTCCAAGCAATTAGGGATCAATACGCTCTATTCTAGTATGCCGCTCGCTGCCGACAACGCGAGCAGCGTCGATTGCCGGGTTGGCGATTGAACGGGTAAGATGGCGGCGGAAGGCCTTTTTCCCATGCTCCGCATGGGAACACACTGCCGGCGAGGCTCTGCCTCGCGTGTTGCAGATGACCGCGCCCTGTATGCTGCCGGCAGGCAGAGCCTGCATTGCAGTGCGTTTCCAGGCGGAGCCTGGGAACGAGCGATTTCCACTCGAGTCACAGCAAAGGACATCCATTGGCCGATAAGCCCCGCAGTCTCGGCGATATCCTGCGTGAGTTCTCGCAGCATCGACAGGTAATGCAGGAGGAACTGCAAAAGGTCATCGTCGGGCAGAATGACGTGATCGAGCAACTCTTCGCCGCCGTGTTCACGCGCGGCCACTGCCTCTTGGAGGGTGTGCCCGGCCTGGCCAAGACGCTCATGGTCAGCACGTTGGCCCGCATCCTCGATGTCGGCTTCAAGCGGATCCAGTTCACGCCCGACCTGATGCCCAGCGACATCACGGGCACCAGCGTGCTGGAAGAGGACGAACACGGGCGACGGAATTTCCGCTTCGTCGAGGGCCCCATCTTCACCAACATCCTATTGGCCGACGAGATCAACCGCACTCCCCCAAAAACGCAAGCCGCGCTGTTGCAGGCGATGCAGGAGCGTGAAGTCTCCGTCGGCCACACGACCTATCAGGTGCCCGATCCGTTCTTCGTGATTGCCACGCAAAACCCCATCGAGCAGGAAGGCACCTATCCCTTGCCCGAAGCGCAGCTCGACCGCTTCATGTTCAATATCAAGGTCGGCTACCCGTCACTGCCGGAGGAGGAGCAGATTCTCAGTACGACGACGCGCAGCGATAAGCCGGAAGTTCGCAAGGTACTTTCAGGCCGGGCGATTGTGAACCTGCAGAAGCTGGTCGGCAGTGTCGCCGTAAGCGAGTACATCGTGAAGTACGTGGCGCGGCTGGTGCGTGCCACGCGGCCGAAAGACGATAGCGCTCCGCAGTTCGTCCGCGAGCTGGTCGATTGGGGCGCCGGGCCGCGCGCGGGCCAGTTTCTGATCTACGGGGGCAAAGCGCTAGCGGCGATGGACGGCCGCTTCAGCGTGGCCATTGACGACGTGCAAAAGATCGCCTCGCCGGTCTTGCGCCACCGGATCAGCACCAACTTCCAAGCCCAGGCCGAAGGCATGACCAGCGAGTCGATCATCGAACGCCTGGTGGCGGAGATTCCGGCGCCGGAGATTCCGAAGTTTGAAAGGAGGTAGGCATGGCGACAGTGGTTGTGATTGAAGAACAGCTCCGTGTTCCGTTCGTGAAATCACTGGCCGAGTTTCGGAATTGGGTGCATTCAGAGCAGTTCCCGGAAAAGGGACGCATCGACTATCTGGCAGGCCAGATCGAGGTAGACATGTCTCCTGAAGATTTGTTCTTTCACGGAACTCCGAAGATGGCTGTGGCCGCCGCAATTTTCGCACGCGTGCAAAAGCTTGGCATCGGTCATGTCTTTACCGACAGAACGCGTGTCACGGTGCCTACCGCCGACCTTTCCGTCGAGCCAGACGTGGTCTACTTATCGGATCAATCGATTGATTCGGGCCGCGTCCGCCTCATTCCAAAGGCAGGCGACGATCCGGATCGTTACATCGAAATTGAAGGCCCTCCCGACCTGGTCGTCGAAATCGTGAGCGATTCATCGGTCGTGAAAGACACGCAACGCCTGCCAACCGACTATTATCGCGCCGGTGTACGCGAGTTGTGGCTCATCGACGCACGATCGAAAGAAATACAGTTCTCGATATTCTCGCGCAGCCGGCAAAGGTTTAAGTCGGTGGCGGACGACGACGGCTTCCAGCGCTCGAAAGTATTGCGACGAGCCTACCGGATTGTACGTCGGAAGCGCAGAGGGCGGCCGATTTACAAGGTGTTGGAGCGACCGTAGCTTGCAAATCGCCCCGCACGGAACATCTCGATCGGCAACGCTGTGGCGCCGCCCTCGCTCAGATCCGCCAGGATCTCACCCACCACACTGGCGAATTTGAAGCCGTGCCCGGAGAATCCCCCGGCAACCGCCACGTTGGCGTGCTGCGGGTGCAGATCGATTACAAAGTGCCGATCCGGCGTCAGCGTATACATGCAGACCGAACCTCGCGTGGCCGCGCCATCGACGCCGGGCAAGCGAGCCGCTAGGAATTCGCGGAGCGGCGTTTCGTCTGCGGGATGAATTTGCCAGTCGACCGCAGTGGGGTCTTGTAATTCCGCTGCGCCGTAGTGCCGCGCCACCTTCACGCCGAGCGGATCGAGCATCGGAAACCCGTAGAAGAACCCTGCGGGCGTGTCGGCGCAATAGCAGGGAAATCGATCGCGACGAAAGCGCTCAGGCAGCGAGACCGCAAACCACATCGCCACCTGCCGCATCACCGAGAATGGCACGCCGATACCGGCCAACAGCCGCGTGGCCCACGCTCCGGCCGTGATGACCAGCCGCTCGGCGGCGTAACGCGCGCGCTTGGTAACCACCTCGACATGCCGCTCATCGGCCCGCCAGCCGAGCACCTCCTCGCGCTCGTGCAGCTCGGCGCCATACCGTCGGGCTTGCTCGGCATGTGCGGAGACACAGCGTTCCACGAAGAGAAGTCCTGCGTCGCGCTCCAGCACGCCTTGCCACGCGTCATCGATACGAAACTGGGGAAATCGATGGCTCAGTTCCGCCGGCCTATACTGTTCCACCAACAACGCGTGCTCGGCGGCCGAAGCGAGCACGCCGGCGACGACGTCCGAATCAGCAGGCCCCAGACTCAGTACGCCACACTCGACGAACAGACGCTGCCCGCTTTGCTGTTCCAATTCGTACCACCGCTCATACGCGCGGCGCAGCAGCGGTACGTAGTCCGGGTGCTCGTAGTAGGCCTTGCGAATGATCCGCGTCTCGCCGTGCGAGCTGCCGCGATTGTGGCCCACGTCGAACTGCTCGATCCCCAGCACGCGGCGGCCCCGGCGCGCCAGCTCACAGGCCGTCGCCGTCCCGATGCCGCCCAGGCCAAGCACGATGACGTCGTAGGTTTCCATTTAAGGGCTGGTGTCTGGTATCTGGTGGCCTTGTGGCTTGGTGGCTGGTGGCCTGGCATGCCGGAGCAACTACCAGACACTAGACACCAGACACTAGACACCAGCTCTAAATCACCTTCCACACATGCCGCCCGGCGTCGGCCACTTCGGGCGCGCGTTCCCACAGCCGGATGCCGCCTTCCAACGCATCGCGGTTGTCGCCTCGCTGCACGCCGTGCGGCAGCTTGCCGAGTTTCTTCGCATTCCCGCCCCCAACGACGATGTAGTCCGTCATAAAGACGGTGCTGAGAAGCTCAATCATATCCACAACCTCATCGTGCCACCGCTCTTCACCAAGCCTCTCCAGCGCCGCATCGGAGACCATGTCTGCAAAGCTCTTGCTTTTGCTGCACTTCAATTGCCCCAGCTCGAGCGGAATCACGGCATGCTCGACGATCAGCGTCGAGCCCAGCCCCGTCCCCAGTCCCAGGAACAGCATTCGCCCTTCGTGGTAGCTGCCTAATGCCTGCAGGGCCGCGTCGTTAATTACTTTAACCGGCTGTGCGAATGACTCGCTGAAATCAAAGTTCTTCCATCCCTCACCAAGGTTCTTCGGCTCGACAGCCGGTTTGCCCTGTTTGATCGGCACGGGCAAGCCGAGAGAAATGACATCGTAATTCCAATCGCTGCTGAGCCGCTTCACCTTCTCCACAAAACGCGCGGGTGTGAGCTTGTTTCCCGAACGAAAACGACGCGTCCGGTCGTGATCCGAATGGCTGACTTTAACGTTGGTTCCCCCCACGTCGATGACTAGCACTCTCATACAGTTTTAACCTGGTGATCCTGAAACGAGCCTGTTGCCGTGGCATTGTAGGAGTCTGCGTAGGCCACATTCAAATGCTTGAAGCGCCGCGTGACGGGCCACTTCGAATGGTAACGACAGGACTCCGCGGAAACCTGCAAACCGCCAGTAAACCCATTCGACCTCCGCCCAAAGGGCCGCCCGTTTTCTCCGCACGTTTTGCCCACAAGCGCGTCGGCCCCTGTTCCCCCAAAGCACTCGGCCGCCCTGTATCTCCAGATATCTACGGCATAGCGATCTTATGTTAACGCCTTGTGAGCAACGGTTTACGTGGCCGTGATTTGCCAAAAGCAACCTCTATCGCGGCAATTGCGCCGGCATTTCTTCCCCGCTTGGCACAGTGCTTGCGTTTCCGCGTTGCCTCGCGTCGAAATCTCTTCACATCTCACTTTCACAGGAACCTTGCAATGCGAAGGCGGAATCTTGTTTTGTTCTTGTTGATGGCCTTTTTCAGTCTCGCCGCTACAGGGGCGTTTGCGCAGGATGCGGACGCCCCGACCGTCGAAACCGCCATGGAGGCCATCTCAAAGAATACCGTGGCGATCGATACGGTCTGGGTGATGGTCACAGCGTTTCTGGTGATGTGGATGCAGGCGGGTTTCGCCTTGGTCGAAACCGGCCTCACGCGCGCCAAGAACGCCGTGAACATCTGCATGAAGAATCTGCTCGACTTCTCCTTCGGCAGCATTGCCTTTCTGGTGATCGGCTTTGGCCTGATGTTCGGCGGGCCGTCCGACTCCAGCGTCTCGGCGCTCTCCGAATATATCGGCCTCGACGGCATCTGGTTCCTCAGCGGCGAAGACAACAGCCCCGCCACCGGCGACGATTACGTGGGCGTCTACGGTCCCATCAACTGGACCGGCGTGCCGCTCCATGCCAAGTTCTTCTTCCAAATGGTGTTCGCCGCCACTGCCGCAACGATCGTTTCAGGCGCGATGGCGGAACGAACCAGGTTCGCTTCGTACATGGTTTACAGCGTGTTCATCACCGCCTTGATCTATCCGATTTCCGGCCACTGGATATGGGGCGGCGGCTGGCTGGCCGACATGGGCTTCTGGGACTTTGCCGGTTCCACGGTCGTTCACAGCGTCGGCGGCTGGTTGGCTCTGGTGGGCGCCTTCGTGCTCGGTCCGCGCAAGGGCAAGTTCGACGCGGACGGCAATCCGCGCGCTATTCCCGGTCACAATCTGGTTCTCGTCACCCTGGGCGTGTTCATTCTCTGGTTGGGCTGGTTCGGCTTCAACCCGGGCAGCACAATGGGGACTGCCGATACGAATCTCATTGCGCTGATCACGGTCAATACGAACACCGCCGCCGCCATTGCTGCGGTAGCGGCACTGTTCACCGCCAAGTTGATGTTCGGCAAGTGGGAAGCCACGATGGCGCTCAACGGCGCCTTGGCCGGGCTGGTGGCGATCACCTGCCCCTGCGCCTGGGTGTCCGTCGAAAGCTCGCTGATCATCGGCGCCATCGCGGGCGTTCTCGTGGTGCTCTCCGTAATCGGCATTGAACGCTTTCTCAGGATCGACGATCCCGTGGGTGCAATTTCGGTGCACGGGGTCTGCGGCGCCTGGGGTACGCTGGCCCTCGGCTTGTTCTCCAACGGCAGCGGTGATGCGTCGCCCACGCCGGGCTTGTTCAATGGCGGCGGCTCCGAACAGCTCATCAATCAGGCGATTGGCGTCGCATCGGTGTTTGGCTGGTGCATCGTTACCGGCGCGATCTGTTTCTACGGCATCAAGGCTGTGATGGGCCTCCGCGTCAGTGAAGTTGAGGAAGCCGAAGGCCTCGACTTTGGCGAGCACGGCAACGAGGCCTACCACGGCCTCCAGTTCGTGGATCACTAAAGTGGTTTGCGCCGGCAATCAATGTCGCGTGTAACCTCGGCTTGAAGATATAACAGACTTCGCAAGCCCCTGGAGCGATTCGCCCCAGGGGCTTTTTTGCTTCTTGCCCGCTAACCGCCTTTCTTCTATGTTGCCGACTTCGGTTGGCACTTCTCCGAGACCAATTGAGGGTAATCGAACTTGCGACCGCAATGGCGCGCCCAACCAGGTAAGTGGGACATTCAGCGACGCCGCTGGCTGCCGCTCTGGCAACGCGTGTCTGCGCCACAGCTCTTTGTGGCGTCGTTTGCGATTTTGATCGTGTTGGGCACTCTCGGGCTCAGATGGTTGCCTGGCCTGTATACCGGCCGGCGGCTGGATTGGCTCGACGCGGTTTTTACCTCGACCAGCGCCATCTGTGTGACGGGGCTCGTCGTGGTGGACACCGCCACCTATTTCACGACGGCCGGCCAAGCCTTCATTCTGCTGTTGATCCAATTGGGTGGCCTGGGGATGCTGTCCTTCGCCAGCGTAATTATCGTGGCGCTTGGCCGCCGCCTTTCCTTGCGGCAAGAAGCGCTGTACTCGCCTTCGATGGAAGCCGCGCCCCATGTCGATACGCGGCGGCTCGCGTTTGATGTGGTGGTCTTCACCCTGACGATCGAAGCCGTGGGGGCGTGTCTACTGTATCTCCTGTGGATCCCGCGGTTTGGCTGGCTGGGAGCGATTTGGCCGGCGGTCTTCCAGTCAGTGAGTGCCTTTTGCAACGCCGGATTCTCCACGTTTTCTGACTCCTTGACCGGCTTCCAAACATCGCCCGTTACGTTGTTTGTGACGATGTCGTTGATTGTCGCCGGAGGTCTCGGCTTTCTGACGATGGAAGAAGTCTATTTGCGGTACCGTGCGGGCCAGACGAAGCGTATCTTCCGCGTGTCGCTGCATAGCAAGATCGTGCTCGTGACCACGGCCGCGCTGCTGCTGGGAGGCTGGGTTGCCTTTGGACTGTTCGAGTGGGAAGGAACTCTCCGCGATCTGCCGATCGCTCATCGGATCGTGAATGCACTCTTCATGAGTGTCACACCGCGCACAGCGGGCTTCAATACAATCGACTACGCCCAGACAACCGAGAGCACGAGTTTTCTGACTATCCTCCTGATGATGATCGGCGGCTCGCCCGGTTCGACGGCCGGGGGAATCAAAACGACGACGTTCGCCTTGATCGCCTTGCTCGCCTGGTCGCGCCTCCGAGGCTATGCTGCCACGAGATTCGGCAGCCGATCGTTGCCCGAAGAGACTACCGATCGCGCGATTGGGCTGTATGCGATCGCCTTCGGACTCGTCACGGCTGGCATCTTTATCCTGACGGCCACGGAGCGTGGCAGCGCACCCACTGGCCACTTCCTCGCCTGGATGTTCGAGGCCGTCAGCGCCTTCAATACCGTGGGACTGTCGATGGGAGTGACCGCGGACCTCTCGGCCGCCGGACGCATGACCACGATCTTGCTAATGTTCTTCGGTCGCGTAGGCCCCTTGACCTTGGCGGCCGCTCTCACGACACGCCGTCCGGGCGAGCGCGGCTTCCGCTACGCCTACGAAGACGTCGTCGTCGGATAAAATCGCATTTAGGGGATTGAAAGAACAGGAGGCAACGGAGACAACGGAGCAGCAAGTCTCTGTTTCCTTTGTCTTCTCCGTTTTCAACGATCTTCCCATGCATCCGCTTTTCACCTAATCCTCTGGAATAACCCACGATGTAATCGGGCACCGCCATTGAAGTGCACAAGGACAAAGGACCAAGCCTGAAGCGAATCGGTCCACGAATGGTGTCTCACGATGGAACTATGGCGCCAGCGCGACCGATCCTGCCCGGAGCCAATCTGGATTGAGCCCACAGAGAAGTCAGAGGCAACGGAGGCATCTCTGTTTTCTCCGTTTGCTCCTGTTCGATTGACCCTCGGTCGCGCTTTGAATTACCGAAGTTATTCGTTCACCATTCCTGAACCCTGACCACTGCCATGAAACGCTTCATCATCATTGGCTTGGGCAACTTCGGCTCCAGTGTGGCCGAGGCTCTGCACGCCAAGGGCCACGAAGTGATCGCAGTCGACACGAAAGAAGATTCGGTAGACCGCATCTCGCCCTATGTCTCGCGGGCCGCCGTAGGCGACGGCCGCAGCCTCGCCATGCTGGAGCGCATCGGGGCCAAGGGGGCCGACGGCGGCGTCGTCAGCACCGGCGACGACATCGCCGCCAGCATCCTGGCCACGCTGGCACTACACGACCTGGGCGTGCGCGACGTCTACGTCAAAGTGGTCTCGCGGGACCATGCGCGCGTCATGGAGCGGCTCGCCGTCACCGAATCGATTTTCCCCGAGCGCGAGTCGGCGCTCAGCCTCGGCACTCGCATGTCCGGCACGGCGATCCTCAACTACGTCCGGCTCGGCTCCGGCTTCAGCCTTCAGGAGATGGGCGTTCCCGACGCCTGGAGCGGAAAGACCCTACGCGAGCTGGAACTGCGGGCACGTTACGGCATCATGGTCGTTGCCCTGCACGAAGTGCTCACCGACCAAACCATCGGCACCCCCGATCCCGATCAGGTGCTCACCGAGTCCCACACGCTGCTGGTTGCGGGCCGAGACGAAGACCTGTCTAAAGCAGCCCAGGTGAAGTGAGCATGGTTGGAGTTCAAGCTTTAGCTTGCCCAGTGCTATCGTAAGACCAAAGTGCATTGAAAGCCGAACGATATTGGTCCGCGAAGCGTATAAAAGCGGTTGGTGATAGTGGTTCCGAACGACCGGGCAGCAAACGAACCCGCCCGGCGGGGGATGTGTCCTAAGCTGGTTCCCACAGGCCAACTTAGCACCGCTAACAATAGTAACCCGACGCGTAAGCGAGGCCGAATCTGCCGGTTGTGTTACCGGTTCTTAACGACCAAAAAGCGGTACAAAACATGCATGCTGGAGCTCATCCTTTAGCAGCTCCCAAACCTGCTCCGACCTAAAAATCGGCCAGCAAACTTAGCAGTTTTCGGGTTCTTAACTAAAATAAAACCAGATCCTTGGCCTAACCTACCAGCGAGGTGCATTTCCAACGTGATTGAACTCAACCGCACGGAAAGTGTGGCCCGCGAAGATGCCGTGCTCGTGGGCGTTGTCCTTCCCGACCATCCTGCAAGCGAATCTCCTCTGGAAGAACTCGAGGGTTTGGCGATGACTGCCGGTGTTCGCATCGCCGGCCAACTGACGCAGCGCCGGGATGTACCGGACATGACCACCTACCTGGGCAAGGGCAAGGTCGAAGAGCTGCGCAGGTTAGTGGATGCGAACGATGCCGACTGTGTCATCTTCGACAACGATCTCTCCCCCGCGCAGACCCGCAACCTGGAGCAGGCCGTGGGAGTCAAGGTGCTCGACCGCAGTGAGTTGATCCTCGACATCTTTGCCACGCGCGCTCAAACGTATGAGGCCCGTTTAGCGGTGGAGCTCGCTCAGCTTCAATACTCGCTGCCGCGGCTCAAGCGGATGTGGACGCACTTGTCGCGCATCAAGGCCGGCATCGGCATGCGCGGTCCCGGCGAAAAGCAGCTCGAAGTCGACCGCCGCCTCGTCGAGAAGCGAATCCACGACCTGAGCAGCGAACTCGACCAGATTCATCGCCGCAAGGAGCGGCAGGTCCGCGCCCGCCGCGATCGGATGACAGTCTCGCTGGTCGGCTATACCAACGCCGGCAAGAGCACGCTCTTGAACACGCTGACCGGCGCCGACGTGCTGGCCGAGAACAAGCTCTTCGCCACACTCGACACGCGCACCCGCCGCTGGCAGCTCCCCGGCTGGGGACCGGTGTTGCTCAGCGACACCGTCGGTTTTATCCGCGATCTGCCGCACCATCTAATCGCCAGCTTCAAAGCGACGCTCGAAGAGGCCCACCAGGCGGACCTGCTCTTGCACGTCGCCGATGCCAGCAACCCGGCCGTGTTCGAGCAAATTGCCTCGGTGTTCCGCGTGCTCGAAGAGCTGCACATTGAAGAAAAAGACACGCTGTTGGTGCTCAACAAGGTGGACGCCGCTTCCAGCCGGCATCAGATCGACCGGCTGTTGGCCCGCTATCCCAATGCGGTGCCGATCAGCGCCCGCAGCGGACAGGGGCTGGTCCAGTTGGCCGCCGCGGTCAGCGACGCCTTGAGCCGCAATTTTCTCGACGTCGATATCGAAACCGGCGTGGATAATGGCCGGCTGCTGGCGTATCTTGCCGCGCATGGCGAGGTGCTCTCGAAGCGCTACCAGGACAGCCGCGTCGTCGTCCACTGCCGCCTGTCGCGCGAACACTTGGGCCGCATCCATGAAGAAGCGACCGTCATCCGCCCGCGCATGAATGGCGTTGCTTTGCAAAACGGACAGGCGAGCGTCGCGAACAGCAATGGACAAGTCAATGGCCTTCATGTGAACGCTGACGCGTAAGCTAGCGTTCCCCAAGTTATGGCCCGCCGCTCGATTGCCGGCTGCCGTTCGCTGGTGACGGGCGCCTCGGGCGGCATTGGGCGAGCGATCGCGCTTGAGCTGGCGCGACAGGGGTCGAGCGTCGTCCTCGTTGCGCGTCGTGCGGATGCTCTCCAAAAGCTTGCCGGGGAAATTCACACAGCCGGCGTCCATGCCGAGATCGTCGTCGGCGACGTTACCGATGCGGCGGTTCGACGCGCGGCGCTCGATCGCGCACGCGAGGCATTGGGCGGTCTCGATATTCTCGTCAACAACGCCGGTCGAGGCGCGATGGGCCGCTTCGCCGAAGCTTCGCCGGAACGGTTGCGCGAAGTGTTCGAGCTAAACTTTTTCACCGCGGCGGAGTTAATCCGCGAGGCAGTGCCGCTTTTGCAGCGCGGCAACCGGCCGATCGTCGTCAACATCGGCTCGATCCTCGGCCACTGCGCCACGCCCCGCAATAGCGAGTACTGCGCCAGTAAGTTCGCGCTGCGGGGACTCACCGAGTCGCTGCGGCCTGAGCTTGCGAAACTCGGTATCGACACGCTGTTGGTCAGCCCGGGCACGACCGAGTCCGATTTTTACCAGCATGTCCTCAACCCGGCGGAAAAGCCTCCTTGGCGCCAGCAAAAGCCCGTGTCGGCGGAAAAAGTCGCGCGTGCGGTCGTCCGCGCCATTCGCTTGGGGAAGCGTGAAACAATCCCCAGCACCACTGGGCGGGTCTTTGTGTGGCTCAATCGACTGCTGCCCTCGCTAGTCGATCGGCTGATGCGGCGGTATGGATGAGCGTCTCCTCTATCCAGCGCGTGTGGCTTTGCGGTGCCCGTCAATCTGCTCGTTTAACCCGTAGCCGAAGGCGAGGGCCTCGCCTGCCTCGCCGACGGCTACGGGTTAAACAAAGCCGCTATTCCCACAACGTCGCACCGTTGCCTTTGTCGGATCGCGCGCGTCTATGCTTTAGTTGCGGTCGGCCGCTCTCGGCTTTCCTTCGCTCCCGATCCTCCAGCCGCACGCCGTTGGCTGTGGTGGGCGCGCTGACTAGCGGCTCTGCCGCCCCGTCCAGCGGATCGCCCGGTTCAATCGACGCCAGCCGTTTCTCAATCCGCGCTGCATACTCGGGCGACAGCTCATAACCCAGATACCGCCGACCCAGTTTCTTCGCCACGGCCAGCGTCGTCCCGCTGCCGCCGAAGGGATCCAGTACCAGTTCCTCCTCCATGCTGCATGCGCGAATAATCCGCCCCAATAGTTGCTCGGGCATCTGGCAACCGTGCCAGCCTTCGCGCTCCTTGAACGTGCCGTTGATCCGCGGGAAATACCACGTATCTTCGTCCGGCTGGAACGACTGGGGGATATCCTGCGGGCGAAGAATCCAAGTGTCGTCCGGCAGGCGGCCGGCGGGGTTGGCGCGGCTGTCGCCATAAACAAGCTGCCGAGCGCTGGGGACGCGGATGGCGTCGGTATTGAAGGTGAAGTTGTCCGCGTCCTTCACCATGTGGAAAAGATGTGCGTGGGAACGGCTGAATTTATGCTTGCAGTTCACGCCGAACGTGTAGTACCAGATCACCCAACTGCGACAGACGAGGCCCAGCTCGCGCTGCATCATCACCTTTAGCTCGGCGGCGTATTCATCGCCGATGGCTAGCCAGAACGTGCCATCGGCCTTCAAGACGCGGACCACCTCGCCAATCCAATCGCGGCACCAGGCGAGATAACGCTCGCTTTCCAGCTTGTCGCGATAGACATCGTACGCGTATCCGATGTTGAACGGCGGATCCGCAAAGGCCAGATCGACCGATCCGGCGGCAAGCTCTTTCATGCCGGAAATGCAATCGCAGTTCACAAGCCTGTTGGCGGGCGTCACCAAAGCGTCACCTCCGTGCGAGTTCGATAGAGAAACAGCACCAAGATCTCGTCCCGCTCATCATACCAAACTCATCGGCAAGGCGCGCCTCGTTCCCAGGCTCCGCCTGGGAACGCACTGACCCGAGGCTCTGCCTCGTGAACGACGCCTGGCGTTGCGGCACTGCAAGTTGTGGTTTAGGAGGAAGCTGGCGCTACCGATGTCCTGATTCCATCCGCTGAACCCTGAACCCAATATATTGACAGCCTATATATCGACCTGCTATACATACTCCAGGCAATCCCTTTAAGGAGACAGAAACTGATGGCGAAGGAACTGACCGGCGACCTGTTGCGCGGGAACCTCGACTTAATGATCCTGTCGACGTTGGCCGACGGCGCCAAATACGGATATCTGATCCAACAACGACTCGGCGACGCCAGCCGCGGCTTGATCAGCATTAAGGCCGGCACGCTGTACCCGATTTTGCACAAGCTGGAAGAAGACAAGCTGGTGAAGTGCCGCTGGGAAGACTCGACCGGCCGGCAGCGGAAGTGGTACGAGTTGACGGCGAAGGGGGAGAAACGCCTGCACCATCGCGCGAGCCAATGGCAACAGCTCGCGGCGACGCTGCAGGAGCTGCTCACGCCAGTCCTCGGCCCAGATGCAGCGCCAGCGTTTGAATAAGTTGGAGTTCAAGCTTTAGCTTGCTTCCGCAGCCTAAAGGCTGAACTCCAACCTTGAACCTTGAACCTGAAACCTTGAACCTACGCATGTCCGATCGCGAATTCGAAAACTACCTGGCCTTGCTCACCGGCATGCTCCGCTTGCGGCGGACGCAGCGGGAGAGCATTTCCGGCGAGCTGCGCGATCACCTGATCGAACACGTCGCCCACTTGGAGGCGAGTGGACGCACGCACGAAGAGGCAGTGCGGCGGGCCTTGGAAGAGTTTGGTGATGCGGCCGCGTTGGCCGCGAACTTTTCCGCCCTGGTCGGAATGAGAAGAAGGAGACTGATTATGCGGTGCACAATTGGTACGACGGTAGTCATGACCGGTTTGGTGGTCGCTATGCTGGCCTTTCGGCCGGAGGTGCGCGACGACCCCAATGTCGCACGGGCGCAAGCTGAGTCTGAATCACGGAGTGAAAAACAAAAGGACGGTGTAAAAAAGAAAACAGCGCCACCGCCTCGCGACCCTGACCAGCGCACTCGGCTGGCCCTTAAAGAGCCTACGAACGTGGAATTTACCGAGACTCCGCTCAACATTGTGCTCGACATCTTGTCTGAGAAGCACGGCGTGCAGAATTACATCGACAAGCGCTCGATCATTGATGTCAATATTAGCCAGCAGGAACCCGTTACTCTTGACCTCGAGGACGTTCCCCTCGACATGGTGCTTGACCTCATGCTGCGTGAGCTTCGCCTTGGCTATCGAGTACGCAACGGGGTAATCGTGGTGGCCAGCGAAGAAGACCTGCACTCGAGAACCGAAGTCCGCGTCTACCGAGTCCCGGACGGCATGGGCATGGCCGAAGAGTTGGCCGCCCTGATCCCAGCGACGATCGACGATGAGAGTTGGCGCGAGCACATCGTTCAGGTTCATCCGGGCGGGCGGCGGAGCGCTGGGTATGGGGCGGCGGGCGGCGGATATGGCGCCGCCGGTTATGGCGGCGTTGGAATGGAGTCGGGCGAGGCTGTCGGCGGCCCGCAAGGAGTCGGCACGATCCGCGTCTTTCGCGGCACGCTGGTCATCTCTCAAACGCCCGAGGTGCATCAGAAAATCGAGAAGTTGCTCGCGGATCTGGATCGCGCCGGCGCGATGGAGCCGCAGCGGCGGCCGGATGGCCCGCGCGAAGGCGATCGCGGCGGATACGGTGGACCTCCACAAGCGAGCCCATTCGGTGAACCGGTCCAACCCGGATACGGTCAAACCGGAAGTGAAGGCGGCGGATACGGTAGAGTTCCCCGTACCAGCTCCGATCGATCAGGGTACGGACGCGCCACCCCCGCTCCAACGCCTGCTGCGGACGTTGCTCCCGGCCAGCCTCCGACCAGCGGTGACTCTATTCCTGTGCCTGGTGCATCCGTTGCGGATCCGGCCGCACCTCCGCCCGGCGCAGGCGGTGGCCGTTAGTTGCTTGCTGACAATCTTTGATTCGCACGGCGGGCATAAAGCCCGCCGCTCGCTGAACCTTGAACCTTGAACCTTGAACCTTGAACCTTGAACCTTGAACCTTGAACC
>JBBDYH010000143.1:0-67847 GCA_040901795.1 Pirellulales bacterium
AATTCTCCCACTTCTTGTCGCCTTCGCGATAAACCACCTGCGCGTAGTAGTAGTGCGCGTAGTGCCAATGTCCGTCATTGTCGTTGCCGACGTTTTCGAAGTACCGGTCGCAGTACTTCATCATCTTCGGCACATATTGGCTATCGTACTCGCCCGCGTTAAACAGGCAGGCGATCGCCGCGGCGGTGATCGGCGGGCGTCCGCCGCCGCCGGTCTTCAGGCTGTACTGCACGCCGCCGTCGGAGCCGGTGCATTTTTGGATGTACTTGATCGCCTTGTCGATGACTTCCTTAGGCACGGGAATGCCGGCGTTGCGGCAGCCGCGCAGGGCCTGCACTTGCGTGATCGTGGTCGAACCTTCGTCGAAGTCGCTGCCGTCGCGGGCGCTCACGTAGCCCCAGCCGCCGCCGGAAGTCTGGGCCTGGGCGGTGAACTTGACGGCGCGGGTGAGAATCTCAATCAGCTCCTGGCGACGGGCCTCGTCCTCCTCTTCGCCAAGCACTTGGGAGAGGAACATGGTCGAATAGCCATGGCCATAGGTGTAGCGATCATCGCGGGTTGGGTCGCCGATCAGCCCGTTCGAGCGGCTGCGGCTGACCAGGTAATCGACCGCCTTGCGGAGGTTGGCGGCATACTTACCCTGCGTGGTCGTGGAACCTTCGGCCAATAAGGCCATGCCGGCCAGCGCGGTCATCGCCGTGGGATACTGGCCATTGTTGGCGCTCCAATTGCCCAGCCGCGATTGGGTATGGGCCACCCAACCGCAAGCTCCCTGGACCACGCGTTTGACTTTGTTCTTGTCGACCGCGCCAAATGCCGGCGAGATGGGGAAGCCAGCCAGCGGTACGGCTAACGTGCCGGAAAGACTGCAAAGAAACATGCGTCGGTTCATGGCGGCGTGCACTCCGTCTGACACGGGCGCGGCGCTCGGCGTCCCAAGCGTTGCTCGATGAGTATGACGGCCTTCCAAGGCGGCCTTCCAAGGCCGTCGAGTTTTCGCGGTCGGCCTCGGAAGGCCGACCTACAGTCAATGAATCAAGTGTACCTGTCGTTGGAAGGGGAGTCCAACCGAGTTTACGGCGCAAACACGCTTCGCCCCCCATCGACCGGCAAGCAAACTCCTGTGATGAAGTCGTTACGAAGCAGGAACAGCACCGCGTCGGCGACGTGCGCCGGCGTTCCCTCACGCCTCACCAGCGTGCTTTGAATCACCAGCTCGCGCTCTTCCTCCGGCATTTCTGGCGGCAACATCACCGGCCCAGGCAGAATTGCATTCACGCGCACGCTTGGGTTGCGCTGGGCAAGCTCAACGGCAAATGTGCGCGTGAGCGTAGGAATGCTTCCCTTCGACGCGAAATACGCCGCGTAGTTCAAGTAGGGACGTGCGATGGCCCAATCACCGACATTGACGATTGCCCCGCCGGTGGGTTGCTCGACCATCAGCCGGCCGACGTGCTGACAGCAGAGGAACGTGGCCAACGTGTTCGTTTCGAAGTGGCGGCGGACATCGGCCGAGGTTACGTCCTCGAGACGCTGGCGAACCCAAATCGCCGCGGAGTTCACCAGGCCGTCGATGCGGCCGAAGTGGTCGTGCGCTTCGCCGATCATGCGCTCGATCGAATTTTCGTCACACAAATCGGCCGGCAGCGCGATCGACTCTTGACCCAAGGCCGTTAATTCCTCCGCAAGTCGGCGCGCGTCATCCATCGAGCGGTTGGCGTGGATGACCAGACGATAGCCGGCGGCGGCCAATTGCCGCGCGATGACCGCGCCGACCCGTCGGCCGCCGCCCGTGACGAGCGCCACCGGTTGGCTAAACTCAGTCTTGGTCGGCAATTCCGGCTGGGTTTGCATTTGGTCTAGAATAGCCTGTTTGAGCTGGCTCCGGCATATACTGCGCCACAGTGGTCCTTCATGCCTCGAAACCATGTTCTCGCCCGACCAGTACGCCCTGCTCGACTTTGGCCACGGCCGAAAGCTCGAGCGCTTCGGCGAAGTGGTCCTCGACCGTCCATCGCCCGCGGCCGCCGAAGTTTCGCCCGGCGATCCCCAACTTTGGGAAACCGCGACGGCGCAGTTTGTTTCTGCCGGCGACACAACGGCTGGATGCGGTCAGCGAGGCCGCTGGGAACCCCGCGCTGCGTTGCCGGATCAATGGACCATCGAGCATCCCCCGCTCGTTTTTGAGCTAAGGCCGACCGAGTTCGGACATGTCGGCGTCTTTCCTGAGCAGGCCGACAATTGGAGTTGGATTGCGCAGCGAGTTTCACGATTTGGCAGCGTGGCGAGCGAGGGCGATCCGCTCGGCGAACGTCCACGCGTGCTCAACCTGTTTGCTTATACCGGCGGCAGCACGCACGCGGCAGCCGCGGCGGGCGCAGCGGTGGTGCATATTGATGCAGCAAAGAGCACCGTTGCCTGGGCCCGCCGCAACGCCGAACTGAGCGGTTTGTCCGCCGCGCCGGTCCGCTGGATCGCCGACGACGCCCTGCGGTTCGTCGCGCGCGAACAGAAGCGGGGCAGTCGCTATCACGGCATCATTCTGGACCCGCCGAGCTACGGTCACGGACCCAAGGGGGAGGTCTGGCAGCTTGAGCGCGACTTACCGGCTTTGTTGGCGCGTTGCGGCGCGCTTTTGGCCGAGAACGCGTTTGTATTGCTCACCTGCCATTCAACTGGGATCACTCCCGGTGAGCTTCAAAGATGCTTAGAAGAGTCATTACACGCCGCACGCGGAAATGACGTTGAGGCGCAAGACCTTTTCCTGATTGCCGCGGACGGCCGACGGCTGCATAGCGGCCTGGCGGCCCGGTGGACGAGCGCTTAATCCCGCTGGCGGATCCACGCCTCGTTAAACGCGGCGTGTTTCATGCTCTTGCCGTCCGCCACGAAATAACTATAGACCGCGTGGATCGTGCCGTCGCGGCCTTGGATGACCGCGGGATAGTGGTACGAGCCGGTGTCGTGACGTTCCAAATGGCGCGTCCATTTCCAGGTTTGACCTTCGTCGTCGGAGAGTGAAACCGCCAGGCTGCTGCGGCCTTTGATCGTGTCATTGTAAATCAAAAGCCAGTTGCCATTCACGAGCCGCACCGCATCGAGCCCTGAGCCAGGGTTTGGCAGATCGATGGCGCCAACCGCTCCCCAAGTCATGCCGTCATCCGTGGATTCAGCCGCGCGAATGCGCCGCAGACGGCCGTTCTCGCGCATATAGGCGACTAGTGTGCCGTCGTTTCGCCGCACGACGGCCGGCTGAATGTTGCCGAAACCGGCCAGCGGCTTGCTCGGCTGCCAGGTTTTCCCCTGATCGTCGCTGATCGCCATGATCGAGACGGAGAACGTGTCTGAGTAAAGTGGCAGCAGGATGCGACCAGAAGGCAGCACGGTTGGCTTACACCGCGGCTGCCAGCCCAGTCGCGTCGCCAGCTTGTCGTTCAACAGCGGTTTATACCGCTCGGCATTGTCGACGCGGAGCGGAGCATCCGCAAACATCTTTTGTCGCGCATCGAAGCCTTTGAGCATCTCCGCTTCAAAATCCACCGGCTTGAGCGTGATGCTCCCTTGCCAGCTCCACTGCGGCGGGCCATCGCGTTCGTAATCTGACGAGACTCGATACTGCGTCAGGCACGATTCCCAGGTATTCGCAATCACCAACGGCCAGAACAGCCACAGCCGGTTCTTGGAATCGACGAACATCGCTGTATTGCCATCAGGAAAGCCCGGCGTGTCGGCCATCAAGAACGGCTCGCTCCATTGCTTGGCGCCGCGACGCAGCCGCGCGCCATAGACTGCAACATCGTCCGCACTTCGTTCGCCCGAGCCGCGATACCACGAGACTAAGAGGTCGCCATTCGGGCATTCCACGATTCCCGGCGCATGATTGTGCTGCGGATGGAGGGGGAAGATCAGCTCCGCTTGCAGCGATGCTACATCTAGGTCGGCGGCAAATGACGGGCTGCAAAAAAGGCTTATGCCAAAGAAATAAGTGAGTAAGCAGTGCGTTGTGATTCTCATCGATGGTGCTCCGGGAAGTCGTGGCGGTAGCGCGTGATTAGAGTGTTTTCGTCGGCCGGCACAAGATACAGCTTGCCGCGGATTCGCTTGCGCTTGCCGGGCTGTAGTCCAGCAATTCGGAAGTCGGAGTGAAGGCAGACGATGACGCCTTGAAACAGCTCCTGGTAGGGCTCCCAGGCGGTGGCCAGAATCGTTCGCTCGTCCGCGGAGAAGCAGCCAATCAATCCTTCGCGGGGAACAAGCTTGCTCAACGGCCGCGGGTTGACGTCGTTAGGATCGGCTACGGGCGAACGCCATACCTGGCCGGGCACGTAGCGCGCCTGCGTTGCCCAAGGCTTGCTCGGTAATCGCACGAAACCACCGTCGAGAACGATAAAGCACTTGTCCAGATAGTCCTTTTGCGTGCGGCCCGTGAAGCGATCAACTCGGGTGCAGGGCTGCGCCCACCAGGCGCTCGACGGTTGATTGGTGGGGTTGTGTGCGACGAGGCGAAAATCGACACAGTCGCCGCTGGTTTGTATCCGATGATCGACGATCACGCCGTCGCGGAGCTGGCAGCGAAGATGCAGCCATTTACCAGCCTTGTCGGCGGCGACCAGCTCAGTACGGTGGCCGATCGTGGTTTCGCCCCATTCGCGATCCGTCGAGCCAGGCCGGCAGTAGGCCTCGATGTACCAGGTCTTCACTTCGCCGCCGGGCAGCGCCGGACCAGAGACCGTGAGAAAGTTGTTTTTCCAGTCGATGCGGAGTCCGGCGGGTCGTCCATCGCTGTCCGATCGTACGCCCCGCAGCAGAGCCAGTGCGATCAGCAGCCAACAGGATGTGCGAAGGGTAAATGACATCTTAGTAACCCCTTGCCGCACCGCTGCGGCGCGAGTCGGCGACGCCATGGATTTCGCCCGTCTTCGGTTCGATCCAGATTGTATGTGCGTCGCCTTGCCTGGCGGGCGGCGAGTGAACTGTGTGCCCCATCTGTCGGAGTCGCTCGAGCGATTCGGGATGGTCCTTGAATAAAGCTGGTTCGGCCTGAATGCGGTCCGGAAACCAGGCGTGGTGCAGGCGTGGCGACGCGACGGCTTCGGCGGGCGACATCTGAAACTCCAAAACATTGAGCACCACGCAGGCCACGGTGTTGATTATGGTCCGGCCGCCGGGACTGCCGGTGACCAGCAATGGCTCGCCATGCGGCGTCGTGATAATAACCGGCGTCATCGAGCTGAGCATTCGTTTGCCGGGCGCGACGAGGTTGGGCGAGGTGCCGATTTGGCCTTTCTCGTTGGTGACGCCCGGCCGCGGATTAAAATCCCCCATCTCGTTGTTGAGCAGAAATCCGCCGCCGCGCACGACGATGCGAGAACCAAACGATTCTTCCAGTGTGTAGGTGTTCGACACCGCCATGCCCTGCCCATCAACCACGCTGAAGTGAGTGGTCTGCGGTGACTCCTCCAAGATCGGAATCTCGTGGGCCAACGTGCGGCTGCTGGTGGCGCGCTCGCGGTCGATTTGGGCCGCCAACTGGCGGGCGTAATCCTTGCTCGTGAGATGCATGGAGATCTCGACGAAGTCGGAGTCTCCCAGATATCGTGCGCGATCGTAATAGGCGCGCCGCATCGCCTCGACGATCAAGTGCAGCGAGGCAGCGGAGTAACGGCCTTGGCGCTGGAGCGGAAAGTTCTCGAGGACATTGAGCATCTCGACCAGCGCAATCCCGCCCGAGCTTGGCGGCGGGGGACCATAGACGTGAAAACCTCGAAACGTGCCGTGAATCGGTTGCCGCAGCCTGGCACGATACTTCTGTAAGTCATCCTTCGTGATCAGACCGCCGCGAGTCATTTCGGCAGCGATCAACTCGGACGTTGTCGCCTGGTAGAAACCAGCGGCGCCGTCGTCGGCAATTCTTTGCAGCGTCTTGGCGAGTTCAGGGAGCATGAGTCGATCGCCGGCCTGCCACGGATCGCGACCGCCGTTCTTGCCGTACACGCGGCGGAACTCGGCGAAGTCGTTGGATGAGCGCAGCCCGCCGTTGAGCGAGTCGGCCAATGCCTCGTCGACAGTGAAACCTCCCTCAGCGAGCTGAACGGCGGGCATTACCAGCTCACGCCAGGGAAGCGAGCCGAACTTCTCGTGGGCCAGGACCAGACCCGCCACCGTTCCCGGAACGCCGACCAGCCGGTATTGCGAAGGCTCTCCTTTGCCGGCAAACATGTTCTCGGTCGCTGCTGCCGGGGCGGTCTCACGATAGTCGACGACCACGGGTTGATTGCCCTTACCCGCATGAACGAGCATGAACCCGCCGCCGCCGATGTTGCCGGCCTCGGGCCATGTGACCGCGAGTGCGAATGCTGTGGCAATTGCGGCATCGACCGCGTTGCCGCGGCGCTTCAGGGCCTGCAGCCCCGCATCTGCGGCCAAGGGACAGACGGCCACGACCATGCCTTGATGACCCGTCCGCCGGCGTTCGTCGGATTGCGGCTGCTGCGCGACAAGGTTGCTGGAGATCAACCATGTCGACACGCAAACGAGCGACAGGATCTTCCGGCACGAGACGAACCAGGGCATGGCGGCACGCTCTTGATGGATCGCGCAACGTCGGTGGGAGGATGTCGCCAATCTAAACGGCCGGCGGTCGCTCCGCTAGCGCGGCTTGGGCGAGTGGAACTCTTGATTGTCCCAGGCGCGAGCGATTTCCTCACACGCCGCCCACAGGTCGCGCTTCCGCCGCGCGGTCGCCCGCGGCGCGATGAAAACACGACCGCCGAAGACATCGACCACCTGGCAGAGCTGAGGATCGGCCTGGCCTGGTTCGACCTGCGTATCGACGAATTGGTATACCATCGTGGACACGTATTGGCCACCCTCGGGACGAAGCGGAATGGTCTTGGAGAAGTATAGCTTCAACGCGCCGCAGGCCGGTTCACCGGAGGGGGTTGTCCTCCGCAGAATCACTTCGGGGCGCACGCTGATCTCCAGTCCGCCTACTTGCAATCGTGGTTGATCATTGCCGCCGGCTGTTGGCGTCTGGCCGCTCAAGTCGATGGCGCTCGCCACGTCGAGAAACCGCTCTAGGGCCTCGATGCAAAGCCGCTTTCGCTGAGCTTCCCACTCAGTCGCCGAGGGCGCCAAACCGAGCCGCTCGATCTCGCTCAAGAGCACATTTTCGTCCTGCTTATCGCGCAACAGGTATTTAGTAATGGCGTCCTGGGCTTCAGTGTAGCGTGGCACGATAAAGGCCTTCGGCCGCTGTTGATCCAGGATAATCCGCCGTCGCCGCAACGGCGTGGCAGTCATGTATTCGCCCAGCTTGTTTACCGAAATCCGTGGCGCCTTGCGGGTGAGTGGTGTAGTCATCAAATCGGTTGCCATACACTGCCCTCCTGCCAAATGCTGCTCCGCCACAAGCTCATCCTCCGAGCCGCAGTCAGATGCTCTTGAACTGTTCAATTATACACATGGAGGCAAGGGAAAAGGTGTCGGCGGATGCTAGCATGGTGGCGCATGGAACGCCTGGCTTTTCAAGCCACTGGGATGCGCGGCACTGGCTAGTGCTATGCCGCAGCAAGCTAAAGCTTGAACTCCAACGGACAAGCTAAAGCTTGAACTCCAACGGACAAGCTCAAGCTTGAACTCCAACGAGCAAGCTAAAGCTTGAACGCCAACATTCCAACATTGCAACGCATCACGTCTCGTCGAGGTCGATCCACTTCTCTTGTGGCGGCGGACAATACGCTGCCAGCCGGTCGAGGAGTCTTTGGGCGTCATCGTCGACGACCACGATCGCGCGGTGCTCCGGAAGGATAAAACCTTCGCTGGCGGCATGATCAAAGAGGCGCAGGAGGGGATCGAAAAAGCCCTCGACGTTGAGCAGCCCACACGGCTTCTGGTGCAAGCCAAGTTGTGTCCAAGTGGTCGCTTCGCAGAACTCCTCGAACGTGCCGAAGCCGCCGGGTAGCGCGACAAAGGCGTCGGCCAGCGCGGCCATCAGCGCCTTGCGCTCGTGCATCGAGGCGACCACGCGCAGGTCGGTGATGCCGCCATGAGCCAATTCGCGGGCGACGAGCGCTTGCGGAATGACTCCGATTACCTCTCCACCGTTTGCGAGCACACTGTCAGCCAGTACGCCCATCATTCCCACCCGTCCGCCGCCGTAAACCAGTCCGACGCCGCGCTGTGCGAGCACCATTCCGAACCGTTGCGCGGCATCGCCATAGGCGGCAAGTCGGCCGGGCTGGCAGCCGCAAAAGACGCAGAGGCGCATGATGGTCAGGGCTGGGGTTCAGCGATTGCAAATTGTAAAGTGTCGATTCAAATCGCTCGATTTAGGCTTGCCCGTCGGAGCCAGCGCGAGGCAACGTAGCCCCGTCGCGGCTTTGGGGCCAGATAGGGTTTACTCCTTGCGATATACTGCGCCACTGTCGATACGCGTGAAGCCGAGCTTTTTGTAAAGGCCAATGGCCGCGGCGTTGCGCTGCATGGTCTGCGCCTCGACAACGCCGACGCCTTGGTGCTGAAGCTCCTTGAGCGCTTCGGTGATCAGGAACGTGGCCAGCCCTTGGTGCAACGCCTGCGAAGCGACGTGAACATCGACCAGGCCGCTCGCGCGGACGCCCGGGTTGGTCGCGGTGTGCTCGATCCCACGCAAGGTGGCGCTGGCCAGTTGCTTGCCCAGGCCGCGATCCAGCAACTGGTACTCGACGCATTCAAACTCGCCCAACGTGCAGGCCTCCCACCAGGTCTTGGCGGGCGGCTCGTCGACCACGGCCACCTGCGTGCTGCGGCGGACCTGCATCTGGTTTCGATCGACAGGCGCACGGAAATCGGCCAGCGTCCGCTGGAAGACGACTGTCCGGTCGATCTCGCGATATCCGTGCCCCAGAAACAGGCGTTGCATCGCCGGGTCAGAATCGAGCACCCCCGGCTGCTCGCTGCCGCCGTAGAGACCCAAATAGAAGGGGTTGAGCGGCCGGACCGAACCACCGTAGAGCACCTGGGCGCCGCGGCCCCGGAGGTACTCTTCGCTGTGTTGCAACAGCGCTTCCGCAATCTGCGTTTGTTCCGGACCAGGGCGGACCACCACGATCGACGTGACGCCCAGTTCAGTGGAGAGCGTGCTTTCATCTTCACTGGGGCCGAACCCCGCATGGACGAAGCCCTGCAGTTGCTCTCCCTCGATCGCCAGCCATAGACCTTCACGATCGAAGTACGGTTTATTGAGAACGAACTGCTCGAAGTCCGCGGTGCTCAGCGGCTGAACGAGGGAACGTCGCTCGGCGCAGCTCCGCCAGAGTTCGGTCAAGAGCGGCGGATCAGTATTGCGAAACGATCGATAATGGATCAAGGAGCGTACCCGCAAGCCGGCAATGCCGGTGGAACCTTCGTTATTCAACGGCGAAGCGCTGGACGTCAGCCTGCGCTACCACGATAGCAAAACGTGCAACGCCTGAACAAGGCATTACCAGGCATTCATCTTGCCCCGAAGCGGTCGATCACCTTACCATTCACGCGCGAACCATAAAGAGCTGAGAAAGTCACGCATGTCGATAAACCGGGAACACGCAACGTTTCGCTCCCTTAACAATAACCGGGCGTTGGTGCTCGATCTGCTGGCGTTGGCGTCGCGGCATGCGTACTATCCCGTCGAACAGACTTTTGAGTTGGAAGAAGTTGCTGCCCTGCGCGCAGCGGCTCTTCGCCGGATCTCGTGGACTGCTCTGTTCATGAAAGCGTACGCCACGGTGGCGGCGGAAGTTCCGCAACTGCGGCAGGCCTACTGCCGCTGGCCGTGGCCCCGGCTTTGCCAGTGCGGCGAAAACGTCGCTATGGTGGCGATCAACCGCGAGTACGTCGGTGAAGAGCGGCTCTGCTGGGGTCGCTTCACGAGCCCCGAGGGTCATTCGCTCGCCGATCTGCAAGACGCGCTGGATGCCTATCAGCGCGAGCCGGTTGAGCGGATCTTTCGGCGGCAGGTGCGGTTGAGCAAGTGCCCGACGCCGCTCCGCCGGCTGGCGCTGTGGCTGAACCTGAATTTCTCCCGCCGGCGACGCGCCAAACGGCTTGGCACGTTCAGCATGTCCACGCTCGCCGGGCAGCGGACGCTGAATCGCTTTCACCCCACGCTGCTGACCACCAGCCTCTCGTTTGGGCCGCTCGACGACTGCGGGCGGGCCTTGGTGACGCTCGTCTGCGACCATCGTGTGCTGGACGGGGCTCTGGCTGCACGCGCACTTTCCTCTCTACAAACCGTCCTGGGCGGTACGATCGCCGACGAACTCCGCGCGATGCAAGCACCGCGCGCTGCGGCCTGAGTAGGCCGTCAGCGGTCAGCTATCAGCCGTCAGCTCGAAAGCTTGTCCGGCGATGTGTGTCCTTGGACCGTCGCCGCCCCTGGCACGCGATTGGCTTCTCAGCGATATTGTGGGAGTTCGAGCCTTAGCTCGTCGGCACAGCCTAAAGGCTGAACTCCAACCCCTAAACCCTCGTGTCGCTGAAAACTCACTCGACCACAATCCTCACCGTCCGCCATCAAGGCAAAGTGGCTCTTGGCGGCGACGGCCAGGTGACCCTGGGCACCGCCATCATGAAGGGGGACGCGGTCAAAATCCGCCGTCTGATGGAGGGCAAGGTCATCACCGGCTTCGCGGGCGCTGCGGCCGATGCGTTCGCGCTCTTGGAACGTTTTGAGGCCAAGCTTAAGGATTACCCGCAGAACGTGCCGCGCGCCGCGACCGAGTTGGCCAAAGACTGGCGCACCGATCGGGCGTTGCGGCGGCTGGAGGCGCTGTTGGCCGTGGTCGATGCGCGCTACACGCTGCTGGTGACCGGCACGGGGGACGTGATCCAGCCGACCGACGGCGTGTTGGGAATCGGTTCGGGAGGAACCTATGCCGTCGCCGCGGCGCGAGCTTTCATCGCCGCGTCGAATCTCTCGGCCGCGGAAATCGTCCGCAAGTCGTTGGAGATCGCTGCCGGCATCGACATCTACACGAACACGAACATCGTCGTTGAGGAGCTGCCATGGGAGACCTGACGCCGCGGCAAATCGTCGCGGAGCTCGATCGTCACATTGTGGGACAGGCGGCCGCCAAGCGGGCGGTCGCCATCGCCATCCGCAACCGCTGGCGGCGGCAGCAATTGCCCGAAGAGATGCGCGGCGAGGTGGCGCCCAAGAACATCATGATGATCGGCCCGACCGGCGTCGGTAAAACGGAGATTGCGCGGCGGTTGGCCAAGCTGACCGGCGCTCCGTTCATCAAGGTCGAGGCCACGAAGTACACCGAAGTGGGCTATTACGGCCGCGATGTAGAGAGCATGGTCCGCGAGCTGGTCGAAAACGCGATCACGCTCGTCGAGGAGCGCGAGCGGAAAAGTGTCGAAGATGAAGCCCGCAGCCGCGTGGAAGACCGGCTGCTCGATCTCTTGGCGCCGCCGCCGGTGCAATACGAGCACACCAGCGAACTGGAAGATGACGACTCGCGCCGCCGCTATGAACGCACGCGCGAGAAAATGCGGGCGATGCTGGCGAACGGCGAGCTGGAACAGCGCAAAGTCGAAGTGACGATCGAGCAGCGCGCCACGCCGATGATGGTCACCGGGATGGGCCTGGAGCAGCTCGACGTGGACCTGCAAGGGATGTTTGAAAAGATTCTGCCCAAGAACACCGTCCGCCGCGAGCTGCCGGTCGCTGACGCCCGCAAGGTGCTGTTCGAACACGAGGCCGAGGCGCTCTTGAACAAGGAGAAGATCCACAGCCAGGCGATCGACCTGGCCGAGAACCTGGGGATTATCTTTCTCGATGAGCTGGACAAGATCGTGGCCGGCGACACGCGCGGCGTCGATGTCTCGCGGCAGGGCGTGCAGCGCGACCTGCTGCCAATTGTCGAGGGGACGACGGTGCAAACGAAGTACGGCTATGTGCGGACCGATCACATCCTGTTTGTCGCCGCGGGCGCGTTTCACAAGGCCAAGCCCAGCGAACTGATGCCCGAGCTGCAAGGGCGGTTTCCGATCCGCGTCGAGCTAACCGACCTGACGAAGGAGGACTTTATCCGCATCCTCACCGAGCCGAAGAGCGCGCTCACCAAGCAGTACGAAGCGCTGATGGAGACCGAAGGGGTGAAGCTCGTTTTCAGCAGCGATGCGATCGACGCTTTAGCCGGCTATGCGCATAAAGTGAACCAGACGACGCAGAACATCGGGGCTCGGCGGTTGTATACGATCATGGAGCGGCTGTTGGAGGACCTCAGCTTCGAGGCGCCCGACATGCAGATGGGTGAAGTGAAAATCAACGCGGCATACGTCGAGCAGAAGCTCGAGAAGCTGAGCCAGGATGAGGATTTGAGCAAGTTCATTTTGTAGGGTTCAGGGTTCAGGGTTCGGGGTTTCCTAGTTCCCAGGCTCCGCCTGGGAACTCACTGTCCGCTAGGCTCTGCCTCGCGCGATGTTCCGGCAGGCGGAGCCTGCCGTTCCGTGCGTTCCCAGGCGGAGCCTGGGAACGAGAGACGCAGCTCGTCGATCGGCTTTGCAAATCGATCTCCAATGGCCGTCGCGGTCAACCGCCGCTGTGTCGGACCGATGACTTCTATCTCGATGCGCATGTACTCTGACGGCAAGCAGTCCGCCACGCGATCGGCCCATTCGACGAATGTCCAACCGTCGCTCTCAAAGTATTCTTCGGGGCCCAGCTCGCGGAACTCGTCGTCGTCCTTGATGCGGTAAGCGTCAAAGTGATAAACAGCCGAGAGTTGTCGGACGGCAAATCCTTCGTCCGTTTCCAAACCCTGAACCCTGAACCCTGAACCCTGAACCCTCCTCGGGTACTCATGTACTAGCACAAACGTCGGGCTGACGACGTCGCGCGGATCGATGCCGACGGCTTTGGCGACCGCCTGCACGAGCCTTGTTTTGCCCGCTCCCAATGTGCCCACCAGCGCGATCACGGCTCCAGGCGGCAACACATGTGCCAGCGCCGCGCCGAAGCGGTCCGTGTCCGATTCGTCGTTCGAGATGAATACGAACTCCATCGTGTGGACACTCATCTTCTCGTTCCCAGGCTCCGCCTGGTAACGCACTGTAGGGCAGGCTCCGCCTGCCGCCGTTTGCGCCGCTGTCATGCGAGGCCGAGCCTCGCAAGCAGTGAGTTCCCAGGCAGAGCCTGGGAACTAGGAAGGGAACGAGATCAATGCTCCCATCCCCGCGGCTCGAGTATGTCAATACGGCCCGCCGCGTCGCGCTGCCACAGCCCGCGCTCAGCGACGAACTCGCCGATGTCCGTCACTGGCACTCCTGCCAACGGCTGCTCGGCAATCATACGCGCAGCCTCATCCCGCGGTGCGGCGAGGATCAGCTCGAAGTCCTCGCCGTCACTCAACGCATGATCGAGTGCGCTAGCCCTAACAACGCCGGCCTTGCCGGGGCTATCCTGAACCCCGAACCCTGAACCCTGAACCCTCTCTACCGCCGCGGCGGCAATTGGCACGCGATCGAGGTCGATCACCGCTCCACAGCCGCTTTCCGCGCAGAGTCTCGACAAATCCAGCGACAAGCCGTCGCTGCAGTCGATTCCGGCGTGCAGGTCATAGCGCTCGTGGAGTAATAGCGCCTCAGCTAAGCGCGGCTCGACATCCAGATGCCGGCCTAAAATACTGCCCCCGAACTGGCCGGTGACAATGATCCGATCGCCCACCCGCGCGCCGCTGCGCACCAGTGGCCCGCGCTCGGTTGTCTCGCCGATGGCCGTCACTGCGATCACCAACGGCCCGTCCCAAGTGTTGGTGTCGCCGCCTGCGATGGCCAGGTCGAACCGCTCGGCCAGCGGCAGCATCCCTTCGTAGAGCTGCTTTGCCAGTTCCAGTGCGCCCGGCCCGGGGAGCGCCAAGGCCACCACGGCCGCAACCGGCCGAGCCGCCATCGCCGCCAGGTCGCTTAAATTGACGGCGAGCGCTTTATGCCCTACGCGGCGTGCTTCTGTTCGGCTGAGGACGAAATCGACGCCGTCGGTAAGGAGATCGGTGGTGATGACGCATTCGCTGCGGTCGGCCAGCCGTAAAACAGCGGCGTCGTCGCCGGGCCCCAGCCGTAGCCGCCGATGCCCGTAAAGCCGCTCGCGTAGCCAGGCGATGAACTGTGATTCCATGCCACCGGAGCCGGAACGGGCCGCGCGAGGCCGGACGGCGGTAGGGGATCGATCACGTGGGCCTCGTCTAGACCGAATTATCCGGTCACGGGAGCTAGAGAATCAAGGGCGGGCACGCAGGCGGGGACGGGCGGAGAGTCCTATTTGTATCGGTTGCAATCGGGTTCAAAGTTCAACGTTCAAGGTTCAAAGTTCTGGTTCGCCCTCGAAACCCTGAACCTTAAATCGTGAACCTTGAACAATTACGCCGCTTTCCTCACCCGCACCGGTGGCTCGCCTTTCCAGCGCCGGTGTACCCACCAATACTGGTCGGGTGCACGACGGATGAGGCCCTCCAATACGGTGGTGAACCATTGCGTCAGCTCGGTCAGACCCCATGTTTCGCGCATCGCGCTCGCGCCGCTCACAAACCCGGTCTTCCGACCGGGGCTATCGGCATCTTGAACCCTGAACCCTGCCTGCCCGCCGTGGCGGGAACCCTGAACCCTGAACCCTCCGTCGGCGATCGCTTCCACGCCCATTTCGTACTCGAGCGGCTGATCGAGCCGCCGGGCATACCCGACCGCCAAGGGCGCGTCGTTTGACAGGGCAAATAATGCGATCGCCTTGTGCGTGGAGGCCGGCGCGCCGAAAAAATCGACCCAGCACCCTTTGGGCCCCGCGTGCTGGTCACCGAGCACGGAAAGCGTGCGGTTCTTGGCCAACAACTCGGCGATTTCGTCGGCGCTGCCTTGCTTGGGGAGGATATGCTGCCCTTTCGCTTCACGGAATCGCTTGATAAACCGGTCCAGATATTTGTTGTCGAGCGGCCGGGCTACGGCATAAGTCTGAAAGCCGAACAGGCCCATGGTATACCCGCCCAGCTCAAAATTGCCGTAGTGGCCGGCCACGAAGACCTTTGGCCGTTCCGACCAAAGCAGCCGCATCATCGGCGCTTGGTTCGGAAAGCGGATGTATCGCCGCCAATTTGTGTCGTGGATCTTCCGCGGCGCATGGGCGATCTCGCAGACCATCAGGAACAGGTGCTCCCACATCTGCCGCGCCAACTGTGTCCGCTCGGCTGGCGAGAGGCGAGGAAACGCCCGTTGCAGGTTTTCGTCGACGACGCGCCGCCGCAGCGGCGCCACGTCGCAGGCCACCCACGCCAACCACCTCGCGACGCGCTGGCACGTCGCAAGCGACAGGGTTTGCACCGCGCAGACGAACAGCCGCACGATGAGGTAGACGAGATAATCGGCAACGTTTTGCACAGCCAAGGAAACCGACGGCGCCGGGTGTTCAGGGCCCCACTTCCAGATCGTTCACCAGCACACGACTGTCGCATAAGAACGAGCTCGATATCGCCACTAGGGTGAGAAAACGCCGCGTCATAGAACCCTCCTTGGTTCGCGGGGATTGTAGAACATCGGCAGTTTCGCCGATACTCCGGTTTAAGCCCTGGCGGGCTATCACTCGGCAATCGCCTCTTCCAACTCGCTTAGCCCGCCGACTTTGAGATCGAGCTTGCGGACGCGGGCGAGCTCGGTCTGGTATCGTTCGAGCGCGCCCTGCATCTCGTCTCGATGTTCGTCCTCCAACTTCTTTTGCGCGGCGTTGGACAGTTTCAATGCCTTGACATGCGGGACGAGGGAGTTGAATTCCTGCTGCAGCTCGGCCAGCTTAGGCGCGGCCTCCCCGGCCGACACTTCATCGGTGATCGTCGAGAGCGTACCGGCGGTCTCGTCGAGAATGGCGACCTGGCGGCTGATTAGGGCTTCGGGCGTCCGAGCGCAACCGGCAAGAGCCAGAACCGGGAGGCAAAGCATCAGCGAGATTGAGCGGCGCATGGAAAAAAACCGCGAGCAGCGGCGCCCCAAGCGATGATCACTGACCGACGACGACCAAAAATCCTGCGGATGAGTCATTCGACTTTCGTGATTCGTGCTTCACGATACCGCCGCAGGAGCGCGCGATACGCCGGCAAATGCCGCAGACCATCCAGATCGGGATCGACCTCGAGATGTCCGAAATCGCGGTAGCCGTGATCGATCGCCCGAGTCAAGGCGTCGATCGCCTGGTTCGCCGCGCCTTGCATCGCCAGGCTGCAAGCCAGGTTGTAATGTGCAATGCCGTCCTCGGGCCGCAGCTCAATGAGCCGCTCTTCGACTTTCAGCGAGCGCTCCCACAAGCCCTTGCGCGCTAACAGTTCTCCTAACGCGCGCAATACGCTGACGTGGCCGGGAGCGCGGGCCAAAATGCGCTCCAAGAACTCGATCTCGAAATCGGCCTGATCGAGATCGCCAAACCAAGAGGCCGCGCCGCGTGGCGGACCGGCCGGCGGAATCTGCACGGGAGAATATTCTTCGCTGGGCATTGGGCTTCAAGAATCCTCGTCGCTAATCTCCTCGTCGATGTCCTCCTCCGCATTACCGTCGTCCGCCTTTTGGCCACCGTCCTCGGGCAGGTCAACTTCGTCCAGATCCTCCTCGAAGTCCTCGTCGAAGTCGTCGTCGAAGTCCTCTTCATCAAACTCGTCGTCGGGCTCAAACGTATGCTCTTCCTCGGTAAGCTCGTCGTCATCCTCCTCCTCGATATCATCGCCAGTGGACAGCCGCGCCTCCGCGACGATCCGACGCGACTCTGTAGGCCGCCCGGCAAAGCGGCAGGCAGCAATTTGCACCAGCATGTGGAATCCTTCGAGGGCCGAACCGGACCGAATGTCGATCGCCGAAATGGACGAACGATGAACCAGGCTATTTCATTTGGTAGTCAGCCAGGCCAACTTTGTCAAGGCAGGACCACATGCGCAAGTCCGCAACAGATGCGGACTTAACGATACTCATTCGTGGCGAGTGGCGCGGCTGCGAGCGTAAATTAGCGAGGCGCCTCGACATCGGCCCAGACAGACGGCCGCCCTGCGGTTTTCGGCGCCACTGGTGCTGGAGCCTCCGGCTGAACATCGAGTCGCAAGCGGCGGTCGGTGAGAGAAATCGACTCCTCATTGTCAGGCGACGGAGCGACACTTGGGAGGCTCGCATCGAGGCGCATCTTCTGTAGCTCGCGCTCGAAGTGGGCGATTTCGCCGCTGGCCGGTTGCAACTGTCGCCACTCGGCCAACGTTCGCTCTGCCGCCGCCACGTCACCCGTCGCCAGGTACGCAGTCATCAGTCCGCGCAGGCAAATTGAATCGCGGCAGCCGGAACCGAACGCGGTTTGCAAGTACGCCAGCGCGGGAATCCAGTTCTGTTTGGCAGCCAGGCACGCGCCGCGGACGGCACTGCGCAGCGCCTCGCGGTGCGGCTGCGGTGGCATCCGCCCTACCAACTCCAGCGCCTCTTTCCGGCAATCGCGGCGAATGTAAAGATCGAGCAGTTGCCGCCGCAGCCGTTCGGAATTCGGTTTGGCCGACAGCGCTGCGTCCAGATTCCGCCGCGCGGCTTCAACGTCGCCCAACAGGTCCTGGCAAGTGGCGTGACAAACGGTCGCCACGTCCGCAATCTCGATCAGGTGCCATGTCTGCGGATCGATCTGCCCAAAGCGGGCGGCCGCCTCGAACGACCGGCACGCCAGGTCGAGCCGGCTTTGTTGCTGCAGATAACTGCCCATCGCGCACAGAAGCTGCGCGTCGAGCGGAAAGACTTCCAGCGCCTGTTGGCAGAGGGCGAGCTGCTTGTCGCGAGCCTGCGGCAATTGGTCGAGCGCGGCCAGAATGCCGTAAAACGCTTCAAGCATTGCCGTCGAGCCAGCGGGCGCGATCGCTAACGCACGAGAGAAGAACTCGATGCCTTGTGCGACGTGGCCCAAAGTCACACAGGCCTCCGCCATCGCCAACAACGGCGACGGCAGCACGCCGTGCTCTTGAATCTCCAACGCCGCCAGGTGCACGTTTCGCTCGGCCTTGATCCGCTTGACCTCCGGTTGGTGCTCGCGGCGCGAGCGATTCAGCACGAACGGCGCAAGCTCGATTGACATGCCGAGCGCTTCGATCGCCGTTTGAATCTCTTCACGCACTCGGCCGGTGAACTCGATTCCCGCACGGCGGGGATGCAGCCGGATGCGGCCGATCTGTTCATCAGCCATCTCGTGGCTCGCGGCCGGCGCCTGGACCATCACCAGGTACGCACGATCGGCGGCAGTCTCCGAGTCAACCAGCCTGCGAAGTTGCTCGGCGCCGTCGGGAGATATCGTCTCGCCCGCGTCAAGCCACAGGATCCAATCACCGGTGGCGTGGCCGAGGCAGACGTTGCGGGCCGATGCGAAATCGTCGCACCACTCGAACTCAAGGACGCGGCTGGCGTGCGCTAGCGCAACCTCGCGAGTGCGATCGCGCGAACCAGTATCGACGACCACGATCTCATCGGCGACATTGCGAACGCTCTCCAAGGAAGCCGCCACAATCTCGGCGCAGTCGCGCGCAATCATGGCCACGCTCAATCGGCGGTGCGGCGCTTGTTGAGAACCAGACATGTGCGCTCCGTGGCCAGGGCGGCGATAAGCTGTGAAATGGCCGCGAAGTGTAACCGCGGCGGCAGGCCGCGAGAAGGGCGGTTTACTTGGCCACTTTCCGTTTCCGGGCTTCTAGTGTCGGATCGCTCTTCAGCGGCAGCTTCAGCGCCTTGCCCGTTTCGGCGGCCTTGTAGATGGCCAGAATGATCTCGATCGACCGGCGTCCCTCGAGACCGTCAACCGCCGGCGGGCGGTTCTTCTTGATCGCATCGACCACGTCCTGGAACTGCCGCGCGTGTCCATGGTGGCCAATCGCCGACGGGTCGCTCGCCCCGCCGCCGGTGCTGTGGTGCTCGGCCATCCGCTGGAGAATTGCGTCGTCTCGCTTCTGCTGCCGGGCGAAGTCCCAAACCTTGATGTCTTCCTCTTCCATCACCGCCGTCCCTTCGGAGCCGTGGATTTCGATCCGCTTGAGATAGCCGGGATAGACCGCGGTGCTGGCCTCGATAACGCCCAGCGCCCCGTTTTCAAACCGCAACGTCGCCACCAGGTTGTCCTCCACGGCGATCCGCTCGTGCGCAATGGTTGCCACATGGGCAGTGACTTCCGCGACCGGTCCCATCAGCCACGTCAACAGATCCACGCTATGGACCGCCTGGTTCATCAAGGCGCCGCCACCATCGAGTTCCCAGGTACCGCGCCACTTGCCGCTGTCGTAGTACGCTTGCGTACGGTACCACTTGACATACGCGTCGCCCAGCGTGAGGCGGCCGAAGCGGTTGCCGTCGATCGCCCGCTTCATCTCGAGGCTCGACTCGTGGAACCGCGACGGGAAGATCGTCGACAGCTTCACGTCGTTCTGTTCGCAGGAGCGAATAATCGCGTCGCAACGCTTGAGCGTGATCTCCAGCGGCTTTTCGACGATCACGTGCTTGCCCGCCTTGGCCGCGGCGATGGCGGGTTGCTGGTGCGCGCCGCTCGGCGTGCCGATGGTGACAACCTGCACCCGTGGGTCGGCCAGCATCTCGTCCAGATCGTGATACGACTTGCAGCCCGTTTCGCCGGCCAGCCGATCGGCCGCGTCACAGAAGCTGTCGTAGCAGGCCACCAGCTTCGCTCCGCGCACGTCCTCAATCGCCCGCGAGTGGAACCGCGAGATCATGCCGCAACCGATGATGCCGAAACCGTAGGGCATGGGTGACTCCGGGGAAAAGGACGCGGCGATTATAAAGATGGCGATGCGGAATAACCAGGGCCGCGCCGCCAATGACGAATGACGAAACGAGAATGACGAATGACGAACGAGCGCAGCGTCCCGTGGTTCGTCACTCGGGATTCGTGTCGCCGCGGCGACATTCGTCATTCGGACTTCGTCATTCGGGTTTTACGCCGTCTCCAGCCACAGCATTGCCAGCGACGATGTGTTGAGCAAAAAATGCAACACGACCGACGGCCACAGCCGGTGCGTCCGCTGATACAAATACCCTAGCCCCAGCGCCAATAGAAACAACGGAATGGGCGCGGGTCCTTGCCCCACGTGCAACAGTGCAAAGATGAGGGCGCTTGCGATAATCGGAATCGACCTCACCGCATTCAATTCGGCGCGGTTGTCGGCTTTCGGCCGCGTTGTTTGCGGCGCCGCGTAAGGATTATCGGTGGGCTCCGCCTCGCCGATTTGGCTTTCGCTCGGCGCTGTTTCTCCGGTCGCTTGCTCCGCGTGGGAACCAAACGCACCGGGCACAGCCAACGCGACCACGCGCTCCAACCAACCCTGGACCAGCACGCGCAGGAAGAACTCTTCGCTGAAGGGCGCCACCAGCGAGACGGACAAGCCGACGACAAAAAACGTCCACTGGTCGGGCTGCGCTTGGACCAGGTCGATTAGCGGATGCTGGACCGGAAAGAAGTAAACCAGAATCGCTTGCAAGGCGAACACCGGGGCGGCCAGCGCCAGAAACCCCGCCGCGCCCAGAGCAATGTCGTACCAGACTCGGCCCGGCACAAATCCTAAGTCGGCCGAAGTAGCGCCCGTGCGCAGCTTAACCAGCGCGATGGCGAAGACCAACGTCGCCAGCACCGCCCCCATATAGCTCAGTTGGACTGGGCCAACTTGCTCCGGCTCTAACTCGCGAACGCCCGCCGGCAGCGGGATATTCCAAACATCGCGCAGCAACACGCCGCCAAGTCCCGTGAACAATACGTGCGCCATCATCACCAGCACGAGATCAAAGAACGTCCACGGCACGGGCCGCCGCGGTTCCAGCGGAACAAGCTCCTCGCCGCGGCTAATGCGCGCGATCACCGTCGCCCAAATCGCAATGCTGCCGACAATGGCCACCGCGGCGACAAGAGTGAGTCCCAGATGCTCGATGAGCGCCATCATTCGGTGGGCGGATGGAAGTACGGACCGGGAAAGGCGCGTAGCGAAAGTCGCGGGCTTACGGCCGCCTCAATTCTGGCGAATTCAGCTACGCCGCAACAGGCGTATCGCGGCGATCACATACTCCACGCCAGAATATACCGTGAGCACGACCGCGCCCCACACCACGACGTCGAGCCCGGTCATAACCCACCCCGGCGGCGTATCGTCGCCATAGCTCAGCCGGTACAAGCTCCAACCGGCCGCAAGGCACTGGGCGACCATCTTCAGTTTGCCCGACATCGCAGCCGAGAAATCGATTCCTTCGCCTTCCAAGAAGCTCCGTAGCGCCGTCACGAGCAGCTCGCGGGCGACAACGACGACCGCCATCCAGGCCGCGAGACCGGATGACGGCAGCGCCGCCAACATAATGAACGTCCCACAGATGATGACCTTATCGACAAACGGATCGAGAATCCGCCCTAGCGTCGTGACCTGGCCGTACTTGCGCGCCCAGTAGCCGTCCATCCAATCGGTGCCGGCGGCGATGATGAACACGACCATCGCGGCCAGATAGTAGCCAGGCGAGCTCAGTCTCGTCCCCAGCTCGATCAACACAAACAGCGCGATCGACAGTAGCAGCCGCAGCGTCGTGAGCTGATTGGGTACGTTGAACAGGACGCGCGCCGGTGCGTGCGTCTGCGTTGATCCGTCGGTGGTGACGCCCACGGTAACTTCCAAATGGCGAAGGTGGCGAGACATGCAGTCGCCAATGCCTCGACAGAATCATAGCGTGCAGCGAGACTTTCGTCACGCAAGGTTGAGAGTCCCAAGTCCTCGCCCCAATCGCATTCTGTAGGGAACGGTCCGCCGCGGCGGATGCCGTTCCGTTGGGCGAGTTGACGTGGCGACACCACTCGGCGCTTCCGGAACGCCACGGAGGGCGTTCCCTACAGAGATCGTGGCGCTATCGCGGAGCTCCTACCGCGACCCCTACGAGGTCGTATTCGCTGGTCGCCACAATCTCCACCGGCACGATCTGTCCCGCCTTGAGCTTCTTGCCGGTGACAAACACCACGCCGTCAACATCCGGCGCATCGGCGAAGCTGCGGCCCAGCCAGGCGTTTTTTTCACCGGGCACCGGTGCATCGAGCAACACCTCGAATCGCTTGCCGATCTGCGCCTCGTTCCATGCAAACGCGTTCTCTTGCTGCACGGCCATCAGCCGGTCGCATCGCGCTTGTTTCTCTTCATCGGGCAGATGCCCCGGTATCCGCGCCGACGGCGTATCGGCCTCGTACGAATACGTAAACACCCCCATCCGCTCGAATTTTTCACAGCGCACAAACTCCACCAGCTCCTCGAACTGCTCGTCGCTCTCGCCCGGAAAGCCCGTGATGAACGTCGTCCGCAGGACCAGGTTCGGAATTCTCGATCGCAGCTTGCCGATCAGCTCCTCGGTGCTCGCGCGATCGACCCGCCGCTGCATCCGCCGCAGCATCGTGTCGTTAATGTGCTGCAGCGGCAGATCGAGATACGGCAGAATCTTTTCGCTCGTCGCCAGCACGTCGATCAATGCATCCGAAAAGTACATCGGATACAGGTACATCACGCGGATCCAGTCGAGGCCTTCGATCTTGTTCAGCTCCGTGAGCAGCTCTGCCAGCCGTGGCTCGCCATAGAGATCAATGCCGTAGTAAGTCGTGTCCTGGGCCACAATGTTCAACTCGCGCACGCCGTCGGCCGCCAGCTCTTTGGCCTCAGCGATTACCTCCTCAATTGGCTTCGTGGCATGCTTGCCGCGCATCTTCGGGATCGCGCAGAACGTACAGAGCCGATCGCAGCCTTCGGAGATCTTCAAAAACGCAAAGTGCCGCGGCGTGATTCGCAGCCGGTTGCGGTCCGAAAGCGGCCGCGACGGCGCCGGTCGAAAGACGGTCCGTTGTTCGTCGAGTCCGGCGATCAGCCGATCGGCCACCTTGGTCACATGCTCGCGGCCGAACACTCCCACCAGGTGATCGACCTCCGGACACGTCTCCAACAAGGACTCCTTGTCGCGCTCCGCCAGGCAGCCCGACACGATCACCCCCCGCGTATGCCCGGCCCGCTTGAGCTGGAGCATCTCCTCGATCGTGGCGAACGACTCCTGCCGAGCCCGCTCAATGAACCCGCACGTGTTCACGACCACAAAATCGGCCCCCTTCGGCTCCGAAACGAGCCGGTATCCGTCGAGTTGCAACAGCCCGAGCATGCGCTCGCTATCGACGAGGTTCTTCGGGCAGCCAAGACTGACAAAGGCATAAGTGCCTTTACAATCGCGCGGGTTTACAACGGGTAGGAGTGAAGTGGCGTTCAATGCAAATACCAGAGATACAGGGATCGGCGGTGAAAGGGGGAATCCCTCATCATAGGGCAATGGTCAAAAAAGGCGAGTCAGACTCGCGACTCCAAGCCTCAATAACCGTGATTCTCACTTCAGCGAAGTCGGCCGACTTGCCCGGAATACATGTAAGTATGTATACTGGCCCTCGATGCAGAACCAGAGTCCGGCACGCACATCGGGAACCATAGTATGTCGATTGAAAGCAACTCATCCGGCACGTGCCAAAGCGAATGGACCGAGGCATTAGATGAAACCGTCGCCGAGATCTTGCGGCGGACCGGCGTCAAACGGCCGCCAGTCAACGCCATCGAAGTTGCCCAGCGGCTCGGCTGCCCGGTGCTCTGGGACAAGAGCCAAAGCGGCCGGGCCCGGATCGGGACAGTGCGCGGTGGGCCAGGACGGAGGCCGCAGTCGGCCATCTTTCTTCGCCCCGATCCCCGGCCGGAGCGGATTCAATGGGCGGTGGCCCACGAGATCGGAGAGCAATGCGCCGCCGAGGTCTATCGCCGGCTCGCCATCGAAGTGAGTGAATCGGCTGCCGATTCGCGCGAGCAGATCGCCAATGCGCTGGCCACGCGCCTGCTGCTCCCGTCGAACTGGTTCACACACGATGCGATGATCATGGATTTCGATCTCGTTCAATTAAAGAATCGCTACGCCACGGCCAGCCACGAACTAATTGCGCGGCGAATGCTCGATCTCGCACTGCCGATCCTGGTCACCATTTTTGATCATGGCGAGCAACAATTCCGCCGCTGGAACCTGCCCCGGCGCCCTCCATCAATTACCAGCGGCGAGTTGAAAGCCTGGCGGCGGGCACACGATTCGGGTGACGCAGTTCGCCACTTCGGTCCGCCGCGGATCGACGTCTGGCCGATTCAAGAGCCGGGTTGGAAGCGGGAGATTGTGCGGTTGGAATTGGTTTGCGATGTGGCAGAGTTCGAGGCAATCGACTAAGGCTCAGCCTGTAGGGAACGGCCTCCGTGCCGTTCCGTTGGGCGAGGTAATGTGGCTATGCCGCTTGGAGCTTCCGGAACGCCACCCGCCACGGCGGGCAAGCTTAGGGCGTTCCCTACAGACCCAGGCTCGCTCGAACTTGCCACAGCAAATCCTCCAGGAAAAATGGCTTGGAGATCACCGCGGCAGCACCGTGCGCGAGTGCCGCGGCGGTGTCTTCAGCGCGAGGAAAGCCGATCAGCACGATCTTCGGCATTCGGGGAACATGCTGAACCAGGCGATCGAACGACGCCCGGCATGAATCAAAACTGGCCGCACAGTCCCAGACGACAAGGCCCGCGTCGTCCAGCGCAACCGAGTCCGCGCGAAGAGATGTTGTCGGGCAACCGGCGAATTCAAGCGCATCACAAAGCGCGGTTGCCGCCTGACGGTCGCGCGAGATTACCGCCACGCGCGCCGTCAACTTCGGCATCGTCCGCGGCGGCGAGACCAGCAAGCGGTCTTCGTGGGTCGCAGTAAATGGCAGCGCCCACGTTGTTGCGCCATCGCTTCCGAGTCGCGCCAGCTCCGCGCCCAGGCGTGCCACGAATTGGTGTGCATAAACGCGAACCGCTCCCGGCCACGGCCTTCCCGTGCGCGCCTCGCCCTCGCAAAAGCTGCCCAGCAAGCACACGATCGGCGTCAGTGGCAGGCAGGCTCGTAGCTCTTCGAACGTGGCGTGTGCATGTTCACCGGGGCGACGCAGAGCAACCACGATCAGGTCAGACGCCACGTCCCGCGAAGCCAGCCATGCATCCGCGCTGCTTATGCCGGCCGCGAACGATACGTCAACATGGTCGTTCAGCCATTGCACCGGCCCGGCAAACTCCGGCCAATCGCGGTCGCCGACGTAAAGGAATTGCGGACGCGTCATGAGCGGGGACCATCGAGAAGCAAAAACGCAAATTGTCGATTCTCAATTTGCAATTTGCAATTCCAAACGATCGCGAGAACCCATCTTGACAGGCTCGCCGGTTTGACCACAATTCGGCCTCCACGCGCGTGCTGCGGCGTCGGCCAGGGAGTGGCTACCGCACCGCCAGCACACCGCTTTGAGCCCACCCACCGCCGGGCATGGAGGCCCTTATGCACGATTCGGTGCTACCGCCGTGCGGCATCAGTCTGCGCACGCTGTTTCCCGAGGCCGTGATCTTCGGCGCGGACGATATCGTCGTCCGCTCCTGTTCCGCCGATTCTCGCGCCGTTCAGCCCGGCGACCTGTTCGCAGCAATTGTGGGGCCGGACTGCGACGGTCACGACTTCATCTATGAGGCCGCCTTCCGCGGCGCAACCGCCGTCCTTGCCGAGCGATACGTAGCTGCCGACGGCCTGCCGGTCTGCGTCGTCAGCGACACGCGCGCCGCGTTCGGCCGCCTCGCGCACGCGCTGGCTGGCAATCCCAGCCAGCGGCTGAAGGTGATCGGCGTGACCGGCACCGCCGGAAAGACGACCACCGTCGCCTTAATCGACAGCATTCTGACCGCGGCCGGCCGCCGCGTCGGCAGCACCAGCGGGCTGCTGCACTTCGATGGCACGGTCTTGGAGCCGCCGTCCAGCGACACGCCACACGCTTGCGCGTTGGCGGCGGCACTGGCGCGAATGGAATCGAACGGCTGCGACTGTGCGGTGATCGAGGTTTCCAGCCAGGCGCTGAGCCAGCTTCGTTTGGCCGGACTCACACTTGACCTCGCCTGCGTCACCAATGTTCGCCGCGATCATCTGGAATACCACAGCACGGTACGCAACTACCGCGATATTAAAGCGCGGCTGTTCCAGTATCTGCGCCCCGGCGGAGCGGCCGTGCTCAATCTCGACGATGCAGCCTCCGCCGAGTACCTGCGCGGATTGGATGGGCCGGCCCTGACCGTGGCGATGATCGCCAACGCCGACCTCACCGCCGTGGTCATCGAGCGCTTCGCCGGCGAACAGACATTCCTACTCAGCGCCGGCAGCGAAGCGGTGCCCGTACGGACGCGCGTCATTGGCGATCAGCACGTTTACAACTGCCTGACAGCGGCGGCCGTGGGGCTGCTGCATGGCGTTTCACTGACCGAGATTGCACGGGGACTAGAACGGGTTGAAAGCATTCCCGGCCGCATGGAGCGGTTGGAATGTGGACAGCCGTTCGGAGTGTTCGTCGATGCGGCCCAAACACCCGATGCGCTCGGCCTCGTGCTGGAAACTCTACGCGAAGTCACCGAACGTCGCTTGATCTGCGTGTTTGGCGCCGAGGGCGATCGCGACGCGGAGCCGCGGGCGCTCGCCGGACAGACGGTTGAGGCGTTTGCTGACATCGCCGTCGTCACCGAGAACAATCCGCGCGGCGAAGACTCGACGCGGATCGCCTCCGATATCCTCCGCGGCTTTGATTCGCGAGAAAGCGTCGTTGTGATGCACGATCGTGCCAAAGCGATCTGCTGGGCGCTTGCCCAGGCGCAACCTGGCGACTGCGTCCTGATCGCGGGCAAGGGATTTGACAACCTGCAACATCTCGGCACTCAGACTTACTGGTTTGACGACCGCGAGATCGCCTGCCGCTGGCTCTATGAGCAAGGCCAACAAACCGATTTCCCCATCCACCGCCGCGAGGCCGCCTAAGTTGGAGTTCAAGCTTTAGCTTGCCGGAACAGCCTGAAGGCTGAACTCCAACCCTGAACCCTGAACCCTGAACCCTCCTGCATGACCCTTTCCATCGCCGATCTCCACGAAATTGTTGGCGGCCAATTGCGGCTGGGCGAAATGCCGCCGCGCGATGGTGAATTCACCGCGATCGGCCGGATCGTCACTGATAGCCGGGCGATTAGCGTCGGTAATGTCTTCTGGGGACTTCCCGGCACAGAACACGACGGTTCACACTTCGCCGAAGAGGCGCTCGCGCGCGGCGCATGCGGCGTTGTCACCAGCGGCCGCTGGGTGGCCCCGTGGGCCGGCCGCTGGTCACTTGAGGTCGCGAACTCCGCTGCCGCAATCTGGCGGCTCGCCGCCTGGAACTGCGACCGATTCTCAGGGCGACTGGTCACGATCGAAGGCGCCCTCGGCAAATCAAGCGCTGCCGCGATGACCGCTGCTGTTCTGAACGCGCGGTTCATGGGAGAAACGATTGGCGGCCACTCCGGCAGCCGTGCCGCGAAAGAAACCGCGGTCGCGCTCGCCCATTTGCCGGTACATCATGATTACGCGATTGTCGAACTACATAGTGGCCTGGCCTCGCAGGGACCGGACCGGTTGACAAAAGCCGACGTTGGAGTCTTCGTTCACTCCGGCAGCAGTAACGCGGTTCCTGCATTGTCTACAGCCGTGGATACAGCCGTTATCGAGCGACTGCGCTCGGCCGTCAGGAATGGTAGCCGGGTAATTGTCAACGGCGACGATGCCGCGCTGCGTCGAGTTTCGCAAGGCGCCGCCAACGTGGTTTTTATTGGCCGTGGCACCGGTGCACACATCCTTGCCGACAGAATTGAAAGTGCGAATGGTCAGTTGCGTTTTTCGGTCGCCGGCCGTCGGTATTGCGTCGCCACTTGGGGAAGACATCAACTCACCACCGCGCTGGCGGCCATCGCGGTCGGCCGCCACTGTGGCTTGAGCGATGCCGAGATCGCCGAGGGGCTCTCATCGTTCGAACCGCTCAACCACTGTTGCCAAATCTTACATGCCGGTGGTGTGACCATCATCGACGACACAGGCCGTAGCGGTCCGGCCGCCACGATCGCCGCGATGGACCTGCTCAGCGAATCTGGCGCGCACGGAAGGCGGATCATGTTGTATGGCGACGAACCGGAATCCGACGAAGACCCCGAGCTACCCCGCGCGCTTGGGGAGCATGCCGTGACACGCGCAGCCGCCGACCTGCTCATCGCAAGTGGCCGCTCGGCCGGCAAAATTGTCGAAGCGGCGAACCACGGAGGATTGCGCCGCACAAGCAGCATCGTTTGCGAAACGCCTGACGAAGCGGAACGCGAAGTCTTGTCGCGGCTCCGCCCAGGTGACGCGGTGCTCGTTAGCGGCCGACCGATGGCTGCCGTCAAGCAAAAAATCCAGCAGCATCAAATCGGCACCCTTCGCCGCGCCGCGTGACCATTAAATCCTAATCCATTGTTGGAGTTCCCGCCGCGGCGGGTCCGGACAGCCTAAAGGCTGAACTCCAACTGAGAACCCTGAACCCTGTTGTAGTCCCCGTACGCTGGCGTTGCTCTTTGCGGGAAGACAACGCTGCCCACCCTCCTGGGTCGAAGCCATTAAGTTGTCATCGCGATTACTGGGTCAATTGCGGTGACAATTGCTTCGCGACGGGGCCTAAGGACTGAGCGCCGGGGCGGCCCCCCCCCCCCCCCGCGACTCAGGGAATTTCTCTGGGGCGCATCGCGGTAGGGTGGGACAAGTCCGCCGCGGACGACGGCCCACCATAATTCTGGATTAAGCCCTTACCGGTGATCGAAACCCGCGATTCGCGCCGCGGTTTAGAAACCTAAGCGGCCTGCCCGGAGTAGGTTTCTGGAGTGGCAGGTATTAACAAGCTCCAGCGTCCTTCCCATTCTGCCCTGTCCGATTAAACGCCCCGACCACCGACGGTCCGCGAACTTTTTTGCTTTGCGGACCGTCTGATTGAACGAGACTTGTCTTCCAGCGACGAATCTCCTACAGATACCTCTTTTCCGAAGCGAAAGACTACCATGCACATCGTTTTTGCCGGCGGCGGGGCGCCCGGATACTGGTTTCCCGGTCTGACCGTGGCACATCAAATTCGTGCCGCAGCCAGACGCGCGCAGATCACGTTCCTCGGCGCAGGCCACGATTTTGAAAGCCGCAACGCGACCCTGGCCGGCTTTCAATACCTGCCGTTGCGCGCCAATGCCGCGACCGCCGGTTGGTCGCGCGCCTGGCGCTATTGGACGGACGAGGTCGCGGCGCAGCGCACCGCACGGCGATTCCTCAAACGCCAGCAGCCGGATGTGGTCGTGGGACTCGGCGGGCGAGCCAGCGCGCCTGCGGTACGCGCCGCGATTGCGCTGGGCATACCCTTGGTACTGCTTGAATACAACGCTTTGCCCGGCGCCGTGGCCAAGAAGTACGCCGACCGCGCGGCAGTGGTGTTCGGCGCGTATCCGGAGCTATGCGACCATCTGCAACCTGCTTCGCCGCTGCGGATTGTCGGCAATCCGATCCGCGCGGGTTTTGCCGAGGTCTATCGTTTGCGTCGAAACGCGCACGCAGCAAACGGGCTGGCGTCAAACGTCAAGCCGGACGACGCGCGGCCGCGGCAACTGGTAGTTCTCGCCGGCACCGCGGGCGCCGGCCGCGCGTTGAACGAGTCGATTCCCAAGGCGCTGTACAAGCTCGGCGATCAAGTGCGCGGATGGAAAATCGTCCATCAAGCAGGGAGCCGCGATCTCGCCGCAACGAGGTTGCTCTATCGGAAGCTTGGCGTTTCCGCAGAGATTACCGGCTTCATTCCCGATATGCCGCGCATCTTGCTCCATGCTGATCTGGCGATCACGCGGCCCGGCGCGATCACGCTCTCGGAGTTGGCCGCGGCCACGGTCCCGGCAGTGGTCGTGCCGTCTACGAAGCCGACCGAGCGCCACCAGGTGGCCAACGCCGCGGCCTTTGCCGCCGCAGGCGCCTGCCGCGTGGTGGACGAAGCCAACGCAGCGCGTCGTCTGGATGACCGCCTCGTCGATGCGCTACAGGGTTTGCTCACGGAGCGCGCCGGGCGCTTACAAATGTCGACTGCGATCGCCGAACTCGCCCGCCCCGACGCCGCCCATCACGTGGCTTCGACGGTGCTCGATCTCGCGCAGAGCAAAGTCCTGCAAAACGTGGCGTGAAATTGCGCTGGAGTTCAAGCTTTAGCTTGCGCTGGAGTTCAAGCTTTAGCTTGCGCTGGAGTTCAAGCTTTAGCTTGTTGCCCGTGGGGTCAAAGCGATTCCCCCGAACTCAGATCTTCAGATAAATCTTCCGCCGGTACATCCACCACAAAATCAACGAATACACGAGCAACACCGCCAGGCCTGTGAAGAGCGGTTCCAAGCCTGTTCCAGCAAAGCGGAATGCCTCCGCGCCCAGATGCGTCTTGAACGAGTCGACGATAAACGGCTCAAACAGGTGCGCGATCAAGTACGCGGCGATCGAGTTCATGCCGATCACGATCAACAGAAATGCCCAAGCTCGGTAACGCAGTACGTCGATCAATCCATAGAAGCCGGCGAGGATCAAGAAACACCAGCCCCCGCTGAAGAACGTCCACGAAGGGGTCCAGATGCGCTTGACGATTGGACAAACACCCGCGTAGTGGAGCGCAAGCCCGGCGGCCATCAGTAGCACGCCGGCCACGGCGAGCTTACCGATCTTACTGGCGGCGGTCGTTGGCCGCCGCAGCCAATCGCCGGCGATGAGGCCCAGGATCATGGTGCCCAACGTGGGGATGAAGCTCAACGTGGCGTAGCCGCCGCCGTTGTGCGTGAACTCTTGCGACCGTGGAAAAAGGTTCAAGAACCAGGTGTCAAACGCCCAGGCGGTATTGGTATTCTTGTTCCAGTGCGCGGCAAAGCCCTGGAAGTTGTGCGGCCAATTCAGGGGGACGCCGACCGACGCCGCGTCAAAATCGGCTGTGGGCAGGGGATAGAGCGCGAACGCGGCCCAATAGCCGACCAACACGACCGCCAAAGCCGTCCACCAAAGCCGCGGCGGGCCCAGCGCCAGAAAGAACAGCGGCAAGTAGCCCAGGCCGATCTGCGTTAGCGTGTCTTCAAATGTGAAGTTGGTCTGCGGTCGGCCGATCGAGCGCAGAGAAATACCCAAGGCAACGAGCGCCAGCGCCCGCCACAAGGCGTGCAACGTCAACCGCCCCAGCGACTGCCGACGTCCCAGCCGGCTGGCCAGCGAAAAAGGCAACGCCACTCCAACCAACAACGAAAACGAAGGCTGAATCAGGTCGTGCAGCGTACAGCCGAACCAGGGAACATGTGTCTGATGCCAGGCCAAAAACCGCCACACTGCGCTTTGAGGATACGCGGCGCTCACCTGAGCCAGGTGCAAGACCTCCGCCATCATCAAAAACATGACCAACCCGCGATAGGCGTCAACCGAAGCCAGCCGGATGGGTTGGCCGGCCACCGGCTCGACGGGGGCAATGATTGGCGCTGACTGTGGAACCTGGATCGATTCGCTCGAAGCGGATTTCATGCACGTGCCTGCTTCAGCTCGACCACTCTGCCCGCGGCTTGCGGTAGAGCGTTGTGGTCAGCGGCTGCTGCATTTTGTAGATCGCTCGCTCGGTGCGCTCGACGCCCGCCGCGTCGTCGTGGATTTCGAACTGCAGCTCAAACCGCAGCGTTTCACCCGGCAGCAGCTTTCGCACGCGGCCGTGCCGCTCTTCGAACGATCGCGGGTTGGGGAAGTTGATTGCCGGCTCCAGGCCACAGACGTAGCCGTCTTGCGAGGCCACTGCGTTCTTCCAGACGATGAAGTATGGCAATTGGGCGACCGGGAACGAGACGGAAACGCCGCGTGTGCCTCCCGCGTTTCGCAACAGCGCGTGTGTGCGGCCGTCTTCCCCCGGCTGGAGCTGGAACAAGTACACCTGTTCGGCGAAGCCGGGCTTCGGCGGCGGAAACGTCTCCCATTGTTCGAGGCTCTCCGCGGCATGCGCGTCGCGCGGCGCCATGGTCCTCACCGGCGCGATGATTCTCGCGCCGGGCTCCAGGAGCGGCTCGCCGAGATTGATGTGGTAAAGCAGCTCCATCTCGCCGTGTGTGCCGGAGAGGTTCGTGACTTCGTCGATAATGCGAAAACCGAGTTCGCCTGCGCGCGTGAGCCACGTGGACGTGAGCCGCAGCTTGAGGAAATGGAACCGGCATTCATCGACGACACCGCGCACTGCAATCTGGCCTTCCTCGCGGTCGCACTCGACTTCGAGCATGTGCGCCGGCAAGTTCGCGATGCGACCGTGCAAAGGCCAGGTTAAGCGGCCCTGCTGGTTGAAATCGGGAGCGCCATTACTGGAAAGCCCGCAGCGGCACAGGAGCTCATCGAAGCCGTCGAGCCAGCCCAGCCCCGTGGGGTCGCCGATCGGGACGAACTTGGGATGTACCGGCCCGCGGACCGGCGACTTCCAGCCGATTTCCCAATCATCGAGCCAGGCCTTCCAGACACCCATCCCGCGCGTCGGCAAGAGCACGGTGCGGAGCTTGCCGTTGTCCACCTCGAGCGAATCGACGCCATCGCGCAATCCGCCGCGCAAGCGGCGGAAGTGCACCGCCGAGCCCGAGATTTCGGTATCGTTTACGCCGAGCGAGATAGCGTCGTGGTGGACCTTACGGTCGGTGTCGATGAGCGTCCACGATTTCTTGGTCATCGGCGTCTGCGGACCCAGGCGGGGTGATTCACGGCCACGATATCGCGCAAGCCAGACCGTGCCGGCCGCCCGCCGCGACCGGCGGTTTGGCACACGGCATCAACCTGCGATATTCGAGATCCAACAATGTAGACCTTGCGCGGGATGTTTACCACTAGGGAAGCAGCGCGCTTTCGGAATCCCGAAAAATGCGGTTTGCAAACGCTTGCGGGGCGCTGGACCCCCGATTATTATCAGAGCCGGGAGAGCGGCACCCATTGGGGTAAGCTCTCGACGGAGGGCGCGATTTCGATTGTACCGATCACGCGCAAGCTTGATCGCACGGCATTCGCCGAGTGCTTGCGCGGGGGTTGGGACGTGGAGGCAACGTCGAAATCGCGTCATAACACACGGGACGTCACTTGACATCATGATCGAGCTTTGCGGACCTGCTTGAGCATGGATGTGCGCCGAGCGCGCCAGTCGGCGATTAGGTTGGGAACAGAGATCAGGCAAGCGGGTGAGCGAGCGCCTTCAGGCGTATCGACGACGAGACATCATTGTTATTTATCGTTCCCCTCCGCGGGTCGTGAGGAGTTGCTTGCCATGAGTATCGCGGAATGGGATCCGCCCGATGCCCAAGCGGATCCAGAAGTTGATGCTGAGCTGGAGCTCGAACAGAAGCCGGTGATCATTCCCCGGAAGCTGCACCGGCTCGCCGAAGTTCGACAGCAACAGGGAGTCTCGCACCGCAACGTTGCGCGGCGGCTCGGTTTGGACTTGAAGACCGTGCGCCAACAGGAGCACGAGACGAGCGATCTGCCGCTCAGCCTGCTTTACCAATGGCAGCAGGTGCTGGACGTGCCGATCGCCGATTTGCTGCTTGACAACGACGGCCCGATCTCGCCGCTTGTATTGCAGCGGGCGCGGATGGTCAAGCTAATGAAGACCGCCGCCGCCATTCACGATAAGGCCGAGAGCAACTCGGTGCGGCGCCTGGTGCAAATGCTCATGGACCAGCTTATCGAGATCATGCCCGAGTTGAAGGAGGTCGGCCCATGGCATTCGGTCGGTCAACGCCGCACGCTGGACGACTTCGGTCGTGTGGTCGAGCAGCCCGTGGCCGAGGAAGTCTTTCGCCGCGCGACGCGTTAGGCGACCGCAGTAGGCGGTAGGCCGTACGGAGTACGTGATAGCATGGCTTTCTCATTCTTCGGCGTATTGATTATCACGCTCGTCCTGCTGGTCGCCATTGGGGTTTTGGCGCGAATGACGCTTGGAGATTGATCGATATCGCGTAGCCGAACTCGCCAGAGTTCGGGAATATGACGTAGCCGAAACTCGCCAGAGTTCGGGCTGCCTGAATTCTGGGGAATTCAGCTACGAAGCTCGCAGTTTGGCGCCATGCTGCTTCGCGCACTGCGCCAGCACGGCGTCTCGAACCTGATCCGCGGCGCCGCTCGTGAGTGTGCCCTCACGGCTGCGGAGTACCATCGAGAACAGCAGGCTCTTCTTGCCTTGGCCCAGTCGCTGTTGATCGCGATACGTGTCCAGGTACTTGATCTGCTCCAGCTCCGGTCCCGCCGACGCGCGAACCGTTTGCTCGACGGCGCCCCAAGAAACCGCCTCCTCGACGACCAGGTTTAGGTCGCGCGACACCGCCGGATAAGGCGGCAAGTCCCCCGCTTGCGGGATCAGCCGAGCCACTTGCTCCAGCACCGCCACATGAACCTCCGCGACCGTCGCCGCCCCGCGCAGCTCAAACTCCTTGAGACCCGCCGCGCTCACTTCACCGAGGAACCCGATTCGCTCGCCGCCGAGGCTCAGCTCGGCCGCTCGCCCGGCTTGCAGCAATGGATGCTGATACGCCCTGACTTCCAGCGCAACGGGGGCGTTTAACGCGCTGAACAGGCCCTCGATCAACCCCTTCACGCGTAAGAAATCGTCTCCGCTTGTCAGGCTCAACATCAGCTCTTCCTGCGGCAATTCTTTGGGCCGCGGAAGATACACGCGTGCGACCTCGAACAGCTCGACCGGCGGGTTTCCCACGGCCTCGTTCGTGCGTCGAGCCAAGAGCAAGCTCGGGATCAGGCTTCGCCGTAAGCGGTCCGCCCTGCGAAGCACGGGAATCGGCGAGCGCAACGCGGGCGCGTCGGTCCATGGCGAGAACGCCTCCGATGCCGCCTCTTCGACCGCGCTGGATGTCATTGCTTCGTCCAGGCCCGCGCCCACGAGTGCCGTTCGCAGGCGGCCGAGCACGCGATCGCGATGCGTGCGCGCCGAAGCCGCCATCGGCACGTGTACGTCTTCCGGGATCGCATCGTACCCATGAATGCGCGCTACCTCCTCGATCAAGTCAATCTCGCGCGCCAGGTCGCGTCGCCAGCTTGGCGGTATCACCTCGACGCGTGCCGCGTCGGCCGTGCGCTCCTCGTTGCCCAGTGCGGCAAGGATCTTGCGCACGCGATCCACCGGCACAGTGATGCCCAGAACCCGTTCAAGTTGTGACAACCGCAGCACAATGGAATCGCGCGGCGCTGGCGGTCGGCCGACGTCGATCACACCCGCGGCCAATTCACCGCCGGCCAGCTCCAGGATCAGCTCACACGCCCGGCGGCTGGCCCAATCGACGCCTTCAGGATCCAAGCCGCGCTCAAAGCGGTACGAGGAGTCGCTGTGCAGATTGAGCTTGCGTGCGGTGCTGCGAATCGAAATCGGATCGAACTGGGCGGCCTCAATCAACACGTCAGCGGTGGCCGGGCCAACCTCGGTATTCGCGCCGCCCATCACGCCGCCGAGCCCCACCGCGTGCGAGCGGTCGGAGATCACGCACATCCCCGGCTCCAACTCGTACGTCTTGTGGTTAATCGCCAGAAACTTTTCGCCTTGGCGAGCATCGCGGACGATGATCTCGCGTCCGTCGAGCCGATGCAGATCAAAGGCGTGCAGTGGCTGCCCACACTCCATCAGCACGTAGTTCGTCACATCGACCACATTGTTGATCGCCGCAATGCCGATCGTTGCTAGCCGATCGACCATCCACTGCGGGCTGGCCTTGATCTTCACACCGCGGATCACGCGCGCCGTGTATCGAGGACAAAGCGCCGGCGCCTGCAGCGTGACGCGTGTCAGGCCCGCGACCGCTGCCGTAGCCGTCGGCGGATTGGCAGCCGGCATCTTAAGCGGCTGGCCAAAGAGCACGGCCGCCTCGCGCGCGATGCCGATGTGTCCCAGGCAATCGGGACGGTTGCTAGTCACCTCCAGGTCAATGGCGAGATCGTCGCCGACCGGGTTGGTATCTTCGTGATTCAGACCGGCGAGCATCAGCTTTCGCTCGACATCGGTCACCGGCACGTCGAGTGGCACGTAATCTTTGAGCCAATTCCAGGAGACGATCATTGTTGAGGGTTCAGAGTTCGGGGTTCAGGGTTCAACATCCGATGGCGACGACATGGTGTAACCTCGGCGACTCGAGGTTTTGACCGTTCATACTACAGAGCGGCTCGCGACAATGCGATGAGAGTTGCCGCCCCTTGAGCCAGCAGCTCCTCCCCGATGCGGCGGCCAAGTTCCACTGCCATGGCGGTCGGCTCGGCTCCTTCGGCGATGAGCCGTTGTCGTCCGTCACGGCTCAGCACGGTTGCTGTGAGCCGCAGGTTCCCGTCTTGTTCGACGCGTCCCCAGGCGCCTACGGGGGCGAGGCAACCGCCGCGCAGCGTCGCCAGCAGAGAGCGCTCGGCGAGCACCGCGGCATGCGTCACTTCGTCGTCGAGCCGCGCAACCGCCGCTAGCGTTGGCGGATCGTCGGCCCGCGTCTCCAACCCGAGTGCTCCTTGCCCGATCGCCGGCAGCATCAGCGACTTGGGTAAGATTTCGACGATCTCGGCTTCCAGTCCAAGGCGTTTCAGTCCCGCTTCGGCCAGCACAAGTGCGTCGTATTCCCCTTCGTGCAGCTTGCGGACGCGCGTCTCGACATTGCCACGGATCTCGCTGACCTGCAAATCCGGTCGAGCGTGCAGCAATTGGCTCTGGCGACGCAGGCTGCCCGTCCCCACCTTTGCTGCCGGCGGCAATTCAGCCAATGGCAGCCTGCCTCGGCTCAAGAGAGCATCGCTTGGCGACTCCCGCGTCGGCACTGCGGCCAGGAGCAGGCCTGCCACGTTTTCCGTCGGCAGGTCCTTGAGACTGTGAACGGCCAGATCGATCCGGCCATCGAGCAGCGCTCGCTGGAGTTCCTTGGTGAAAACGCCGCTGGTGCCAATGGCTCCGATCGGACCTTGTTGATCTCGATCGCCCGCCGTGGTAATTGGAACCAGCTCCACGTCGACGCCGCCGGCGCGCAATTGCTCGGCCACCCAGTTGGCTTGCCATTGAGCTAAGGGACTTGCGCGAGTGCCGATATGTATCATTCGGGGTTCAAGGTAGGGTGGGACCAGGCCGCCGCGGCCGCCGGCCCACCGATTCAAGGTTCACGATTGCGAACGAGCACTCCCTTCGGGCGGCGCCGGAAGCTCGAGCGCGTGTCCCTCCAGAGGCGCGGTCTCAACAATAATGGGCCCGCCCGCCGCCGCGCTTGCCAATGGATGCTGCCGGTCTACGTGCTGCGACTTCGGCACAGCCACGCCGCAACTCACGTAAAACTGCAGTGCCTGATCGATAGTCATGCTCAAATCGTGTGTTTCACGTGTCGGCACCATCACGCAGTATCCAGTGATTGGTGTCGGAGATCCAGGCAGCACCACGGTGACGCACGGCTCACGGGCCGCGTTGACCACGTCGCCGACGCCGTCGCTGGTGACCAGCCCAATCGACCAAATCCCCTTCCGAGGGTATTCAACGGCCACCACGCGCTTGTATTGCACTTGTTTATCGACGAGCACAAAGTTGGTGACCTTTTTAACCGACGAATAGACGGACCGCACCAGCGGGAGCCTCCGAACCGCCCGCTCCAGGAACTCGCCAGTGCCGAAGGCCAAAAGTTTGCCGAGGAAATACAGCACCAACACAAACATGCAGAAGAACACCGGCACGACGATCTCGCGGCGGAGGTAACGAGACGAAACGTAGCGGCGATAGGCTTCTTCTCCTTTAACCGGCACCGCCTCGTACGACAGGTTCTCGCGCAGCCAGGAGTGCACCTCGGCGGGAATAAATTCGCGCACGATGCGCTCGCGGGGTGTGTTCCCCTCGCCCAATCGGGCGTAAGGCTCGCCATCAAAAAACATCGTCTGATCGGTTGCCTCTTCCCGCGGGACCTCTCGAATGTCCTTGGTGGCCTGGACCCACAGTTCGAGCGAGATCTCTTCGACTGGATTCAGTAGGTACATTTCTATTGTACTGGCGATCCAGACCAGGATCACAAGGGTCAGCACCGGCGGCAGGATCAGCGCCAACCCGCGCAGCACCGAGGGGCGAAAGCGAAACAGTGACGCCCGCCGAGGGAGTGGAGGCGATGGATCGAGCGGGATGGCAGACTCAGGCGGCATGGCGGCCTTTATTGTCGCGCGGACACGGTGGCACTGACAAGCGGTTGCTTGGCGGTCACGTGAGGCATCTTACTCCCCCCGAAAATCGACGTGGCAAGCGTTACACGCCTTACTCAAATTCCCGGCGGCCGCACGTGCGGCGTCGGCATTCTTTTCATGGGCTGCCTCGCGGATCTCCAGTGCGGCTTTCTGGAGCGCCCGCGCGTACTTGAGGTAACTCTCGTCCTCGGCATCGATATAGCTGGGATGTTGGATCACCTGCGCCAGCGCGGCGACCATCTCCGCCTCGTGCTTAATACCGCCAAGGTTCCTGTTGAAGTCAGCCCGGTTGGCGGTCCATACCGCCAGGCGGTCCCGCTGCGCACGCTCCAGCCGCCACATCAACGGCGGCCGGTTCGCGACCTGCTCGTTGAAGTTGGGCTTCGGCTCAATGTTCGATGGCGACGCAAGTGTCTCGCCGCCCAACAGGGCCGCCAAGTCCGCAGTCCTCAGCCTGGCCTCGTTGTAAACGTTCTCGTTGTCGCTCTTACTGTTGAACCCGGCGCGGGCGAAGAGCTCGCGTGCCGCGGCCGCTTGGTTTTCCCAGCGGACTTCCGCGTCATACTCCGCGGCGATGGCAAACATCGTGGCAAGCGTGCTGAAGTAGCGGCGCGCCTCGCGGGCGCCTTCGCCTTGGAACTGGCTCGGAGTCTTTACGGCAGCCGCCAACAGCGGTCGGTACGCCTTGACCTCGTCGGCCAGCGTCTCGGCCGAAATCAGCGTTGACCAGCGGATGCCGTCCATCGGCGGTGGCAGCGTACCGGCTCCGCGAGGTGTGGGAATCGTGTCGCTACCACTCGGCTGGCGGGAACCCGTCGCCAGCATGCTCCCTGGGCGCTTGCCAACCAATGCCTTTCGAGCGTCGGGGAAAAAGATCTGCTCCACCTCGCGCGGGTCGAACTTTGGCGGCACCGCGCGTTTCTTCGACGTGCCCTGACCGTGGGTCGCCAACGTGCAAGTCAGAATCGTTAGGGCAACGAACGCCGCAGCAGGACAGCAGAGCCGGGTGGGTGTATTCATAAATCAACAGCAGCCGATTTAGCGCCAGCGATATGCTCCATTATCGCCTATAATTCTCGATATGCCACGCCCCACCAATCGCCGCGAGTTTCTGCAAGGGAAATCGGCGCTCGAGGCCGCCAGCGAGGCCATCGAGCAACTTGTCGAGGAGCCGCCGCTTGAATCCACAGTGGCCGGCGAGTCGTATCTTACGCGCATCGGCCGCCGCGCAATGGCCTGCCAGTTCGAGGTCGCGTTGAACACGGGCCAGTATCCACACGCCGCAATCGCAGCGGTCGAGGCGCTCGATCTGATCGATCGCCTCGAGCAGCAGATGACCGTCTATCGCGACGACAGCGAAATCAGCGAGCTTAATGCAACTGCGTTTCAGGATCCGGTTGAAGTCGAACCGCGGCTGTTCGAATTACTGTCGCTCGGCGTGCGGCTCTATCATGACACGCACGGCGCCTACGACCTCACCGCCGGGCGTCTGTCGCGAGTCTGGGGATTTTATCACCGCTCCGGCCGTGTGCCCTCGGCCGAAGAGCTGAGCGAGGCGATGAGCCGTGTCGGAACCGCACAGCTCGACCTCGATCCGCAGCGGCAGGCCGTCAGCTTTCGCGTGCCGGACATGGAGATCAACCTCGGCAGCATTGGCAAGGGATATGCCCTCGACCGCGCGGCCGAGGTCATGGCCGAGCGCGGGATTGAGCACTATCTCTTGCACGGGGGACAAAGCAGCGTGTTGGCCCGCGGATCGCGTGGACGCTTTGCCTCCGCAGATGCCGCCGCCCGCGAAGGCTGGTGGATCGGCGTGCGCCATCCCCTACGGCCCAATCAGCGACTGGCGGAAGTGCGTGTTTTGAACCGGGCGCTGGCCACGTCGGGATCGGCGGTCCAATTCTTCTTGCATCAGGGACGACGTTATGGTCATATTCTCGACCCGCGGAGCGGCCGGCCCGCCGTGGGGTCGCTCGCGACGACGGTACTTGCCCCCACGGCCGCCGAAGCCGACGCACTTTCGACCGCCTGCTACGTCCTGGGCCGCGATGCCGCGTTGGAATACTGCCGCGCCCATCCGCAGATCGGGTTGGTCCATATTTCACCGGGAACTCAGGACGGCTCGATCGATGTGGTCACCAGCGGCATTGCCGATGTTGACCTGCGGTGGCTCTAAAACGTTTGGAGTGCGGCGACTCGTCGCCGCTTTGGATTTCAGTACGGCGTGAAAGGCGAGAGAATGGTCTGGTTGGACAACCGTGGAAAAAGAAAGCGATGACAAGTCATCGCACTCCACAGAAACCGCAGTCCCCGCGCCCGCTGCCCTGAGGTAGAATAAGGCAACGCGCCGGGGAACTGTCATGCCCTTCGATCTAACACCACTGTTGGCCGACGTCGGCGAGAACCTGCTCAGCGACGCGTCCTACCTGTGGGTGATCATTTTTCTGATCCTCACCGGCTGCGGGCTGCCGATTCCCGAAGAGGTGGGGATCATCGCGGCCGGCGTGTGGGCCGCCGATGGAGCGATGAATTTCTGGTTGGGGTTGTTGGCCTGCCTGTTCGGGTGCATCGTCGGCGACAGCATCATGTACGCCATCGGCTACCGTTTTGGCAAGAGCGTGCTTCGTGAGCACCCGATGTTTACGGGATTTCTCACGCCCGAGCGCGAACGGCACATCGAGCAATTAATCCGCCGCCGAGGTGCAGTCGTGCTGTTCACCGCCCGGTTTTTGGTCGGCGTCCGCGGGCCGGTTTATCTGACGGCGGGAATCCTCCACTTTCCCTACCGGCGATTCCTGCTTATCGATCTGTTTTGCGCGACGATTGTCGTATCGCTGTTCTACAGCCTGGCCTGGTTTTATGGCCAGGACATCATCACCTGGATTCGCACCGCGGAAGAGGGAATCACATTGGCGGTCGCGATCGCACTGGCTGTCGGCGCTGGTTTCTTCTGGTTGCACCACCGCCGATCGAAGCGGATGATCGAAACTCTGGATCGGATCAGTGAGGGGCTACCTGCCAGCGAGGCGTCGGCAGAATTCGAAGCCGACACACAGGGTGCGGTGCATGATGCCGGCGACAAGCGGTCGGCGACGACACACGCGGCCGAGGGCAACGGTCGGGACGGCCAGACTAGCCCCCGCGCTACCAGCGAACGAACGTCGTAGTACGACGGCCTTCCAAGGCCGCCGAGCCGCCAGATAAGGCCGCCGTACCAGGTAACCGTGCTGCTCGCCACAGGTCCACAATGGCAGCCATCCCTTGCCCCGCGCCGAAACAAAACAGCGGCGCGATGACCGCGCCCCAATATTGATTGAAGGGCTGCCCCACAAAGCCGAATGCCAGCACATAGACGCAAGCCGCCCAGGCCGCTCGTCGCCCCCACGCGCCATCCAACGCGGCGAATCCTAACAGCGCTACGAGCAAATAAATCGCACTAAGCCACTGCGGTAACAGCAGCAAGTACACGTTCATCTGCACTAAGGAAATGACAAACGCTGCGCCCCCCAACTGCAACCAGCCTTCGGCATGCGTCCGAGCATCGGCCTCGATCAATGGCAAGACCTGGCTGACGTGCCACGCATAGAAGCCGGCATACGCGAGCGCTCCCGCCAGCCACCCGCCGACCTCCTTCCACCGTCGCTCGCCCATGGCGAAGAACCCGCACACCAGGCAATACGGCGCGGCCAGTTCACGCACGAACAATGCGGCCAACCCGCAAGCCACGGCGAATCCCTTGCGGTCGATTCCGTAGCAGACCAGCGATGCCGCCAGAAGTACACCGCACCACACCTCGGACATCACGTACGGTCCCGGAAGCGCGACCGGCAACAGTGCCCCCGTGAGAAACAAGAGCGTTGTCAGAGCCAGCCGCAGTCCGGCCCGCTTCGTAACCACGTGTCCGGCTACGGCCAAGACCCCAACGGCAACGAGTGTGAGTAGCACCTGCCCCGCGCCCACTGGCAATACGCCGATCAGCCACACCGGCAGCGGCGTTCGCCAGTTCAGAATGCTCCGCGTCGGATAGCCGCGCACTTCGAGTTCGGCCTTGGCGGCGGAATAGTATGTCTCGCCGCCGCCGATACGGTCAATCGTTGCATTGTAGAGAGCGACATCCCCTGCGCCGCGGCTGGCGGCATCGGCAAAGCCGCTCCGCCAAGGGGAAAGTGTTATCGCCACCAGCAGCAAACCCGCCACAACTAGCGACGAAAGCACCGCTCGCGCAGCCCCCGGCCGCAGGTGTGCAAAGCGGGTCGGGTGATCAGATCGCAACGCTGTAGCGGTCATGGATTAGGCCACAAAGGTGGCGCGCAATACCCATGCCAAGCGTAGCTTACAGCCGCGGCAACTCGTCTTGACGACGCACGGCGAACGTGGGACGATTCGCCGCCCTAAGTCGAGACGGCAATGGAGGATAGGGGATTTGAACCCCTGACCTTCTGGCTGCCAGCCAGACGCTCTCCCAATTGAGCTAATCCCCCGTCGGTAAACCTACTTAAACCTTATCGGTCCCGAAATGACCTGTCAAGGAATCCTCCGCTGGACCATTCCGCCGGCCATCGTCGCGTATCTCGTGTACGACGTGCAGCGACAAGACAGCTTTGACCAGATCTGGTCCGGCGAAAAGAACTGGACGCTGTTGGGCGTGGCGTTGTTGGCCTTTCTCGCCGCACAGTTGCTGACCATCGCGCGCTGGTATTGGCTCGTCCGGGCGCTTGATCTTCCGTTTCGCTGGAACGACGCCGTGCGGCTGGGATTCCTCGGTTATTTGCTCACGTTCGTGTCGTTGGGTGCTGTGGGCGGCGATCTGTTGAAGGCCTTCTTTGTGGCACGCGAACAGCCGCGGCGTCGCATCGAGGCATTCGCCACGGTGATCGTCGATCGGATCCTCGGACTCTATTCGCTTCTGCTCCTGGCCGCAGTTTCGATCGTGGTGAGCGGTATTTGGCAGTCGCCGCCATCTGCGGCGGTGGGCATCTTGTGCCAGACCGTTTTCGGGACCACGGCGGTGGCGACCATCGCAATACTCTTCTTGCTCTCGTTAGGCGGAAATCGCGCCCAGGGATTCTTTGGGCCATTGTTTGACCGGCTGGCCCGCATACCCAAAGTCGGCGCCGTGCTCAAACCACTCGCTGGCGCCGTACAGGTATACCGCCGCGATCTGCCGACGGTCGCCACGTCGATCGTCGTTGGCCTGTTGTCTCAATTCCTATTGGCGGCGTGCGTTTGGGCGATTGCCGGCGCGCTATTGCCGAACGCTCCGAGCATCGGCGAACACGTCATCCTCGTGCCGTTAGCGCTGCTCACGACCGTGTTGCCGCTCCCCGGCTACGGTTTGGGGGCGTTTGAGATGGCCGTCGAGTTTCTCTACCGACACGTGGGTTCATCCGCGGCCGGCGGCGGATTGCTGGTCGCGCTCGGGTTTCGGCTGGTGATGGTCGTGACCGCGATGATCAGCGCGGTCATCTATGCGACTCACCGTCGCGAAGTCGGCGATGTGCTGCGCGAAGCGCACGACGAATGCGAGCGGCTCGCGGCGTCGGCGAATATGTAGACCGCACACTCCGTGTGCGGAACGGCAGACGCAGTCTGCCTGCTACATCCCCCTGCACACAACGCCTACACTCGCTATATTGTGGATCTTGTGTCCCCACTGAGGCCGATTGCATGCCACCCTCCACCGTTCCGACCAGCGACGACGATCCCGAATCGCGCTTGTCGGAGGGAGTCCGGACGTTCATTTCGCTGTTGCTTTTCGTCCATTTGTTCGCTCTCGGCCTGGTATTTTTCTCTAACTTCGAGGGGAGCGACTGGGACTCGGAATTGTTGCGGCGGATGAAGATCGTCGTCCGCCCCTATCTGTACCCGTTGTGGCTCGATCGTCCCTACCATTATCACCTCACGTACGCCGAGCCGCTGGACTTCGATCACTACATTGAGGTCGCCCTTACGCCCAAGGGCTCGTCGGAGTCCACCATCATTCGACTGCCCGAAGATGATCTCGGGATCGGCCTACGCCGCCAGCGATACCAGCGCCTGGCCTGGCATTTTGCCCGCCGTACCGAGTCACAAACCCCCGACGATCTGCTGCCTTTGACGATCGGCGCGGGTCTCATCAAGCAGCACACCGCGGCGCGCGCCCAGGTTCGCTGCTTTCGCAAGCGGCCGTTGTTCCTCGATGAAGTCCGCGCAGGCGCCAGCACCGAGCCGCCCGATGAACGTCTCTACGCCGCCGACGTGTTCTTTTTGCCAGGCAACGCGCTGCCGCAGTTGAACAAGATCGGCGAAGCGCGCGACGTAGCGCCGGTCAAGCGCCCTTCGGACAGCGGCAGCCAAGGGCCACCCAACCGTGAGAGCCAGAAGGGCTCCTCGAGCGGCGCCGGCGACCGTGCGGCGCCCTTGCGAAACCCGTTATTTCCGAACGCCAACTCTGCTCGCCCAGCATCGGCTCCTCCACGTTCACCGCCGACCGAAAAATAACCGCACGACACAGACCGGAACACTAATCTTCACTAATCAGCACTAATTAGTGTCGTTTAGTGTCGATTAGTGTTCCAAAATCCTATGCCCAACGCGCAGCAGTCTTACCTGAACAACCTGTCGAGCGAATTCGGTCGCGGCTGGAACCGCTTCTGGTTCACGCCGGCGGCCGCGGCGCCGCTGGGGTTGATCCGGCTAGTCTTCGGATTGATCGCGCTCTGGTGGTATCTCAGTTACATCCCCGACCTGGCGTTTTTCTTTGGTCCGCAAGGAATCATCAATTCGCCGACGGTCGAACAATGGCGCGGGCCGTACCCGGTTTTCTCGATCTTCGATTGGCCGCAAACCGCGGCGTCGCTCTGGTTCACCTATTGGCTTGGCCTCGTCGTTCTCGTCCTATTCGCGGCGGGACTGTTCTCACGCATCACCAGCGTGGCGGCGCTCCTCGTCGTGGTGTCGTTGATCCATCGCGGTCCGATGTTGGCCCAACCGATGGAGGACGTCCTCGCGATGGTGATGCTTTATCTCTGTTTTGGTCCGTCGGGAGCGGCGTTTTCGCTGGACCGCGTTTGGAAGCGGCGAACCACGAGCCGGCTAGAAGATAACATTGCTGCACCGCCGTCGATCGGCGCGAACATTTCGCTGCGGCTGATCCAAATCCACCTGGCTCTATTGCACTTCGGCATGGCGATTGGCCAGTTGCGCGACGACTCGTGGTGGATGGGCCGCGCAATCTGGGGCTTCATCAGCAAGCCGGAGTCGGGTTACGTCGACTTGACCTGGCTCTCCGACCACTTGTATCTGCTCAACCTCTGGACGCACGGCATTGTGGTCTTCGAGTTCGCCTTCGCGCTGTTGATCTGGAACCGGCTGGCCCGGCCGATCCTGATGGCGGCCGCCGTGCTCGTCTGGGGCAGCATCGGCCTGGTGAGCGGGATGCTGGCGTTCACGCTCGTCATGCTCGGCGCGACGTTGGCGTTCATGCCCGCGGAGTGGCTTGCGCGTCGGCGTAGCCATGAAGCACTGTAGCCATCTCGCTCCGCGAGATGAAGCATGAAATCTCCGTCGGTCGACCTCGACGGCGTACGGCGCTGGTTCGGCAGAACGGTGCTACATCACGCGGAGCGTGATGGCTACACTAGCGCGGCTGGAACAACCGATCGAACTGCTTATTGATCTGATCCTCAATCAAATCGCGCGCAGCGTTCTGCGCAAATAGCGCGACCACCTGCTGCATGGCGCGGGGATCAACCTGCGGCCGCCGCAGCGTGCCGCCGATCGGAATCTGTAGCGTCTGGTCCTTCAAACCCGCCGGAACCGCATTGCGGCCGAACCATTCCGCCTTGATCGGCACCTCGGCCACCAGCCCCATCGATTCGTCAAAGGCCACCCACCCGTTGGTGCGGATCGTGACCGAGCCGATGTCCATGCTCATGCCCTGATGGTGCACCCGTCCACCGGCCATCCGGAAGTCGATCTGTTGCCCGTTGACCTTCAAGAGCGTCGGATTGCGGCCCAATTCCAAGGGCGACGGACGCCGCTCGACCAACGCGCGGATCTGCTCCGCCAAGAGAATGATCGCTCGCGCGGTCGGACCGGGCGTCACTTGCAGCGAATGGATGTCGAGCCGCCCGATCGCGCTGGCCGTTTCAGGATTATACAACGGCACCTTGGCGCCGGTGAGATCGAGAGACAAGTCGCCTTGCGTCTCGGTCGCCTCGGCCACCGCCGGCGCGACGTACTTCAGCCACGAGGCAGTCATCTCCGGCGTCACGCGCACCCGCTCGATGACTAGGGCGCGGCCGTGGACCAGTTCCGCAGGCCCCGGCGTAAGTACGATCTGCGGCGACAGCCGCACGCGCCCTTCGCTCACGGCCAGCTCGACGGGTTTGATCTGCAACACGCCGTCGGCGAGCGTGCCCGCAATGTCTCCCGGCCCCAGGCGCAGTCCGAACACATCGGCCCGCTGCCAGCCGATTCCGGCCTGCGCCGTAAGCGGTTTGATCCACAGCAACGAATCGACCGCCTGGGGCGAGGCGGCGGTCATCGGCTGCATGCCGGCATTCTTCAAACCACTCTTCAAACTACCGATCGGTCCGCGAACCGTAAACGCGCGTGTGTCGCGCCCTTCGGCCCGAACGTTATTGCCAAAATAGGGCGCGAGAAGTTTAGATAGTGCGGCCCAATCGTACTCCGTTTGCCCCTGGAGGCTCACGTTTGTCTTACCGCCGACTGCGTCGATTTGTCCCTTGGCCCGCAGCTTGATTGCTTCGGAGTTGACTTGCACGTCGTCGAGTCGAACAGCGTCGTCCGACTGTGAATACAACCCTTGCGCCGCAAACGTCAATGGCCCGGCCTGAGCTTGCTGCACCGCGCCGCGAAGCGAGTGCGCATGCCATGCGCCGGCCGTCCACGTCAGGTTTGCATGCAACTCCGCGGCGCCGACCAGGTTCAAACCGCTGAGATCCATCCAAGGCGCTAGCCGCGCTTGCCACTGAGCTACATTGCCGCTGCAATGTACGATCACCGGCAGCTTGTCGAACGCAATTCGCTCGCCGCGATCGCGCGCAGCGATCGGTTCGCGGAGATGAACTTCAAGCTCATCCGTTGCTCCACTTTGACCCGCTGCTCTCAGCCGCACCGCCGCGCTGTCAATTCGCTCGATCGTAGCGGCCGGCATCAGCCCGCTGGCTTGCAGCTCGGCGGTGAGATCCGGCTCGCGCCAGATCGAAACGGCGCTTGTGCCAAGCAGAACACTCCTCAGCCGTGCGGTGGCGGATGCGCGGAATACTCCTTCGCCGTCGCGCTTCCACTGGAGCTGGGCTTGCCCCTCTCCGGCCAACTGCATTTCGCCGAAATCAATCAGTTGCCCAAACTGAATCTTCAGCCGATCGAGGTCAAACGTCGCCTCGGCGACGAGCTCGTTGGCCGACCCCTGGCCGCTTAGCTTCATGAAATCGGACGAACACTCCAGCCGGTCCACCACCACGCCGGCGTCCGACTCCCGCGCCGCCAGCTCGATCGTCACTGGCTGATCCCAACGCACCGGCTTGCCCGCGCTGGTCGCGGCTAGCCCGCTCGCCTCGACGCGCGCGTGCCAGCGATGTTCCTCGGCCGCTGCTTCGCTTGCCACCATGAGTCGCACCGTGCCGTCGCTAATCTGCGTGTCGGATCGAATCCGCAGCGTCTCGGGCAGCATGCGGCTCAGCCGCGCCAGGTCGATCGAGCCTTGCAGCGCGAAAGCTTCTCGGGCCAGTGCCGCCAGACCAACTGAGTCCCGCGGCGCAGCCACCGGAATATTACCTTGCGCGGTGATCCGTCCCAGCTCGCAGTCGACGGCCAGTTCCTTGACCTCCAGCCGATCGCCTTGCCGCGTGATGTCGCTCTTAATCATCAAGTCAGCCAGCCGCAGCGCGTCGCCTCGCAGCGGACCACCGGCGACCAGCAGGTTGATAACGCCAATCTGCCCAACGACCGATTGCCGCGTCGAGGCGTCGGTATCGGCCGTCGCCTCGTCTGCCGAGGCGCCGGCAGTTTGGTAGACCATGTCACACGTCATGTCGCCCGCTAGCTGCAAGCCTGGGAAGTTGCGCGCGGCCAGCCAGCGAAACATTGCCAGCGGAATCTGTTCAGCCTTGAGTTGGATCGCCTGGTTCGACTCTCTTCCCGAGGAAATCGTGAAGAGCCCCTTACGCTGCCCGTCAGTTACCTTTCCTTCGGCGGACCAGGCCGCCGGCCCGCCGTCTCCCGCCAATCCAACCGAAGCGGCAAGCGCTGTCATGTTCCACTGCTCGTTCGCAACTTTGTCCTGCAGCTCGATCGTGCCCTCGATGACTTGCAGCTCCATTTCAACCGGCCCGGAGCTGGGCGCATTCCACCACCCAAGCAGCACGTCTTCAGCATTGCTGTCCCCGTCCCGCGCGACGAAGTGCAACTCGGGTTCCTGCACAACCACCGTACCCAATCGCCGCCGCTCGGCGAGAAGCTGGAGCGGCGTGCGATCCACCGTAACAGTCGGCACGCGCAGCAACAGCGATCCTTCATGGTCGTGGACCTCGACGCCCCGGTACTCGACCGCCGAGAACCAGCCGAGTGAGGCTCCCTCGGAGCGAATCGTACCTTCGATCCCGTCGAACACCATCCGCAACGGCACATCGCGCAGCCCCGTTCGCGCAACCAGGCTCGGCGCGAAGTACAACAGCAAGAGCCCGATCGCCACGACCACCGGCCACCGTCTCCGCCGTCGCCGCGGCCGACGTTCCGAGGCGACAGGCAATGAACGCCGAGCATCACTCGGCGCCGACTTCAGCGAAACAGCGGCCATCGTCAAAACTCCCTTCGACGCGGGGGCAAAGCCAAAAAAGGACGCCGCGGATTGTACCTGCCCCATGCTCAGGCCCGTAGGTCGATATTCACCACCGGGCTCGTCCCGGTGGAGTCATGTTTTGAAACCAGACTTCGGGCTGCTAGGTGCGATCGCCACCGCCCCGCTTGTCGGGGGTGGAGCGCTGTTTGCGCGCCCTAAGACGTAGCCGTAGGGTGGGACAAAGCCGCCGCGGCTGCCGGCCCACCAAGCCTCTTGACACCCAATACCTTGCGCGCCTATGCTAATGCCTCGACGCGCAAAGTATCGCCCTTCCGTCCTGAACCCCGAACCCCGAACGCTCCGCATGGAACCCAACTTCCTCAACGGCACCGTCGAGCTCATGCTCCTGGCCGTCATCGACGAGGGGCCGAGCTACGGCTACGAGATCACGCAATCGGTCCTCAACCGTTCGGGCGGTCGCTTCGAGGTCAAAGAGGGCAGCCTCTACCCGGCGCTACATCGTCTGGAGCGCGCGAAGCTCCTGGAGTCCTACTGGACCGAGCACGACGGCCGCCGCCGCAAATACTACCGCCTTACCCCGTCTGGCCGAAAAGCCCTCGCCGCCCGCCGCACCGAATGGCAATCCTTCTCCGCAGGCCTCCACAGCGTCCTCGGCCTGGAACTACAAGCGGTGGGTGCCACGCCATGTTGTCCGCGGGTCTCCTGAGCCCGCACACCAAGCCACCAGGCCACCAGGCCACCAGACACCCATGTCGCAATTCGACGAATCCGCCGCTCACCTCCCTCCGCCCCGCGCGGACGAGCCGGCCAACCTTCGTCGTGAAATCCTCGAGGAGCTTTCCGACCACCTCACCTGCGCCCGCAAGCGCGAGCAACTGGCCGGTGGCTCGCAAACCGAAGCTGCCATTCAACATCGCGTACTCGATCGTTTCGGCGACCCAGCCGCGATCGCCCGCAAACTCTGGCTCGATTGGATGTGGGAGAAAATCATGACCCAACGAATTCTGATTGGCGTTTGTATCCTCCTGGCAGTTGTGACCTGCGCCGCCCTGGCCTTCGCCTGGGTCTCGATCAACCGTCAGCACGAACTGATCGCCGAACTGCAACTCACCAGCCAGTCACAGCGCGAACAGCAACAAGAGCAATTCGAGCGCCTCCTGGCCGACTCGCAAAAGTCCAAGTCGCCGTCCGATTGGAACCCCGTCGAGCTCCGCTTCGTGAAAGGCAAAGAAGGCGGCCCGCCGGCGGAGGGCATCAAGGTCCACGTCTCAATTCAAGCCACCGAAACCGGCATTCCCGATATGGAGGGCGTCTCCAACGCTCAAGGGATCGTCCACTTCGATCGCGTCCGCTATGGCACGTACACCGTCACCACCGTAAATGCTGCCCAGGAAAAGCTCACCACGAATTTCACCTTACAGCCCGGACAAAGTCTCACCCGCACGATCGTTTGTCCTGAACCACCCACACAGACGGCCAAGGTAACGGCGCGCATCAACTGGCCGGAGGACCTGGCAAAGAAACCCTTGTGGCTGTCCTTTCAATGGGACGATATCGATCGCCCAGTTGCCGGAAAAAAGTGGACTCCCTCCGCCCAGTTGTTCAAAGCCCTGGGACGCAGTGAGCCGTTCAGAGGACCATTGCCATGGTTTGCGCCCAACGGCGATGTCTTGATAGCGAAGGATTCGTCTGAGGGTTCGCGAACGATTGGCGGCAGTAGCTTCAGTGGGATCATGTTTGGATTTAGAACTTGGGCCCGTCGAGGCAGGAGCAACGTCGACGAACCCATCGTGCTCAAGAAGCCGGACGGGATCGATTGGCCCGGGCCGGACTATGTGATTCGCGACGCCTGGGTCCTCGTGTCAATGAGTGGACTGACGTCGGCTGACGAACTCGAAAAATCGACCATCAGCGACGCGGCTCGTGAACGAGAGGATCCGTATTCACGTGACTTCTTCTACACAATTCGCGTTTCTCCTGCCGACTGGTCCTACCGCCTCGAACCCAGCCAGGCCGGCAGGCCTGCTATTCTGCAGCTCACCCCAACCGTCGAAGCAGTCGAGAAGGTCCGCGCCGCGCTGCCGGAATTTGAGACGGCAGTCGCCGAAGCGGAAGCGTCGCGCGCCCTACAAGAGCAGCGCCGCGCCGCATTCGAAGAGTCCCAACGCGCCGCCTCTGCCGCCGAAACCAAGACAAAAACTGACTCCAAGTAGCCGGCTGCTCCTCTACCGCGAAGCGGTTAAACTCCGAAGCCCAGGGTAAGCGGCGCAGCCGCGCCTCCCTGGGTACGGGGCCCAGAATCCAATGAGAACCCCAACGGGGTTCTACATTGTCCCCCCGCGCTGCATGCCTGCGCACCCCTACTGCCTACTCCTTCACTGACCCCCTTGACAACTATGCCACTTTTATGCTAATGTACGCATGTTCAAAACCCCCGAGGCTCACCGTGACCACCGTCTGCGCGCCCCGCTCCAACGCGCTCCAAAACGCCCGCAGTCCCTAATTGATGCGCATTTGCGCCAACAGTACGTCGCGTTAGTGCGCATTCAAAAGCGCATCAATTCCCGCGTCGACTTCCACTGCTTATGCCGGAAACTATTGTCCGACAATCACTTACATCACGCCACTTCACCATCCGCGTCCAAATTGATGCGCAAAATCCGTGATTTAATTATTTTTCGCTAAAATTCCATCTCGATGCGCATTGATTCTCCTTGGCCCGCCCACGCGATTGACCACGCGGTTGGCGCCCTGGGTTTCAAACCTGTCATCCGTTGCACCATCTCGCCCGCTCCGCCCATACTGTCAATTGCGCCATACCTTTCAAAACTCTTCCTCCGCCCATGCCCAAACCCAAACGCGCCCCGCCGCCGCCGCGTAGCTCCGCACGCGCCCTCATCGCGCTGCTCCTCGTCGCTTTGGCGGCCAGCGTCGCCTGGCGGTATTGGATTTACGAGGCCCAACCCGACGAAACCAACGCTGACGTCGATCTCGCCTCGCTCGACTACCAGCCCCGCGAACCAATCGACGCTTCCGGCTTCACCGCGATCCGACAATTCGTCCGCCCCTGGAAACCCGCTGCCTCACTGGCCGAAATCCGAGATAGCTTTCACAACGTCGGCCATCGTGGCGTCAAGCTGATCGACCAGCAGCTCGCCATGCCGGGCATGCCTCCGGAAGCTCGCCTGCGCGCCCTCTTCACCAAAGTCATGCTCTTGAATTACGAAGGCGAGGCGGAGCAGGCGTACCGCGTGCTTGCCGAGGCTCGCGACCTCGTCGAAACTGATGCGCCGCTTGCACAGCAGACACTCTACAGCGTCATCTACCTCCAAGGCGTCACAGCGCTCCGCCGTGGTGAAAACGACAACTGCATCCTCTGCCGCGGTGAAAGTTCTTGTATCTTGCCCATCGCTCCGTCGGCCGTACACACTTTTCCGAAAGGGTCCCGTCTGGCGATCAAGCACTTTACCGAGTACCTCGATCGATTTCCTGACGACCTCGAACTCCGCTGGCTCCTCAACGTTGCCCACATGACGCTCGGCGAGCACCCGCAGAAGGTTGACCCAAAGTACCTGCTCTCGCTCGATCGCTACGAGAAGTCCGCAGCGGACATCGGCCGCTTCCGCGACATCGGCCACCTGGTCGGCGTCAACCGGCTCAACCAGGCCGGCGGCGCGATCATGGACGATTTTGATAACGACGGCCTGTTGGATATCGTTACCACCACCTTCGACGCCACCGGCTCGCTGGCCTTCTTCCGCAACACCGGCGACGCCAAATTCGAAAACCAGACGGAGGCGGCGGGACTGTCCGATCAGCTCGGCGGGCTCAACTGTGTGCAGACTGATTACAATAACGACGGCCACCTCGACATCTTCGTCATCCGTGGCGCTTGGTTCCCGGGGTCGCTTCCGATCCGACCGTCGCTCTTGCGCAACGACGACGACGGCACGTTTACCGATGTCACGCGCGAGGCGGGCCTGCTCGACCCGGTCAACTCCATCGCCGCTCAGTGGGCCGACTACGACAACGACGGTTGGCTCGACCTGTTCATCTGCTGCGAACAACAGCCCAATCGGCTCTACCGCAATCTCGGCAACGGCAAGTTCGCAGACGTCGCGAGACGCGCCGGCGTGGCGGGTGGCGGATCGTTCGCTTGCAAAGGCGCCGCCTGGATCGATTACGACAACGATGGCTTCCCGGACCTCTTTCTGAACCATCTGTCAATGGAAAGCGCCCGCATGTTTCGCAACAACAAAAACGGCACATTCACCGACATCACTCGCTCGCTCGGCATCGACGGGCCAGTGCTCGGCTTCTCCTGCTGGTCTTGGGACTACGACAACGACGGCTGGCTCGACATCTTTGCCACGTGCTATGACCGCACGCTCGAAGGAGTAGTACAGGGGCTCACCGGTAAGCCGCACAAGCTCCAATCGAATCGGCTGTTTCGCAATCGAGAAGGAAAAAACTTCGAGAACGTGACCCAACCGGCCGGTCTCGACATGGTCTTTCAGACGATGGGGAGCAACTTCGCCGATTTCGACAACGACGGTTACCTCGACATGTACCTGGGCACCGGCGAGCCGAATTTGGCGACGCTCGTCCCGAACCGCATGTTCAAAAACGTCGCCGGCCGCCGCTTCGCCGACGTCACCGCGTCATCGGGCACGGGCAATTTACAGAAAGGGCACGGCGTGGCCTGCGGTGACTGGGACCGCGATGGCGATGTGGACCTCTTCATCCAGATGGGGGGCGTGATCAACGGCGACAAATATCACAACATCCTGTTTCAAAACCCCGGACACGATAACCGCTGGCTCTCCGTCAAGCTCATCGGCCAAAAGACCAACCGCGCAGCCATCGGCGCACGTATCAAGGTGGTTGTCTCCGAGACGGCGGCAGCCGCGCAACACCCCCCTCCCGCCGAGGGAGGGGCTGGGGGCGGGTCAGAACCGAGCGCCGCCAATAACCCCAGAACCATCCACCGCCATATCTCCTCCGGCAGCAGCTTCGGCGCCAACCCGCTCGAGCAAACCATCGGCCTCGGCAATGCCGACCGCATCGCTCGATTAGAAATCCACTGGCCTACCAGCGGTACAACGCAAGTCTTCCGCGACCTGGCGGTAAACCAGGCGATCGAGGTGACCGAATTCGCCGACGCCTACCGCGAGTTGCGACGCGAGCCGATCGCAGTCGCAGAGTGATCTGGGCGCATTGACGTATCGCTATATAGCCCTGTTAGTTAAGAACCGCTAACAATAGTAACCCGACGCGTAAGCGAGGCCGAATCTGCCGGTTCCTCGCTCACGCTTCGGGTTACTGTGTGCCGGTTGCGTTAGCGGTTCTAAGGAGAATCCGTTAAACTTCCAAAATCGCACGAAACCCTAGTATCTCTATCGGTGTTTAAGGTGTCTGCCGGCTGAGGCGTCGGCCATGAAGACGGAACACCGAGGAGAGCCATGCTTGGCAAATGCTACCAGTATGCACTAGAGACATTCTTTGACCTCCATGCCAGCCTGTCGAGCGGAACCTTGACGATTGGAAATTACACAGACGGTTTCGACCTCAGCAACGGCTCGACGCCGCATGTCGCCGTCCCGGAACTCGGCGCAGCACCCGTTCTTGTGCACGGCTTCGTGTTGGGTGACGCTGGCGAGATCAAGGACCAGAAATTCGGCCATGCCTGGCTCGAAGGCAACGGCTACGTCGTCGACTGTGGCTCGGCGGAAAAGTCACACCTGCTCGTCGAACGCGAAGTCTACTACAAATATTGGCGCATCGATCCGGACGAGTGCCACTACTACACGATCCAGGAAGCCACGGAATTCATCCTATCGACCGGTTGGGACAGCGGGTGGAAGCAAGGTCCGTCCGGGCAGTGTCGCCCTCTCGCTCCGCGAGAGGATGCATCCGCAACCGAACCGGAATTTCTACGCTGAGCCGCCGGGCGCTAACTCGTGCTTTTCCTGCCGGCCGGGCGGATGTTTTTCCCCTCGCGTTTCAACCGTCCATCGCCCAGATCCTCCCGACCCCGTTCGGCGAGCGCTTGCAAACGCTCGACAACATCCGGATGCTTTGCGGCAACGTCCGACGTTTCACCAGGGTCGACTTCGAGATCGAACAGCTCCAGACCGATTTTTAGTTGGCGATACTTTCCCGGCTTACTGTCGCCGCCCGCCGGCGCGGGCTGTGGATAGGCGTGTGGAAAGTGCAGCTTCCACTTGCCGGCGCGGATGGCATGCAGGTCGCGGCCCCAATAGAAGTACAGCGCCTCGTGCGGCGAGCGGGCATCAGCCGCGCCGAAGAGGAGCGGCCGCAGGTCCCGGCCATCGATCGTGCGGTCCTTGGGCATTGCCGCGCCGGCGACTGCGCCAATGGTGGCGAACAGGTCCATCGTGATCGCCGGCTCGCGGCAGACTGCGCCGGCGGGCACTTTGCCGGGCCAGCGGACGATGCAGGGTACGCGGACGCCGCCTTCGAACGCAGTGGCTTTGCCTTCGCGCAATGGTCCGGCCGAGCCTGCGTGATCACCGTACAAAAGCCACGGCCCGTTGTCGGAAGTGAAGATGACCAGCGTCCGCTCATCGAGCTTCAGCCGTTCCAAGGCCTTCAAGACTTCGCCTACCGACCAGTCGATCTCCATGATCACGTCGCCGTGCAAGCCATGTCCAGACTTGCCGCGGTGCTTGTCCGAGACGAAGAGCGGGACATGCGGCATGCTATGCGCGAGGTACACGAAGAACGGCCGCTTCTGGTTCCGCTCGATGAAGGCCACCGCGTGCTCAGTGTACGCGGTCGTGAGCTTCGTCTGATCGGGCATCAGCTCCACGACCTTGTCGCCGTCGATCAGCGGCAGCGCCGGATAGTTGCGGCCGCCGGCGGGGTGATGTGGCCACATGTCGTTCGAGTAAGGCAACCCGAAGTAATCGTCGAAGCCATGCCGCGCCGGCAGGAACTGCGGCGCGTCGCCCAGATGCCACTTGCCGTAGATCGCCGTGGCATAGTCGCGCGTTTTGAGCAACTCCCCGAGCGTCGTCTCGTCGGCGTGAATGCCCACCTTCGAGTTGGGACCGAGCGCTCCCTGAATGCCAATGCGGTTGGGATAACAGCCGGTCAACAGCGCCGCGCGCGATGCCGAGCAGACCGCTTGGGCCGCGTAGAAGTCGGTGAACCGCAGACCCTCCTTGGCCATCCGGTCAAGATGCGGCGTCGGCGCCTGGCCGCCAAACGGGCCGATGTCGGCGTAACCCAAGTCGTCGCAGAAAATGAGTACGATGTTGGGCGGGCGGCTGAGTTCGTCGGCAGCCCGTGCGACACTGAGCAAGGCCAGAACGAATGCGAGGACGGCGAGAGTCGATGGTACGAATGTTAAGCGCATAGAAACCTCAGGTGATTCGCACCGCGGACCGTAGCCCTCTCGCTCCGCGAGAGGATGAATCATCTCGCGGAGCGAGATGGCTACGTTAGCTCACCAACTCAGGGATCGGCGGCGACTCTTCGATGAACTTTAGGAGCTCGCGAGGCACTCCTGTTTCCAGCCTAAGCTTACCCACGTCGAAGAGCGTGTGCATGATCGTGGCCATCAGGTGCTTGGGCTCATAGGGTTCAGTGCTCGGACGGCTGGCATGCCCATCGGACGCGCCGATTACGTGTCCCATTTTCAAGCCGCCGCCGGACAACAACAGCGGCGTGAGCTCGCCGTAATGATCGCGTCCGCCGTTCTTGTTGCGCTTCGGTGTGCGGCCCATTTCGCCGGTGACGACCAGCAGAATCTTATCCTGCAGGCCGCGCTCGTAAATGTCGTCGATAAAGGCGCTGACCGCATGATCGACCTGATGCCCCATCGGCCAGATGCCGCCCATCCCCTTAGGGCTGTTGCGGTTGGCGTGCATGTCCCAGCCGCAGTCGGAGATGGTGACAAATCCGCAGCCCGCCTCGCACAGCCGCCGCGCCAACAACATCTGCCGCCCGAGCAGATTGGTGACACGGCGCATGTCGTAGTAGCGCTGCAAGTCTTCCGCGCGAAAGACGTGCGTCGTGTCGTAGCCCGCGAGCGTCGCCGGACGTTCCTTCGAGAGATCGAAGGCGTCGGCAATGCCGCGGAGAATGACTTCGAATGCCTGTTGCTGGAAGCGATCGACGCCTGCCACAGCGCCGGTCTCGTCAAGACGCCGCCGCAGCCGGTCGAGGTCGGACAGCAGCTCCCGCCGATCGGTCAACCGCTCGGGCGATATCCGCAACTGCATGTTGCGCTGCAGCTCGCCGCCACCGCTAGGGTTGAAGGCCGCATACGACCCGCCAAGCTCGCCTGCGCCGGTGAGCGTCGGCAGCGCGTCGGTTTCAAAGTTGCGTTCCAGTTTGAGCCCTTCGCGCACCGCTTCGGGCAGCAAGAGCACATTGGTCGGCATCCCGGTTTCGGCGTTGTTCGTACCGGCCAACCGGGCGTAGACGGCGCTCATCGCCGCCTTCTGCGAGTTGCGCGCGCTGGTCACCGAGAGATATGTATGATCGGCGTTCTTCGAGCCGTACGACCGCACGATGGAGAACTTGTCGGTCCGCGCGGCAAGCTGCGGAAACGAGCCGCCAAAGGTCACCCCCGGAATCCTGGTGGCCACTTCGCCGGTGATGCTGTGGATGTCCGAGGGCGCGGTCAGCTTGGGGTCGAAGAACTCGATGTGTGAGGGACCGCCCTGCAGGAACAAGAGCACGACTGACTTGCCGGTAACGAATGAGTCGGTGCTCGCAGCGCCGGCTCGAGCTGCCAGCAGTGATGGCAGTGAGAGCGCGCCCAACCCTAGCGAGCCGATTCGCAAGAAGTCGCGCCGCGTATATCCTTGGCAGTTCTGGTCTGGGCGGCGGTCCGCAAACGTGAACATCGTGGCGTCTCCTTTCCAGGCGCAGATTACGCCCCAGGCTGCCTCAGGTCAACCGAATTTCATATGGAGTGCGGTGACTCGTCACCGCTTTGGATTTCATTACGCTCGGATACAACATCCACGTCGAATCTCGTAAAGCGGTGGTTGGAAAAAGAAAGCGGCAACAAGTCGCCGCACTCCAAATGTCAGGTCAACCGAATTTCCGCCACCAACGGCAGGTGATCGGATGCCGTGCGGATCAATTCCGTCCGCGGCACCTCGATGCTGACTACTTCCAATGCGCCAGACACGAAGACATGGTCGATCCGCCCGATCGGGTAATGGCTAAACCAGGTGCGCAGTGGTCGCTGGCCATTGACCGCCAACTGCGCGTCGCGGAGCCGCGACAGCAGCCGCCGGTACGGCGGCGAGCCGGGCAGCGCGTTGAAGTCGCCGCAAAGAATGCACGGCCCCCGCGATACCGCCTCGCCAAGCCATTCGTCGCTCAATAGCGCTTCAACCTGCGCCAGCCGCTCGCGGTTCGACAGCCCGAGGTGAGTGTTGATGATCTGCACCGTGCGCCCCCCGATGTCCACGTCCACCCACAGCGCGCCGCGCGGTTCGAGATGCGTCCGGTCGGCGATCCCCGGCAGACGGCCCGACCGCACCAGTCGCATCGGATGGTAGCTCAGCACTGCATCGCCATATTCCTCTTCCTCCAGCCGTATCGCGGGATGAAAGTGAAACTCCATTTCCAGTTCCTCGGCGATGTCGCGCACCTGATCGCGGCCATCGGTCCGACGGCGTCGCACGTCGCACTCCTGCAAGGCGACGATATCCGGGTCGCACTGCGCGATCACACGCGCGATCCGCCGCGGCGAAAGCCGGCCGTCCATGCCCACGCAGGTGTGGACGTTGTACGTCAGCACGCGAACGGTGCCTGCTCGCAGCCGCTTGTGTCGCGGACGGGCGACGACGGGGACGTGCATCCGTCGCATTGCCTGCAACACGCCAGCCCGAAGGTCGAGCGGACGAAGGTAGCCTTTCTCTCCCTCTTCCAGGGGCGCATCGGGGGGCGCCAGGCAAAAGCCGCGCGTTTCCTCGGGGTGCGGACCGGCATGCGCCCCGTGCTCGAGCACAAAGCTTTGCGAGACACCGCTCTTTTTGAATCCGCAGACGATGAAGCTGCCGGCATTGGGGTGATGGCAGAGTGCGGCCAACTCAGCGGCGGCATCTGCCAGAAACGGATGACGGTCGCCCAACACTTTTGTGGCGTCTTGTGGCAGGGCGAAGCGCCCCTCGTCATTGAACGCCCACGCCTGCCCCTCATCGTCGAGGGTCACCACCAGGGGGATCAACGCTTCGCGAACCAACCGCTCAGCAAGCACCGCCCGCTCCGGCCAGGGATACACCGTGGGCGCGTAAATGTATCCCAGCGGGCCAAGTGCCGTGATCACCAGCTTTTGATCGTCAGTCGTCGGTTCGTCGACGCGCGGCTGTGGGAAGAGCTTCTGGGCTCGCCCTCCTCCCAACCATCGCGCACGTTGTCCTTCGATCCCGCGTGCGCGAGCGGTACGCGGGCCCGCGTGCTCGGCGTGGGAGTGAAAGACCGCGTTTACGGCATCGTTCAGGCTGCGGCCCGCGACCTCCTCATAGATGTCGGTGTACGCCTGCCCGTGGTCGGCATAGATCCAAAGCTGGTAGTCGCGGCGGGTTGAGCGGCGGGCTGTTCTCCAGATCCGTTTGATCGCGCGGTCGATGCCTTTCAACGACCAGTGGGCGAAGTTCGACCCGGGACCGCGACGGTGCGCCTGCTCGTCGTAGCCCAAGAAATTGCAGTGCAGAATCGGCAAACCCCGTGCGGCATCCATCTTCATGCCGATGGTGATCAAATCGCGTAACAAAACGCCGACCGCCACGCGCGAGAGGATCAGCCGAAACTCAGGCCGCACGTGCCGGCCGCGGAAGATGCCGTAGATCGTGTCGGATAGCGCGAGCAGCACCTCGACGATACACAGCACAAAGGCGCGGAACAGAGGCGCCAGGTTCACCAGGCCAAAGAGGAGTATTGCGCTGGGCCGTGCATCGCGAAACAAATCGCCCCAGCCCATTACCGACGCACAAAAGTGCGGTTCGGCCGCGCCGCCGGTGAAGATATTGGAATAGCTGCTCCCGCCTTCGAGCAGCGGCGCCCCGCGGCGGATCAGCCGCTGCTGCACGCGCGCCGCTTCCTCGGGATCGATCATCCAAACGGCCTGGCCGGTCTCCTGCTCCCGGAAGCTGAACGCCGGCACGATCTGCCGCACGCCGTAAAATAATTCGCCTTGCACGGACGGCGTCGTGGCCGGCAGACCGGAGTACAAGGTATGCAGGCGGTAATGCTCGCGCGACATGAGCCTGCGCAGAAACGGCATCCGCCCGCGACGGAGCGCCCGCTCCAATTGCGTCTGCGAGAAACCATCGATCTGGACCAGGATAATGCCCGGCTCGGAGGCCATTCCCTCGAACCGCGGCAGGCCCAACAGCCGCGGTCCCCATTCGTTGCGGCTGACCCAGCGGCGGAAGCGGTTCCACCACCGCAACATCTGGCCCAGCACCGGCGCCTTCCAGAGGTGTCGGCCTTGCATCATGCGGCCCGTTGCGCGGGCGACGTTGGTCCACAGTTCCCACTCAACGCCGATTACCCGTGTGACCGATTCCAGCGCGCCTTCGTTGGGGTTTCGCGCCCGACGCTCGGCGGCGATGGTTTCCTGGTATGCCTGGAGCGCTTTTTCCGCGCAAGCGGCGGTGGAGAAATGCTCGGCGGTCTCGCGCGCGGAGTGCTCTAGTCGTTCGCGTTCGTGCGGGGTGGCCGAGACGATCGATTGCAGCCCAGCGACGAAGGTCCGCCGGCTTTGGCTGGGCAGGAGCCGGCCGTTCTTCCGGTCGACGAGCACCTCGCGCACGCCGGAAGCATCGATCGCCACCACGGGCTGGCCGGCAGCCATCGCCTCGACGAGGACCATGCCTTGCGTTTCGCTCTGCGAGGCGAAGGCGAAAACGTCCATTGCATGGTAAGCGTCGATCAACGCTTGTCCGCTTTGGCTGCCCGGCATGTGCAGGCGGTCGCCCATGCGATGTCGCTCGAAGATCTGGCGGATGGCCTCGTCGGAGGGGCCGGCGCCGACAACGAGGAAGTGAGCGCTGGGTTGCCCCCGAAGGAACCGCGCCACCGCGTCGGCCAGAAACTCGAGGTTCTTCTCCGGCGCCAGCCGGCCGACATGGCCGACCACGAAGGCGTTGGCGGGTATACCCAGTTCCTTTCGCAGCGACGCGCCGTCGCCCTTGCCAAATGCGGCGGTATCGACGCCGGTCGGTACAACGGTAATCGGCACGATCGTGCCGCGATCGCGGATGATCGAGGCCACGCTCTCGCTGGGCGCAAACACGCGATCGCAGAGGTTGGCAAAGTCGGTCGTCAACTGCACCACGAACCGCCGCAGCGCCGGCGAATCGCCGGGCACATAGTGCGTGTACTGCTCGTACATTGTGTGGTGCGTGAAGACCAGCGGCACATTGTCGGCCGCCGCCAGCCGCATCGCGTTTTCACCTAACAGAAACGGGTGGTGCGCATGGATGATGTCGGGCTGAAACTCGGCAAGCTGCGCTGCGACGAAACCGGGGATCGGCAGCCGGACGGAGAAATCGCTGCCGTTGAAGTTTTGAATGGCCGGTACGCGAATGACATCGATTTCGTCGTCCGGGCGGCCTTCGAACTCTGGAGCGACGACGATCACGCGATGGCCGCGGGCGCGGTACTCTCGCGCGAACGTTTCGACGCTACGCGCCACCCCGCCGACGTGGGGGAGGTACGTATTCGTCAACATTACGATGTTCATAGAGCGTATTGTAGACCGCGGAAGTGGGGCAGACATTCCTGTCTGCCGAACAAGGCAGGCAAGAATGCCTGCCCCACAGGAACGGCACACGGAGTGTGCCTTCTACAACGCGGCTACCGGAACTGCCGCGCTGGTCGTCTGCGCGGCGCTGGTTAGCGCCGCCTCAGGCCGCAGCGCCACTTTGATACAGTGTTGCCGCTTGTCGCGGAAAATACGATATGCGTCGGCCGCTTCGGAGAGCGGCAAATGATGCGAGAAGACGAAGCTGGGGTCCACCTGGCCTTGCTTCCAATAGTCGAACAGCCGGGGGATATACCGCTGGCAATGGGCCTGTCCCATATTCAAGTGCAAGCCCTTGTTAAAGGCGACACCAAGCGGAAACTTGTCGACGACCAGACCATAGACTCCCATGATCGACAGCGTGCCCCCCTTGCGACAGGCCTGAATCATCGCCCGAATGACATGGGCGCGCTCGGTCTGCATGAGGAGCGCCGTCTTGATTCGGTCGTAGGCCGACATCAGCCAACTAAAGCCGTGCGCCTCCATGCCGACCGCGTCCACGCAGGCGTCTGGACCGCGGCCGCCGGTCAGCGTTTTGAGCGTGTCGTACAGATCGACCCGGTCATGATTCAAGGTCGTCGCTCCGCTGGTTTGTGCCGCCAGGTGCAGCCGCTCGGGCACGTTGTCGATGGCAATCACCTGTCCGGCGCCAAGCAGAAAGGCGCTTTTGATCACGAACTGGCCGACCGGCCCGCAACCCCACACGGCCACCACGTCGCCGGGCTGGATGTTGCAGAGATCGGCGCCCATGAAGCCGGTGGCGAAGACATCGGCGCACGGAAGCGCCTGCTCGTCGCTCATCCCGTCAGGAATCTTGAAGGCGCCCACATCGGCGAACGGGACGCGAATGTACTCGGCCTGCGCGCCGGCGTACCCGCCGAACAAATGCGAATAGCCAAAGATCCCGGCTGTGGAAAAGTTGTAGAGCTTCTCCATCATGGCGGCGTTGGGATTGGAGTTATCGCAGAGCGAGAACTCGCTGTTCCGGCAATACCAGCAACGGCCGCAGGCAATGCAGAACGAGGCGACTACGCGATCACCTACCGACAGATTGCGGACCTCGGCGCCAGTCTCGACCACCTCGCCTACCATTTCGTGGCCGAGAATGTCGCCGGGCTGCATGCTCGGAACAAATCCGCCATAGAGATGAAGATCCGAACCGCAGACGGTGGTCAGCGTAATCTTCACAATGGCGTCGCGCGGGTTGAGAATGCGCGGCATCGCCACGTCTTCGACCTGCACTTTGCCGCTGCCGCACCAACAGACCGCTTTCATGGCTTCGCTCCTTTATGTAGGCGTCACGCTCCGCGTGACGAAGCATCTCTCGATCCCGAGCGTAAGCGCTGCGTTATCGGGGGACTTACGTCGCCCCGCTCGCCGACTCTACGCACACATCCCGTGCGGTTGTCCTTCGATCGTCGGCGCCTCGCCGGCTTCCATGATCTGCTTGAACCGCCGCAGGTCCTCCTGCACTTGATGGTCCGCCGACTCGCCGAAGATCGCCGCAATCGCTGCTCCCAGTTTGCCTGCGGGGGGGTCATATTTCAGCGTGACGGTGACTTCCGTGCCGCGATCGCCCGGGGCCTTGCGGAACTGCACCGAGCCGGCCGTGTCGACTTGCGAGCCGGTTAACGACCGCCAGCCGATCAGCTCGTTCTCGCGCTCCGTGTAAATCTCGGCGTCCCATTCGACGGTTTTGCCAAACGGAGCGCTAGCCACCCAGTGCGACTGGTTGTCGCTGGTGATCTCGACGGACTGCAGGTGTCGCATCACGCGCGGCAGATTACGGAAGTTTCGCCAGAACGAGTAAAGCTCCGCTGGTTCCTTCAGCACCGTGACGCTTTGCGTGATTCTGACGCCGCGGCCGGCGCCAATCCGAACCGGCCGGCCGTCGTTGGACCGTGCAGTGTTGACACCCAGGGCGCTATAGGCCATGCAGTTACCAGTCACACCTCGATGGACCAGGCTGCCCCCCGTCAGCGCCATCGCTAGCCCCCCGAAGCCGCCCCGCGCCAGCCCGAACGCCGCCAGCGCGGCCCCGCCAACCGCCGACGCCAGACGTTCCGCGGCGCCGACGTTGTGCGTTGACGTGGTAGCAGGAAAATCGCCGGTCGCGGCCACACTTACCGTGGGGGGTCGGGGCCCGATGGTCGTTGAAGCTGCCATAACCTGTCTCCTGATGAACCGGGAACGGCCGTTATATTCCGGCGTAGGCCGTCGAACGCCCGGTTTGGGCGGGCAGCGGCCGTCGACCGTTCGCTACGGTCTTGGTTTTCGCGTGGTTTGCTTCCGCGGTTAGCCCTGCTCGCAAAGCCTGTACCACCTGAGCAGCCGCGGGCGCCTTTCGGCGCGTGCAGCCGAGACTGTTCCCTGCTAAACTCTTGCCGGGGACTCTGGGCTGGCAAGGTAGGCATTTCAACTGACGAGGAGCAATGTGATGGCGAAGAACTGGTGGACCGTGGCGATCGGTGTGGCGTTGATGCTCTGGAGTGGCCAATCACTTCGGGCACAGGACAAGGCCGACATGCCGTTCAACGGGAAGAACCTCGACGGCTGGAAGCTCAAGGGCGCCAACAAAGAGAAGAGCAAGTGGACTGTCGGCAAAGCCAAGATGGATCCTGAAAGCCCGCGGGGCCTTGTTGTGATGGACGCGAAGCAGGGCGACGGGGAACTCGTCAACGCCCAAGGTGGCGGCGTCGATATCTACACTGAACAGAAGTGGGGCGACGCGACGATCGAGCTGGAGTTGATGGTCCCGCAGCGGTCCAACTCGGGCGTCTATGTGATGGGCGAGTACGAAGTGCAGGTGCTCGACAGCTTCGGCAAGCAGCGCGTAGGGCCGGGCGACATTGGCGGCCTTTACAATGCCGCAGCGCCCAAAAAGAACGCCGCCAAAGAACCCGGTCAGTGGCAGAAGTTCGTCCTTGAATTTCAAGCGCCGAAGTACGAAGGCGACAAGAAAGTCGCCCATGCCAAATTCGTGAAGGTCACGCTCAATGGCGAAGTGATCCACGAGAATGTGGAGATGAAAGGCGTCACCCCAACCGGCGTGACGGGCAAGGAAGCGCCGACCGGGCCCTTGATGTTCCAGGGCGACCACGGGCCGGTGGCGTTTCGGAATATCAAGATCACGCCGAAGTGAGGATGAATGGGGAATGAATGGAATGGGGATTGGGGAATGAAATCCGCTTGCGATTCCACATTCCCCATTCACGCATTCCCCATTACTGACCGATCCTGCAGTGCTCTAGCAGCTCAACCGGCGTAGTCACGTAGCCGACATAGAACGGCCCGAACTCTGCATAACGGGCGCTGGCCTCGTCGAACCGCATGCGGTAGACGATCTCCTTGAGGAACTCGGGGCTGCGCGCCCAGAGCGTGACGCCCCATTCCCAGTCGTCGAAACCCAAGCCGACGGTGATCAATTGCGTCACCTTGCCGCCGAACGTCATGCCGGTCCGGCCGTGCTCGGCCATCAACTTGTTCCGCTCGTCGAAGGGCAAGAGGAACCAGTTCTCGCCGACTTTACGTTTCTTATTCATCGGGTAGAAGCAGGTGTTCGGCCACGGCGGCAGGTCCGGTGTCAGCCGCTGCCGGCGCATCATCACTTCGCGGTTCTCGTACGCCTTCAGCTTGGCCTTGTAGGTCGGGCTGTCAGGTTGCTCGCCTTCTTCGACCAGCCGGCGGCCATAGGCTTCGACCGTGGGCACGTATTCCGACACCTCGGTGATCGACACAAAGGAATACGTCGGCACAAGCGCATGTCCTAGCGGGCCAGAGACGAGCTGCTGGTGGACGGTATCGATCTTTAGCGGACTGGCGTCTAAGAGCATCAGGCCGAAGTCGGCCTTATGGCCACTTGTGATCGAAAGCTGTACACGCGCGGGCCCATCACCGGTCGTGGGAGCAAGAGCTGCGGCAAACTGCTCACGTCCGACGCGCAGCTCATCCGGACCTAGCTCGCGCAATCGCGCGCGATCGAAACGATAGTAAAGGTGGCTGCAATGCCAGCCTTCAGCGGGTGCGAGCGAAACGTTGGCGCCGTCGGTAGACATGGGTGAGGGCAGACCGCAATCTTCAATGCGGTTCTCGGCAGGTCGGATTCAAGAATCACATCATAACGAGTTTTGCCGCCGACGAAACGGCCTCACGGCGCAATCGTCCGCGCTCATTGACTCTTCAATCGTAGATCGATCTCATTGTTGCCCGTCGTGATCATATACTCAAGGTCGGACTGCTCGACCGTGCCGTAGCGCGGAGGAGTCAACAGTCTTCCAACGGCAGTTTCGCTTTCGCCTGGTCCCGGCGCGGCAGTTGCTACAACGGTCGCGACGTATTTGCCGGACTCGAGTCCTTCCTGAGCGCCCGTCTTGACCGTAAAGTTCCCCTCGGCATCGATGCGCGCATAGGCCGGAGCGCCGCCGGCCTGGGGATGAAAGGTCACCGTCCCGCGCGACAAGGGCACGCCATCCAGAGTCACGGTTCCTGTAATCGATGATTCGTGCTTTGCGCAGCCCACGAACGCGGCCGCACAGAACGCGAGACCGAACAGGGTAACGGGACGAACCGTGTGCAGCGGAGATTGTTGCTTGAACGACGGGGGGCGCATGGAACTCTTTTTCAATTCTTACGGCAGGGAGGCGCTTTCGTGGCCGGCCTTCGTGCTGAGGGCGCGGTATATCTTGTGATCGATCGTCTCATTCACGAACTGCGTGGAACCATCGACCATGCAAAAGTGTGCGCCGCCGGGGTGCCGGCTGCGGAACGTCATCACGTTCCACCATTCGGCCGGCGTGGTGGGTCGCGGAAAATAGTTTAACGGCCCATGGCAGCTCGCATAGTCGCCGTTGCTGTAAAACGCCGCACTGTGCCGGTTCTCCGAAGGTACATCCTCGCCCACCATGAAGGTTTTGCTCGTCCCATCGAGAACGTGCTTCAACTGCGTGGGCCGGTAGCGAGTGTGACGCCAGAAGATTCCTGGGCAGCGCGTCATGCGATGGCAGTCGGGCTGCGCGCCTTGGTGCACGCTGGACGAATCCCCCATCCGAGTATCGCCAATGACGCCCTTGTAATTCGTGAGCGTGACCTCGATCCCATCCAACTGGAATTGGCTGGTCGATGTTCGGGGCCCGTCGCCGTCGGAGGGGCATTCCAACACCGCCAAGCGGGTCTTCATCGCCGCGCGGCAGACCGTGTTACGGATGCCGCCGCCGCTGTTCATGTTTCCCGTGAGGCATGGCCTGAACTGCTCGTAGAGTGCAGATTCCTCGAGCTGCTTAAGCACGGTCAAGATCCAGCCTTTGCCGCTCAGCAGATTTGACGGCGCGTTGGTGAAATCCTGCGGTGTATCAAAGCCGTTGCTGGTCGGGAATGTTTTGAAAGACGAGAGGTGGTTCGCCACGCCAAGACCCAACTGGCGCAAGTTATTGCTGCACTGCGAGCGGCGCGACGCTTCTCGCGCTGCCTGCACTGCCGGCAGCATCAGCGCGACCAAGACGCCGATGATCGCAATCACGACCAGCAGTTCGACGAGGGTAAACGCCAGACGAGCGCGGGCGGGTGACATGGCTTCCTCGCTGCTAGAAAATGTCAGTGTAGCAGGTAGGAGCGGTATTGCGAGCGGCAAGCGTCACCAACAATTTGCCGGAGAGAACCCTTTTGGCTTATACTCGTACTATGGAATTGACGCTCAATAAACACATCGAAATCACGCCGGGAGTGTGTGGCGGGAAACCGCGCGTGGCGGGGCACCGCGTTCGCGTTCAGGACATCGCCGTCTGGCACGACATGCAGGGACAATCGGCGGATGATATCGTAGGGCGATTTCCGCAGATCACCCTCGCCGACGTGCATGCCGCGCTGGCCTACTATTTCGATCACCGGGACGAAATCCTGCGGGACATTCGCCAGGACGCAGACTTTGTGGCGGAGCTTAAATCGCAGCTTGGGCCGGGACCACTGGCGCGTAAGCTTGGCAATTCGTCCGCTGACTCGTGATCCGCTTTCATCTGGACGAGCACGTTGATCCCGCCCAGATCGAGTTCCTGTAACGGCCCGAAGGGGCACAACTCGAGTAGCGGG
>JBBDYH010000143.1:67857-74064 GCA_040901795.1 Pirellulales bacterium
CCCCCCCGGACTCGGTTGACGCACAGGTATTTCGACCCCATAGGGGTCTAACCGTCGGGGTTCGCCCCCTGCGAGGTCGGCGGCGCTTGATGTGCGGGTTACCGGCGGCGTTGCCGCCGGCTACTCGAGTTCAACGCCTCCGGCGTTGCGGCAAACGAGCTCACCGCTTCTCAGCCTTTTCGGTGTTAGCCGGTTTGTCGTCGCTGGTTTTCAGGTCAAAGATCTCGACGCGTGCCGGGCGGTAGGATGATTGCAGTTGCCTCACCTGCATCGCCGCGTGATTGGCTCGTGCCTGCAGCAAGGCGACCGCCTCCGCCTGATCGTCAAGCTGTTCTCGTAGCGGCTTGGTTTCGGCTTCTTGTTTGAGCATTTCTAGGTGCTCCTCAAGCCGCTGTTTCACATATTCGAGCTTGGCTACAGTCTCGGCCATGTTCACAAAGATATGCGAGAGCTCGTCATTGAGTTTGTCCAAGTGCTCATTGGCGGGTCGCGAAGCGCTGCGCTTGGCTTGAGCGAGCTCCACCTGAGCCAAGGCTACTTGTTCTTCTGCGTTGGCGACGTCGGTCCTCCGAACGGTATTCGCCTTGTAGAGGTCACGCGCCGCAGCAAGCTGTTCCTTTCTCAGCTCTATGACCCGGAACAGATTCTGCAGCACATCGTCATTAGGAGGATCTTTTTCGGCGCGCTTGGCGGTCTTGGCCACTTCGACTTGCAAGGCCTCCGCACGTCCTTTCATCCCGGCCAGCTCAACTTCGAGCGCTTGTTGCTGCTTTTTGAGGTCGCTGACGAGCTCTTGGAGGACGGGTTCCGAGAATACGCTCGATTGTCGACTGACTTTGGCGCGGATTTCCTGAAGTTGCTCCGCGGCCAATTCGGCCGCGTTTCGTGCCTCATCGGTGGATGACTTGAGCCGTTCCAGCTTGTGCTCAATTGCGCGACGGGACAATTCGGCGACGACGTTGTTGAGGTGCTTAATGACCAGTGCTGCATACTTCTCAGCCTCGGCTTCTCCTTGGTCGGCCGGCCCAGTGACTGCAACGACTACTCGAAGAGGAATCGAATCATCGGATTCTCCGCTGATCAACTGTTGCCGTCGCGACAAATAGGCGAAGTACGCCATGCCCGCCGGTTCTAGAACCCGCCACCCCTGGGTGCCACGATTCCCTTGCAATCGCCCGCCATCGTTTATCGAGGTCAAAGCCGTGCGCGCCCCGGTGAGCTCATTGATCGCTGCGCTGGCCAGGTGCTTCGATTGAATGATTTCATTTGCCGCTTCCAGCGAAATGGGAAACTCAGGATGGAAAACAAGTGTAATGTCTTGTTGCGCCGAAACCGACTTTGCCTGCACAAGCTCCGGCGGAAGAGCCGGCGCTTCCTGGCCAGCGCCTAACGACGATAGTAAAAACAGAATCGCTAGCGCAAACGTGCAGTTGAGTATTCGCATAATAAGTTCCTAATTCATGTGTTGGGCTTGAAACAATCGCTCGCGCGCCACGCTGGCCCAGCGACTGTCGGGAAAATGTTTTACGACGGATCGATAGGCATCGGCTGCATCGGCCATACGATTGAACTCGTTGGCCTGGGAGTCGGCTGAGATCACCGTGATCGCCGCCGCGCGGTCGATTTCGAGGTCGGCCAAGACCTGCGGCGAGAGGAGGGGCTCCGCGTGTGTTTCTACAGCCGCCAGCCGCTCGCGGCGGGCTTCAGCCGCCTGATAAAGCTCGACGAAGCGGCGAGCCTGATTCGCCTCCGCATCCAGCGCGGCAATCTCGGTTTTGAGCCGGGCGATCTCGTCATCCCGTAGCCGTCGGCCTTGGGGCGGCTCTGTGATGACTGTGGCCTCACGGATGCCATCCGATTCGCTTGCCTCCTTCGACGCAATCAGATCGGGCAACTGATCGGGGCCTCTCCAAATGTCGGCGTTCAATGACCACGCCGACACTCCGGCGGTCACAAGGATTACCGCCAAGACGCCAAGGCTGGTGCGCCGGCGAGCCTGATGCGTCCGCCGTCGACGAACACCGTCGACAAATGCCTCTCCGCCTACGTTGGCCGCCGGCTCGCGTGGCGCCGCAGCCTGGAACCGCTCATCGGCCTGCTTCAGCAGTTCTTGTAAGGTTTCGTCGTTCATTGCTCCACCTCGCGAGACAGTATCTCTTTCAGCCGCCTTCTTGCGCGCGTTAACCGGACTTCCACGGCGTTTTGACTGATGTTCAATACACCCGCCACGTCGGCTGGCGACACTTGTTCCAGGTAGTGCAATACGATCACTTCACGATCCCGCTGTCGTAGCCGCTCGACTGCATGTCGCACTTGCGCGGCAACTTCGCCGCTTTCCGCCGAAGCTCTCTGAATCGGAGCAGTCGAATCGGCTTGCGCTTGCCATGCAGCGAGAAACCGCTCGCGAACCCATCGCCGCCGCCCGTAACTGCGGCACTTGTTGAGCGCAATCCGTGTCAGCCAGGTCCGCGCCGAGCAGTCGCCGCGGAACCTGGCCCACCCGCCCAGCGCCGACACGAACACGTCCTGCACCAGGTCGTCCACGTCGCTGCGCCAGCCGACGAGCCGACCCACCAGCCGCGCGACGTAGGCCTGCTCCTCGACGACCAGCCGGTCGAAGGAGGCTGCGTCGCGGCGGTCCGCCGCGCGCTCGCTTGTGTGCATCGCGGGAGACAGCAGCGCGGCCTCCAGTTCCCAGACGTGGCTCGTGTTCATGGCACACGATATTAGACCACGTCCCGGGCGGAGACTTACAGGAGAGAGGGAGATTCTTTTTTTAGGAGAGAGGGGGATGAAGAGAGAGATGGGGGGATAAAGGAACAGTTAGGGGGCTCGATTGGAATCAATCCCTGACCGTATCCCCTTGTCTCCCTATGTATCTCCCTATCCCCTTTCAGACGGCCGCTTTCGAGAAGTCGTCCACCAGCCGGAGAAACACTTCGCGCGTGACGTGGGCGGGGACGAGACAGCGAACTTCGCGGGGTTCTTTCTTAAATCGCGAAAGCGAGATCAGACCGCCTCTTTTGACCAACAGCTCGTAGTAGCTCGTGCCGTTGTCGTCTTTTTGAGGCGGGTTCGACCTCAATTGGACGGCGCACTGATTGGCGTCAACCTCAACGGCCGTGATGGGTTCCAGGAGATACGTCAGCCGATGCGAAAGCCGGTCGGCCACTTGCTTGAGCAAAGCCACCGGAGCGGTCGCCAGGGAATCAAGCTCAACGCCAAGGTAGTTGAACGCACAGGCCAGCGTATCTAACGCCACAATCTCGGCCTGCAGCCGTTGTCCAGCCGTTTCGCATTGCAGGCGATGGGGATAGCTTTGGTCCGAAGCTAATTGCTCAAGCGCGGTCTGCGTTTCGGTTCTGAGTGTGTTCATTTGTCGGGCCTTTTTCCTCAATGTCAGCGTCTCAGTGGTGATTATCGGTGTTTGTCTCGCTGCCGGTGCAACTTCGATGCCTTTTTTCAATATCGAATTGGCGAAATCCGCATGATGATACTAGAGCGAAGTCGAATTGTGCTCCTCCCCGTCGTAGGAGAGGATCGTCTTCGTATCGTCGAGTATGGTGAAGATGTGTACCGGCCTCTTCCACAGCTTTTCCAGGTTGACGAGCGTGTCGCGGGCATAATCCAGTTTGAGCTCCACGCCGTTGTATTGGTGATCGAGGAACAGCTCACCGCGGTTGCGGTAGTTGCCGTCGAGCACATGGATGATCGGCCGTCCCATGCTGGTCAGGCTGAATAGCAGCCGCTCCTTGATCCTGGGGAACTCGCGGCTTTCGATCACATAGGCGTCGCTGTCGGCCTCGTAGCCAAACGAGAACAGTTTGTTCTCACGGCAAAACTCCAGCGTGAGGAACTCGTCGATAAACGTCAGATCGTTGTGGATCCGGCGGACCTCGAAGATCTTCTGCCGGCCCAGCCCGGCGCCCGTGTCCCAGCGGCGGCGCTGTTCGTAATCGTCGCAGTCGTCGTAATCCTTGCCGAACTGCCCTTTGTTCCAGCGCTCTTCGATGTGGCGGAACAGCTCGATCCCGAGTTTGTACGGATTGAGCCGCGTGGGTGAGCTGGCCATCGTGCCGGAGTGGTGGTCGGCGTAGTTGATCACGTCGCCGGGCTCCAGGCCCTGGCGCGTCATGATCGTGCTGTGCCAGTAACTGGCCCAGCCTTCGTTCATGATTTTGGTCTGACCTTGCGGAGCGAAGTAGTAAGCCTCATCGCGAATGATCGACAGCACATCGACCTGCCATGGCTTGAGCGGCGCATGGTTGAGCAGGAACCAGGTGACGTCGCGCTCGGGTTTCTCGGGAAAGCCCTTGTCCTGCTCCTTTTCCTTCTTGATCCGCTCGGCTTCCGCCGCCAATTGCTCGGGCGGGTTGACGAACTGGTCCATGTAGTCCTTGGCCGAGAACCTGCCGACTTCGATTTTTTCGTCGTCTTCCGGCTTCTTTTTGAAGTGCGACGTAATGTCTTCCTCGCGCCGTTTGATGAAGGGGGAATGGATGTCGATCAGGTCCTCGATGCTCAGGCAGGCATCGATAAAGTTTTCGACCTCATCCACGCCGTAACGGTCCATGTAGCGGCGGACGCGATTGCCGTGATTGGCCATCTCATCCATCATCTTGCGGCTGGTCTGACTGAACCAATAGTTGTTCTTGAAGAAATCACAGTGCCCATAGACATGCGCCATGACCATCTTCTGGTCGGTGATGCCGTTGGACCGCATCAAGTAGGCATAGCACGGGTTGTTGTTGATCACCAACTCGTAGATTTTAGAAAGCCCGTAGTGATAGCCCTTGGCGAGCTGCTCGTACTCCATGCCAAAGCGCCAATGCGGATAGCGCGTTGGAAAGCCACCGTACGCTGCGACCTCGTTAAGCTGATCGCAATCGACCACCTCGAAAACCGTTGGAAAGAAGTCCAGCCCATAATCGCGGGCCCACTTCTCGATCTGCCGCTGGTGGCCGGCAAGGTCGGCGGGCAACAGTTCATAGTAGCTGGCGGTGGACATGGGTTGCTCCAGTTGTCATCCTGAGCGAAGCGAAGGATCTTTCGGCGTGGCGAAGCGCTGGCTCCTAGATGCTTCGCTGCGCTCAGCATGACATGATCAATTTCGTCATTCCATCATTCCCTACTTACCCTTACCCAAAAACAGCTTGATGCTGTCAAAGATCGCTTCTTTGTTCTCGATCTCCGACAGCACGACTTTGTCGTGGTCGTCATCGAAGGCGCCGCGGAGCGAGCGGATGAATTCGCCGCTGCCGTAGGGGCTTTCGACCTGCCCGTAGCAGAACAAGTTGACGTGCGGCACAATGTCCTCACTCAACAGCCGCACGCTCTGCTCGTTGTCTTCGCCCCAGTTGTCGCCGTCGGAAAACTGGAAGCAATAGATGTTCCACTCGCTCGGCGGCAATTGCTTGCGGATCAGGTCGACGCAGACCCGATATGCCGAGCTGATCCGCGTGCCGCCGCTCTCGCGCGTGCGGTAGAACGTCTGCTCATCGACCTCGCGCGCCGCCGCGTCGTGGATGATATAGCGCGTCTCGACGCCGTCGTACTGGCTGGAGAGCCAGGTGTCGATCCAGAACGCTTCGGTCCGCACGATCTGCTTCTGCTCGTCGGTCATTGAGCCCGAGACATCCATCATGTAAATCACCGCGGCGTTGGCCTCGGGCTTTTGGATGGTGTCCCAGGCGCGATAGCGCTTGTCGTCGCGGATGGGCACGACGCGGGGCGACTCGGCGCGATAGGTCTTGGTGACGATCTGCCGCTTGAGCGCTTCGATGTAGGTCCGCTTGAAGTGCCGCAGCGACTCAGGTCCCGAGCGCCGAATGCTGGTGTACTTGGTCTTCTCCTGGGTGATATTGGCTTTCCCCTTGGGCTCAATGCGGGGCAAGGCCAGCTCGTCACCTAGAATCGCCGCGAGCTCCTCGATCGAGACCTCGACTTCAAGAATGTGTGCGCCCGGATCGCTGCCGGCCGTGCCCTCGCCCTGGCCGTCTTGATCGCCGCCGGCGATGATGGTCCCTTCTTCGCCATCCCCCTGGCCGACGCCTCCGGAGCCGTTTTTACCGTAACGGAAATGCGGCACGTCGAGTTGCGGGATGGGGATGCTCACCAGCTCCCGTCCCTTCCGGCCGATCATCTCGCCGTGGGTAATGTACTTCCGCAGGTTCTCGCGGATCTTCCCGCGGACAATCTGCTTGAAGC
>JBBDYH010000144.1:0-73743 GCA_040901795.1 Pirellulales bacterium
CCGCTGGAGAAGACCAGCGCCGTGTCTTCGTTGGTGCTCTGCGGGACGGGGATCGCGTTCACCGGCGCGTCGTTAACGGCCGCGATCGTAATGTCACGCGTCGCCGCGACACTGTTGGCCATGCCGTCGTTGACCACAAAGGTCACGGTCCGCGTGGTCGTCGCGGGGTTGTCGCTGCCGTTGGTGTAGGTGATCGATCGCAGTGCGGCCTGGTAGTTCGCCAGCGTAGCCGTCCCGCTGAGCGAGAGCACTCCGGTCGCCGGGGTCCAGCTTCCCGTAATGCCGTTTTGGTCAGTGAACGTAAGTGTGTCCTGACCGTTCACATAGTTGCCGGTGATCGTGATCGTCGCGCTTGCGAGCTGCGTGTCGTCGTTGTCGGCCAACACGACGCCCGCATCGATCGCCACCGCGCCATCGTTTTCCGTGTAGGCGAGTGCAGCGACGGTCGGCGTTACGGTGGGCACATCGTTGAAGCTGTACCGTTGCGAGAACACGCCGTCGGCATCGCCGGGACCGTTTCCGCTCCAGACGAAGACGGCCGTGTCCAACCCTGTTAACACCACGGCCGCGTGCTGCTGATCTCCGGCGAGCGTGGTGTTCACGCGAAACTCCGCGTCTTCCACCGCGCCGCCTGACGTAAACTTCTTCGCGTAGACGCCCCAGGTGCCTGCGCTATCTTGATTGAAGGACGACCACGTAATCACAAATTCGCCGTTGGCATCCACACTCACGCGCGAGTTTTGCTGGTCGCCGGCGGTCGTGGTATTGAGCAGGAATTCGCCGTTCAGCGCTGTTCCCGCCGCGTCATATCGCTGAGCGTATATCCCCAGGCCGCCCGTGTCCTGGTTCGCGCTGGTCCAGCTCACCACGAAATTGCCGGCCGAGTCCATGTCGACTGTCGCCCACTGCTGATCGTTGGCCGTGGTGGTGTTGACCTGGAACTCGCTGCCCTGAGCAATACCAGAGGCGTTGTAGCGCTGCGCGTAAACTCCCCAACCGCCGGTGTCCTGCAAATTGCTTGACCAGGTAATGACAAAATCCCCGTCGGAGTCCATCGCCACTTGGGAATGCATCTGGTCATTGGCGGTGGTCGTGTTGACGAGGAACTCAGCCCCCTGGGCCAGCCCTGTGGAATCGAAGCGCTGCCCGTAGATTCCTTGGCCGCCGCCGTCCTGGAGGTTGCTTGTCCAAGTCACGACGAACTTACCGGTGTTGTCCATGGCCACGCTAGCAAAGCTTTGCTCGTCGGCCGTGGTGGTGTTGACCGCAACCTGTCCGGTTTGCGCAACGCCGCTGGAGTTATAGAGTCGGGCCTTTACTTCGCTGTCGCCACTTGTCGTCGATGACCAGACCACGACGAAGTTGCCGGCGCTGTCCATCGCCACGGAGGCGAACTGCTGGTCGGCCAGCGTATCGGTATTGACAGAAATCTCGCCCCCCTGGGCGACGCCCGCCGCGTTGAACTGTTGCGCGTAAACCCCCCAGCCCGTGCCGTCCTGCAATTGGCTCGACCAGGCGACGACGTAATTGCCGCTGGCATCGGCTGCGACCGCCTGGGGACTCTCGGCTTGCGTCTGTTGCGTGTTGGCCGTGGTCGCGTTGACGATCGCCTCGACGCCCAGCGGCGTGGCGCTCATCATCGTCCGGTCTTCCAGTTCCATGCAGTCGATAAACCGCGGCGGCGGAAGCACACATCGCTTGCGGCGGGAGATCAGTTCCGGCGCAGTGCCAAACCGCAGAAATTGCCTGATGCGTCCGACCGAATTCTTCAGTGTGTTCATCGCTGTAGGTCCAAGCCGCCTGCGCGCAAGAGAACCGCAACCGCGCGAACTGACAATGGCGCAATTCTTGAAAGCCTACGTCGAGTTTCTCCTGCGAGTGGCCGGGACACCGGTCATGCCGGAAAATCCAGCCGCGCCGCCTATGACAAAACTTTGCCTTGTTCCTGCAACGGGGCCGCTAGCTGGAGGGACTGAGAAGATGGACCGACCAAGTAAAACCGGTCGAAGGAAAACAGAGAGTAGCCCCCACCCGCTCACCGCGCGCCCAAGCCATGCAGGACGCCCCGCGAACCCGCTCCCGCCTATTGCGCCGTGTGCGCTTGTTGGCGGTATTGCTCGCGTGCACGAGTATCACACTGGCTGCCCTGGCTCAAGATGCCCTGCCCACAAGCGGCGAGCCGGAGCAAATCGTGGCACCCTTGCCGACAGCCGTGGTCGAACCGCACGACCGGACGGAGCTTGATCTCGCCATCCCTGCAGACTGGGGGCCTTGGTGGCGTCCCACCGCCAGGCAGCCGATTCTTGGCCGCCCTGAGCGGCTGGACATCGACCTCGATGCAATCGTGCTCGGCTCCCTGCTGCACTCGGCCCAGGTCAAAGTCCTGCGCGATTTCCCTGCGATCCAGGAAACCGCAATTGCCGAAGCACACGCGCAGTTCGACGTGCATTCGTTTGTGGAATCCAAGTTCGCCGACACCAGCGAACCGGTGGGTAGCACGCTGACTACCGGCGGGCCGCCTCGTTATCTCAATCAGAACTGGTTCTCGTCAGGCGGGGTTCGCCAACTGGGGCCGACGGGCGCCCGGCTCGAAGCCGCGCAAAAGTTCGGCTACGAAGACAGCAATTCGGTGTTCTTCGTGCCCGACCAGCAAGGTACCGCGCGGCTCTCGGTCAGCCTCACTCAGCCGCTGCTGAATGGCGCCGGCCGCATCTACAACACCAGCACGGTGCTGCTGGCGCAGATCGATGTCGAGATCGCGCACGATCAGTTTTCCAGAGACTTGCAGAACGTGGTGCTCGACGTGCAAAGGGCCTATTGGGACCTGTACCTGCAGCGAGTGGTCCTGCTGCAGAAGCGAAAGCTGTTTCATCAGGGCCGCAGAATCTACGTCGAGCTAGATGCGCGGCGCGATGTTGATGTCGTCAAGAGCCAACTTGCCCGGGCCAAAGGGGCCGTGGCGACGCGCGGCGCTGCCGTGATTCGGCAAGAAGCGTTGGTCCTGAACGCCGAGGCGCGGCTCCGCACGTTGGTCAACGATCCGGTGCTGGGCTCCGTCGAGCATCAGGAGCTCGTCCCCATTCAGCCGCCGATCGAGACGCCGCAGACCGTTGGGCTGCAAGATTCGCTCATTTTGGCGCTCGGGAATCGTCCGGAGATCGATCTGGCCACGCGCGAACTGCGTGCGGCCCGCGTGCGGCTTTGTGTGTCGGACCACGAGCTGATGCCGGTGCTCAATCTCATTTTGGCATCCTATGTGAATGGATTGGAGGGAGACGCCGCGATTGGGAAGGCGTTTGAAGACCAGTTCGCCGCCGGCCGACCGTCGTATTCCGCCGGCCTGTTGCTCGAATACCCGTTTGGCAATCGCGCGGCGCAAGCTCGGCTGAAAAGGCGGCGCCTCGAACTGCGCCAGTTGACAAACCAACTGGAAGCTACTGCCGCGAACGTGCGGCTGGAAGTCGAAACCGCCGTGCGCGAAATCGCCACCGCGCATCGTGAGATGATCAGTCATTACCATGCCATCCTCGGTGGCGAGGCCGAGATCGAACACCTGGAACGCCGCTGGCGGTTGCTTCCCGGTGATCAACCGGCGGCAGGCATTGTGCTGGACGATCTGCTCAACGCGCAAGAGCGGCTCAGCCGCGCCGAGGCCAGCTATGCGGATACGCTCGTGGCATACAACGTCGCACTGGTGCAGTTGAAGCGTGCGACGGGTGTGTTGCTGCAATGTCAGCCGATCGAAACGGCGGCCCATCTGCCCAGGCGCGGTTCACGTTCTGCGGGCGTGGCTGCCGAAAAACGTGCGTCGGCGGATCGAGGGGATGGGGCCAAGTCGCGCTCGTCGGCAGTCGCATCGAAGCCAGCTCCGTTGACGGCCAAGAAATCCGAGCCGGCCGAAACAAGCCGACGCAGAATTGCGGCCGCGCCCGTCAAATGGCCACCTACGCGTAAAGGCCAAACGGCCGCGGCGTGGCCTCGGGCGACCGTCGAACATCAGTCGCCGGAACCGAGAGCTCAGGTTTGGCCGGTTAGACCGGACATTGCGCCATCCGAACCGCCCACCGCAGCCAATGAAACGCTGCCTTCGCTGCCGCGCCCGGGCGATCAGGCGATCCCGTTGCCAACCGTCGAGGGGCCGCAGCTCCTTCCGCCGGTGATGGAGCCCTGAAGACAGCGGGCTCAAGACCTAGCATGACACGGAGGCGCCCTTGTCCGGTTCGATGATCGAGCGACTTCTGGCTTCACTGCCATGCGGCATTCGCAGCTCGCTCGGCGACGAGCAACTGCTGCTGCGCATCCGCGAACAAGGGCGGTCGCTAATCAGCTTGCCGGCGGCCGAACTGCGATTGACCATGAATGAGTTGCGGCAACTCCACGGCCAGCGACGTTCGTCCAGCGCGGCGGTGCTCGTGTCTGCGTTTGCGGCGGTCTGCGAGGCTGCACGTCGGTGCTATGGGCTGGAGCTTTTCGACGTGCAGCTTCGTGCCGGGCTGGCCATCGCGCGGGGCGACATTGCCGAAATGCAAACTGGCGAAGGCAAAACGCTGGCGGCCGCTCTGCCGGCGTTTCTAAGAGCAATCACCGAGCGATCCGTGCATGTCGTGACGCCCAACGGTTATCTTGCCCGCCGTGACTTCGAGCTCCTTGAGCCGGTTTACCGCTCGTTGGGCTGCACGGTTGGCCTGTTGCCCGAGGGCGCGCCGTTCGACGAGAAGCGGCAGGCATATTCGCGCGATATCACTTATGGCACCGGTTATGAAGTCGGATTTGACTATCTGCGCGAGCAGCTTGCCTGCCTCGGCCGACGACCAGCGCCCTTGGGTGATCGCTACCGTGATTTGCTCCGTGGTGCGGTTGAGCAAGCGCACTTGGGCGCGCGACGCGCGTTTGCCATTGTCGATGAGATCGACTCAGTTCTGATCGACGAAGCTGCTACCCCCTTGATCCTGAGCGACTTACCGCACGAACAAACTGTCTCGGCTGCTACGTATGAGCAGGCGCTGCGGATGGCAGTGACGCTTGTGCCGGATCAAGACTATCTCGTCGATCCGCAGCGATCCAGGGCAATTGCATTGACAGAACACGGCCGCCGCCGCTGTTACCAAGCGCTGGCTGGCGATGCTTTGCCGCATTTGGCGAGTCCCTGGTCGGACGTCGTCCAACAAGCGCTGCAAGCGCTGCACGGCTTGCGGCGGGATATCGACTACGTGGTTGCGAACGACAAGCTGATCGTCGTCGATTCGGCCACGGGTCGTCTCTGTCCGGATCGCGCGTGGCGGAACGGCTTGCAGCAATTCCTTGAGGTCAAAGAAAGCGTACCGCTGACGCCCGCAAGAGGCGCGGCGGCCCGAATCACTCGTCAGCGTTATTTCTCGCGGTACAAGCAAGTCTCCGGCATGACCGGCACCGCGGCCGACAGTGCGCGAGAGTTCCGCGAGACCTATGGCCTTCGCGTGGCCACGATTCCGCCGCGGCTTCCATCTCGCCGCCTGATGTTGGCCGATCGCGTGTTTGCAGACGCAGAATCGCGATGGCTTGCCGTCGAAACGGAGATTGCCCGCCTGCATTGCACAGGGCGACCGGTGCTGGTCGGTTGCCGCACGATTGAGATCAGCGAACATCTCGCACGGCGACTGGACCGCGCCGGCATCGACTATCAACTTCTCAACGGCAAGCAGAACGCGGCCGAAGCGGAAGTGATCGCAGGCGCCGGCAGACTCGGCGCCGTGACAATCGCCACGAACATGGCGGGCCGTGGCACCGACATCAAGCTCGCGGCCGGCATGGCGGAATTGGGCGGCATGCATCTGATCTCGGTCGAGCGAAACGACTCACGGCGTGTCGATCGCCAACTGATTGGCCGCGTCGGTCGTCAGGGGGATCCCGGCTCCTGCCAGTTCTTTCTTTCTGCCGACGATCCGTTGCTCGTACGGTTCGCGCCGGAAGTTTGCCAACAGATCAAGGCGCTGCCACAAACCGCGGGCGAAGTAGGCGAGGACTATTCGCGCCAAATCCGTGCCGCCCAAGAGCGTTGCGAAGCGGCCGGCTATTTGGCGCGCAAGGAACTCGCGGCAGCCGACACGTGGATCTGCGATGAGCTGGGCGCGCTGTTGCAGTAGCCATTGCCATCAAGCAATCGCTCTCCTGTCAGAGCGGCGCTCGTGATTGCCGACCTTTCGCTCAAAATCGCTACAACCGCACCACTCGTAACCCGCACGACTTCTCCATCGGGAGAATGTCTTTGCCGCTCCATACAGCTTGCCCAGCTTGACGATAGGATTCAATAAACTCTTCTCCTCACTGCGAGTTTGACGCCATGGTGCGAACTTTTACGGTCATCCTGCTGTTCTCCTGCGTACGCTTCGCGGCGGCACAAACGGTCGAGAGCTTCACCGAACCCTACCGGAAGCTGGACATCGTTCCTGTCGAGCCGGGGCTTTTACGCATGCTCGCAGTCCGCGAAGGGGACCGCGTCGAACTGGACCAACGGCTCGGCACACTTGACTGCGAAGTTCAGGAGATTGCCCTGGAAATCGCCCGTCAAAATATGGAAGCGCGGGGCCAGCTCGCGTCCGCCGTGGCCGAACGTGACTTGCGTCGGACGCGCTTAGAGCGGCTGCAAGAATTGCGCGGCTCGGGTCATGCCACTCAAGACGAAGTGGATCGCGCCGTCGCCGACTTGCGCGTCTCCGAAGCGAACGTTCAGAGCGCGGTCGAGAAGCAGAAAACCGACGAGTTGGAGTTCCGACGGATCGCAGCCATGATCGACCGCCGCATCCTCAAGAGCCCGCTCGATGGCGTCGTCACCCGCCTCTACAAAGAAGAGGCGGACTACGTGGGCGCCAGCGTCAGCCCTGTGATGACGATCATGCAGCTCGACCCGCTGCGGATCACCTTCTCGATTCCCAATACGGCAGGTCAATCGCTTCGCCCGGGACAATCAGTCGCCTTGATCTTGCCCGAAAGCGAGCAAAACGCCGTGGGGCAGATCGAGTTCGTGTCGCCGGTCAGCGAAGCGGAGAGCGGCACGATGCGCGTCAAAGTGTTGCTCAAGAATCCACAAGGCAAATACCGCTGCGGCGTGCGTTGCGTGATCGATCTCGACGTCAAGCCGACAACCTAAACGAGTGTAGCCATCACGCTCCGCGTGATGATGCAACCTCTCGCGGAGCGAGAGGACTACACTGCGGCGTGCCCACTACCATGCCCCAAAGCACTGCCCAAAATACGATCGACCATACCGGCGGAATGTCGGTCGAGATTGTTACATCGCCTGGAAGAGTGATCAATCCGCAGAATTCCGCTCTCGATGCCGACTTGCCCTGTGCGCTCCTTGAACTGCTGACCGTCATCGCCGACGCAACGAGCCTCGAGGCGGCTGGCGTGAGTCTTGTCAATCGACTAAAGGTGTTTCTTGGCGCCGACGGCGTCGCGTTGGGTGTCGTCAGGCGCGGTCGAAGGCGGTGCCGCCTGGCCGCGATTGCCGGCGCCACCGAGGTCAACCGCGGCTCGGAGCTCTCTGTCGCGGTCGAACATGCACTTGGCGAGGCAACGCTCGCAGACGCCGAAGATGCCGCATCGTCTGGGTCAGCGGCTTCGCCTGCACTCCAAGCCATGCTACCTGGCGCGACGATCGAGTCGTGCCGGCTCGCAACTGCTAGGGGAACTCTCAGCGGCGCACTGATCGTCTGGGGAAGTGCCAAGTCCTTCCATCGAAAGCGTGCGCAAACGTTCCTCAGGTTCTCAAGCGAGCCACTCGCCGGGACACTGCGGCTCGTCGAACTGGCGCAAGCCGGGATCGTGCGGCGCGCTCTGCGACGCGTCTTCGGTTGGCAGTGGTGGATCTGCTGGACCGCCGTCGCCGTGATCGGCCTGGTGGTGATGTCGCAGTTGCCCTACCGCATCCGATGTGATTGTGCCGCCGAACCGCTCAAGCGGCGGTTCATTGCGGCTCCCTTTGCGGGCATCTTCGAAGAAAGCCTCGTTCGGCCTGGCGATCTGGTGGTCGAGAATCAGGTGCTCGGACGAATGGACGGACACGAGTTGCGGCTCGAGTTGGCCGCGGTGACTGCTGACCAACAGCAGACTCGCAAGTCGCACGATGTGAACCTGGCGGCCGGCAAAGTCGCGGCGGCGCAGATCGACAAGCTCGAGCTGGAACGCCTCGAACAACAGCGGACGCTGCTGGATCATCGAATCGCCAACATCGAGATTCGCAGTCCCGTCGCTGGATACGTCATCAGTGGCGACTTGGACAGGTCTGAAGGTGCGCCACTGACCATCGGGAAGGTGCTCTACGAAATCGCTCCGCTGGACCAAATGATTGTCGAAGTGGCTATCGACGATGATGAGGTGGCCTGCGTGCACGAAGGACAGCAGGTCTCGATCCGCTTCGACGCCCATTCGGGTGAGACATTCGTCGGTCAGCTTACCCGAATCCATCCCCGCTCCGAAACTCGTGACGCGCGCAATGTCTTCATTGGCGAAGTCACCCTCGAGCACACCGACGTCGCACTGCGACCGGGCATGAAGGGCGCCGCGCGGATTTCCCTCGCCAGTGAAAGCCTGCTGACAGGGCTGTTGAGCCGACTATGGCATGCGCTAACCGCAATGGTCGGATTCTGAGGTGCCGCGATGTCCAACCTGGCTGACCCTAGCGTCCGCGAACCGCTCTACGCCGTGTTGCGGCTGCGTCCGCATTTGAAGGTCGAATGCCGCGAGTTCGACGGCCAGACCGGTTACGTCATCGAGGACCCCTTTCGCGCAAAATTCTATCGCGTCGGTGTGGCCGAACAGGCGTTCATCAGCTTGCTGGACGGCACGCGAACGGTTCAGGACGCGATCGCCTCGGCCGCCACTCGCTTGCGCGAGCGCGCGTTCTCTGAGAGCGAGGCGCTTGCAATCTGCCGCTGGCTGCTCGAGACGCAGCTTGTCGAAAACACGCAAGCCTTCGAGCACTCGAGGTTGATCAACAAGGCCGAAACGCGGCGGGACTGTCTGTGGAGCTCGCTCGGCAACCCGCTCTCGATTCGCTGCCCGCTGTTCAACCCGACCGCCGTGTTGTGCAAGCTCGAACCGTGGCTCGCTTGGACGCTGGGCCGGCCGCTTTTCGTCGCCTGGTGGATTGTATGTCTGTACGGACTCGCGCTGGCTGTGGGCCACTGGGACCAGCTTGTGGTGGATACGATCGTGCTACTGGACCGCAGCCACTGGTGGCTGTTAGTGCTCTCGTGGCTCGTGCTCAAGTTGCTGCATGAGACCTACCACGCGCTCGTATGTCGCAAGTATGGCGGCGCCGTGCCTGAGGCCGGCATCTTCGTGCTGTTCTTCGCGCCCGTGCCGTATGTCGAGCTGACATCATCGTGGCGCTTCGCGTCGAAATGGCAACGCATCGCTACCGCTACGGCCGGGATGTACATTGAGCTGCTGCTGGCGGCAGTGGCCGTGATCGTCTGGTCCAGCACCGGCAACCACACCACGCGGCACGTTGCCGTCAGCATCGCCGCAATGGCCAGCGCGGGAACTTTGCTGGTCAACGCAAACCCCCTGATGCGGTTCGATGGCTATTTTATTCTCTCGGACCTGGTCGGCATTCCGAACTTGAACACGCATGCGCGGCGCTGGCTCACATCGCTGGTCGAGCGAATGCTCGGTTGCCCGCCCGCGTCGCTGGGACTTCCTCCGCGACAGACGCGGATTGTCATTGTTTACGCGATCGCGGCCTGGCTCTGGCGGACGCTGATCTACATCACATTGCTGCTGGCCATTGTGGTGCTGCTCGGCCGTGTTCACGTACTGTTGGCAGCGGCGGCCGCAATCACCCTCGTGGGCGGCGCGGCGTATCGCACGTGCGCCGCATTGATACGCATGTCAACCAGGCAGCCGGTTATGTCAAGGCGGCGGTTAGCATTGATCGGTTGTGCCGCGTGTGTATTCGCCGTTTTCATCGCCTATTTGCTGGCTGGGCCATCGACGATCCGGGCGCCGGGGATCGTCGAGTACAAGCCACTGGTCAGCGTGCGGTCGTCAAGTCCCGGGTTCATTCGGCAACTCGAAGTGGAAGATGGCGACGTGGTGTCAGCCGGTGAGGTCCTGGCGGTGCTTGAGAACCGAGAGCTCAGAGTGCAGCTTCGGATGGCGCAGTTGGAAATCGACAAGTCGGTCGCCGAGTGTCGTATGCTGCGGCAAGCCGGCGAAACGGCCAAAGAGCAAGCGGAACTGGCCGCCCAGAGTGCGCTGCGGAAAAAGGCCGCCGAGCTGTCGCGGCAGATCAAATCGCTGACTATCCGAGCGCCGGCGGGCGGCAAGGTTGTCGGCCGCAACCTCGCCTCGTGGCTTGGCCGCTACGTGGAGCAGGGAACGGAGCTATTTTCGATTGGTGATGAACGATCGAAAGAAGTCGTGGTTGCGCTGCAGCAGGATGACGTGGATCTGTTTCTGCAGCACGGCGACGCCCCGATCGAAATTCGATTCTCTGCGATCGGGGCGCCGGCAATTGAATCGACCGTCGAATCAATCGAACCTCGTGCGAGGGTGGATCCACCCCATGAAGCGCTTTCGTCTCAAGTCGGCGGGCCGTTGGCGGTGCGGCTTGTTGACGACGCCGACACGCCGAAGGCCTCGGGCGATTACGAATTGCTAGACCCCTATTTCACCGCATCGGTGCGGTTAAGTGGCTCCCAGAGCGAACGATTGCGAGCGGGACAGTTGGCCACGATTAAGTTCACCACTTGGGAGCAGACCTCGCTGCGTCGGCTCCAGTTGCTGCTGGCGCGATGGTATGCACATCAGATTCGAAACTGAGACTCGTAACCCGACGCGTAAGCGAGGGCCGAATTAGTAGCCCGACGTGTAAGCGAGGCGAATTCGTAACCCGAAGCGTAAGCGAGGCGGAATCCGGCAGTTCCTCGCTTAAGCGTCGGGTTACTGTGTACCACCGCTTGTCTAGATGAACTGCGTAAACGACGAACCGCCGAACTGATTGCCGAACAGGTTGAGACGGTTCGTGCCCGTCCCACCATCACCACTCGCAATTCCGGTGACCAGGTTGCCAACCAGCGTCAGCGTGTCGTCAAGCTCATCCAGGCCGACAAACGCCACTCCTAGAATGACGTTGTAACTGGCGCTCACCTGGTCGTTCCCGTCCCCCGTTTTGACACTAAGCACGTGCGCCCCGGGATTGGCGACGGGCGGCCCCACGAGGTTGTTGCCGTCGATGGTAACCGTGTCATTGCCGCCGAAATAGGTCGGATTCGCGTCGCCCGTCGTATTGACGAACAGCAGTGGCGTCTGGCAGCGAACGACGGTGACCGTGTCATCGATGTTGTACGGCGCGGTTATGGGATCGGGAGGGAAATGCGGAAAAAAAGGAGTGTTTGAGGTCCAGGAATCGACCACAATCCGCTCGGCGGAATAGCAGGTGTCGATGTAAATCGAGTTTTGACCGCTGCGGCAGTAGACCCTCAGGTCACCGGACGCCGCGGAAGTGAGGACGGCAACGTTGTTGATTGGCGTTTCAGCTTGCACGTCAAGCCTTCCGCCTGAGGTGACGCCTTGCAAGAAAACGTCGTTTCGGCCCTGGTCGAAGGCGCCCCCCGAGACGCGGACCGAGGTTAGCGCCGAGGCACCGATCAGGACAGCAGAATCTTGGCCTCTGCCCCCGAGATGGACGTCCAGACGATCGGCGATGAAAACTTTGTAGTCTTTGGCGAGGAACAGATCGTTGCCGTCGCCCGTGTTTACGGAACATCGTTCCGCCGACGAAACCACGCCGGTCGCTCCAAAAATCACCTGGTCATTCCCATTCCCGGTATCAAGATCGAGTTCTCCGGCCAGATAGACGTTGTCCACATTGATGACATTGTCGCCGCCGCCAAAATTGGCGATCAGATCGGCCGTCACTCCTTGGAGAGTGGTACTGCCGTTCATTACACCATCGACGAAGGTGTCATTGCGACCGGTGACCGTGATTTCGCCCGGGTTGGCCGTGCCGACGATGGCGATGTCGTCGGAGTCGGCGTCACCGGTGATGGTCAGCGTACCACCGCTAAGGGATGTTGTGACCGCCATCAACCGACGGGACTCGAAATGTTCAAAGGAGAGCTTTCGTCGTGACGCTCTTCGTCTTGTGGTCCGCTTGGTTGACCAGAACATGGTATCGCTCCTCGTCTGTAGCAGGTTTTATTTGCCTGGCGGGGAAGCAAAGACAATTACTGGAACTGGACAAACGCGGAACCGCCAAACTGGTTGCCCAGCAGGATGAGCAGGTTGCCCCCCGTCCCCCCGTCGGCGCTCGCAAAGCCGGTAACGAGGTTACCGACCAGGATAACCGTGTCGTTCAGTCCCGCAAGGCTCATGAATACGTCGCCGAGTACGACGTTGTAGCTGGCGGTCACGTTGTCGTTGCCATCGCCGGTGTCAATGCTTAGCTCAGGATCATTGGTAGCCGTTCCCACGATGCTGTTCCCGTAAACAAAAACCGTGTCGTCGCCGCCGGGTGTGCGAACGCTGATTCGATCCGCCTGGCAGCGGGCGATCGTGATTGTCTTGCCGGGGGGCGTAGGCCCAGGCGGACCGGGGTGGACAAACGACGGCGGAGGGCCCGGGACTTCAATCGCCCCGCCGGAATAACACGTATCGATATAAACCGAGGTGCTCATGCCGACCCGAATCAGACTTGACGCCGAGGTGCGGAAAAGTGCGATGCCATTAACCATGGTGGAGGCGGGGCGAACGTCAATAAAATTGCCCGACGTTACTCCATCCAAGTAACTCTCTGCGAATTCCAGTACGTTGATGGCGCCGGCCGCCGAAGCGCCGATTAATCTGGCGCTTTTGCCGCTGTTGACATTCAAGTTGCCCCCGATAAAGACCTTGTAGGACTCCGCGCGAAACACGTCCACCTCTTCCCCCCCTCCCCCAGTCGTGACCCGGCAGTCTCCGGCCGTGGAGACGACGCCGGTGGCGCCGAAGACGACACTGTCCTCGCCAGTGCGTGTGTCAATCAGCATTTCGCCGGCCAGGTACACGTTGTCGACGTTGATGATGTCGTCGCCACCAAAGAAAGTGGCGTCCAAATCGGCGGTGACTCCTTGGATGGTCACGATGGAATTGCCATCCATATCTGCTGCTACACCGTCGACCAGCGTTCCGTTGCGGCCGATCACCATGATCTCGCCAGGATTCGCCGTACCGACGATGGCCACGTCGTCGTCGGTGCCATCGCCGTTGATGGTCAGAGTGCCGCCACTGAGCGACGTAGTGACCGCCATTAGCCGGCGGGATTCGCACTGTTCAAAGGAGAGTCTCCGTCGTGACGCTCGTCGCCCGCCGGTCCGCTTGCCTGACCAGAACATGGTATCTCTCCTTTAGGGGGTAACGTTTTTCCCATATCCCCTATTTTATCGCATCAACGACTCCTATACTCAACCTTTTTAGTCGGAATTGCGGTAATAGTTTCTCCCCTTAATCCGCACAACCTGTTGTGGAGACTTCGCGGCGGCGAATGGCACGCGGTGCGCCTTAATGTCAGCCGCACTTATTCGGTCTCGATCGGTCTTCTTCGGCCGAACTCGCGTGCTGAGTAAATGAGCCAGATGGCAAAAGGCGTCAAAGCCTGTAGCCATTGCGTTGGACCGGGGGGAACCACAAATCCCATCATCAGCGCGCCGCTTCCGAGGCCGCCCGTCGGCAGAGTCAGGCTGACCGCGAATAGGCCGGCTTGCCTTTGGCGAGGGTTGCATCTACCCGATCCTCCACCGACTGGAAGCCGAGCGGCTGCTGAAGAGCCGCCGTGAGCCGGTGGGCGGTCGCAGGCGGCTGGTGTATCGCGTCACCGCTCGCGGCGAGAAGCGGCTGGCTGAGTCGATCTCGCTGTGGAAAGGCGTCACCGAAGCAATTGCCCGCGCGCTGGAGGGACCCGAGCATGGCCAAATCCAAGTGGCTTAGCGAAGTCGCCGAAGCGCTCCGGCGCCAGCGGCTGTCGAGAGCGTACATTCGGCGGTTCACGGATGAGCTCGCCGATCATTGTGAGGACCTTTGCCAGGAGACTTTAGGCATGGATGCAAATGCGTTTCCAGTGCAGATGGGATCGGCCGATGAACTGGCTCGTACGGCGACGCATGAGTTTCGGCGGCGGACGTATGCCGGCCGACACCCGCTGGTCACCTTTGTGGCGGCGCCATTGCCCACTGCGGCGCTGTTGTTGGTTAGCCTTTGCGCGGCGTTCTTGCTCGTTTTGAGCGTGGCGCCCGAGAGTTCGCCAGCCGATGATGTCCCCGCTTGGGCGGCAGTCATCATGCATCAAGAGCTCCGGCACGGCATTGAGGAAATCGGGTTTGGTTCGTTTGGTTTTCATGGGTTGTTACCTTGGGCGTGCGAACCCGGGAAGCGTGCCCACAGTGACCACTTGCCGCTTCAGCGCTGATATATCGGCCGCACGACGGCGCGAACGTTACCTCAAACTATGAGGTAACGCAACATCGATTGTTGAGTCCACTCACCCAATTAATTGCTGGATGTGCGCAAACGAGATCGGCTTATCGATGTGCCCAGTGATGCCCGCTTCCTGGCGCCGCTGCTCGTTGTCGGGATGAGAGCTCACCGCCCAAATCGGCACCTCGGCGAGTTCACATTCCTTGCGCAATCGAATCGCGAGCTCGTAACCGTCGATGCCGGGTAAGCCGATATCGGTGAGGATAAAATCGGGCCGGGTGCGTCGGCAAACCGCCAAAGCGGCCTCGCCGTCGCGTGCCAAGAGAGCCTGATGGCCGGCCGACTTGAGCAACATCTGGATGACGACCGCCACATCGTTGCTGTCCTCGATGACGAGCACCTTCATGAAGTCACCGATCGCTCAAGAACGTTCTTCAGGCGTTGTGCCGTTTTCGCCGTTCGTATGGTACACGGGCTGGAGCCGCTCGGAAACCGATCGGAAGGGCGAACGCCCAGCATAAAGAGCGTTGACGACTTTGGTCAGCCGCAGGCAAGCCGGACAGCATATCCAGCGATGGAGAAGTGCGGACCCGGCAGTCATCTGCCGGCCACAGTGTTCACAAAGAAACGTCACCATCGAATAGAAAACTCCACAGTCTAGGCGTTCCCACGTGGGCGGCAGAAGACCCAAGACGACGTTACGCATGCGAATGACGTTCCAGCAATGCTAAAAAGCGCCGCTCCGCGATAGAAATGCTCGCGTGTAAATCTATTTGTGCCGGCCCAATGTGGCCGTTAGCATATTGGGCGTTCTACCTGCTCCCGCCATTTGCGGAGGATACCACGATGACTGCCCGAAATCTCTTGGCCGCAGTGCTGCTTGGCTTTGGCTTATTGACGGCTTCCTGGGCCGCGGATGACCCGCTGCCCGTAGTCTTGACCAACGTCGAACATCAGCCCCTGGCCGCCCAAGCTGGACGTGTGGCAGCCGCGCTGGAGATGCTCGGCGCTCCGCTGGGCAAAGAAGCGAACGACCGCCTCAAGCTGGCCATCGAATCGAAGGACCACGACGAGGCGATCAAGCAGATTCAGGCGGTGCTGGATCCGCTTTGCCTGGCCGCGGTCAACATCAACCCCGAAAGCCGCGTGAAGGTGGCCGTCGGACCGGTCGCCAAACAGCTTGTTCAGCAGGGCTGGACGGTGTTCCTGGTCAAAGTCCATAACGAAGCCGGCGTGACAGCCGAGCTTCGCGCATCAAGCCCCAATGCGCAACTACCTTACCGTCGCTCGAGCGGCCGCCCGGATCCGCCGCCGGGCATCCAGCCGCACGAAGTGGAGAACCGCTGGCTCGATTTGACGATGCACAATTCGCAGCCGCTGAGCAGGACCTTGTCCGGCTTGGCGCTTGAGTACCGCATCATCCAACTCTACAGCCGTGACGCGGGCAAGCGCGAAGCCAAGTTGGCCTTTGACGTGGGTCAGGGAACGCAGGATTTGGGCTTTCGCAACGAGCTCGACGTGCTTTTCGAGTGCCGGCCGGCGGTGGAAGTCAAGCTGGAAGTCATCGATGACAACGGCCAGCCGATTATGGGGCAGTTTGTAATTCGCGACGAGCGCGGCCGTATCTATCCGGCGATGACGAAACGATTGGCGCCCGATTTCTTTTTCCACCCGCAGATTTACCGGGCGCATGGCGAGACAGTGCTATTGCCGCCGGGAAAGTTTCGGGTGAGCTACACGCGCGGGCCGGAGTATCGCACGTTGGAACGCGATGTTACGGTTCACGGCTATGTGGAGGCTACACCGGCATCCAGCGATCGACGGCCGACCGCTGAGCAGCTCAAGAATCGCGACAAACCAAAGCCGCAGACTGAATCCTTTCGCTTGAAGCGCTGGATCAAGCTTGCGGATCAAGGCTGGTATTCCGGCGACCACCACGTCCATGCCGCCGGCTGCGCCCACTACGACTCACCGACCGAAGGCGTTCGTCCCGAGGACATGATGCGGCACATCCTGGGCGAGGATTTGAACGTGGGTTGCGTGCTCTCGTGGGGCCCGTGCTGGTATGCGCAGAAAGACTTCTTCGAGGGCAAGGTCCATGAGCTTTCGCGGCCGCAATACTTGATGCGATACGACGTCGAGGTGTCGGGCTTCCCCAGCTCGCCGAACGGCCATCTCTGTCTGCTGCGGTTGAAGGAGGACGATTATCCCGGCACCACGCGGATCGAGGAATGGCCGAGCTGGAACCTGCCGGTCTTAAAGTGGGGCAAAGAGCAGGGGGGCGTCGTGGGCTACTCGCATAGCGGCTGGGGACTGGCGATCAAAGAGCCCAAGCTCCTGAGTTATGAGATGCCGCCGTTTGACGGCATCGGCGCCAACGAGTTTATCGTGGATGTGGTCCACGATGTCTGCGACTTCATCTCATCGGTCGATACGCCGATCCATTACGAGCTGAATATCTGGTACCACACACTGAACTGCGGCTACACTACGCGGATCAGCGGCGAGACCGATTTTCCCTGCATCTATGGCGAACGCGTCGGACTCGGTCGCGTCTATGTCAAGCTCGACCAGGAGCTGGATTTTGACCGTTGGGTGGTTGGTATTCGGGACGGCCGCAGCTATGTGAGCGACGGCTTTTCGCACCTTCTCGATTTCACGGCCAACGGGCTGGGCGTTGGCAAAAAGGGTCAAGACGGCCGCACCAGTGTGCTGGCCACCAAGGCGGGCGAGCCGGTGAAGATCAAGGTTCGGGCGGCGGCGCTACTTGGCGAGAAACCCGACGATGCCCTCCGCCGGCGGCCGCTCGAGCAAAAGCCCTATTGGCACGTCGAGCGCGCACGGATCGGCGACACACGCCGTATTCCGGTGGAGTTGGTAGTCAACGGCGAGGCGGTCGAGCGCAAGGAAATCGATGCCGATGGCGACATCAACGATCTGGCGTTCGAGTTTACGCCCAAGCAATCGAGCTGGGTGGCCCTCCGCGTGTTCGCCAGCTCGCACACCAACCCGATCTTCGTGGAGGTCGACGGCAAGCCGATCCGCGCCAGCCGCAAGAGCGCGCAGTGGTGTCTCGACGCCGTGGATGTCTGTTGGAACGCCAAGCGCAACATCATTCGCGCCCCCGAGCGCGAAGCCGCCGCGGCGGCCTATGACGTCGCGCGGCAGGCCTATCGCAAAATCCTAGACGAAAGTACCAGCGAGTAACGTGCCCGCAAGCGTTTCTCGTTCCCAGGCTCCGCCTGGGAACGCACTGCAAGCGAGGCTCCGCCTCGCGCGCTTGCCGCTAGCTCTGCCACTGCAACTAACCCTCTCCCTTCCAGGTCGCCCGACTCGCCGTGGCGAGGAGATGTCATCGACTGCTCTCCTAACGAAGCAAACTTCCGGGGACGCTATGAAGTCCATCCTGCTAATCGCGTTGGCTGTGTTCTTATCGCTGCCCGCCAACTCGCCTGCCCAGAACGCAGTCCCTGAACCGGGCCAGGCGCCGCCGCTGCCTCCAACGTTGCCCCACGCGATTCCCGCATTCCCCGGCGCCTGGGGCGGCGGCATGTTCGCCACCGGCGGGCGGGGCGGAAAAGTCATCCCGGTGACCAACCTCATCGACAGCGGACCCGGCAGCCTGCGCGCCGCCATCGAAGCCGAGGGGCCGCGCATCGTCGTCTTCCGCGTCGCCGGCGTCATTCATCTGCGTAGCGCCCTCGACATCAACCATCCGCACATCACCATCGCGGGCCAGTCGGCGCCGGGCGATGGGATCTGCCTCGCCGGCGATTCGCTGAACATCAACACGCGCAACGTCATCATCCGCCACCTCCGCGTCCGCCGCGGCCGGCCCGAGGGCGGGCAGGGCTCCGACAACATCGGCGGCAACCCCGAGGGCCAGATCATCGTGGACCATTGTTCCACAAGCTGGGGCATGGACGAAAACCTCTCGCTCTATCGCTACATGAAGCCGCTGCCCGATGGCAGCCGAGCAAAACTTCCGACGAAAAATGTGACGGTCCAGTGGTGCATTTCCAGCGAGGCCCTCAACCCCAAGAACCACGCCTTCGGCGGCACTTGGGGCGGCGAGGACGCAACCTTTCACCACAACCTCTTCGCCTGCAACACCGGCCGCAACCCATCGATCGGCATGGGGGGCGAGTTCGACTTCCGCAACAACGTCATCTTCAACTGGCGTCACCGCACGATGGACGGCGGCGACGAGACCTCGCTGATCAACGCGATCAACAACTACTACAAGCCCGGCCCGGCCACCAACGACAACATGCAGAGCACCATCGCCCGCATCGAAGAGCGCGACCAGTACTCTCCCGGCAACCGCTGGCGGTCTGGCGACTGGTACCCGGCGACCGGGAAACGCCCGAGCAAGTGGTACGTCGCGGGCAACGTCGTCGAAGGGCATCCCGACGTAACCGCCAACAACTGGCTGGGCATGCGGGGCCCCGAAAAACTCGCCCGCGTCAACACGCCCTTCGAAGCCTGGCCCATCAACCAGGAGACCGCTCTTGAAGCCTACGAAGCCGTGCTGGCCCAGGCCGGCGCCACGCTCCCGCGCCGCGACGCCGTCGATCGCCGCGTCACGCAAATGGTCGGCACCGGAAAACCATCGGTCGGCAACGGTATCGTCAACGACCCACACGAAGTCGGCGGTTATCCCAACTACACTTTTTCGCCCGACGAAGTCCCCTCAGACGCCGACGGCGACGCCATGCCCGACGCCTGGGAAACCGCCCACGGGCTTACTCCCAACGATCCTTCCGACAGCGCCGCCGATGCCGAGAGCGACGGCTACACCAACGTCGAGGAGTTCCTCAACGGCACGAATCCCCGCGAGTTCATCGACTACACGAAGTTGGAGAACAACGTGGACACAATCGGCGGCAAATAACCCGCGGCCTCAGGCGAATGACCGCACACGTCAGCCGCCACGCGCTAGCGTTCGGTTTCGCCGCCCGCCAGGCTCGACCATTGTAGAAGGCACACTCCGACTGCCGTCAGCCATCGTAGTAGGCCCGCCGCGGCGGGCCGTCGTGCCGCGTCCAGCGGCCGAGCGCCTGGCGTTGCGTCCGACGAGATGCCGTCGTGGGTCCTCTTCAGGCCCGGACGGGCCGGCATTCAGTAGCCTCACTCCGTAAGGGCCCGGAACGGTGCCCCTAACAACCCCCAAAGCCCTGGAAGGGCGACACTGCAACTCGTCCTAGAGGTATAGCGCTGAGCCGCCCCAGAACGAGGAACGCTGATCGGCACTGATGCGAGCCAGCCGCCGCGGCGGGCCGATGTTCTGTCGGGCTGTGTGCCATCGCGCCGACTGCCAAGACGCACCGTTTCGGCCCCCTGTCGCTAAGGCCCGGCGACAAGAACCCGCTCGATAGCATCCGCGCCGAGCTCGTCGAAATGCGCGCTGAAATTTGAACCCGGGGACGCCGGCGAAGTCGTGTTCAACATCCGCGGTGTGACGGTCTCCTACGACCCGAAGAAACAGGAGCTCTCGGTGGCAGGACATCGCGCCTCCGCTCCGCTCGTTGGCGGCAAACAGTGGCTGTCCATCTACTGCGACCGTACGGGCCTCGAAGTGTTCGCCAGCGATGGGCTGTGCTATGTGCCGATGCCCTTCAACTGAATCCAGACAACCGCGGGATGTCGGACGAGACCCGCGGGGTTGCGGCAGACCTCAGCTTGTTGGACGTGTATAAGCTGCGGTCGGCTTGGAACAAGAAATGAAGAGCGGAAGTGAGCGACCCAGCGTCTGTGATTCTTGCGACAGGGGAACTTCCGTGGCTTGCCCGGCTATGCCAAATAAGGCATAATGGATATGGCGGCGTTCGACGATAAAGAGAAAACTCCGAAGCGCGTCGAGTGGGTCGGTTCAAGCCGCCGGGACCTCAGGGGATTCCCAAAGGGCGTTCGGTTAGTTTTTGGCCAAGCCATCTTCGATGCGCAAATCGGCAGCAAGCATCCGGCCGCCAAGCCGTTAAAAGGTTTTGGTGGCGCCGGAGTTTTGGAGGTCGTCGAAGACGATAACGGTAATACGTACCGGGCGGTGTACACAGTAAAATTTGCAGGCGTTGTCTACGTGCTGCACGCGTTTCAGAAGAAATCGAAGAGTGGAATCAAGACTCCGCCGCAGGAAATCGAGAAGGTCCGCAATCGGCTAAAGGAGGCAGAGAAGCACTATGCTGACTGGAAAAAGCGTCAAGAAAGCTAAGAGCGGCAACAGCCCGCGCATCGAAGCCAGCAGCGGGAATGTGTTTGCCGATCTGGGGATTGCCAATCCGGATCTGGCGCTGGCGAAGGCGGAGCTCGTGCAGCGAATTCGTGCCGTCATTGCTGAGCGCAAGCTCACGCAGTCGAGCGCTGCCAAGATCCTCGGCTTGGATCAGCCAAAAGTTTCAGCGCTCGTACGCGGCCGGGTCGAGGGATATAGCCTGGACCGGCTGTTTCGATTTCTTAACGCCCTTGGGCAACGCATCGAAATCAACGTTACCTCAAGCCGCAAATCAAAGTCGGCCGCGAGTCGCGCGATCACGGTGAACTCTTAACCCCGTTACGTTGAGCCAACTGCCCGGTTGCTCCGTCGGGGAAGGGAATGCGGACCATAGTGAATGCCGATCGGGCTGCTTCGACATTCGCGGCAGAGTGTCCTATAGTTATCGTCTGCTCAACAGAAACTATGGAATGCCAGAAGTGCTCATGCAAGTTCAGCTACTCACGGATACGGACGGTTTCATCTCGCGGGAATGTCCTGCTTGCTTATCGCGTTTTATGTACTTGGCAACAGAAGTAAACTACGCCCTTCAACAGAAGCGTGAGAAGGGCAATCGCTTTGCCATTGTGATGCTTCGGTTGCCAGATGCGAACGGCAACCGCGGTGAGATCCCCGAATTGCTTCGGATTTATGTGTGGGCAGAACCCGAAAACGAACTTGACGCGCTCCGGCGAATACTCCGCGCTTTTACCTTTGCAGCCAGGTTCCGTGGGCTGGAAGGGCGCCGCTCCTGCTGAATCACCAAGAGTGGCTACCAAGAAACGCGAGTTGAGCGAAGTAGCTAAACGACTATTGCTGGCAGCAGTTGAGGATCAGCACGGCACGATTCTCTCGACCACGACATCAAGCGGATTTCAAATTCAAACCCGGGGCAAGGGGATGGTGCCATCACAGGATGCGAAAACCGTAGCAACCTGGCGGGCGGCGCTAAAAGAGCTCCTTTCGGCGAATGCTATTGAAGGACGCGGGGCCAGAGGTGAAGTGTTCGAGGTGACGAAGCACGGGCACGACATAGCCGAGCGGATTCGCACGGAGGGACTCGACGAAACTGACAAGATGATTGTGGGGATGAACGAAGAAGAAAGAGCGTACTTCCTTACCCTGAGCCGACCACGGAACCAACAGGGCGTGCCGGTCAATTCCTTTAGAACGTTCCCGTCACGTGAATCAGCAAGTATCCCGAAATGCTCGACTCATTCACGGCGCGGCGACTGATGCGCGTCAATGGCAGCGGGTACGTCATAACCGCCAGCGGATACCACACGGCTGATCGCATGTGGCGCGTCATCATTCTCAAGCAACTCGTGGCGATGCAGAAGAGTGAATACGACTACATCGAGACCGTTGAGCGCCGGTAAACTTCCAGGGTCTCTGGCTTCATCGGTCGGTTGACCGGTTTGGGTAATAAAAATCCTTGGAAACCTAGGTGTATTCGATTCCCGCCTGCGTGAGAATCCATCCCGCACCTTGGCGGCGCACCAGGCCTTGTTTCTCCAATACCGCCAGAGCGGCCGGTATTTCACCCGCCAAATGAAGCAAATGTGTATCGACAACCCTCGTTGACCCGTGGTGGCGGAGGACGTCCAGGATGGCATTCAGGTCGCGGGCTTCCCAAGCGTCCAGGGCGTTGAGCACGTGTTCCTGCATGCGGCTGGGGAGGAACCGCCATTTCATTCGCGCATTTTTGGTGGCCTTAAAACTTTCCAGCCATGCCTCTTTGACGTCACTGGCACGGAAGGAACGATTGCACTCCACCAGGACGCACGCCAGGCTTTTGGCTCCCGCCTGCAATTGGAAATTAGCCCAACCCGGCGGCGACGGCTGCAGGTCGATACGCAGTGTGCCATCTTGCGGATGCACGACCAGCTCGCTTTGAGGTCGCGTATTCTCCGCGGCCCACTCGATCACATCGCTGCCGCCGTACTTGCGGATGAACATGTCGATCAGTTCTAGCGACCGCGTGCGCGTCGTAACGTCGGGCGACGGGTGAAGTCGCCCGGATTCGAGTACGAATGCTGGTGCCTTGGCCATGGCAAAATGCCCCTCATTGAATTTGGATGATGATACGCCGTCTGTCTGACTGAAACAAGTCAGGGCAAAGTGTTTTCCGCGCTAAGTACTGCTTAAGCGGCGAAACCGAGAAAATGCTACACCGGATCGAGGATTTCGCCGGCCAGGCACAGGTTTGGCGTCCGTTTGCTTTGCATCGTGCGCCAGTCGATGTCCCCGAGCGACGCGCCGCCAAGACAGCCCTTACCCCCTGCATTTCTCCGCGTCTCTGCGGTTAAAATATTCGCCCGTTGGCCCACTTTTTGGGATTGACAAAGTATCTGAAATCTAGTACACTATTCCAGCAATAAAGCCCGGAGGGGCTTGTCTGCCTGCGCCCCTATGCCGCAGCCACTTCGGTGACAGCGAACGTTGCAGCCAGACGCTATTCGCTTGGACTACCGGCGAACAGCTAGTTCTTTGAAAGCTCAAACCCGGCCACTCGCTACTTCAGCGACTCCACGAAGCGCTTCCCGCAGTTTACCCGCCGTGGCGGGCCGGCCGGTTCGATCCTGCGCGTCTCCGAGGGAAAGAGTTCCGCAACTGCATGAAGTCGTGTCCTTCGCGCTCTTCGTGGTTCGATTGCTCTCCGTGACCAAAACGGCCGCGCAAATATAAAGTGCATCCACATAACCACTTAGGATACATTATTGCATTAGTGAACTATTTGGGTACGCAACACAAAAACCGCAAAAAAGCCCGTGTTTTCAGGCCTTTTTTACTTCGAGAGAGCAGAGAAAGGCGCGAAAATCAAATACGTAGTGCGCGCCTGCCGTCCCAGCGGTGATATGCGGCACCCTTGTGGATCAAGAAAAGCCATCTCGCGCCAAGGCCGGTACACGCTCGCGCCGGCCAACCAGCCGGCGCTGAAGGCGGCTTGCCAAAACGGCCTTGGTTTCAGCTCTTTTTCGGGAAACGAGCGGGCAAAAGGCCCGAATTTAAAATATGTCTTCCCGGCTACCGCACCTCTCCCAAACCATAACCCGATGCGTAAGCGAGAGATCGGCGTAATTTCGGTCTCGCTTACGCGTCGGATTGCCGCAGTGCGGATACCCGGCGCGGCTTGCGAAAGTACGCTTTGGCCGAAAGGCAAGTAAAATAGTGAAACAAGAGTGTTTGTAGCGCTGTTCTTGTCGTCTTAATCTTCCATGTCCGTCACTTCCCAGATCGACGTCGTTTGCCAAGGCCCCCCACGCGAAATGGGCTATGCACAGGGGCAGGCCGCGCGCCCACGCATCGGCGAAGCCAAGCGGATGCTGCAACGGCTGGAGGCCTTCCGGCTGCACCAGCCTTGGTGGCTGCCGTTCGCCGCATTTCGGCGGCTGGCCGAGCGCAAGGCCGCGGACGCGTTGCTCGACTCGCTGACAGACCACGATCCTGCCATGTTGGACCGCATCCACGGCCTCGCCGAAGGCTCGCGGCAGAGTTTGCAGACGGTGTGCCTGTTCAACGCGATGGAATCGCTGATGTCGTCGGTGCAGGAAAACACCGTTACTCCGGGCATGTGCGCCTGCTCGGCGCTTGGAGTTCGCGGCGCGCGTTCGGCGACCGGCGAGCCGATCCTGGCGCGTAACTTCGACTACCTGCGGCTCGTGCAGCCGTTTTACTTTCTTCGCGAAAGCCGGCCGGCGGGCGGCTTCCGCGCGCTGGAATTCACGACGGCGCCAATGGCCGGAACGGTCGATGGCATTAACGAGCATGGCCTGGCGATCACGTTCAATTACGCCTTCGTCAAAGACACACCGCAGTCCGCCGTGCCGATTTCGATGGGTATCACTGCGGCGTTGGCGACGTGCCGCACCGCGGGTGAGGCGGCCGAGCAGATTGCCCGTCGCCCGCGATGGGGCGCAGGCATTCTGATGCTCGCCGATGCCGAGGGGGATTTGGTGTCGCTGGAGCTGTCCAATACGCGGCACGCGATTCGCCGGCCGCACAACGGCGACGACGCGATTTTTCACACCAATGTGTTCCGCTCACCGGAAATGCGCGAGGTCGAGGTCAGTCCGGAAGCGATTTTCGGCAAGAATGCGCCGACGGCGCTGCGCGGCGTACGCGTGTTGGAATCGGCCGAAGCGCGCTGGGGCCGCTTTGAGCACCTCTTGGACGAAGGCAAGAAGTTCGGGCCCGACGAGTTGACCGACTTAATGTCAGACCACGGGGCCGACGGCGCCGATCATCGTACGCTCTGCATGCACAGTGAGTACTGGAACACCACCGCCTGCCTGCAGTTCCTGCCACGGCAGCGTAAGATGCGCGTCTCCTATTCGTCTGCCTGCGACGCGAAGTACACGGACTTCGCGCTGTAACTCGCCGGCGGAATTGGTACGGTGGGGCCATTTCGCCACGGCGAGCGCCGGCCCACCATTTCCCGACGTCGCGGTCACACTGGTGGGCCGGCGGCCGCGGCGGCCTTGTCCCACCCTACAGCTTCTGCCGCCATGCTCTCATCTGAACCTGGCCGCCGTACGGCAATCGTCACCGGGGCCGCCAGCGGTCTGGGCCGTGCGCTGGCGGTTCGCCTGGCGCGCGACGGCTGGACGATCGCACTGGCTGACATCAACGCGGCGGGCAGCGAAGAGACAAAAGAGCTCGTCGATGCGGCCGGGGGCGAAGGATTCTTCGAGCCACTCGATATCACAAGAATCGATCAGTGGCAGGCGCTTCATGATCGCTTGCGCGGACGCTGGGAACATCTAGATCTGCTGGTTAACAATGCCGGCGTGGGAGGCTCCGGCGAAGTCGGTCAGTTTTCGCTCGACGCCTGGCGGCGCCTGTTGGAGGTGAACCTTTTTGGCGGCATCCAAGGCTGTCATACGATGATCAACTGGCTGAAAGCCAACCCACGTCGGTCGCACTTGATCAATACGGCCTCGTTTGCCGCGATGGCATCGGCGCCGTCGATGGCGGCCTACAACGTAGCTAAAGCCGGCATGTTTGCGCTGAGTGAAACACTGTACGCCGAGCTGCGACCGCACGGCGTTGGAGTGACAGTCATTTGCCCGCTTTTCTTTCGCACCAACTTGCTTTCCAACTGGCCTTGCACGACCGACGCCGAACGGCGCGCCGCTGAGTTCTACACGGAAAACGCCGGATTCAGCGCCGCGGATGTGGCCGACGCGGCTGTACGAGCGATGCAACGCGGCCGGCTGTACGTTGTGCTCGGCCGCAAAGCCCGTTGGTACTGGCGGATGAAGCGCTTGATGCCGCAGACATTTCTGAACATGATCGCTCGGCGATATGCGACGTGGCTCAAGTAGGATGCCGCCCCTTGCGTTACAATGAGGCGGTATGCTGAGCCTCAAGACTCCCTCTCCCGAGCGCTGGATTGCACAGGTCGAAGCGCACCTCCCGGAAGTGCTGGTCGACCATGCGCATTGCGAGAGAAAAGCGGCCGGCGCGGCGATGAACCTGATCTTCGCGTATGTCGAGAATACGGAGCTGTGCCGAGAGTTGTCGGCCATTGTCAAGGAAGAGTTGGAGCATTTTGAGATGGTGCTGGTGCTGCTCGCGCGCCGTGGCATTCGCTTCCGCCGGCTCACACCGAGCAACTACGGCCGGCAGCTCAACGACCTCGTGCGGAAGCAAGAGCCCGGAAAAGCCGTGGATCGGCTACTTGTAGCAGGTTTGATCGAAGCGCGGTCCTGCGAACGGTTTGATTTATTGCGGCAGCATGTCAAGGATTGCGAGCTCTCCGATTTCTACGGGAGTTTGTTTGAAAGCGAGGCACGCCACCACAGCACGTACGTGCGACTTGCGAAGCTGTTCGCACCGGAAGAAGCTGTGCAAGGACGCCTCGGCGAATTGGCCGCCGCAGAAGCCGACATCATCGCCCGCGGCGACGAACTCCCGTGAATGCATAGCTAGACTGCGAGTCGTTGAAAGCGCAGCTACTGACCACTGACCACTAACCACTTCCCATGCAAGCTCTCCAGCTCAAACAACCCCGCGAATTCCAGCGGATCGATGTCCCCGAGCCGGCGCATCCCGGTCCGGGCGAAGCACTCGTCCGCGTCCATCGCGTCGGCATCTGCGGCACCGACATCGCCGGCTATCTGGGCAAAATGCCCTTTTACAGCTACCCGCGAATTCCTGGGCATGAGTTGGGAGTGGAGGTCGTCGACGTCGGCGCGGATGTAACGAACGTCAAGCGGGGCGAGCGCTGCTCGGTCGAGCCCTACATCAACTGCCAGAACTGCTTTGCCTGCCATCGGGGCGCGGGGAATTGCTGCCTGCATTTGCAGGTGCTGGGTGTGCATATCGACGGCGGTTTGCGGCCGCAATTCATTCTGCCGGCGCGCAAGTTACATCCTTCGACGCAGCTCACGTTTGAGCAGCTAGCCCTGGTGGAGACGCTGGCGATTGGCTGCCATGCGGTCAATCGCGGCAACCCCCAGCGAGGCGAGTGGGTGCTGCTGGTGGGGGCCGGCCCGATCGGTCTGGCGACGCTGGAATTCATTCGATTGAGCGGCGCGCGGCCGATTGTGCTGGACATGAATGCGGCTCGGCTCGAATTCTGCGGAAGAACTTACGAGGTTGAACATACCGTGCTCGCCAAAGGAGACGGCAGCGAGCTGGCAGCAGTGGAAGAGATCACCGGCGGTAATTTTGCAACCGTGGTCTTTGACGCGACCGGCTCGCCACAGTCGATGTCAAATTCATTCAATTATGTGGGGCACACGGGCAAGCTCGTGTTCGTCGGCATCGTTAACAGCGATGTGAGTTTCTTCGATCCGCTATTGCATCGCCGCGAGATGATGGTCTTGGCCTCCCGCAACGCACTTCCTTCGGACTTCACGCGAATCATCGGGCTGATTGAAGCGGGACAGATCGACACGCGGCCCTGGATCACCCACCGTACGCCGTTCGATCGGCTGATCGAAGATTTCCCGTCGTTCACACGGCCGGAGACAGGCGTGGTGAAGGCGGTCGTGGAACTCTGATGCCCATCCGCTCAGCCGTTACCGTGAGTCTCGTCCCCGCGGCCCGCGGCGGACCGTTCGTTTTCTGGGACGACCTGAGGACCGCGTGTGAAACCGCGGCACAACTAGGATTCGATGCGATTGAGCTGTTCCCACCATCGGCGGCGGAAGTCAATACGAATGAACTGCGGGGTCTACTCGATCAACACAACCTGCAACTTGCCGCCGTCGGGACGGGCGCCGGCTGGGTCCAGCGCCGCCTGATTCTTACGAGCAGCAACGCGAGCACGCGCGAGCGCGCGGTGTCGTTCGTAGGCGAGATCATCGATCTGGCTGGCCAATTCGCGGCTCCAGCGATCATCGGTTCGATGCAAGGCCGCTATGGCGACCCTTCGGCCGAACAATTTGTCGAACGTGATTCCGCAATCGCTGCTTTGCGCGAGGCACTCGAAGCGCTCGCCGCTCGCGCCGCGCACCATGCACAGCCGCTGCTCTACGAGCCGCTCAATCGGTACGAAACGAACCTGACCAATACCATCGCGGCCGGCCAGGAACTCCTGGAATCGCTGCGGACAAACAACGTACGTCTGCTGGCCGACCTGTTTCACATGAACATCGAAGAGGTGGATTTAGGCGATGCCCTGCGCGCGGCCGGGCCTCGGCTCGGACACCTGCACTTTGTCGATAGCAATCGCCGGCCCGCCGGTTGCGGGCATTTGAACTATTCGCCGATCGCTGCGGCACTCCGCGACATCGAATACAACGGCTACGCTTCGGCCGAGGCGTTGCCCTGGCCAGATTCACGCGCGGCCGCCGAACAAACGATCACGGCATTTCGCAAGTGGTTTGGATAATCAGTGACCGGGCGCCTCCTGGGCCGCGATCGTGCGCTTGCCGCTCGCCCCTGGGTTGCGGTACTTTACCGCTATGAATGATCAAGCTGCTCCCTCGCGCCCGTGGCAGGCGATTGTCGAAGTCCTGCTGATCTTCGCAATCTTCTTTTTGCACGGCGCGTATGCGGCGCCCGATTCAAACGAAGCGCATTATCTCACGAAGGCCAAGCACCATTGGAATCCGGGCTGGGCGGCGGGCGACTTTTTTTTGGACTCGGCCGACGCGCACCAGGTCTTTTACTGGTCGTTCGGCTGGCTCACATTGTGGCTCTCGTTGGAGCAGGCCGCCTGGGTGGGCCGCGTGCTCACGTGGCTGTTACTGGCGTGGAGCTGGCAACGATTGAGTGCTGCCGCCGTGCCGCGGCCGTGGCTTTCGGTGCTCGCCGCGGCGGTGTTTGTGGGCCTCAACGAGAATGCGCATATGGCCGGTGAATGGGTGATCGGGGGCTTTGAGGCAAAAGGGTTTTCGTACGCGCTGGTGCTTTTTGCGCTGGCGCGGATCGTGCGTGGGGAATGGGGCTCGGCCTGGCTTTTGCTCGGAGGGGCAACGGCGTTGCACGTCTTGGTCGGCGGCTGGGCGATGGTCGCCGCCGCGGCGGCGTGGCTGGCATCCGGCGACGAGCGCCCACGTTTTCAGACGCTGCTGCCCGCGCTAACTATGGCCGTCGCGTTGGCACTGCCCAGCGTTTATTTCGGCCTTTCGCTTAGTGGCAGTGCCGACGCCGCGACGATCGCCGAGGCCAACCGGATCTATGTCTTTGAACGGCTGCCGCACCACTTAAGCGCCATGCAGCTTGCGCCCGGCTTTCTCACGCGGCATCTGCTGCTGCAGGCGGTGTGGCTGCTCATGATCACGTTCATGCCGGCGGCGTGGCCGGGAAGTCGTGCGCTGCGCTGTTTTGTGGCCACCACAATCGCTATCAGTTGGATCGGTCTGGGTCTCAACGTGCTGTTGCAAGACCGCCCAGAATGGTTGGCTTCGGTATTGCGTTATTACTGGTTTCGCGCATCCGATGCGTTCGTTCCGCTGGGTGTGGCCGTTGAACTAGCGGCGATGATTACGGTTGGGCTGGGCGAGCGTGGGGTCGTCGCGGCGACACTCGCCCGATCCCATCGTGGCGCGCTTGGCGCGCGGCGTGGCATAGCGCCCGGCTGGCTGGCCGGGGCCGTCGTACTGGCGACAATCGATTCGGTCATCCAGCTCGATCACCTGCCGTTTCGCGTGCCGATCGTGAACGAAACGCCCGCCACTCCGCGGGCCGACAAGAATGTGAACTATTCCGATTGGATGGATGTTTGCGGCTGGGTCGTTGAGCACACCGAGCCGGACGCCATAGTGCTCACGCCGCGGTCGGCGGCGACCTTCAAGTGGTACACCGGCCGGCCGGAAGTCGCCACCTGGAAAGACGTGCCGCAGGACGCCCGCTCGATCGTCGAGTGGTGGGACCGCATGATCGCGCTACACGCGACGGGGGAGTCCGATCCCCGCTGGTACAAGTCGTTCTCAGAACAAGGCCCCGAGCGGCTGCGAGCGCTGATGGAGAGGTACGGCGCGCGTTACGTGATCGTGCCCTTGCGCGACGACGTGGCGCCGCTGGCGATCGAGCCTCTCTATGAGAATGACTCGTTCGCCGTCTACCGACGCGAGCAGTTGGAGTTCAAGCATTAGCTTGCGCCTGTTGGAGTTCAAGCTTTAGCTTGTCACTCATCCGCATACACGCGCGTGCTCTCTTCCTTGATGATTGGCTGCTGCAGGTCGTCGGCAGTCACCTGCACGCGCATTCGTAGATCACCGGGCCGCAGTCCTTGGACGACAACCCGGTAGGACGTGTCCGCCTTGGGCGCCAGCCGCGCAAGCGGTTCGAAGACCACCTGCTGTCCCTTGACGGCGTAGCGCGTCGGTCCGTCGGCCGAGACAAACCTCAGCTCCGGCGGCATCAGCGCCACGAGCTGCACGTTGTCCGCTGCCTTCGATCCTTGATTGGTAATGCGTATCTCGTATTGGGTCTCGCCTTTAACTTCGATCGGATCGGCGACGTCCACCACTTGGAACAGCAGCGCGGCCACGCCTTCGACCAGCGTGATTTGCTCCTGCTCATCCGTTAGGTTCTGTTTCGCTCGCCCTTCGGCGCGCAGCCGCTGTTCACCGGCCTCCACCGGGATCGCAGTCAACATCACGGTGCCCGACTCGGACGGCGGCAATTCTTCCAGGCTCCAGATCACCGTGTGCGTGCCAGGATCGTAATGGCCCGAGTTGTTGGCTTTGACAAACTTCAGCCCGCGAGGGAGACGCGTGACCAGCTCAATGTCCTTCGTGGTCGCGGTGCCCGGGTTGCTGACGGACACGGTGTACGTCGCCTGTCGCTCCAGATACCGCCGCGAAGGACCATCCATCTTAATCTCGAGCGCCGGTGCGATCACTTCCAGCTCGCATTGTGCTTGAGCCTGCAGGTTGCCTTCACCGCGAGCGGCGATTTGATTGACGATTCGACCTGCCTGCGCCGCAGTGAGGGCCAACTCCAGCTCGCGCGTCTCGCCTGGCTTGAGTGTGCCGACTTCAAACTCCAGCTCGGGCCCGGCCGCGTGCTTCAGACCGGCGGGCACATGCTCGGCGAGCACCACGCCCGTCGCCGGCCCGCTGCCGGGGTTCGCGATTTTGATCGACAGCGTCACCTCGTGCCCGATCATCACTTCTTTCGCCGCAGTGACTTGCAACGTCAGGTCCGGCCTGGTCACGCGCGATCGCGCGCTCGCTTCGACTTCGACGCTCACTACCGCAACGCTGCCGACTTCCCCTTCGATAACCGGCATAACTTCGACTTCGATCGTGGTTTCGTCGCCGGGCTTGAGGGCGCCCAGCGACCAATCGAGTTCGCCATGAGCGCTTCGATTTGGGGGTGGATTGGCGGCAATGAATTCCGTCCCGGTGGGCACAAGATCGCGCACCCGTACGTTTTGCGCAACGACGGCGCCTGTATTGCGGACGTGCAACTCGAATTTTGCCGGCTTGCCTACCTGAACTTCCGGCGGCGCTACTTTCTCGATCGTAATCTGCGGGACTTGTTTGCCTTCGATCTGCCGAGAACCTGGGCGGCCGCTGCCCGTAGCGTCGCCCGTGTTGGCAAGCGGCTGCGGGCTTTCAGGCGATGCTGCTGAAGTGCCCGACGATCGAGTTCCAGTGGTAGAATACGAGCCTCCGCTTGAAACGGCCGGTGCCACGTTCGGTCGGATGCCCGCGCTATTCGCTAAACCCGCCGGATCAAATCCGTTGTTGACCGACTGCAGACGCGCGCCATCGCGCGCTTGGGACTGCGAAACATGGGCCGGCGGTCGATGGTTCGCGCCTTGCTCCTGGTCGAAGACCGACGACGATTGGGTCGTCTCGATTCGTTCTCCTGCTTGGGCCGAAGTTGCTGCGCCCTTTAGTGGGGCCGGCTCGCCTGTATTCAGTTGCGAATCGCCTTCCTCGGCCGGCGGGCTTCGATAAATCGAGGTCACCGGATCGTCGGCCAGTTCTGTTCTGGCCCTGGGCGGCTGGCCGCTGGCTGAACGGCGACCCGTCGCCGCTTTCGTAGTTTCGCCTTCACGAGCCGCGATAACGTGTGCGGTGTTTTGCGGCCCAAAGGGATCGGTGGGCCGCTCGGATGTAGGCGCGACCAGGTCGCCTGCTACGGCCTCGCTGCCCGCCTCGAGACTCGCGCGAGGCGAGAAGCTATCGTCAAGGCCCTGCTGCTGGGCTTGTCGCAATGGCACTGCGTTCGGGTCAGGCGTTAAGCGCCTCGGGACTGCGTTGCCGTATGCGGTCTGCACTGCCGGCGCAATGTGGTTTTGAAACGGCTCGGTCACCGGTTGCCGGTCGTCTCGCGTCCAGACGTTGACCGGCTCTGCGAACAGCGGGTCCGGACCTTGTGATTGACGGCTCGTCCCGCGCGCCGAAGCAGAAATGCTTGTGCGCAAGTCAGTCCCCTCGTCGTCGGCTTGGGTGTCGGTGAGTGTCAAGAGGTACACAGTCCCCGCCACAGCGGCCACTGCGATGCTTCCTAGTGTTGAATAGCCTACGACGCGACGGTTCATAACCGACTCCCGAGCAAGGCCGTTCCGCCGCGGCGGACCAGCGATGGCGAAGATCAGAACGAGAAGACGAGTGCAGGGAAAACGGGCACGCCCCTGCCGGTGGACGAGATACCGATTTGGCGCCGCGGTTAGTAACAGAAAAGGCCGCGGCGGTGAAGAGCAGTTAGCAGCGTCGGCCGCGTGATCGGAAGGATCGTCATAACCCGTCCTTTCGCGCGAGAACATTCCGCGGCGCTCACACAGCGGTTGCATTCCGCGAAAACCACCGTTTGTACCGTTAAGGCACGGCATGCGGGTTTCCGCAAAGCATCGCTTCAGGGTTTGCGTATGGTGCATGCATAACGCAGACTTCGGTGTAGAAATCCTTCCTGCGCCCTCCGCACAATTGCTGGGGAACGCCGCGAACGGAGCTGTCAAGGGAAACGCTATGGAACTTGCAACCTTAAGTCCCGCCGTTGTTTCGAGCGAAGTAACCTGGTGCCTGCTGGGCTGTGGCGATACGTCCGAATCGAGCCGCCGCGTGCCGATCACGCAGACGCCGTTTCGCATCGGCCGGCTTCCGGAAGCCCACTGCTGCATTTCGGACCCGACGATCTCCAAGAACCATGCGGAATTGCTCGAAATGGACCGACGGCTGATGCTCCGCGACCTGCGCAGCACCAATGGCACGTTCGTCAACGGCGAGCGGATCATCCGCGACTATCCCGTGCAAGAAGGAGACCTGATCCAATTTGCCAACATCGTCTTCAAGCTCGGCCGCGAGCGAACAACCGGCGCCATGCGGCAGACGCTGGAGCAGGAGCCGGGCGAGTGGCCGTTGGCGCTATTGCAGTTCGACCGGATGCTGCAGGATCGATTGGTCACGCCGCACTTCCAGCCGATCGTCACGCTGCCTGAGAAGCGCGTCATCGGATACGAATCGCTGGGCCGCAGCCATCTGGAAGGCCTGCAGAGCCCGCTGGTGATGTTCAACGTGGCATCGACCTTAGGCATGGAATGCGAGCTGAGCGTTATGCTGCGAAACGAGGGACTGCGCGCCGGCGCCACGCTACCTGGCAATCCAATCCTGTTTGTCAACACGCATCCCAGTGAGATGCAAGGGCCTGAGTTGCTCAAGTCGCTACAGACCGTGCGTGACATCGCACCGGACCAGTCGGTGGTGCTCGAGATCCACGAGGCGGCCATCACCGATCCCCAGGCCATGCAAGAGCTGCGTGCCGCCCTGCGCGACCTGCGGATCGCACTGGCGTACGACGATTTCGGCGCGGGACAGGGACGTCTTGGCGAGCTCATCGAAGTGCCGCCTGACTATTTGAAGTTCGACTTGCGAATGATTCGCAATATCCACACCGCGCAAGCCAAGCACCAGCAGATGCTCGCGCAGCTCGTGAAAATGCTGCGGGAGTTCGGTATTGCCCCGCTGGCCGAAGGCATCGAGTGCCGTGAGGAAGGCGAGACGTGCCATCAGTTGGGCTTCCAATACGCGCAAGGCTTTTTCTATGGCCGGCCCCGCCCCGTGGATTATTGGGTGGCCAATAATGCGGCGCGAAGTCAGACGGCGTGAGTTGGGTAGCGGAATTGGCCAGAATTCCGGCTGCGACCGTGATTCGCCCAAGTCCGGTGACTTCCGCTACATGATTTCCGCGGCACGCCATTCGCACTACCCGATGGCGATGAGGTCTTTATCGCAGCGGAGAATCAATGATGAAAACGCAATTCCATCTCGACGGTATACACTGCGACGGCTGCGCGACGAGCATCAAGCAAGTGCTCGCGTCCACGGCCGGCGTACGCAATGCCGATGTCTCGTTTCACGGCAAAACGGTCACGATCGACTTCGATGATCAGACCGTGCAGCAGAAAACACTCGTCAAAAAGGTGCAGGACCTGGGCTACGCTGTGACCGTTGAAGGTCAGCACGTAAGCGGCCACGCCTAGTGGAGTCATCACGCTGGCGCGTGTTGATGCATCCTCTCGCGGAGCGAGAGGGCTACGATAGCCATCCCTGGTCGCGGTACCACTCGAACGTCGTGCGAATCTGCCCGGGCAGATCATCATTCGTCTGAAAACCGAGTTGCTCCCGTGCTTTGGCCGGCGAACAAGTCCAATCGCCGGTCGTTGCTTCACGCCACTTGTCCCAGCCGAAGAACGTCGCGCGCCCGCGCGCTCTGGCGACGATCTCGTTGCAGCTCGCCAGGCACCACATCACCGCCTTGGGCACCGAGACGTTCAAGACCCGACTGCGTCCAGCCGCCTGCGCCACCAGCCGGCCCAGTTCGGCATAAGTGATGCGTTGGTCGCTGGCAATGTAATAGAGACCTTGCCCGTTGTTGGAACTTGCGCCCGGACCTATTCTGCGACGCAGCATCCGCCGCGATAAATCAAAGCCTGCGGTTTCATTCGTCCAGTACGCAATGTCCTCGGCCGACTCGGCGGGCAATCGCTCACCGCGCTCGGCGGTCGCAATCAGTCCTTGCGCCAAGTCTTCCGCAAAGACGAGCGAGTACTGCTTGTAACGAAAACCGGGCATGAAATGCAGCGGCACGCGCTGCAACGCGCGAAACAGCTCTACGGACGTCGAGTCCCCCGGCCCCAAGACCATCGGCGGCCGAACGATGCTGATCGGCAGCTTGTCTGCGACCGAGCGCGCGAACATCTCGGCCACGAGCTTGCTCATGCCATAGCGCGAAACCGGTCGCGGCGGATCAGCCTCGCGACGCGGCTGGCCACGCGGTGACGGTCCGGCGGCCGCCAGCGATGACACAAAAACCACGGCCGGAGGCGATGTGCGTTTTGCCGCCGCCGTCAATAGCTCCAGCGTGGCGCGCGCGTTCACCTGCAGAAACTCGCGTCGGCTGCGTGCCCGCGTCGCGCCGGCCAGGTGATAGACGATGTCGCAATTGCTTAGTGCGGGCTCAAGGGGTTGCACATCCGTGAGCTCGGCTTCGATAATCCGGGCGCCAAGGCGTGTAAGAGTCGCAACGCGCTCGCGCTGCGAGGATCGCCGCACCAGGCACGTCACTTCATCACCGCGGTCCACGAGCGCGCGGACCAAATGGAAGCCAATAAAGCCGCTGCCGCCAGTGACAAATGCGTTGGACACGTGCGAACTCCAAATGCTCCATTGCCGTAAAGTACCCTGCCCCAGCGTCGGCAATCTACGTAAAATACACTGGTCTTCCTTTTTACACTCTCCGCAAGGAGCTTATTTCATGAGTCTTTCCTTTCGACACACGGTCTCTGTCTTCTGTTTGGCCGGATTCGTGGTCTCATTGGCTGCACTCACCGGTTGCGAGCGTATCGACGCCACCGCGAAGTCAAAAGCGCCTCCCTCGACTAGCAAACGAGATTGGAATGGGCCAAGGGAGTCCAGCGAGGGTCCGGCGGTCTCGAAAGGTACGAGAACCACGATCGAAAAAAATGCCGATCCGTCGGTAGGCGACGACTCGAGCAAGGGGGCCGAAAAAATCGACCTCACGGTCCCAACTGGGGACACGGAAGACCTATTGGCACACCTCCGCAAGTTAGACGCGGTTCGCCTGGAGGAAGACACGCGGGAAGCCAAGGCCGAGTTTATTCAAGTCCAAAAGGCAATCATTGCGGCGGCGGATAAGCTGCTGACCCAACAAGACCTCAAGGAGGAGGCGCGCATCGAGGCCGTTACTTTGAAGTGGAACGCCTCGATCTTGCTCGTCAATTTGGATGATGAGGGGGCGGAGGAGCACTTTCTTGCGTTAGCCAACAAGCTTGTCGAGGACAAGAACCCCGCTGTGGCCAGGACTGCTCGCTTGCAGATACGGCAGCTCGAGATCATGCAAAGTCTTCGTGCCTTGGTGCAGGGCAAGACCAAGAGCACCGAAAAGTTGATGCAGGATTTGAACGTCATCCTCGGCGAAGAGGGACTGCGGTATACGCAATACAACCTGGTCGAGCAGGCGGCTCGCATCCTCGAATCGCTGGAGAAGTTTGACGAGGCTGCCAAGATCTATGCGGGAATGGAACGAGCCTTTCAGGCTTCCGGCGATGCGGAGCTTGCCGCCCAAGCGACCTTCAGAGCACAGCAAGCCGCGACCCGGCTGGGTTGGATCGGTAAAGAACCCGAACTTGCAGGCACTCGCCTCGATGGGAAATCGTTTGATCTGGATGAGCTCAAAGGCAAGGTGGTGCTTGTCGATTTTTGGGCCACCTGGTGCCCGCCTTGCATCGAAGAGCTGCCGAACGTGGTCGAAAACTATCAGAAATACCGCGACCGCGGATTCGAGGTTGTGGGCGTAAGTCTCGACGTCGATAAGGACGCTTTAGAGCGATTCGTGGCCGGTGAAAATCCCAGCAAAGAAAAGCTGGAGTGGGTGAACCTTTTCTGGAGCGAGGCGGGTGAAAGCATGGAAGCTAACCCCTATGAGAATCCGCTCGCTAAAAAGTTCGGTGTAGACGGTGTACCGTCGACCTTCCTTATAGATAAAGAAGGTAAGGTGATCTCGCTAGGCGTCCGTGGCGAACGGCTTGGTGAGAAATTGGCGGAGCTACTTGGCACGCCGGACGAGGCGCCAGACGAGGACGCCAAACCGGCGCGTGGTGAGTAACGCCTGGTAGCCGAACTCGCCAGAGTTCGGGAGGCCTGGATTCTGGCGATTCAGTTCCGCCGCCGCATGAAAACTGCTTGCATCGCATGCGTTGCGGGCTGATACTGGCCGTAGGATCTCATCGCGTGCCGTCCGCACCTTCAGGAATGGCACTATGCCTTCCCCTTCGCCGCTTGCAACCCGCTTCGGGCGATTCTCGCAGATCGTCGGCGCCGCCGTTGTCGGCCTGGGGGTCGTCATTCTCGTCGCTTGGGCCGTCGATTCCGCCGCGTTGGCGAGCCTTGGCGCCGATCGTTTAGCGCCGAGCCTGTCGGCCGGAGCAGCTTTCCTCATTGCCGGCACATCGCTGTTCCTCGCGGGCCGGATTCTCGTCCACTCCGAATCAAAGCATGATGCCGCCGTGGAAGCGCTGCGCGACAGCGAGGCGTTGTACCATTCGCTGGTCGAAGGGCTCCCCTTGAACATCTTTCGCAAGGATTGCGAGGGGCGGTTTACCTTCGGCAACCGGCGGTTCTGCGAAACGATCCGCCGCCCGTTGGCCGGCGTTCTGGGCAAGTCCGACTTCGATTTCTTTCCGCCGGAACTGGCCGAAAAGTATCGCCGCGACGACGAGCTGGTGACTTCGACGGGTCAGATCTTCGAGACGGTCGAAGAGCACCAGAAAGAGACGGGTGAGCTGATTTACGTTCACGTGCTCAAGTCGCCGGTCTACGACGCGCGCAATCAGATTATCGGCGTGCAGGCGATCTTCTGGGACGTTACCGAGAAGCGTCGGGCCGAGGAGTCGTTGGCACAGGAGCGGCGGCTGTTGACGAGCCTGATGGATCACGTGCCCGACTCGATTTACTTCAAGGACCGGGCCAGCCGCTTCATCCGCATCAACCAGGCGATGGTCAACCGGTTTTCGCTGGCTGACGCGGACGAGGCGCTGGGCAAGACCGACTTTGATTTCTTTCGTCCGGAGTATGCGCAGGCGGCGTTCGATGACGAGCAGCGCGTCATAGCGACCGGCCAGCCGGTCGGTAAGGAGGAGATGGCGGTCTGGCCCGATGGCAACGTCGCCTGGGTCTCGACCATCAAGATGCCGCTCCGCGACCCGCGCGGGCAGATCATCGGCACGTTCGGCGTTTCGCGCGACATCACCGAGCGAAAGCGGATCGAAGCAGCGCTTGAGCAAGCCAAAGACACAGCCGAGTCCGCCAGCCGCGCCAAGAGCGACTTCCTGGCCAATATGAGCCACGAAATCCGCACGCCGATGAATGCGATCATCGGCATGACCGAGTTAGCACTCAATACGGATTTGGCGCCGGAACAGCGCGAATACATCAGCCTGGTAAAAGAGTCGGCCGACTCGCTGCTACAATTGCTCAACGACATTCTGGACTTCTCGAAAATCGAGGCGGGCAAGCTGGAGCTGGAGGAAATCCCCTTCCCACTTCGAGACCGGCTGGGTCACACGCTCGACACGCTGGCCATCCGCGCCGAGCAAAAGGGCCTGGAATTGGCGTGTCGGATCCATCCCCACGTGCCGGATAGATTGACCGGCGATCCCGGCCGCCTGCGGCAGATCCTCGTCAACCTGGTGGGCAACGCGATCAAGTTCACCGAGCGCGGAGAAGTGATCGTCGAAGTGTTCAACGAACCTCGCTTCCGCAACGCCACCCTCGGATCGCAGCTTCTATTCGATGGTGACGGAAATGGCGACGTGCATGCGAGTGAGACAACGGATGCGGCGAGCGACTCCGCTGATTCTTCGGGGAATACGGCACTGCTGCATTTCGCCGTCCGCGACACAGGCATCGGCATCCCGCCGCATCAACAAGATCTGATCTTCCAGGCGTTTGCGCAAGCCGATAGTTCAACGACGCGCCGCTTCGGCGGCACCGGCTTGGGGCTGACGATCTCCATGCAGCTCGTGCAATTGATGGGCGGGCGAATCTGGGTGGAGAGTAAACCCGGCCTGGGCAGCACGTTCCACTTTACGGCCCGCTTTGGCGTGCAACAGGAAACACCCGCCGAGCCGGCGATGGATCTGCCCCGGCTGGATGACCTGAAGGTGCTGATTGTGGACGACAACGCCACCAACCGACGGATTCTCAGCGAGCTCTTGCGAAGTTGGCGAATGCGGCCGATGGAAGTAGCCAGCGGATCGGCCGCGCTTGAGGCTCTGTCGAAATCGAGGGAGGCCGGAGACCCGTTCCAGCTCGCGCTGCTTGACGGAATGATGCCCGAAATGGACGGGTTCCAGCTTGCCGAAGCAATCCGTGAATTGCCAGGCTTGTGCACGTTGCTGATGCTTTCCTCCGCGGACCAGATCGACGGATCGGCGCGGTGTCAGCAGCTTGGCGTATCTGCTTACCTGACGAAGCCGGTGAAGCAATCGAGCCTGTTCGACGCGATCGTCAACTGCGTGGTCTGCGCCGCGCCAAACGTGGTGGGCGCCGCGCCAATCAGGAAGCCGGCACAACAGCTGCCGTCTACAGCGAGTCGTCGGTCGTTAAGGATCCTCTTGGCGGAGGACAGCGCCGTCAACCAGAAGCTTGCTGTCAGCCTGCTCAAACAGGCTGGGCACGACGTGGTCGTGGTGAACAACGGTCTGGAGGCAGTGGCTGCAGTCGAGCGCGACCAGTTCGATCTCGTGTTGATGGACGTGCAGATGCCGGAGATGGATGGCTTTGACGCCACGAAGCGGATTCGCCAGCGCGAACAAGCGACGGGTCGCCACGTGCCAATTCTTGCCGTGACCGCTCATGCGATGAAAGGGGACCGCGAACGATGCCTATCGGCCGGCATGGACAGTTATATTTCCAAGCCAATCCGCGCCGCTGAGCTGCATCAGCGAATCGAGGAGATGGCCGCGGCCGATGGCGGCAGGTCGCCTGGTCGAGCGGCGCCTGCGACCGCTGACGACGAGTGGGACTGGTCGACGGCGCTGGCCACGGTCCAGGGGAGCGAAGAACTGTTACGAGAGATTATCGAGGCGTTTCTGGAGGAAGCGCCTCGCCAGGTTGCCGCGATGCATGCAGCCCTCGCCGGATCGGACGCCGCCTTGCTCCGCCGTGCCGCCCATACAGTCAAAGGCGCCGTGCGGTATTTCGGCGCGGAACAGGCCTTCGATCGGGCCCTGCGGCTGGAGACGCTTGCGCACGATGGAGAGCTGCAAGCGGCGCCGGCGGCCGTGCAGGAGCTGGAGGAAGAGCTGGCGCGGATCATGCCGCTGCTATCGGCGCGACTGGCAAACAAGGCAGCGGCGATTCCTTAAGCGGAGGACTGAACCATGGCAACCGTACTCGTGGTGGACGATTCGGCGGTTGACCGCCGGCTTGTGGCGGGACTTCTCAAACAGGCCAACTTGCAGGTGGAGCTGGCCGAAAACGGCAAAGAAGCGCTGCAGTGCCTCCGCTCGACGCCGGTCGATCTGGTGGTGACCGACTTGCAAATGCCTGAGCTCGACGGTTTGGGTTTGGTGCGACAAATCCGCGACCACGGCCCCTACATGCCTGTGATCCTGATCACCGCCCACGGTAGCGAGGACCTGGCGATCGAGGCCCTGCACGCCGGCGCGGCCAGCTACGTGCCCAAGAGCGAGCTAGCTCAGTCGCTGGCTCAAGTCGTGGACGAGGTGCTGGCACTGACGCGAGAAGACCGCAACTATGAGCGCTTGAACAAGTGCCAGACACGCGCCGAATTCACCTTTCTGCTCGAGAACGACACCGCACTGGTCGACCCGATCGTCGATCTGGTGCAGCAATTGATCACCTCCCTCGGCCTGTGCGATACGACCGGCAAGCTCCGCACCGGGATGGCACTCCAGCAAGCGCTCACCAACGCCATCGTGCATGGAAATCTCGAGCTGACGACGGACCAGGTTCAGGACTCGCGCGAGGCGCTGGTTACGGGCCGCGGGCGAGGCCTCTTAGCCGAGCGGCAAAACGAGCGACCCTATTCCGATCGGCGGGTATTCGTGGATGTGCGGATTACTCGGGATGAGGCGCGGTTTATGATTCGCGATGAGGGACCTGGGTTCGACGCGAGTCAGTACCGCCAGGACGGCGGCGCCGATGCGGAGCTCAAACGCGGACGCGGTATCCGGCTGATGCGGATGTTTATGGATGAGATGGCCTACAACGAGCCGGGAAATGAGGTTACCATGGTCAAGTATCGCGAGAAGCGGCCAACCTGACTCCGTACAGTCTGTAAACGTCGGCTATTGGGCTTTATCGTCACGAACGGCTTGGCCCTACCCGCCGATTCCAATGACACAGATCGATCGCGGCTGGTCGGAATCGGCCTCCCAAACTCTTATTTTTATCCAAATTCCTTGTATTCGTCCGATTCAGCGATTATTCTAGGCGAGTTATCGGGTTTTTCTTCCCATCCAGGGGGCCGTTCATGCGTTCTGCCAAACCACGCACCGCCGCTATCATTGCGCTCCTCATACTCGTCTGGGGTGTTGCGCCCGCCGGCGCCGCGCCACTGGCGCCGGGCGGACTGCTGTTTCCCGCTCCGCTGGAAGCACAGCCGACGGGTGGCGTGGTGATCGCTTCCTCGATCCAGCCAATTGTCGCTCCGACTTATACCGCCAACCTGGTCACCACGGTTATCCAGGGGGATACGAGCAATCTTCTTGGCGGGCTGACATTTACGTACGAGATTCAAGGCGTGGCAGGGACCGAAAGCATCAACCGGCTCAGTATCCTCGGATACGACAATATTTTGGTGGATGCGAGTTACCGTCTCCCGGCGCCTGGTGCTATTCCACCGGCATTCTATGACCGCGAGATGCCGGGCGATGCATTGGGTATCAGCTTTGCGGGACCGCCGATCGGCCCCGGGCCAGTCCAACCGGGTCAATCGAGCGCGACGCTCGTGTTCCAGACGAACGCTCCCGCGCATGTACCAGCGCAAGCGTTTCTTATCGATGGGGCGACGACTGGCGTCATCACGTTCGCGCCCATTCCCGAGCCGGCCACGTTGACGTTGTGCGGCATGGGCGCTCTGGGCTTGGCGCTCGCCTATCGCCGCCGCCGAGCCAAATCGTAGGGTGGGCTATGCCCACCGAGCACTGAATCGGGATGCGTTGGTGGGCAGAGCCCCAACCTACGTCAAATCCGGCAGCACTCCGCCGTCACAAAGTTCCGGCTTGCCGAATGTCGACACCTGATGGCCAAAGGCGTGAGCCAGCGCCATGAGCAGGCGATTGTGCGCCGCCCGCTTGTACTTGAGCGAACGGCCCATCTTAAAGCCCAGGCCGTTGCCAACGAGCAAAAAGGGAATGTCGTTGTGCGTGTGCGAGTTGCCTTTGCCCAGCTCGTTGGTCCAGACAATGGTCGTGTTGTCTAGCAGAGAGCCATCGCCGCCTGGCTCGGGCGTATCGGACAGCTTCTGCACGAGGTAGAACAACTGCTCGCAGAACCAGCGATTGATCTTCAGCAACTTTGCCTGCGACTCGTCGTTGAGATCGGGATCGTGTGAGAGCGTGTGGTGCCCTTCCTCGACACCGATCCACTTCATCCGGGCGTTGCCGACGGAGTTGGTGAACTGCAACGAGGCCAGGCGGGCCATGTCGTTGGCCAGGCAGCTTACCAACAGGTCGATCTGCATCCGGCTGAGCTTCGGCATGTTGTCGTTTTCGTTGCGAATGCCGGGCTCAAGCGCGGGCGCTGGAGAGGCGTAGGTCTGTTGTTCGCTGGCTTGCAGCTCGCGCTCCATCTCGCGGACGAACGTCTCGTGCTCTTCCAAGAGCCGGCAATCTTCGGCGCTCAGCGACGCGCGCACCTTGCGCAGGTCCGCAGTCACGTCGTCGAGCACGCTCTTCAGCGTTTCGCGCTCTTGCACGCGGCCATACATTTTCTCGAACACCTGGTACGGGTCGTCAATGGGGGCCACCGGCTTGTTGGGTCCGGCATAGATCCATCGCGTCCACGGATCGGCGCGATCGGGCACGACCACACCCAACTCCATCGAGCCGAATCGCGTGCGCGTTTCCGGCTTGCTCTGCAGGAAGTCCTTGATCGCCTGGTCGACCGAGGGGCCGCTCGCCCAGCCGGCCGGCGTATCGGAGCCGCCTTGGATGTTGCCGGGGAAAAGCTCGATGCCGGTCAACAGGCAGCTCATTCCACGCATGTGGCCGTCGCCGTCGCCGCGGACTTTGTTCGACAACCCGCGCAGGAAAAGCATGCGGTCCTTGAACGGCGCCAAGGGCTCGACGATCTCCTTGAGCGTAAACTGATCCCCCTCCTCATCGGGCCAGAATTTGTTCGGCAATGTCCCGTTGGGGCTGAACATGAAGATCAGCCGTTGCTTTCGCGCAGTGGTATTCGCAAAACCCAAACTCGGCAGGTTCATCACCAGTGGCAGCGCGGCGGCGGAGATGCCCAAGTCACGAAGGAACTGGCGGCGAGTGGTCATGGGAGGGTTCAGGGTTCGGGGTCCAGGGTTCAGGGTTCGGGGTTCAGGGTTCAGGGTTCGGGGTTCAGGGTTCAGGGTTCAGCAGGAATGACAAAGCCCGAATAACGAAACATCCGAACGGCGAAGCACAAATGACCAATAACCGTCGGCTTCTCAGTCATGGTTATTCAGTTTCTTGATTCTTGCTAGCTAGCTGCTGCGGCTCGACGTTATGCAACACCGCCACCTTGGTAATCTCGACCAATAGCTTGCGAATATTGTAGCCGGATTCGGCAAAGGCTTTAACCAGGCGATCCGCGGTTTCGGGGCCATAGGCGGCGGCGGGCTGCTTGGCGACGTGCTGGAAGAGCTGATCGACAAAGCTGTGGTGGGCCTCGCTGCTGGCCGCGGCGTGCTCGGCCAGGTCCCGGGCCCCGGTGAGCCGGATCACCGCGCCATCCAGTGATGCAAACTCGCCCGTCGCGTCGATCGGCCGCTCCTTCTCCGCGGTGCGGAAGCGTCCTACGGCGTCGTAATGCTCCAGGCTGAAGCCCAACGGATTGATCACGCTGTGGCACGTCTGGCAGGCCTGCGATTTGGTCAGTTCGGTGACCTTTTCGCGCATGGTCATGTGCGGATCAAAACTGCCATCCATAAACTGAATGGCGGCCGGCGGCGGCCGCAGGGTCCGGCCGAGCAGCTTCCGCGTGGCAAACACGCCGCGGTGGATCGGCGAACTCGATTTGTGATACGCCAAGGCGGATAACAGGTACGGGTGTGTGACGACGCCGGCCCGCTCTTTGGCGTTCAGCGAAACTTCGTGAAATCCGTCCTCCGCGGGGGTTTCGAGGCCGTAGAACCTTGCCAAACGTGCATTCACAAACCAATGGTTCGCCAGGATGAGCTGCCGGTAATCCGAAGTCTCACTCCAAACGACGTCGTCGACAAACATATCCAGCGACGTCCGCAGATCGGCGATCAGCGGCTCGTCGAAACCAGGGAACGACTGGGCGTCCTTGGAAACATCTTCCGCCTCGTCGAATGGCAGCCACTCGTGAAAGAATTCGCGGACCTTCGACTTTGCGCGGGCGTTGGCCAGCAAGCGATGTGCGTGCTCGGTGATCTGCTCGTCGGTCTGCAATCGCCCTTCGGCCGCGGCGGTAACGAGCGCCTCGTCGGGAATTGAATCCCACAAAGCGAGGGCCAGCCGAGACGCGACGGCGTACTCCCGAGGGCCGGCGGCAATCTCTGGATAAAGGAACCGCGGCGACTTCAGAATGAGCAGCACCGACCGCTTGACCGAGGTGTCGACGTCGGCCGATTCTGTGAAGCGCGAATCGACGAAGAACTGCTTTTGCTCATCGGCCAACGGCCGGCGGAAGGCCCGCTCGGCCAGGCACGTGCAAAGCTGTATCGCACGCTCTTTGCGGTTTGCATCGTTACGCCGGTCATCGGCCCGTTTTCCCCGGTTGCCTGGCGGGTCGCTTGGTGAGCGGCCTCTGCGCCGTTCGCCGGCGGGGCGGACGCCCGTCAGTTCATCGAGGTGCTCCACGACGTAATCGGCCACCTCGATCGCGGCATCGGTCGTCGCTTTGTCCCAGATCTTCGACACGGCGGTGCCGCGCGGGTACCCGGTGCTGCTATCGTCCGGAGGAAAGGCCGTGGAGACGACCATCGTCTCGGGCACGACGCTGGGCGTCAGGTAACGCGCGGGAATGGTTTCGAGCGCCTTGTGGGGCGGCCGCCAACGAAGGACAATCGACGCCGACTTGTCCTTGTACTTGAACGTGTCGAGACGGAGCGGATAGGCGCGGCCGCCTAACAAGCGGATCGTCGCGGTGTGCTCGCGGGGCTCGGCGCCCGAGCTGACCCACTCATCGATCAGCGTCTGATCAACATCGTTGACCCACAGGCGAACGCCGTTCTGTGACTTAACGACAAATTCGTATTCGCCGGTCTCTTCGACGATCAACGAGCCTTGCCAGCGGATGGAAAACTCCGCCGCGCCGATGCTGTCGGCGGGGCTTTTGTCGGCGAAGTCGAACTCGATTTGCGGATCGATGCGGTCGAGCACGTTTTTATCGCGGGCAAAGTTGCGGGCGTTGTAGTAATCGCCGGCCAGGCCGCCGCGGTCATCGAGGGCGGTCTTCTCGCGGAAGCTGCCGATCAGGTCGGCGACGGAGTTCAGGTATTGCGCCACCGTGAGGCGCGACAGCTCGATCCGCGGCGGCTTATGTCGGGCGCGGGCGTCGGCGGTATAGAAGGCTTCATAGATGTACTCGGCCACGCGTTTGGCCTCTTCGCCGGTGATTATGCCGGGATCATCCTCGGGCATGGTCTCAACGATGATCTCGGTCAAATCGGCGATCGAACGGTCACCATAAAGCGGTTCGTCGTGCTTTTCGGCCACGCCTTCACCCTGGGCGCCGTGGCAGGAGGCGCAAAGGCTCGTGTAGATCTCTTTGCCGGTGAACTTCTCGGTGGGCGCGTCGTCGGTGGACGGCGTGACGGGCTTTTCGACCGCCTGCACTGCTGGCTTCTTTTTATCCGTGCTCGCCTCGTTTTCGTCTGAGATCGAGGCCCGCGCGAGCATCGCAACACAGGCGCAACTACATACGACGAGCGAGATTAGGTGACGATTCTTCATCGACGTCGATGTGACCCTTGAGGCGTGACGTAATTGGCGGGGAACTGCAAAAACCAAGCCGCTTGGATACAGCGGTATCGGTAGCCGGGGACCCAAAGCGGGGTGGGCGCGACGGCGATTTATTTTAGCGAGTGGAGGGGGTTGGAAGCAACTATTTGTGTTTTCCTCGCGTATCACAGTACGTAGCGGGGACGGAATAGTTTGTAGGGTGACCTAAAAAAGCATGATGAAATTCCAGTTCAGTCTCCGAAGTCTGATGGTCATGATTGCGATTGCCGGTTGCTTGTCGGCCGTTGCTCCTCGTGTGTATCGAAAGTGGGACCACTATAGGCAACGGCAAAAAGTTTTTAATAGTTTGAAAATCATAATTGGCCGCCCGATGACGAATCTTCTCAATGAAAGTCCCGCGACTGAGAACGCATGCGGATGAGGTGGGAGAGGTCTTCGAGCCTGGTAACGAGCACATGGATCACGTCGTGCTGATGCTGCAGCCGACCGTGAGCGACCAGCGCCGAGGCGGTGCGAGCGGCCCGGTAAAACTTCTGCCACACGTCGGGGCGAATGATCAAGTTGGCCGCTCCGGTTTCGTCTTCGATCGTGACAAACGTAATCCCCTTGGCCGTGCCCGGCCGTTGCCGCACGAGCACCAAACCCGCCACATGGACCATCCGGCCGTTCTGGGTATTGACAAGCTCCGCGGCTGGCAGGATCCGTTGCGACGTCAACCACTCGCGATGAAAAGCGATGGGGTGATCCCGCAGGCTTAGCGACGTCGTGCGATAGTCGGCAAATACTTCTTCCTGAGGCGGCATCTCGGGTAGCGGTACCAGCGGGTCGTCCTCCGGCGGCAACGAACTCAACAGCGGCAATTCATGGCTGGGCGGCTCAACAGCCAGCGCCTGCCACAGTGCTCCACGGCGATCGAGCGCCAGCGAACCAAACGCATCGGCCGCCGCCAGCCGTGAAATCACCGCCGGCCCGAGGCCGGTTCGCCGGGCGAAGTCGGTGATCGATAAGAATGGCCCCCAGCGCCGCGCGGCTTCGATCGCCCGGCCGTGAGCTTCCGACAGGCCGAGGATCTGGCGGAGACCAAGGCGGAGCGAGTGCGGAGTGCGGATTGCGGAGTGCGGAGTTTCTCGTTCATTCCGAACTCCGCACTCCGAATTCCGCACTTCCAGCTCGCTGTCCCACCCGCTCTCGTTCACATCCACGCCAAGCACCTCCACCCCATGATCCCGCGCATTGCGCACAAGCTGCGCCGGCGCATAAAACCCCATCGGCTGGCTGTTCAAAAGTGCCGCGCAAAAGGCGCCAGGATAATGACACTTGAGCCACGCCGAGACATAGACCAACAGCGCAAAACTCGCCGCGTGCGACTCCGGGAAGCCATACTCGCCAAAGCCGCGAATCTGGTTGAACACCTGCTCGGCGAACTGCTGAGTCAAGCCGCGTGCAAGCATCCCCTCGATCAGCTTTTGGCGAAACTGCTCGATGATCCCCGGCCGCCGCCAGGCCCCCATCGCCCGGCGGAGCTGATCGGCTTCGCCGGGCGTAAAGCCGGCCGCCACGACCGCCAGCCGCATGGCCTGCTCCTGGAACAACGGCACGCCGAGCGTCTTGCGCAGCACCTCGCGAATCGCTTCGTTGGGATAGGCAACATCTTCTTCACCGTTCCTCCGCCGCAAGTACGGATGGACCATGTCGCCTTGAATTGGCCCCGGCCGCACGATTGCCACCTCGATCACCAGATCGTAAAACTCGCGTGGCCGCAGCCGTGGCAACATGCTCATCTGCGCCCGGCTTTCGATCTGGAACACGCCCATCGTGTCGGCCTGGCAAATCATGTCGTAGACCTGCGGATCTTCCGGCGGCACGGTGGCCAATGTCAGCGGCCGATGGTAATGCCGCTCAATGAGCTCAAAACACTTGCGGATCGCCGTGAGCATGCCCAGCGCCAGGCAATCGACCTTGAGAATCCCCACCTCGTCGAGATCATTCTTGTCCCACTGGATGACCGTGCGGTCTTCCATCGCGGCGTTTTCAATCGGCACCAGTTCGCACAGCGGCCCCTGCGTCATCACCATGCCGCCAACATGTTGCCCGAGATGACGCGGAAAGCCCATCAGCTCGTTGACCGCGCCGACAAGCTGGCGGCCGAGTTTGGACTCGGGATCGATCCCCACGCCGCGGCAGCGCTCCGGCAGGCTCGTGTCGCTCGTTCGATAGCCTTCCAGGCTCTTCGCCAACGCATCGACGCGATCGAGCGACAGCCCCAGCGCCTTCCCCACGTCGCGCACCGCCGACCGCGGCCGGTAGGTGATTACCTCGGCCGCCATACCGGCGCGCTCGCGGCCGTACTTGTCGTACAGGTATTGCAGCACTTCCTCGCGGCGCTCATGCTCGAAGTCGATGTCGATATCGGGCGCTTCTTTGCGCTCGCGGCTGACGAACCGCTCGAAGAGCACGTCCATCTTCTCCGGATCGACGCTGGTCACGGCCAGGCAAAAGCACACGGCCGAATTGGCCGCCGAACCGCGCCCCTGGCAGAGGATGCCCCGCTCGCGCGCAAAGCGCACCAGGTCGTACACAGTGAGAAAATAAGCCTCGTAGTGCAAGTCGGCGATCAACGACAGCTCGTGCTCTACAAGCGAGCGGACCTTCGGCGGAATACCGCGAGGATAGCGCTCGGCCGCGCCGGCCCAAGTGAGCCGCGTGAGAAAGGAAAGCGGCGTCTCACCCGGCGGCGCCAGCTCCTCGGGATACTCATACCGCAACTCATCCAGCGAAAACGTACACCTCGCGGCGATTTCGACTGTGCGCGCCAGCGCCTCAGGCGCTTGAGCAAACCGGCGCGCGAGCGCGGCATAGTCTTGCAGGCAGTATTCAGCGTTTGGCTGCAGATATTCACGCGCCGATTCGACAGTGCAGCCCAGACGAATCGCCGTGAGAATATGATGCAGCGCGAGCCGGCTGCGATGATGATAATGAACGTTGCCGGCGGCGACCAGCGGCATGCGCGCTTCATTAGCCAGCGCCATCAACTCAGCCAGCCGCCGCTCATCATTCGCGCCGCAATGCAGCTCGGCGAGAGCGTAACAGCGGTCGGGAAACGCGTCGAGATATTTAGCGAGTTGGGTAGGCGAATGGGGAATGGGGAATGTACGAGGACTGTCAGCCGCTTGCGCATTCCCCATTCCGCATTCCCCATTCCCCATTTGCAAACCAGCCGATGTCGAACCAAGCAAAACGCCGCAAATCAGCCCTGCGCCATGTTCCGCCACATCCTCAAGCGTCAGCCGGCAGTCCCCTTTCTCAGCGCGGCGTCGGCCGACGGTAATCAATCGCGACAGCCGCCCATACGACGCGCGATCGGTGGCCCACAGCACCGCCGCCGGCGCTTCGACAGGGCGGATTTCGGCGCCGATGAGGAGCTTCAGCCCAATCTCTTTGGCTGCGCCATGGGCCCGAACAACTCCGGCCACGCTATGTGCATCGGTGATCGCCAGGGCCTGATAACCCAGCTCAGCGGCGCGGACCACAAGCTCATCAGGGTGCGAAGCGCCCTCCAGAAACGAAAAATTCGTCTTGCAATGCAGCTCGGCGTACCCCACGGCATGCGCGCGCGCCAGTTCGGCGCCCAAATCCGTTTCACGCTTGTTGCTCTCAGGGATGTCAGGCATGGTTAGAAATGTCGAGGGACGAAGCTCCGAAGATTATCTGTATCTGTTTGCTCCGATCTCCTTATCTCCCTCTTTATCCCCTTATCTCCTAATCAAATCTCCCCTGCAAAAACCACTGCCGATCTCCAAGCCTCCGGAAGATCCAAAACCGCGCACCGTTCGTCGTCTCGACACGGTAGTAGTCGCGCCGGACAAACGTCTTGCGGCTCTCTTGGTCCTCCCGCGCCGTCCGCCACCAGCCGGTTTCGATCCGCTCCGGTCCCCAGGCATAGGCGACCGAATAGCTGCGACCTTCCCAGCAGAATTGCCCCGGCGCGCCGCCGGGCGTGACCGCCACGACTTCGATCCGCGCCGGCTGCGGCAAAAGCCAGAGCGGCCGCTCGTCCGCGGCGAACGAGAGCAAACCGTAACGGCTGACATGAGCGAGGTTCTTTTTCGTGCGTTTCTTTGCGGCATTTGCAGCCGGCGTTCCCACTCCCCCCAATGGCACATCAACGCACGTGTACTCCGGCTGCGCATCAGGCAAGAGCGCCACTTGCGCCACCGCACCGCGGCCCAAACGGTTGCTCACCCGATCGACCAGTTCCGCCAGTCGCCGCGGCTGGTCTGACTTTGTTTCACGATCGAACATCGCTTGCTGCCGCAGTTCCAGCGGACCCACGGAAGTGACCTCAACCTGCACGCTCGTCACCGGACCGGCCATGCGCACGTTTTCCAATCGCAGCCGCAACAGGTCACGCAAATACGCCGGCGAAGCGCTCGGCCGGAAGAGACCTAATGTAAAAACAAGCGACGAAATCCGGCCCGGAGAAGTCAGGCCCGCAGGGCCGGCAGGCAATAGCCCCACCCGTAAGGGTGGGGACAGACCATTTGACACATTGGAAGAGGTCCGGAGGACCGGCACATTGGATATCGCTTGTGTCGGCCCTCCGGGCCTTTGAAGAATCGGTGTTCTCGAATCCCCTTTCGGCCCTCCGGGCCTGTCCTCCTCAAACGCCTTCTCATACTTCAACCGGCACACCAGCCGCAGCACGCCTTGCCTTCGCCGCGACAACGGCTCGGTCACCTGCGCAATCAACTGCCCGAGCACGTGCTCGACGCCCGCGCGATTGGTCAGCGGCGCTTCGAACGTGAAATCGGCCGCGTACTCAGGCGCTGCATGGCGCGCCTCGATCGTCTCCGGGGCGCAGCCGATCGCCTGATCGAAGCGCCGCAGCAGCTCCGGGCCAAAGCGGGCCAACAACGCCGAGCGCGGCAGCGCCGCCAATTGCCCGATGCGCGTGATTCCCAGCGTGGCCAACAGCGCCACCGTATCGTCCGCCACGCGGAGATAGCCGATCGGCAGCCCAGCCAGTGCAGAGAGTGTTTCGCCGGGTGGGAGGATACCTAAAGGGTCAATCGTATCATCAACTCCCTCCAAAACTCCCTCCAACACCTCGCTATGCACCGCCGCCCACGCGGCCCCAATCGTATCGGCCACCGCCACGCGCACGCCCAGGCCACGCCCAGCGAACGCATGGACCACTTCCTTGGCCAACGCACGTTCGCCGCCGAACAAAGCTGCCAGCCCCGTTATGTCCAGCAGCAAGCAATCCGGACGCGGCGCCTCCTCCACGCCGGTGATCGGGCTGAATCGCCCACACCACTCAGCCAGTTGGGCAAGCGCGAGAAGATCGGCCTCAGGATCAGCAGGTTCGAGGTGGGACTCTACAAAATGTTCTGAGGGAACCGCTTGCTGAGCCACCACCAGCGCCGCCGCTTCGGCCAACGGCATGCCAGGATAGATGCCGGCAATGAAATTGACACCATCGTTACCTACACCCAGCGCCGCCGTCGCCGCCACAACTTTCAATCCACCTTGCGGACTCGCCTCGTAGAGCACGACGGTCCGGCCATGCAAATCCGCCCGCTCCAGCGCCAGCCGCTGCAAAGGCCAATCGGGAATCCAAATGCACATCACGCGCTTGCATGGCTCAGTCTTCATTTCATTCGCGTTTATTCGCGTATATTTGCGGCCAATCTCTCCGCGTCTCCGCGGCTCTGCGGTTCATGCTGTTTTTTGTCTTTGTATCCTGGTTGCTCCTTGAGACTCGATTCGACGGCCGCTTCGATCATCCAAGCCCACCACAAATTGCGGACAATGCATCGCGGCGCCGCCGGAAGAACGCAACAGGCTTAACTTCACTCGGCGCGGAGCATCCCCCTCGCGCGACGGCACGCTCGGCAGCGGCTCGACCAACCACCGCACCTCCGCCCACGAAGGCTCGGCCAGCGCCCGTGCAGGCCGCAGCAACAGCCCCAGCGTGTCGCCTGCTTCAGCGGCCAATTGCAGCCGGCGAAACAGGTGATCGTCGAGCTTTTCGGGCCAGGCCAACACCGCACTGGCGCCTCCTGAACGCAGCGCCTGATCGATCGCCCACGTTTCGTCGCGGTCATGCTGCGGGCGGGCGAGGATCAACCGCGACAAGTCGATCCCGCAAGCCACCGCGGCCAGCGGGTAAAACGTCCGCCGCCGATCGACGACCACCAGCGTCCCTGTCTCGCCGCACGCTTGCCGTGCCGCTGCCAAGGCCAGCGTCGTCGCTCCGCTGCCACCGTCGTGAGCCAGCCATTCGACGAGCGTCCCGCGGTGCAGTCCCCCGCAGAGCGCCCGATCGAGCACCGCATATCCCGTGGAGACTGCCGCCTCGTGGCCGTGGCGGCGTGCGGTCTCGCATTGCCGCATCTGCTCCGTAAGTGCCCGAATCAGCGTTTCTCGCGAGGAGTGATCGAGCGATCGCAGCGGGCAAGTCATCGAGGTGCGTTCCTGGTTGACAAAGTTGCATCAATCGCCCTAGCATGGACCGTGCTAGCACCGCCACGCTAGCACGGCCTACTATCACTGTACATGTGTACCGTGAAGGAGGCAAGTCTGGCAAGAGCGAATTTTTGGCGCCGCTTCAAAAAGCGACCGCCAAAACGCCATAAAACATTCGAATCAAAAGAGATGCGGCAAAGCTAAACGCCGCCGATCCAGCCCTATCCGGCCAGCGCCCGGCGGACAAATTCCTGCTGCACCGGCGTAAGCTGCTTGATCGCCTCAAGATCGATCCGCGTAGTTCGGTCGATCAGAGCGGCTTCACCCGTTTCCTCACTGCCAGTCACCGATTCGGTGCAGAACGACGCTCCAAACAGCGACGCGCCCGAAAAGTTCGCTCCGCGGAGATCGGCGCCGCTGAAGTTGGCCCCTTCGCAATCGGCCGCCGCAAAGCTCGCGCGCCGCAAGTCCGCTTGCTCCAGATGCGCGTTTGAAAGATTGGCTTCGCGAAACGAGGCGTCTTGCAAATCGCAACGCCGGAAGTCGGCATCGCGCAATAACGCGCCCTGAGCCACCAACCCGCGCAGCTCCCGCCGACTGGCGTTGATCGAACGTAATTCGCGGCCCGACCAGTCGCGCGTGGTCAAAATCGTTGCGGCTTGCTGCTTAGTCAGCCCCGGCGCCATGTAGCGCTCTTCGCGCCATGGGTCTGCACGGTTGTGATAGCCGGCCGCCGCTTCCCAGTAGCCTAGACGGTCTTCGGCCAGCAGCTCGATCTCCGTGAGCCACTTCAAACTTTTGTAGAAATAACGCATTGGCGTCACAACGCGCACCGGCCCGCCGTGTTCGCTCGACAACGGTTGGCCATCGCACTCTAGTGCGAGCAACGTTCCCAGCTCAATCGCCTCGGCGAGCACCAGCGATGTGCTGTGGTTTCGCTCGCTGCGGGCCACAAACGAGACAAACCGCGCTGCGACTTGCGGCCGCACGATCGCCAACAGGTCGGCAAGCTGCGCGCCCCCGAAGCGCACGTCCGGCTTCGACCAGCGGGTGACGCAATGGATGTCCACGCTGCGCTCGAGGGGCGGCAGCGCCGCAAGATCTGCAAGTGAAAAAACGCGCGGCGACTCAACGAGGCCGTATACGCGCACGCTCCACGGCCCGCTCGAGGCTCGCGCCGACCTCTCGCCGACAAGCGGCCATTTGCCGGGGGCGACAAGCTGTTGACCCGGAGGAAGCTGCATGGCCGCTGAGCATACCCCAAAGTGGCCCCTAAATAAATTGCCGTAAAGCCACCTCGTTCCAACACATCGCGGCGCTATTGTGTCCGGCAATGACGCATGACGACGCGGCCTGCGTGGTCACGGTTTCGCGCGCACGCAAAGACAGCTTGAGCCGATTTTGGTGTCAGCATTTACCCACGCCTTTTCGAAGCGCTTTTCGTATTGCTCGGCCTCGGCGGTATTGCCTTGGGCACGCAAGCACCTGGCCAGCCCAAATAGCGACCAGCCGTTTTCGGGCCATTGGGCCAGGTCGGATCGATAAACCGCCGCAGCTTCTTCATAGCGCTCGGCATCAACGAGAATCGCCCCCAGCGAATGTCGAACGGGGATCGTCCACTCCGGCGGTTCCATGTACACCAGGTCGGCTTCGATGGCGATCGCGCGACGCAGTTGGTTGACCGCCTCGTCGATGTTTCCTTTGCGGTAGGCGATTTCTCCCGCAATGACATGATCGGCGATCTGCAAAACCCGCTCGGCCGGATTCACTGCGACCATTCGATCGGGTGGAATCTCTGCCTTCGCCAGCTTGAACTGGGCATGAGCCTTTTCGGCTTCGGCGACCTGGCCCTTGGCGGCAAAAGCCACCGCCCGAGAAAACTTCCACATGGCGGTTGTGATTGGGAGATAATCCGGCGGCGCCGGCTCGCGCAGGATCGCGTCCCACATTCCGAAGCGCACTAACACGTCGTAGAGGATAGGAAAGAAGGGTTCGATGGCCACCGTCTCTCGACGTGCGTAGTCGTCCGGCACATTCGGCCGGATTTGCCGCGCGGCATCCAGGGCCATCTTGCTGCGGCCTTGCATCATCGCCGCGAAGGCCAGCATCTGGTGATTGTGCGACATGTAGACGTGCATGAATTCCTGTCGCGGGGAACGCTGCCGATACTGGCGATCCGCCTCGATCGCCCGCACGTTGGCTTCGACGGCCTCATTCCATCGCCCGGTCAGCACATCGATATGTGAGGGCATGTGCCGGAGATGTCCCGACGCAGGGACCAGGCTCCGCAGCCGATCGGCCGCGGTGATGGCGCGGCGAGGCTGAGAGGATGATTCCATCGCGTGAATATACAGGTGCAAGGCGCCGGGATGTTTTGGATTAAGTCGCATCGCCTGCTCGAGCACCGCGATGATTTCCTTGCTGTTGCCTTTCGGCGAGCCATCTTTGTTCCAAAGGTCCCACGGTTGCAGATCCATCAGCGCCTCCGCGTAAAGCGTCCCAATATCCGGATCGGCTTGGTTGGCCTTCCAGACGCCGTGCATCGCAGTCGCGTAGGCCTCGTCGAGCGGTTTCCGATCGTCTGGCGGAGGATTGGCGTAGCGCCTCGAGAGTGCTTCGATGAGTGCTCTTTCGGCTACGGTGGCCTGCTGTTTTCGCTGCATCGCTTTTTCGAGTGCAACCCATGCGCTGGCGCTGCGCTGGGGCGGCATAACTGGGTTGTTGATGTGCGGACCATTGCACAACGCCACTCCCCACCACGGCATCGCCGCATTGGGATCGAGTCGGGCCGCCTCCTCAAACGAGCGGATCGCCTCGTCGTGGTTGAAGGCAAAGGCGAATACCAGGCCTTGGTCGAAATATCGCTGGGCCGGCTTCGACAATGTCGTGATCGGGCGGTGGTGATCGCCCAGCCCTTGAAACAGATGCGCGCGGGATTCAAGCTCGTTGCGCCCCGTCTTGGTCGGGTCGTCGGCCGGGTTCACGTAGTGGATGTCGTACGGCCCGATCCCGTGCAACTGGACGACGGTCTCGCCCTTATACAAGTTGTAGTGCGGCTCCCCCTTCGGCAGCCGGATATAAGAGCCGGCGGGCAGTTCACGAAGCTTCGCCCGATCGAATTTCTCGCCCATACCCATCAGGATTGTGCCCTGAATCACGGTCAGGTGCTCGTCGGTCGGGTGGGTGTGAGGCGGGACTGAATAGCCATCGGGCGCCTTCACGCGGAAGGTGTACAGTGCGCCGGGTTTCGAGGGGTCCCCGTCGAGCACCGCACGTTTCGACCCCGGCGGCAATTTCGCCGGCGCAGGCCCCCATTTGATGTCCTGTGGCCGGATCATCGCCTGGCGGTGTTTTTCGTCGGCCGGCTTCCGCGTGTCCCGGTCAGGCTGGGCCAATGCCAGCGCGAAGTACGTTAACAGAGCGACAGCTACCAAAGCAGAAAGACCTTTCGCCATGTGTACCTCGCGGAAAGTAGTACGACGGGTGGCAATAACGAGAATTACTACCACACGCCGCACCTAATTGCGATGGGAGCAGGTCGCGGCGCCCGACCAATCGCAAGGGGATTACAGGAGGCGCCGGACTCGCATTACCGCCGGCTTTTAGCCGCCGTTGCGGGCGATAGCAACGCAACATAGCGGACCCGCACGACGGCAATCGCGCCTAGCGCCAAGCTCATCACGCCCACTAGCGCCAGCGATGCCGGCTCAGGCACGGCGGCGACCCCGCCGCTTGCCGCAACGCCAGGCGCGGGTGTGATCAGCGGCGCGGCCGAGGGATTGTAGAACACTCCCAAAAGCGTCACATCGTCGTCATCCACAAAGCCGTTGTAGTCGAAGTCGCCCAGCGCCCAGACGGTTGGGAAACACCCGTCGCATAAGCAGCGCCGACAATCGTCACGTCCTCGTCGCCTACGATGCCGTCCCGGTTGGCGTCGCCGGTGCGCGTGAAGGCGATAAGGAGGGATGTGTCGTCAACTACCTGGCTATGAAAGGTTGCGTACGGGCCGAGCAGCGACCCGCACATAAGGGGCCGGCCGGCGAGGCCCGCCTGGCGGCAAGGACCTCGCCGGCCGCTGCTGGTTCGCTGCTGACCTAGAACTCAGCCCCCTCAGGCTGCGGTTCGTCAGTCGTGGGAAACTGGCCCTGCGGATAGAGGGTGAAGAAGATGAACTTGGCAGGTTCACTTCCTTCGTTGCGAACAATGTGCACATGATTTGGCTGCTCCACAAAACCGGTTCCTGCGGGAAACACCTCTTTATGGATTGTTGCGGCATGCGCTTTGTCATCTCCGTCCTCTCCGTCCTTTCCGTCCTCTCCTTCGTCTCCTTCGTCTTTCCCGTGTCGCTGTCCACCTTCTGCGACCTCGTAATGGGTCAGCGTGCCTTGGGTAACCAAGACGAAGGCGAGCCCTGGGTGGGAATGCCAGCCGCTGTGTCCGCCCGGCGCGAGGGTAACGTCGTTAACTCTCGTCTCGTATCCGCCGCGCGTTTTGAGCGTGAGGCCGTGGTCGCGGCCGTGGTCCTGGATGTGAACATCGTCGAGTGGCACCGGTTGCGGAAGAAGCGGCACTATGGTGATCCCAGAGCCAGGCGTCGCCCAAGCGATCCTCAAGGCGATTGCACCGAAAGCACAGGCGACGAAAACTCCAGCCAACATCAGCTTCCATTTCATCGGGCTCATGGTCAGTCGTGGCATGATCTTTTCTCCTGTTTGGTCCGCGTTAAAATGGAGGCGTCATCCCCAGCGCGCAGACCGAGCGCCGGAGCGATGCCGGGCCGGTGAGGAGCTTGCTTCGCGGTAAGCCTCACCGGCCGCTTTGCTTAGTGGTCAGTCGTCGGTGGTCAGTTGCCAGTTCGAGTGACCGGACCGAGATACTGGTCGAACCAACTCACCGCCTCGTCAGTACGGTCGGCCGTGAGAGCGGACACGTGACTCGTGTCGGATAGCCGATACCTCTTCCGCGAGAGGTTCGTGCCGAGCAGCCGGAACATCGGCTCCTGCGACTCCTTGGGCGGGAAAGCGATATCGAATCTGCCGTTCAGCATCAGCACGGGGATGGTGATCTGCGGCAAGTAATGGACGGGGTCGCGCTCGGGGCGCTGGTACGACGCGGCTGACACCAGACCGCCATCGACGAGGACGGCCGCTTTGATGCGGTCCTCGACCGCCAGCGCCCGCACGGCATGCCCGGCCCCCCAGCAGTAACCGTAGTAGCCGAGCGCGTCGAGGTCGAAGTCCTTCTTGCGCGCCTGGAGATAATCGATGCTGCGGCTCAGGTCATTCGCCTGCTGGACCACATACTGCCACTGCCAGTTGGCCGCCAAGGGGGGCTGGACTTTCCGCTCATACGACCCCTTGTAAATAGGCCAGACCAAGGCCCGGCCGCTCTTGAGGAGAAAGGCCACTTTTTCGGCTGTGAGGTCCGCGATGGCCGGTTGAAAGTAGGCGTTGGCGCCCGGCCAGTAAATCACGGGCTGATACGGCGGCGCCGTGCCTTTGGGCAGGAAGAGGTGCACGATCAACGGCTCGTCGCCGTAAGCGGCATCGACGGTCACGCGCTCGTGGGTCCAGTACGCCGCTTCGGGCTGGGGCTCGACAATGGCGTCTAGCGGCTTGTTGTTGTCGTAAGCGTAAAGGCCCTTCACGAGTTTGAATTCATCGTCACGCAGCAGCGTTTCCGCCGCGAAATCCCGCTGCGGCAGTTCGAGCTCCTCGAAAGCCTGCGGCGGTGGCTGCTCGGGCAGGTACTTGACGCAGCGGAAGCCCATGTTCTTCTCCCGCTCGATGGGGGCGCGGGCGTCCCCCTGGCGGGCGAACATGTAATTCTTTTCGTCCCAGGCCGCGCCGAGGAGGTAGCGGCGACCGCGGCCAGCGCTGTTCCAGCACCATTCCTTGACGTTGCCCGCCATGTCATAGGCGCCGCAGTGGCTCAGCCCCCGGTAGTGTCCCACCCGCACCGGCCCGGAACCCTCCAGGTTGCTCCGCGCCATGATCTCTTCTGCCATAAACGCGCGACCGCTCGCTCCGTTCCAATCGTAAATCGTCGGCAGACTCTTACCGGCAAACTTCGCGAACGCCGCGGCTTCGTACCAGCTCACGCCCGAGACGGGATATTCGTCTTGACCCTCCGGGTAGGTGCCGTTGACCCATGTCGCCGGTCCCGGTCGGTCCGTCGTGTCACGGAAGAGCGACACTGCCTCCTCCCACGACAGTGCCTCGCCATTCTTCTCGAAGGGGTGCTCCCAGAACTCCTTCCGGCGATACCCGTGCTGGTCCACGAACTCCTTGAACTGGCGGTTCGTCACCTCGAAGCGGTCCATCCAGAACTGCGGCAGGATGCTGATGCCTCCCTTGGTTATCTGTCCCGCTGGCCAAAAGAACCCGGGGGCTAACGGGCGGACCCGCACCATGTCTCGGGGCGCGACGTTCTCGGCATCGAGGTCTACTTCGAGAGTCAACGCCAGGCGCGAACTCCCGGGGGGCCGGTCGGCCGTGAGGGTTTCCGCCGCCCTGTAACCGGGCTTCTCCGACTTCCACTGATAGACGCCGCGGGCCAGGCGCCGGTCTTTGATCGGCGTCAATCCCAACTGTTCCCAGATTTCCTCGACACCGTCCGGGTGCTTGCGCGAGACCATCGCCCCGGGCGGGTCTGTGAGGACTGTCACCAGCCACGAACATTCCGTCCGCAGCTCTGGCAGGCGCGGGTCCTCGGGAAGGATTTGCTCCACTTCCTGCAAGAGATCAAAGGCCTGTTGATACTGTTGCGCCTTGATATACGCCTCGATGGCAAGGATTCGGCCGTGTGCCTTCTCCTTGGCTTCAGCGGCAAGGGCCCGATCGCGGTCTTCGCGAGCAGCGATTTCCGCATGCGTTGCGCGACATGCTTGCCAGATGCTTACGCCAGTGCCCAACACCAGCGCCAAGGCCACGAGGGCGGCAGTCGTGAGCGCCGTACGGTTGCGCCGCGCGAATTTGGCAAATCGATATCGGACCGTCGGCGGACAGGCCTCGACCGGTTCGTCGGTCAGGTATCGCTTCAAGTCCGCGGCAAAGCTGCTGGCCGTCCCATAGCGGCGATTGCGGTCCTTCTCGAGCGCCTTCATCACGATCCAGTCAAGATCGCCGCGCAGTACACCGCTCAGCTTCTCCGGCTCGATGCCGCGACTGGCAGCAATCGTCGGCAAGGTGTCGTGCATGCTGACCCGACTGCTCGGCGTCGGCGCATCCTCCTCGGCGATGATCCGCAGCACCTCGTCGAACGACGCCGACTGCAATCGCGCCTTGTCGATGGGTGTCAAACCCGTGAGTAGCTCATAGAGCACCACGCCGAGTGAATAAATGTCGCTGCGCGTGTCGACGTCGAGCTGGTTCAGCTTGGCCTGCTCGGGGCTCATGTAGTCCAGCGTCCCCACAAGCTGGCCGAACTGCGTGAACATCGTTTTTTCGGTAAGCGACTGGCTCAGCGCCTTGGCCACGCCGAAGTCGATCACTTTCGGCACCGGCCGATCGTCGTACTCGGCCACCAGGATGTTCGACGGCTTGAGGTCGCGATGGATGACACCTTTTTGATGAGCGTGCTGCACCCCATCGCAAATCTGGATAAAGAGCTCTACCCGCTGGTGAATCGTGTGTTGGTGCTCGTCGCAGTACTTCGTGATTGGTACGCCCTTGACCAGCTCCATGACGAAGTACGGGCGGCCGGTCTCCACCGTAGCCGGCTCGCTCCGCGAGCCGTGCCCCTCGCGGAGCGAGCGGTCTACGGTCGTGCCCGCATCGAGCACCTTAGCGATGTTCGGATGGTCCATCATGGCCAGCGCCTGCCGCTCGGCTTCGAAGCGCGCGATCACCTGCCTCGTGTCCATGCCCGGCTTGACGATCTTCAGCGCCACCCGCCGCCGCACCGGCCGCTCCTGTTCGGCGAGGAATACGACGCCAAAACCGCCTTCGCCGATCTGCTCCAACAGCTTATAGGGGCCGATCAGCGTCCCTTTGCCTTCCTCCAGGCGCTGCTGGATCGTGGCCGGCTCGACGGGGAGACCGCCATGAATGCTGCCCATCGCCTGATGAGCATCTAAAAGCTGATCGACTCGTGCGCGCAGCTCGGCGTTGTCGCCACACGCCGCGTCAAGTTGGTTGCGCCGCCCGTCGGGAGTGCACTCCAGGACAGCGAGAAAAATGGCTCGGGCGTCGTCTTCAATTGCGTTCATAGCTCCGCGCATCCCTCTATTAACCAGTGCGACGCGGTCCGGCGAAGTTTCTCACGGCGAAAGAAAAAAACGCAGGCCGCTTAGTGGGGCAGGCTTTCCAGCCTGCCTTGCCTCGTGAGTTACGTTCGTGGCATATCCTTCAAGAGTTCCGTATGCAACCACGCGCGTGCATAGGCCCAATGTCGATACGCGGTTGCCGCGGATACCTGCAGAGCGGCAGCCGCCTGATCCAGTGTCAATCCGGCAAAATAACGTAGCTTGACCAGGTCACCTGCCAGGGGGTCGATGACGGCTAGCCGAACCAGCGCGTCGTCCAGGTCGACCAATTGTTCGGGAGACACCGACGTCATGACGTCGACCTCGTCGAAATCGACGCGATGCCAGTCGCCGCCGCGTTTCTCCCGGCCCTTGCTGCGTGCGTTTTCGATCAGGATCCGCCGCATCGCCTCGGCGGCGGCGGCAAAGAAATGCCCCCGGCTGTTCCAATGCTGTGCCTGATTGGCGTCCACGAGCCGAAGAAAGGCTTCGTGCACTAGAGCTGTGGCCTGAAGAGTCTGCCCCGGCTTTTCGTGGGCCAGCTTGTGGGCGGCAAGCTGCCGAAGCTCGTCATAGAGCAACGGCAAGAGCTTCTCGGCGGCTTGAGGATCGCCGTGGTCAATGGCTAACAGAATTTGCGTGACATCACTCATACTGCCACTGCATTGAAAACCGACGGCCATTGTAACACTGGCCAAGGCGAGATGCGCGCGCTGTCGCGGAATCGATATCCCGAAGCATGGAAGCCAGGCAATCGGCAACTGGGTCTGCTGTTCCTAATTGCACCCAGACCGCCGTCTAACCAAACCGCGGTTGAGAGCCTCGTCGGCGGTTGGTAGCTTCCGTGAAGATCAGAATGCCCGTGGTCAAACGACTGCCGCGCGCACTGGAGCAGGGGATTCCTCGGCGGTATCATCCGTCATCTCTGGCTCGTCGTAGCGCTGGTGCCGCTCAGAAGTAGAAGTTCGCTCGCCCGACGAAGCTCCATATCTCTGGGCCAACAATTGCTCGCGTCGAAGATACCACTCGTCCGCGACGCTTGGTTGCCCGGCACGCCCCAGTTGTGAAACGCGACCGGCGTTGCGAACCACCTCGCGAACCACCGACCAGAAGCCAGGGTAAACGGTTTCGCGGTACAGCGAATCGGCCGGCAATTCGGCCATCAGTCGGCGATGCGCAGCCGCCAGGCTGTGATACGGCAGCGACGGAAAGAGATGGTGCAACGCGTGGTACCGCAGGCTGAGCGGAAAAAAAAGCTCGGTCACAATCGGCATACCGCGCACATTCACGGAATCGAAGAGCTGGTCGACATGACCCATCGGCTCGCCGTTGCTGCGGTAGTGATGCGCCACCATGTTGCGCACGTAGTTCAGGCCAAGCGTGAGTACAGCGATCGAATAGATCAGCGGTATCCGCTCCGGGGGAACCCATCCGGCCAGCGCAAAACCGATCAATCCCGCCGCGCGCACAAAGCAGCAAAACTCCAACACCGCCCACCAAAACAACGGCGATCCGCGTGGAATCTCGTGCCGGTACTTCAGGTTAATCACGAAGAACGAATAGCGCTCCAGTGCCCACTTGCGCAGCGGCGGATACAAGAACGACAATGGCGTGATGATCAGGAAGCGCAGAAAAACGACAATCGGCAACACAAAGACTTGCATCCAGAAATACGCGATCTCACGCAATGGCCCGCTTCCTAGCGGCAGATATTCGCCGTCCTGCCCGGTGCCGTAATGCTTCGTCGAGTGATGGTCGATGTGGTTGCTGTAGAAGAACGATGGCGTAAGCATCGGAATGCCCGCCAAAATGTTCCATGCCATCGTGAACCATTTCAGCTCCTTGCCGCGGAAATGCGCGATCTCGTGGATCCAAGATCCGGCGCGGAACAGCGCGAAGCCGGCGACCAGATAACACGTCATCCGCTGCCAAGACCAGACGGGCGCCGGTTAGTTCAAATAGACAAACGCCGCCGTGTAGCCAACGCTGATCGTTAGCAAGAAGTCAGTCCAGTAGATCCAAGCCTTGTGCGGGAACAGATCTTTGATCAAGTCGCGGGCTTGCTGAACCGAAAACCGGGACTCGGCTGGTACGGGGGGCATGGGTAAGTCAACGGCTGAAGAGACCTGTAAGTAGCGGGTTCTGGGTCGATTGCACACTCTATCGAGCTAAATGCCGCTAGCAAGATTAGTGCCAGAACGCATAGTCGCGTAGACTGTGCAAACCATCCATTTTACTCCAGTGCTCGCATAAACACAGCCAGGTCTGTTTTCGCCTCGGCGGACAATTCCAATTCGTTGCAGGCCGGAAGCTAAGCGCTGATAATCGGGCGATCGGAAACTGACTTCGAGCCAGCCAATGTCACGACTTCTAGCACTTTTTGGATGCGCTCTTCTCGCGGCTTTTCCGCAATCACCTGCGCATGCAGCCGATAGCCAACCCCTTGACGTGGAAATCCAGCCGCTGGCGGCCAATGTGAGCCGCCTGCTTGAGGCGCTGAAGTACCTTGGCGCCCCGCTCGATGACGACGCCGCGCAGGCGATTGGCCGCGCCGTAGCGGATCGTGATGCCCATGAGCTACAGCGGATCATGGATGCGCATGTGCTGTTCGTGGTTTCAATCGATCGCCAGTCGCGCGTGAAAGTTGAAAGCGGAGCGGCGGATTCGCGATTGCAACAGGCCGGCTTCGTTCCGGTGCTGGTTAGAATCGTCAACCATGCCGGGATCACGAGGAGTCTCCGCATCGACAGTCCGCAAGCCGGGCCGGTCTATGCAGGCGTTGCCGAGTTGAGCATGAAGCGCCAGCAGCAGGAGCATCTACGCGCAAATGAAAACACCGCCGGCGGCAAAGATCGTTTTCTCGAGTTGGAGATGTTCCAGTCGCCCCCCATGAAAGATCGCTTGAGCGGGTTGGCGGTTGAGTACGCCATTGCACTGTTTTACTCCAGCGAGGCCGGCAAGCGCGAAGCCACGATTGTGTTTGAGCTGACCGACGAGAAGCCAGCAGCCTCGCGTGGCGAGGTTCGCGTGGCGTTCGACATTCAGCCGGCCGTCGCCGTGCGCTTAACCGTGAAAGACACCAACGGCGAGCCGACCGTGGCGCGGCTCTTGTTCCGCGACGCCGCGAGGCGCGTCTACCCGCCGCAACCAAAGCGGCTCGCGCCCGATCTGTTCTTCCAGCCGCATATCTATCGCGGTGATGGCGAAACGGTGCTTCTGCCGCCGGGCAAGTTCAGTGTTGAATCCAGTCGCGGCCCGGAGTACCGCGTTCTTGAACGCGAAGTGACGATCGTGCCGAGCGAAGCGGCATCGCTTAAGGTCGATCTGTCCCGGTGGGTCAATCCGATGGAGTTCGGCTTTTACTCCGGCGATCATCACATCCATGCCGCCGGCTGTGCTCATTACAACAGTCCCACCGAAGGCGTCCTGCCCGAGCACATGTTCCGCCAGGTCAAAGGCGAAGGGCTGAACGTCGGCTGCGTCCTGACATGGGGCCCCTGCTTTGACTACCAGCGGCGATTCTTCACGCCGGATCCGCATCAATTGAGCGACGCGCGCACCGTCCTCAAATACGACCTCGAGATCAGCGGCTTCGGTTCGCAGGCATTGGGGCATGTCTGTTTGCTTAATCTGCAGGACCAGCTTTATCCCGGCAGCGACGGCACCACGAAGGGCTGGCCGACCTGGACCACGCCGGTGATGCGTTGGGCCAAAGAGCAAGGCGGCATCACCGGCTATGCGCATTCGGCCAGCGGATTGGCCATCGACCCCGCCGCCGCGGCAAAGCGATTGCTCGCGCGAATTGACGCCAACAAGAGCGGCGACGCCAGCGCCAACGAGACTGAGGGCGTTCTACTTCCCGAGTCGTTCGAAAAGATCGACGCCGACCGCGACGGCAGCCTCACCGAGCGTGAGCTGCGGCAGAGCCACAACCGCGTCGCCGACCAGCTCCCCAACCTCGCCATTCCCGAGATGAACGGCGTCGGCGCTATGGAAATCGCTGTCAGCGTCTCGGAAGGCGTGTGCGATTTCATCAGCGCCATGGACACGCCGCGGATCCAGGAGTGGAACACGTGGTACCACCTCTTGAATTGTGGTTTCCCGCTCAAGGTCAGCGGCGAAACCGATTTTCCCTGCATGGCGAGCCGCTCGGTCGGCCAGGGCCGCGTCTATGTGCGGCTTGGCAAGATCGATCGCGTCGATTTCGCCGCCTGGTGTGCCGGCCTCGCCGCCGGGCGGTCGTATGTTTCCGATGGCTATGCTCATGCGCTCGAATTCGCGGTGGATGGCCGCTCCCCCGGCAATGAGGATATAAAGCTGGAGAAAGCCGGCGAGGTTTCCGTGCGCGCAAAAGTCGCCTTCGCCGCAGAAACACCTCTGGCCGTCGCGTACGGCGGAATCGTCCCTCCCGCCGGTCGCCGCGTCGTCGGCGACACGGTCCTGCTCCACGGACCGCGCACGGAACAAGTGCTTAGAGGCGGCCGCCGGCTCGTCGAAATCGTCGTCAACGGCCGCGCCGTCGCCTCCCGCGAGGTTCTTGCCGACGGTCAGATTCACGACCTGGATTTTACGATTCCCATCGACCGCAGTAGTTGGGTGGGGCTACGCCACTTTCCACAACTGCACACCAATCCGGTCAACGTCCTCGTCGCCGATCAGCCCATTCGCGCCTCGCGCGACAGCGCCCTTTGGTGCATCGAAACCATTAACCTGCTCTGGCGCAACCGCCAAAACCGCATCGCCCCCCCTGAACGCGACGAAGCTCGCAAAACCTTCGACCGCGCCCTCGATCGCTATCGCCGAATCGCCCGCGAGGCGGTGGACAGGCAGTAAGACCGCCGATGTCGCGGAGATCTCTGATGCGCGAATGCAAGCTACAATATCCGCGCTATCCGTGCCATTTGCGCTACTCGCGGTTGCTGGTCTCATTCGATCCGGACCCTAACCCTCGATGTCCGTCATGAGAAACTTCCTCGCGTTAATTCTCTGCATCTCACTCTGCAAAATCGATTACTGCCAGGCGGCTGACGAGAACACGTCGTCGATCGCGCCCGAGCAAGTCCTCCTCTGCCTACGCGCGTTTTACGACAAAACCGCCCGCCCGGACGGCTCATTTCAACCCGGCATCGACCCCGAATACCTGGGCATGTCCGACTGCGCCTATAGTGACCTGGCGGCGGTGACTTACGCCTGCACGATCCATAAGACATTCGGCTGGAAGCTGCCCCATGAAGACAAGACCATCGAGTTCTTGCTGGGGCGGCAAAGGAAAACCGGGGAGTTCGTCAACGTGGCCGGCACGGTCGATCCGGCCTCGCCGCAGGGCAAAGTTTACAACACCACACAGGCGCTGGTCGCCTTGCGCGCTTTGGGCGTCCGGCCGCGGCATGATCCGCTCGGCGTCTTCGAGGAGATCCTCAAGCAGGACTACAAAACGCTCCCCGCTTACTCGACGAGCTTCTTTCCGCTCGCATATCTCTGCTACGGCAAGCCCATCCCCGAGCAGGCCGACCGCGCGATTCGCGCACTGATGATCCAGGATGAAGACGGCTACCTGAACGATCACATCGCCGCCACGTTTCACGCCTCGCACTACTACGCGCTCGTCGGCGATCCGACGCCCAAGCCTGAGCAGATGATCGCCCGCATCTTGCGCGATCAGAACGCGAACGGCAGTTGGTTTCTCAATCAGCCCGCGCGCGACCGTCATGCCACGTTCGATGCGGTATTTACGCTGCTCCATGAAGGCCGTGATCGCGCCGACTGCCGCGCAGCGATCGAGCGTGCGGCGCAATGGGCGCTCGCGTGCCGCAACGGCGACGGCGGCTTCGGACATTTTCCCGGCTCAACGTCTGACGCCGACGCCGTTTACTTTCAAGTCGGCACACTAGTGATGGCCGGTTTTCTCAAGCCGGCCGAGCCGCTGCCCGCAGACCCACAATTGTTGTCTTGGGGTCACTTGATGCCGGTCCGCCGCCGGCCGCCGCTGGATAAACAGGTCATCATTCCGCATCCCGGCTGGGTCGGCGGTGTGGCGCTCAGCGCCGACGGGAAACAGCTTGCCACCGCCTGTTCCGACCACGTCGCCCGTCTTTGGGAAACCACTTCCGGCAAACTGCTCGGGACGTTCAAGGGCCACACCGACTGCGTGGCCGCGATCGCGCTGTCCGCCGACGGCCGAATGTTGGCTACCGGAGCTTACGACCACATCGCGAAGATCTGGAACGCATCGTCGGGAAAAATTCTGCACACACTCGCAGCGCATCGCGGCGCGGTGACCAGCGTGGCGTTTGCGCCGGATGGCAACCTATTGGCGAGCGGCGGCATCGATGGCCGCGTGATGTTGTGGGATCTCAAGACCGGTCAGCAACGACAAACGCTTGTGGGCCACAAGTCGTGGGTGAACTCGGTGGCGTTCAATCCGGACGGAAGCCGGTTGGTTTCGGCGAGCTCGGATGGCGCGCTCAAAGTCTGGGTGGTTGCCAAGGGTGAATTGGTGGAAACCATTTCCGCGAGCAAGGCGGAACCGCGGTCGGTGGCGGTTTCGCCCGATAACAAATGGATCGCCGCCGGGATCCGGTACGGTGCAGTCAAAGTGTGGTCGGCTAAAAACTACAAGGAACGACACAGCCTTCAGTTCGCAGTCGACGACGTGAGCGCCGTTGCCTTTTCACCCGACAGCCGGCAACTGCTGGTGGGCACCGGCGAATGGAACCGCCCGGGCCGCGTCGAGGTCATCGATATAGATTCCGGCAAATCCGTCGCCCAGCTCAAGCACACCGGCGAAGTGCTCAGCTTGGCGATCTCACGCGACGGCGCCACCATCGCCGCCGGCGGCGGCGACCATGCCGCAAGCGTGTGGCTAAACCCCATAAGCAAGAGTCGCGCGCAAGACTAAGGACTTGCATTTTGCATTTTGTAATCAGCATTCAACCTAGCTCCGGTCCCGAGCTCGCCCATAGTCGCTCAACATCCTCGCAAACCTGAGCGCCGCGACACATTCGCGTCAGCGTCCGCTGCACTTCAAGTCCCGCCGAATCGGCCAACCGAACGGCGCGATCGTGGGAGCACGGCACATCAAGATAAACGCGCGCCCCAGCAAGCCGCCTGCATGCATCGCCAAAGAGGCGCTCGCCCGCCTCGGCGTTCGCGATACAGGGACCCAACTGCACCGCCGCACTGCCGTGTCGGATCGTCAGATATCCCTCAACTTGGCGCTCTCGGTCAACGACATACACCTGGGCGGGCCGCTCATTAAACAAAAGCGCAAGAAACTTCCGACGGTCGCTATACGTGGCAGCGTAATCGAGCGCAAAAATAGCCTCGTAGTCGTCCTGCAGGGCAAGGCGAAGCGATGCCTGAGTCGCTAGACTGGCATGCGGTTGGCATGAACGTGGATCGAGAGTGGCCGCATATCGGGTCAACTCGAACTGCGGCACAAATCCCAGCTTCTCATACACCGGCCGGCCGAGCGGCGTGGCGTCGAGTCGCACGCTCCTCGCGCCTTGTCCTTCGACAAACGAAACCGCATGTTCGACAAGCGCCCTGCCAATGCCCCGTCCTCGTACGGCCTCATCCACCAACACCATCGCGACCCACGCCACCAAGCCGAACACACACCCCACGGCTGTACCCACCGGCGCTCCGTCCAATTCAGCCACAAAGCATCCATCCGGTTGCATCGCCAAAAACCGCCGCCAATCCGCCTCGACCTGGTTCCACCCGGCCTGCTCTTTAAGGCGCATGCCAAGCGAGACATCGGCGACCGTCATTTGTCGAATACGCAGCACGGCGGCGAAGGTCCGGAGGACCGGAATGTAGTAGCCCCGACCGTCCGGCCGGGGACAAATTAGGAAATGACATGTTTAGGTCGGGAGGACCGACACTAAGGCGCGCTGATCGAAAGCCGATCCTTAGCCTCCGCGGCTTCGTATGCCGCGGTGGTCCGCGCGAACTGCTGAGCGTCGGCTGCAACAATGCTGAGCCGCCGTGGCGCAATTATCCCCAATGCCTCCGGCACGTCGCACACCCGCAGCACGTTGAGAAATTGCGGCGCGGCGTTGTCCATATGCGTGTGCGGCGGCGAGACGACAGTAACCTCACTGATCTCCGGAGCGAAAATCGCCGCATAGGCGCCGATCAATCCTGCAGATCCTTCGCCGACGACATGGACCGGCTTCTTATCGGCCGCCAGATGCCTGGCCGCTGCGATTACGTCCCACACCCGCCCGGCATCCACCGTTCGGCCGATCAGCACGTGCGACCGCTCGACGTAGTTGGGCGGATTCTTCGTCGTCCACTTCGTGTCGCGAATCCCACGCGGCTCGCAATAGATGATGGCCCGGTCCGGAGTGGAGAGCTTATTGATCCAATCCGGCGTCTCGTTAGCCTGCTCTTCGCTGAGAACAACGAGCAGAATCTCTTTTGCATCGCGCGTTACAAGCCGGATCCCCTCCTTGTCGCGGACAAGCTCATCGGGTTCCGGTTGGCGCAAAACGAACTCAATGCCTTCCTCTGACTGCACTCGTTGATAGACCTCTTCGGAGTTCCCGATAATCTTCAGCGCCTTCGCCGCGGGGATCGTCTCCGGAAAGTACCCAAAGCTCACGCGCTTCAACTCCTTCACCAGCGGCTTCTTCCAATCCTCGAATTTGCCCTTTTCCGGAGCGGCTACGGTCGCAATGGGCACAAACGACTCGTCGATCTTCGTGTTCAACTGGTCCGCCGGCAGGTCGCCATCGCTGGGAAACACGCGCAGCTTCTCCGGCGGAATCGGATACGCGCCGGGGCGATTTCCTTCGCTCACAATGTCGATCTCGCTATCCTCGACCGGCCGCGCGTCCCCTTTGAGATGCGAGTTAATAAACCGGAACGTCCCCTGCCGGATGTCCTTGCGATAAGCATGCCCGCCGACGCTGACCAGCGCATCGACCCGGTCGCTCGCGCCATAAAAACTATAAAGCCGCTCCAGCCGGTTGCTGATCCGGTCGTTCGCATCCATCGGAAAGATCGGATCCTTATCGCTGTTGGCAAATAGCATCGGCCGCGGGGCCACGAGTCCCGCGATCCGCGTCCACGGCCAGCGAAACGTGTTGTAGAGAAACATGCAGTCGCAGTGCCCGTTGATCACGCGGTTCGGCAGATACGACTCCAGGTCCGCCATGCCGCTCACTGGCACTGCGACGGTCACGCGATCGTCGGCCGCCACCACCCAAAACGTCGCCGCGCCGCCGCCGCTGATCCCCGTCACCGCGATTCGCGCCGGATCGACATCCGGCCGGCTGACGAGATAATCAATCCCTCGCACGCCGTTCCAGGCCTCGACACCCGCGGGTGTGTACCCGCGCGAGTGCCACCACCAGCGGCCGAGGTTGTAGGTCCCGTGGTGCGTCGCGGCGATCTCACCAAGCTGCAGCGTATCAACCACCAGGCACACATAGCCGTGCCGCGCGAACCAGATGCCGTGCGATTGGTAGGCGACCTTGTTTCCATTGCGCCCCCTCCCCGAGTGACCGCACACATACAGCACCGCGGGCAGCTTTTCGCCGTCCTTCACCGCCGCCGGGCGATAGAGGTTGGCCGTGACGTACAGCTTAGGCCGGCTCTGGTAATGGAGCATGTCGACGACATAGCCGTCCCCTTCGAGCGTCCCGGTAATCTTCGCCTCGAGCGGCGTCTTCTCCGGCCGCGGCGACAAGCCCAGCATGTAAAAGTACTCCTCGACGTACTGCGGGCGTTTGGCTTTCCAGTCCTCGAGCGACTTCAGATCGTCGGCGTAGCGCTCGGCAATCTTCTCCGTTTCCTGGCGCAGATACGCCTGGATCATTGAGTCGCCCGGCGAACCGCGGTCCGCCTCGCCATACGGCTGAGCAATGACGGCGGCAGGCGTCGCGAGCAACAAAACGAGAAGCGTGAGGTAAGATCGCGGCGTAGGCATGATCGAGGCTCCAGAAGGGCTGCCCGTTGGTGCGCAACGTATTGTGGCCGCGGCGAATGTTGGAGTCCAGGCTTTAACGTGTTTTCACTACTTTGACCCGACTCAGGTGGAGAGGTTACGATCTTGACAAGGTGAACGTCGAACGACAGCCGCACAAGCTAAAGCTTGAACTCCAACAAGGCGGAACTCCATGGCTCGATATCTCTTTCATGTCGCTTTGGTGCTGTTAATCATCACCGCTTCGTCAGCCGCGGCGGAGGTTTCGCTCAAAGACCACGAAAACCGCTTCGAGATCACACTCTTCGCCGAACAGCCGCAAATCGTCAATCCAATCGGCATACAGGTGGACGACCGCGGCCGGGTCTTTGTGATCGAAAGCCATACCCACTTCCGGCCCAAGGACTACGGCGAGCCGAAGGCCGACCGCATTCTGTTGCTCGAAGACACCAATGGCGATCAGCGGGCGGATAAGCGAACCATCTTTCACGAGGGGTTCGTCCATGCGATGGATCTCGCGCTCCATGACGATGGCTCACTGTACGTCGCCACGCGTTCGGCGGTGCATCGGCTGCGAGACAAAGACAACGACGGCCGTGCCGACGAAGCAGTAAAGCTCATCGATTTGCAGACCAAGGGAAACTACCCGCACAACGGGCTTTCGGGGTTGGCCTTCGACCGCAAAGGCGGCATGTACTTCGGCTTCGGCGAAAATCTCGGCGAGGCGTACAAGCTGGTGGGTAGCGACGGTACGACTCTCGCCGGCCAGGGGGAAGGTGGTAATGTCTATCACTGCCAGCTCGACGGCACAAAGCTTCGCCAGGTCGCAACTGGGTTCTGGAATCCGTTCGGTCTGTGCGTCGATCCGGCGGGCAACGTCTTCGCCACCGACAACGACCCCGACAGCTCGCCGCCATGCCGGCTGTTGCACGTCATCGAAGGCGGCGACTACGGCTACGAGTTCCGCTACGGTCGCTCGGGACTGCACGTCTTTCAATCCTGGCACGGCGAATTGCCCGGCACGCTCCCCATGGTGACCGGCACGGGTGAGGCCCCCTGCGAGATCATTCCCTACGACGGCGGCCTGTTGGTCGCCTCGTGGGCAGATAACCGGCTGGAGCACTACACACTTAAGCCGCGCGGCGCATCGTTCGCGGCCGATCGCAAGATTCTCATCAGCGGCGATTTGAACTTCCGCCCCGTCGGCATCGGCGCGGCGAAGGACGGCACACTGTATGTCAGCGACTGGGCCAGCGCGAGTTATGAATTGCCGGGAAAAGGCAAGGTTTGGCGACTTAAGCCGAAAGAGGCGCCGAGCCGATCGACCGCCATCGCATCCGAGAATTCGCTTGCGGCGATCCACAGCGCCAAAACCGCCGACTTGCTGCCCCAGTTGATCAGCAGCGACCCGTTTATCCGCGCCGCGGCAATCGAGCGCCTGTCTCAGCTTTTGTCTAACCATCCGAGCGAGCGTAAGGTGCTGCAGGAAACACTCGCTGTGGGCATCGACACCGACTATTGCGGCATCCTTGCGGCACTACGGCGCTCGACGTGGGACAAGCGGCATGATTTCATCCCGCAATTCCTGCAGAACCGTGCGCCGGAAGTTCGTTTCCTGGCGCTGAAATGGATCGCCGACGAGCGGCTCGCCGGGGCCCGCGATGGCGTAGCAGACGGCCTGCGCGACGCGAATCTGACCCGTGATTTGTTGGCTGCACACTTGGCGGCGCTCGAGCGGATCGATGGCAAGAAAATTGGCGACCTCCCCGATCCTGCGCTCGTGCTGCCGATTGTTAAGAACGTAGATTTGTCACCCAAGTTGCGCGCCTTTGCCTTAAGGCTGCTTCCGCCGCAGCATCCGGCGTTGTCGCTCCAGCTCCTTCAGTCGCTCTTCGCGCAGACGGACCTTGAGCTCAGGTTGGAAGTGCTGCGCACCGCGAACGAGCGGCCTACCGACGAACGCCGCCGCTGGATGGAGCGGATTGCGGCTGATGAAAAGGAGCACGTGACGCTGCGTGCCGAAGCAGCAAGCGGCTTGGCCGGAGACGCTGCGTTCAAGAGCACCTTGATCATGCTCGCGCTTGACGACAACGCTTCTTTGCGGAACGAGGCGCTGCGCTCGCTCGTCGACATGTCGCTTACCAAGGACGACAAAGAGCGACTGTCGGCGCTAAAGGAACCGCCCGAGGCCGCACGGCTACTAGGCGAGACCCCGCCAGCGCCGCCGCTCGACGACATGGCCGCATGGCTCGAACGAACCGCCGGCGAAGGCGATCCGGAAGCCGGCCGGCGGATTTTCTTTCACAGCAAAGTCGGCTACTGCTCGCGCTGTCACCGCTATGACGGTCGCGGCAATCACGTCGGCCCGGACCTGACGAAGATCCACGAGCGCGGCCGCGAGTGGCTGCTCACTTCGATCATCCAGCCGGCGCGCGACATTGCCCCGGCATACGTCCAATGGCAAATCGTGATGCAGGACGGCACGTCGCGCGTCGGCATTTCGCTCCGCAAAGGCAGCCACAGCGAGGACTACCTCGGTGCCGATGGCAAGACGTTCTCCGTCCGGCTCGCCGACATGGAATCGCGCAGCGAAATCGCAACCTCCATGATGCCCGACGGTCTGCCACAAGCCATGACCGCCAAAGAACTCCGCGACGTGATGGCGTTTTTGCTAGGTAAGTAAGGGATAGGAGAGAGAGTGTGTGTAGCCCGCCCAGTCTCATTCGGCCAATGACGTCGAGATGTACACGGTGAGATTTGCGGAAGTCGTGTTCGTACTGCACGCTTTTCAGAAGAAGTCAAAAAGAGGCAGCGCGACGCCCAAA
>JBBDYH010000145.1:0-14023 GCA_040901795.1 Pirellulales bacterium
ACCAACTTGCCGCGTAAAATCTTCGCGGCGCACAAAGAAATCAAACGTTTGCAGTACGGATGGGCGGATCGAACATCCGCGTTATCAGCGTTATCCGCGGTCTTAAGAATCGCCAACAACTTGAACGAATGAGCACAACTCCCGCGGTAATTCTGCTGGACGGAGAAGCGAACGCCTTGTCCGTTGCTCGTAGTCTCGGCCGGCGCGGCATCACGGTGTACTCCATCTCCTCGCCGCAGGAGTACGTTCGTTATTCCCGCTATTGCCGTTGGTTGGCTGTGGAGAGCGGCGTGGTCGATCGACGAGAGTCAGAGTGGGAGCTGTTTCTGCTCGGCCGCGCCGCAGAGATCCACCGCGGTTCGATCCTGCTGGCGTGCAGCGATGCGGCGTTGCTCTTCATTGCCCGTCATAGGCCAGAGCTTGCCGAGCGATTCCTGCTCGACGACTCGAATCCCGAGGCGCAGCTCGCGATGCTCGACAAGCTCGCCACGTATCGAGCCGCGGTGGGCGCCGGTGTGGCCACGCCGCGGTTCTGGACGGCCGGCTCCGTGAACGAAATCAGCGCGGTGCGAGATGAGCTGGTTTTTCCACTGATTATTAAGCCCCTGGTGTCGCATGTATTTTTCGAGCGCTTCGGTCGCAAGTTTGTCGAGGTCCAGAACTACGGGGAGCTGCTCGAGCGATTTGCATCAGTCAGCGAGTCGCGGCTCGAGCTGATGCTGGTGGAAAAGATCCCCGGCCCGGATGAGCTATTGTGCAGCTACTACACGTACCTCGGCCACGAGGGCCGCGCTCTCTTCCATTTCACCAAGCGCGTGGTGCGGCGGTTTCCGGTTTCGATGGGCACCTGCTGCTACCACGTAACGGACTGGGTTCCCGACCTCTGTCCGATCGCGCTTCGACTATTCCAGCATGTCGGGCTGCGCGGTCTGGCCAATGTGGAGTTCAAGCGGGACCCGCGCGATGGCCGGCTCAAGCTGATCGAGTGCAATGCCCGCTTTACAGCGGCGAACGCATTGGTGACTGCGAGCGGTTATGATTTGGCCTGGCTAGTCTACTGCCGTTTGGCAAAGCGGCCGGAGCCCCGCTTCGCGCGATTTCTTCGCGGCCGGCGGCTCTGGTATCCACGGCAGGATCTTAGATCATTTCTGGAACTTCGTCGCCGCGGTGAACTGGGATTTCACCAGTGGCTCTGGAGCCTTCGTCATCGCAAGATGCTCCCCTTCTTTCGCTGGGACGACCCACTCCCTTCGATCGTCAACGAAACGCGGCATGCGTGGCGCAATGTGCGCCGCCTGGCACGGCGGTAATCGCGGAAGCAAAGTGTCAACCTCAGACCTTTACCTCGAAACCGTCAAGCGACTTGTGAACGAAAACCGCTTGATCTGCGGGTCAGGATCGGTTCCACCAGCGTGGCTAAAGCCCAATTTGTCGTACGGCCGCACGTTGCCCGGAAGCGTCGGTGCTGCCCGTGATGGTCGTCAAACTCAACGTCGCGCACCTCACCATGCAGGCGAACGGTAGCGCTACAGTTCGAGCAGTTGACCAACGTTCCGGTGACGTCCGGTTGGCATGCCAGGCGAAACTTCGTCCCCGGTTTGAGATATTGAATGCAAGTTCCGTTCATGGTTTTCTGCCTTGATCGAGCGCTCAATATCCCATAGTCCTCGACGGAGGGTGACCAAGATACGTGGAGCAAGTCTCCATACACAGTTCTGAGCAGATATTGGGCCACAATTGCACAATCCTGAGGAAACCAATGCCGGCCAATGTGCTATCACGACTCGCGCCATCGGCCTGTGACTACTCGTGCCTGACAAAGTAATCGCGATTAGCGAGTCCGCGAACCCCGCGGAGCTTCGTCGGGTCAAGCGTCGCATCAAAAAAGTCCTCCGCGTTTACGTACGCTTCCGCGAAGTGAAATGCGACGATCTCTCGCTCCAAGTCCGAGATCTGCACCAACGAATCGCCGCTTCTCCTCGCTTGCGGCGCGGCCATGGGCGGAACTGTCGGCATATAAAACGCCCCCAGCAGCGTCGCGTCGTCGTCATCCACAAAGCCGTTGTATTCAAAGTCGCCCAGCTCCCAAAGCGCGGTGGCTACGCTCGGCGCATACGAAGCCCCCAGCACCGTCGTGTCGTCGTCGTTCACCAGGCCATCGAGATTGACGTCACCCGTCGGGGTGAAGGCAATCAGAATCGCTGTGTCATCGACCGCTTGACCGCGGAACGTCGTATAGGCGCCTAATGGAAGCGCAGCATTCTCGGCATAGCCGAGCGAACGCGCCTCGGGGTTGTTGGCGTTCTGCGCGGCCGCCGTACTGCTCGTAAGCCCTGCGCCGGTCCAAGTGCCATTGCCCACGCCCGGTCCCCCGCGGCCTGCAATGATTTTGTCGCGAATGGCGGCCGCCGGCGAATCTCCGCTGTAATCGACCACCAGCGCGTTGTCGCTGATGTCCAACGCCGACCCATCTGCCATCTCCAAACTCGTCAACAGATTCACCTCTGCCCCCGGCAACACAGTCACGCGGCTGTCGGCGCCGCTTAGCGCCAGCCCGTTTTGCCTCAGACGAGTCGTCGTCAAACGCCCGCCCGCGGCAATGGTCGTGTTCAGAGTCCCGCCGGGCAAGGCAACGCTATCGATCAACATAGCGCCGCTCAAGAACGACAGCGTGTTGGCGCCCAGGCCCGCGTTGTATTGGATCCCCCCCGGCGGTCCCGACACTCCCGCGGGGAGCTGCACGACGAGTTGATCGCTCCCCTCCAGCGTTTCGATTTGCAGCACGCTCTCTTCGTCCATCGACCACGTCCGCAAGAGATTGCCGCTTGCCGGGTCGCCGTCGTAAATCTCCAAGCGCTCGCCGTTCGCGCTCGCTCGCAGCCACAAAACATCATCCCCCGCAGTCCCCAGCGGAGGCCGCGTGAGACTAAAGGTGGCCGCCAGGTTCCCGTTCCCTGAGAAGTCGGTGACACTACCCGCCGGCAGCACCACCTGCGCCACGCTCGGAGGCAGTGTGCCGCCATACAGGTACCGCCACACTCCGCCGCCTCGGTCTTCGACGGCGAACACCGTGACGCCCGCAATCGACACATCCGTCTGATCAATCGTACTTGTCCGGACCCCCGAACCCTCTCCGTCCGTCCAAGCGATGTCCACGAATCCCGGATCCTCCTCAACGAGTGAGCCGGGGACGGGTGAAACGAGCGTTCCGACCGGCGGGTCGGTTTCAATCAGCAACCTGCCAAAGCCGGCATAGAAGAGCGTATAAGCGCCGGTCGACAGCGTCGCGCCCCCTTCCTCTCTCGCTGCCGGCACAAGTCGGAGATAATAGGTATCGTCTTCGGGCACGATGATCTCGAACCCGGTTGAGCCGATCGCATTGCCGCTGCGTGTCGTGTCGGTGCTCATCACGATTTCGTCGGCGCTATTGACCAGCACGGCGCTGGCGAAGAGCTGACTATCGCCTCGGCGTTGCGCGAAGATCCCGATCAGCTCGTCCTTGGGCAAATGTCCCAACGAAAAATAGTCCACGTCCGACATCGAGTCGATCTCGCCGATCCAAACGCCCTCGAAGCCCGGCACGCCGTATTCCTCGCTCGTGGCGGCGACCGGCTCACGGTAGTCGAAGACCGAGATGGGCCGCGCGCTATTGATGCCGTCGTTCGCCGCATTGTCGCTGATCGCCAACGTCAGCGTGTAACTGCCTTCTGAAATCGTATTGAGAAACTCTTGCGCGCTGGCGTACTCCACCGTGATCGTATACAGGCCGTCCGCAGGCGCCGTAAACCGCAGGATGGAATCGAAGTCTGGCCCCGAGTTGTCATTGGCGGTCGTAAAGTCGTCCGGTCCCGAAACTTCAATCCGCGGATCGTAGAAGCCGCCCGGCGTGGTTACGGCAACGACCACCGATTCTCCCGCGGCCAGCGTGGTTGTATAGACGTCGGTCTCGCCGATGCCGTCGGCCAAACCAAGAATGGCGGCGTTTCCGTTGTTTGCGGCGCGCGCGGCATTCAGGTCCGTGACGTCGCCCGTCTCTTGCGCGACCGATTCATCGTAAATGCCTAATTCCAGTGTGTACGGCCCGACATTGTGGTTGAAAGTTCCCACTTGCACATAATAGGTTCCTGTAGTCGGCACAACAGCGCTGACCACGGCCGAGTCAAAAATGCCGGGTATGGCGTCGTCGTTTTCTGCCAACTCCCCTTCGGCGCTGAAAATCCTCAGTGAGGAATCGAGCCCTTGGTTGAACCGCAGACCCCAAGCGAGCAGCGAACCGCTGTCCCCCAGCTCGTCATCGGTGACTTCGAGCCTCCAGGTGCCTGCGATATCGTCGCCATCCACAGCGCTTAATGGAGACTCCGGTCGCCACCGTCCCGCGAACGGCGCGACTGCCGAGGCGTCGGCAACGCTGGCCTCGGCCTCGTCGTCAAAAGTTGTATTGAAGTACAAATCGCCGCTGCCGCCGTTATCGGTCGAAAGCGCAATCCGCTCACCGCTCGGCGTAATCAGAGAAATGTCGAGGTTCGCCAGCGAGTCGTGCGTAATCAATACCTGCACGTCCAGGTCGTCGATCGGGAAGGAGCTGGCGATCGTAATGCTCGACGTGACCGGCGTTTGGTCGTCGGGTATTTCGACGTCCGTGGGGTTTATGTAATTGTTGCCGCCAAACGTCGGTGTTTGTACCGAGGCCGAAATTCTTTGGCCGGCCGTCAGTTCAACCGCGTAAAAATCCTCCCCGCCAAACGTGGTGATCTCATCCTCGATCTTGAACGACGTGACGCCGGGGCTGACGCCTAGCGGACGCGTGGGCACTGCTTCGCTCGGCGCTTGCCTCAGCGTGAGCGACCAGGCGGTCAACGTACCGGTATCGCCCGCGGTGTTGTCCGTGATCCGCAAGGACCACGCCCCCTGGGCGTCCTGGCCATCAAAGGCTTGCAGCAGCTCCAACGGCGCAAAGCGTCCCGCGAAGGGCGCGTCACCGAGGGCGATTGGCGTCGGCGCTTCGTCGTCCAGCACGGTGCCGTTGAAGTTATCCCCGTCGCCTCCGACGTCGCTCAAAAGGTCAACCGTCGTGCCGTCGGGAGAGATCAGTTGGATGGCCAGGTCCGCGTCGAACGTATGCGAGAGCGTCACCGACACATTCACATCTGCCACCACGAACGAATCCGGAATTGACAGCGTGGCAGTCAACGTACCGGCCACTAAATCGGCATCGACGAGCGCTACCGGTACGTTGCTTGACGCGTACGTGGCGCTGGCGCCGGGACCGGGCGGCGGGGGTTTCGGTCCGCGGCCAAAACCGCTGTCCGCCGCCGGCGCCCCAATTCCAAGTAGGGTGGGCTCCGCCCACCGCTGTAGCTGTACGGTGGGCTCCGCCGACCAGTGTAGGGTGGGCTCTGCCCACCAATCGCCAAACTGATTTGCGAATTCACTCGCGCCGCTGCAGCTCTCGGCGGCCGCGTCCTCGCCTTGGTTACAGCTCAGCAGAACGCGCGGCTCGAGCCGTTCCATCCTGCGAACCCAGTAAGTGCGACGTTTCGCAGCTCGTTGTGTACTCGACGGGCTCTGCAAAGTCGAACTCAGAATGATGCGATATGGCGTTGACATGGAAGACCCCAGGGGTGGCGTCATTCTAGCCTTGAATCGCATCGCTTCAAATCATGGACTCAATTTTTCCCATTCACTACCGGCTACGCCGTCGCCGCCTCTGGCTGAGTGCGGCAATTGCCGCGATCGCAAGCACAGCCAGCAGGATGGTGCTGGGCTCCGGCGTCGCGGCGATTGCCGATGCACTCGCCGGCACAGGGTTGATCAACGGCGTTGCCGTTGGATCGTAGAACACTCCCAACAGCGTCACGTCGTCGTCATCCACGAACCCGTTGTAATCAAAATCGCCCAAGGCCCAATGCGGTTGCGCGACGCCCGGCGCATACGTCGCGCCAACGATGGTGACGTCGTTGTCATTGACCACGCCATCCAGGTTCGCATCGCCGGTGCGCGTGAAGGCCATGAGAATCGAGGTTTCATCCACCTCCTGGCCATGAAAACTCGTATACGGACCCAATGGCAGGGCGCTGTTCTCAGCATAGCCCACAGAGCGCGATTCCGGCTCAGTGGAGTTCGCTGCTGCCGCGGCGCTGCTCGTGATCCCCATGCCTTCCCAGGCCTGGCCCAATCCGACTCCACCCCGACCGGCAACGAGCTGCGATCGCACCGTCGCTACAGGACTTGTTGCGGTATAGTCAATCACAGCTGCATTGTTCGTAAGATCAAGCATCGCCGTCGGTGCACTTGGCGCACCGGCGACCAGCAGCGAAGAGAAAACCGACGTACCCGATCCACTCCGAACTGTCACCCGACTGTTCGTTGCCACATTCAATGATGTCTGGACGATTTCGCTCGAGGTCAAGACGCTCTGCTGAGTACCATCGCCCACAGCAATGGAACCCGATCCCATCACTGGTCCAATCGCCTGATCAATTCCAGAGACACTCAGTACGCCATGATTGACCACGGATACATGGTCAATTCCATCACTTAAGGCGCGCCCATTCCCCGAAATTCGCAGAGTCGCGCCCGCTGCAACATGCGCCGTAGCACCGGATTCAATGGCTACGTTATCGCCACTCGTTGACTGGATCGCCACCACTCCGGCTTGCACCGCGAGAACTGAATTCGAATTCAGCGTTCGGCTGCCCAGGAGATCGACTGTTCCAAAGCCAGTCTTGGAGACTCGGCGACCCGGGGCGATTGTGAACGGGCCGGTGATAATCAACGACGACGTCGTGTTGTGCGCAATTCTCAGATCCGAAACGACTGACACCGGCGCCTCAATACGATGAGTGCCATTTCCGTGATCGTTCAAAACGACGATTTGCGCGCTCTCCGTATTGCCCGAATCAAACGAGATGCGGCTGCCATTTAGTCGGTAGCCGTTGTCGTCGTCAAACTTGAGAGTGCCGAGAATCACCGGCACGTCGAGCGTAACCGAACGATCGGCCGAGATGATGTTCGTGAGAGCGGCCGTAGTTCCCGGACCATTCGGGACAACGCCACCCAGCCAATTTGCACCTGAAGAAAAGCTTCCATTTGCGTCCAGGCCCCAAGTAATGTCGCCCGTTTGTGTGGCAAAGAGAATGGTGCTTGTCGGGCCATACAGCGGCAGCAGCGTTGAACTCCCTTGCACGTTGCCAGTGATCGATGAAAATGTCCCCAAGCGCGAACCATAGTTTAGAACGGTATAGCGGCTCCCGACGGTTGGCACGAAGTCGTTGAGCGAAGAGATCTCCATAGTTCCGCCAAGTGTCGCGGTACCGGTTACATTGAGTTGATCGTGATTTGCTGGGGTCAATCCGCCGACTTGGATATTAAGCTTTCCGGCTAACCGTTGCTCATACGGTCCCATTACACTCAAGACGCCGACGGTTCCCCCCCCGGGTGCAACCGTGCCTTCGTTGATGAACGCGGGCGATTGCACGCTTCCGTGTCCTTCTAGAACCCCCGTAACACGGATGTAGTCCGCCGCGGTGATCTGCCCGCCCGGAAGAATTCGAATCCTTCCCGAAACCTCCAGGGAGTTTGTACTTAGGCGTTGTACATCCCCCGAGTACGTGACGGGTATAAGCAGTCGGGTTCCAGTGGAATGCACCAATCCCTGACTAGTGAAGCTGGCGAAGCGCGTGTAGGGATCAAAGCCGACCGGGAAGTAGGACTCGCTGTTGAGGCCGGCGGTGTAGCGGGCATTGGCGGTGTTGAGCAAAGTCCCGGTTGACCAGTCGAGCACAGCCCGTTCGCTGCCGATGATCTGCGCATTGCCGTTGCCGAAGTCGGCTTCCGCTTGCAGCGTCAAGCGGTTGTTGATCTGCAGCGTGCCACCGGTTGGTTCCAAGCGGCCGCCGCTAGAAACAGATAAGGTATTCAGCGTGCTGGTCCCGCCGCTTAAGGTGAACCGGCCGCCGTTCTTGACGGTTGCGGTATTGGTACCGCGGACGAACGAACTGGTGCCTCCGCTCTGCGCAAACCAACCTGCTGGTTCCACCTCCAAGGTGGTTCCGGAGAGAGTGCCGCCGCTCAACTCGTACTTGCCGGGGGAACGCTGCCCATTGCCGATGGTTAACTGCTGAAGCGTGACTGTTCCACCAGACTGAGTGAGCGTCTTCGTAATGAAGTCGTCATTGCCCCATACCCGCAGGTGATTGGCTGCAAGCGTTCCCCCCAAAACCGCGGAGTCGGTGCGAACGGTGAGGAATTGCCCAGTCGACTCAAACGTTCCTCCTGGCGCGACCTCAAAACCTCCCTTGGTAAAGCCCAGGTCAAAGTCTGACGACAACAACCGACCTTCGACCCGCATCCGATCCGGCCGCTCTTCGGTGATCGTCATCGTAAAGTTCGGTGGAATGACCAAGGTTGTGCCTTGTGTGTGCACCAATCCCTGACTAGTGAAGCTGGCGAAGCGCGTGTAGGGATCAAAGCCGACCGGGAAGTAGGACTCGCTGTTGAGGCCGGCGGTGTAGCGGGCATTGGCGGTGTTGAGCAAAGTCCCGGTTGACCAGTCGAGCACAGCCCGTTCGCTGCCGATGATCTGCGCATTGCCGTTGCCGAAGTCGGCTTCCGCTTGCAGCGTCAAGCGGTTGTTGATCTGCAGCGTGCCACCGGTTGGTTCCAAGCGGCCGCCGCTAGAAACAGATAAGGTATTCAGCGTGCTGGTCCCGCCGCTTAAGGTGAACCGGCCGCCGTTCTTGACGGTTGCGGTATTGGTACCGCGGACGAACGAACTGGTGCCTCCGCTCTGCGCAAACCAACCTGCTGGTTCCACCTCCAAGGTGGTTCCGGAGAGAGTGCCGCCGCTCAACTCGTACTTGCCGGGGGAACGCTGCCCATTGCCGATGGTTAACTGCTGAAGCGTGACTGTTCCACCAGACTGAGTGAGCGTCTTCGTAATGAAGTCGTCATTGCCCCATACCCGCAGGTGATTGGCTGCAAGCGTTCCCCCCAAAACCGCGGAGTCGGTGCGAACGGTGAGGAATTGCCCAGTCGACTCAAACGTTCCTCCTGGCGCGACCTCAAAACCTCCCTTGGTAAAGCCCAGGTCAAAGTCTGACGACAACAACCGACCTTCGACCCGCATCCGATCCGGCCGCTCTTCGGTGATCGTCATCGTAAAGTTCGGTGGAATGACAAGCAGTTCGCCCGAAACCTGAAAGACATCCCCTTGCGTGCTAAAGTTGCCGAAGAACGTCTGAGGATCAACGCTTGCCGGCAAGAACAGAGTTGAACCAGCACCTCCCGTGAACGTCACGTTACCGGCATTGCGTATGCTGCCACGAGACCAGTCAATTACCGAGCCGCTTGCCGCCGAAATCTGCGACGAACCGTTTGCGAAATCGAGCAATCCAAAAAGGTCAAAATTGTCGTTGATTTGAAGATTGCCGCCAGCCAGTACATAGTGACTCGGGGCGTTGATGCTCAGCGAGTTCAGCGTTATCGAACCGCCTGTTTGGTTCAGGTTCCCGCTGAACGTTGAGCCCAAGATCAGCTCGTCGACCAGGACGGTTCCTGAAGCGACCTGCGCTGTTCCCGTGTTATCGATGAAGGCACGGTCCGAGTTCCCAGGTATGTTACCGAGCGACCAGTTCATTCCGTCGAACCAACTGGCGGGTGCGCCGGTCGCCGTCCAGTAGTTGTCCGCTCCATGTAATGAGGGAGCGAAAAGTATGAATGTCGCCGCCGCTAGAATAGTCGAGCAAAAAGCGTGATGACGGCGCATGGGACAGTTCTCCGATTGATTAGACTCTCACGAGTCCGCGCCGCTATGTTGGTGTCCGCGAGCGCTGCACCGCCAAATATGGATAGGAACGGCGCGGTTCGCAAGCACCGGTTTCGAAGTTTACCGCCTGGCCGTAGATGAATGGATAGATAGTTGCGGGACCTCACGGCAACAGCCGCCGCTGTGCGCAAGCCCTTTTCCATCTGTGTTAATCAGCGTTTATCTGCGGCTAAAGCTTTTGGTTGCGTCGCCTTCGTGCTCACACTGGCACAAAAACGCCGCTTGACAAGCAAGCGACGATTGTGTATACTTATGACCACTAAGCCACGCTCACGCGTGCCGTTGCGCTCTTTGACAATTCGACCACACTCAGTCCCCGCTTTCGTTACACGGTCACGACAGTTGATGCGCACAAAGCGCGCTCAAAAGTGCAAAAACTCCTCGCCGCGCCCATCACCGAGATCGACCCAAATCCTGTCGCGGTGTAGGCTTAGCACCCCAAGACCGCCCCGCCGGTAAGAGGGTTTTTTCCGCTGAACCCCGTTTTTGTGGAAAGAAATCAGCGCCGCCTCCTTAGCGCGAAATAAGACGCAAACGAAAGCGCAGCAATTAACGAAGGACGCTCCTTCGGCAGCGCTTGATCGGGCTTTGCCCCAAGAACTTACGACGAATCACGCCGGCGGGCCAAGCCGTATTACTGCGCAAAATCCGTGAGTCGAATTATTTTCCGTGGATATTCAATTTCCGATGCGCAGCCTGGGGCTTGGTTTGCCGATGGACTCCTAGCGCTGTGAGAGAGTCTCGCTGGGCGAATCGGAGCCTGACTCCTGTTCTTTGGCGACTCTCTCCGTGAGCGCGGCGACGCGCAGAGCCGCCTGCAATTCGCCCGCACGGAAGTACGGCTCGTCTGGCCGTCCCAAGCGGTCGATCTTCTTGGCGGCAAGCTGCTGCCAGCTCATGCCATTTGCAAAGTGCCACGTCGCCGCCTGTGCGATCCGCTGGTTGACCTTGCCGGCTGACAGCAACTTGATCACCAGATGGACCTTGGCGTCCTTGGTGAACTGATCGATGGGCTTCATCTCGTAGGCGACGCGTGGGTTGGGGTCTTTCTTGCCGTGCTCCAAACAGACGCAGGCCACTTTCAGCCGGCCGACTTTTTCGGGCGCGATATTGAACGCGCCGCCTAAGCCGCCGCCACCCAAGCCGCCGCCGAGTCCGCCACCGAGTCCGCCGCCTCCAAAGCCACCGCCCAGCGCTTGGTTTTGATTGTTGTTATCGTCATCGCCATCGCCGCGGCCGACGCCACCATCGAGGCCGCCGATCGGCTGCGCTAACACGGGCATGCCCGCGAACGCCTCGGGCAGGCGGACCGAGAGAGGACGCTTGGTCTTGTTGGTGATGATGACATTCGCCTCTTTGTCGTTGTTGGGGATTAATCTGACTTCGATATCACCCTGTTGAACGGCCGCAAAGAGCTCGACCGCTTCCGCCTTCGGCGCCGTGCGGCGCTTGGCGGCTGGCTTGGCGCGATCGGCGCCCCACAATGTCGCTGATAGTCCACTGACTGTAATCGCCAGGAAGGCTGCCGCCAGAATGGGCCGGCCGCCTTGTCGGATCGTGCGCGTGCGAGACATGATTGCGTCCCTCCAAGAGAGCTCTGTTCCAGAACAGTGAAGAAGCCAACCGACCGCAGCGCCCCTAGAACCAATGGCAAAATGCTTCTGATAGCATAATCCGCCGGCAATCCCGTTCCAAGCGGAAGGTCAAGTATTTCGAGCGGTGGCCGCCTGGGCCAGGTTCATGTCGGGCGGGCGAGTTCCGCCAAGGCGGCGAGCACCTGGTCGTCATGGCCATCGACTTTTACGCTCCGCCACAGCCTGGCCACGCGGCCGTGGCGGTCGATCAGGAAGGTCGACCGCTGAATGCCCAAGGTCTTTTTGCCATACAGATTCTTCTCCCGCCAGGCGCCGTACTGTTCGGCCACCTGGTGGTCGGGATCGGCCAGAAGCGGAAAATTCAAGCCAAACTTGTCGCGGAACTTGCGGTGGCTTTCGACCGCATCGGGGCTGATGCCGAGCACCCTCGCGCCCAGCCGGGTAATCTCGATCTTGCGGTCGCGAAACGCGCAGGCCTCCCGCGTACAGCCGGGCGTGTCGTCCTTGGGATAAAAGTAGAGGACCACGGGGGCGCCGCGCAGGTCGGAGAGGTGGATCGTTGCGCCGTCGTCGGCCAGGAGCGTAAAGTCGGGGGCCTGCTCGCCTTCTTCAATCCAGTCTGCCATGTCTTGCTACCTCGTTGCAGCGAACGGCTTTCGGCGATCCAAAACCACGGCCTACCGGCTCTCCGCAGGCGAGTCGCCGTGGCGACCGGGGCTGACGTCTGTTCCGTGACCGCCCGCGCTCTCGCGATATCGCACGAGTAGGTCCTCGATCTGGCGATCAAACTGCCCGCGCGTGAGCACTTCGGTGCATCCGGCGGCGGCGGCGGCGCGCAAGCGATTTTCATGGACGTGCGGCGCGTAAGCAATAACGGCCAAATCCGGCTGCGACTCGCGTAATCGGGAGACTGCCACCTGGGGATCCACATTCGCGGATGACAAATCCAGGATCACCAGACCAATCGAGTCCCCGTGCACGCGGGCGACGGCCGCGTCGATCGACGAAACGGCGCTCACCGCCACACCGAGGCGCTGGCCGGCGCCGGCCAGTCGCGAGGAAAAGACGAGGTCGGAGGAGAGAAAGAGGACGGACATGGGAGAAATGGGGAATGTTTGAATGGGGAATGGGGAATGGGAGTATGTTAGCAGTTGCTCATGATGCATTCCGCATTCCCCATTCGCTCATTCCGCATTGTGTTTCACACCGCTTCCGGCCCGCGGACTTCGCCGAAAAGCTGGATCGTTTCCTGCGCCGGCAGGACAAAGATTTTGCCGTCGCCGATTTGCCCTTCCGGACCGGTCCGGGCCGCTTCGATGAGGGTGTCTACGGTCCGTTCCAGGAAGTCGTCGTTGACCATTATCTCCAGCGCGATCTTCCGCAGTAGATGGCTTTTGTACTCGTGGCCGCGATACATCTCGGTCCGTCCGCGCTGCCGAGCGAAACCTTGGGCATCGCAGACGGTCATCCGCGTGACGGCGATATTGTTGAGCGCCTGCCGCACGGCGTCGAGCTTGGTTGGCTGAATGACAGCGATAATCAGTCTCATGCGCGACAATTTGTCGAATCCAAAGTGGCGGTCAGGACTGTCGGCCTCCGGCTCATTGTCTCTAACTCGATAGCGTGTCGTCAACGACGGTCAAGGGCGCGCGAAAACGGGGGACTTGCGTCCCCCGTTGATCGACTTGAGTTTGGAAATCAGGCTCTACGGCCGGGCCAGGTTGAGCTGCGCCTCGAGCACCTTGCCAATCCGGTTGCTCGACTCTTGCAAGTGCGACTTGGTGTACGTGTCGAAGTTCACGTTGCCCGCCAGGAGCTTGTCGATCTTCTCCTTGAGGGCCTTGAGCTCGGAGAACGACACCGATTGCACGTCGGCCGGTGCGCTGGTGTTGCCCATCGCAATCTGAGACAGTCGCTGCAGGTAGCTGCGTTGCAAATTACGGCGGAGGCTGCTGACTGCGGGCTTGCGCTCGGAGTAGTCGCCGCCTTCCATCTTCTCGGCCTCGGTGAAGATGGCGGCCGTCAGGCGGCGAATCAGCTCGGCGCTGGTGAAGGCATCCTGATCGGCGGCTACTTTCAACTCTGAGTCATAGATCCGCTGCAATGTCAGCGGCGAGAGCAACTGCATCAGGATCCGCTCTTGCCACATGGAGATCGTCTCGTGAACTGGATAATCGGCCCGCAGCGGCGGCCGCGAACCCCAGTGATCCCAGCGCGTGGCGGCCAGGTGGTTGAGCAGCTCGGGCGGGAATTGGAAGGGCTTGTCGCTGAAGACCTTCTCTTCGAGCAAGGCCAATGCGTCGCGCTGCTTCTGCGGCTCGACGACCGTGAACGGCGGCGCTGCATCCTTATCGCCCTTGTGGCTGCGGCTGATGTACACGCCGCCTACATTGCGCGAGGCGTAGTACACGGCCTGGCCATAATGGGCCAGCAGCACACCGAACGTCCGCCGCGCCTTTTCAAAGCCTTCGCCTTCCTTGACCATCCGCTTGAGGATGGTGGGCCACAGCTCACTGATCATGCCGGTACGCATTTTGGCATATTCCAGCGTGTCCTTACCGAGATCCCAGCGGTTGCTGAGCGGATCGGGATCGATGCCGCG
>JBBDYH010000146.1:0-13856 GCA_040901795.1 Pirellulales bacterium
ACACCATCTCGCCGCGGAAGTGAATTGTTCAAGTTATTCTTTCGGGATCCCTTAGTGCCATTGGGCACAGCCCACCCTACAAAAACTACAAAGCCCCGCAGCTCACTCGAACGCTGCATTCTGGATATCCGCCGTCCGATGCCAACGGACGCCGTACTCCGCAAAGAGAGATTCCATCCAATTTTCTTGGGCCTCGGCGAAGGCGACGCCTCCGGCGGCGCGGTAGCGGTCGTAGTCCCTGATCCGCACCATAAACTCTTGCTCGAGCACGGTATCGGAGGGAGTAAAACTCACCGGCTGAATGACGTAGACAATCGACTTGGGGTGATTGAACGCCACGCCGACTTCATCTGGCGCCAGATCGAATGTAGCCTCCATGAACTCCGCGCTAGGATTCAGGACACCGGCTATTTCGGGGTAATGAACCTGGGGTAGCTGCTGCATCATGTCCATCGGAACATTCGGCCGTGTCAGCCAGGAAAACGGACCGACCTCCGTAACCGGCAGGTCTTTGTCCTGCGCGAAGACCTCCTTCATGGGCTGCTTTGCCTGGCGGACGGTCTTGGCGTACTGCTCGGCCTGCCGCTTCGCGACGTCGCGCGCCTGGATGCGCTTCCACGCTTCCAACACCTCCTGGCGAGCGTCGCTGAACTTCGGGACCTGCCCTTGTTTCTCCTCGATCTTCCACCACAGAAAGCGGTTGCCCTCGAGGCTGTCGGATGTTCTGGGTCGATACAGGTTACCTTTTTCAAAAGCAACCGCCGACCACTCCGCGAAGGGGCGGCCCGGCGAACCCGCCGAAAAATCGTATGACCTGGCGATGTCCAAATCAGGATTGTTGGCCGTGTCGATGCGCGAGATCAGCTCAGTCGTGAACAACTTCAGCTCGTATTTGTCCGCCAGCGCTTGCAGATCGAGCGGCTTGGGTTTGGGTTCCTCGGGATTCTTGGCGACCTCTCGCTCCCAGCGCATTCGCAGCTTGGCGTAACGGTTCACTTCCGCACGCAGCTCGGTGAAGCGCTCCTCGACCAGTTTCTGCACGCGCTCGCGGGCCAAGGTCCGGCGAATTTCCTCCTCGACTTGCTCCAACGGGCGGTATTCGACCGGCTCAGGTTCAGGCGCGTCAGTCTTGGCGCCGTCGGACTTAGCGTCCTTCGTAGCGTCCGCTGCATCTGGCGCGGTTTCGTCTTTCGGCGCCTCCTTGGTGTCGCGTGCGGTGTCCGGCGCGCTGTCGTCTTTCGCGACATCCTTCTTGGTGTCGCCGGTCTTAGGCTCCGCAGAGGCTTTGTCTCGAGCCGCATCGGGCGCCGGTTCGCGCTTCGCCTCGCTCTTGGGTTCGTCGTTGTCTGGTTGCTTGGGCGCGTCGCCTGACTGTCCCTTTTCGTCTTGAAAGTTCGCCAGGCGGAAAGGCGAGTGACGACTTAGGTGCGCCGATTTCTCGGCGCCCTTGGCGTCTTGATCCGATTTGGGAAGCGACTTCGCGTCGGCGGGAGCCGCGTCATCGGTTGGCTTTGAGTCTTGATCTTCCTTGGTTGGTTCGTCCTTCACTTTGTCTGCGGACTTTGCATCGCTGGTCTTTTCGACGTCGCTTCCTTGGGCGGCGCTCTCTTTACCTTTGGCATTGTCTTCCTTTACGCCATCTTTCTTAGCGTCCTTCGTGGCGTCTTCCGGAGCGGCATCGTCTTTGGCGTCCTCTTTTTCGGCGCCCTCGTCGATCGGTGTGAGCTTCGACTTGCGGAACTTTGCATCCTTGTTTTTCTCGTAATACTCGCGAACCTCGTCTTCGGTGACGTTCTTCATTTCGGCCGTCACCAGCTCCTCATTGTCCGACTTGAAAAACTCAAAGCGCGCCCGATACGGCTGGCGAAAACCCGGCTCCGGCGAGTTCGGCGCCGGGAACCGATCCTTGTAATCGTTAAAGAGTTTCTGAAGTTGTTCGTCGCTGGGCTTCCCAACCTCCTCGGTGAACTCGGCGACGGGCACCGGGAGCACTTGCACGGTGGCCTTTCGCTCTAATCGGCGAAAGTGGTCCCACCGCTGCGCCGGCGTATCGAGCGGGGGCACGGCGTCTTGTCCTTCGGCGCCCAAGCCGTCAAGAAACAGCATGGCCACATGCCGCGCGAGCAATTCCTCGCGCAACGCGTCGAAGATCTGTTTCGCCGTGATGCGCTGCCGGCCTTCAATCCCCACATTGCCGATGATCCGCTCGAGTTCGGCGGGCGGCACGCGATTGTTCGTCAACTGAGCCAGCACGCGATTGACGAGGTCGTCGCCAATCACCAGCCCCAGCTCGCGTCCGCGGCGCGCGAGCACCATCGAGCGGACCACCGAATCTTCGGTCTCCAGGAAGACGGTTTCATTTTGGTTGACGGGAAAGCCCGCAGCGACACGCGCACTCCGCAGAAAATGATTCAGAATCCTCCGCATGACGATGCGGTCGGCCATTTCGCCCTCGGTGATATCGCCATACTTCCACGAGACGACGGTTGGGTTCTCATAAGCCTGCACCGGCCCCGGCGATTGGACGCAGGTGCCGAGGAAGACGAACGCGATCATGGCCAGAATCCCGGTGACCGCCAAAAGGACCTTCTGGTTCCGACGAAAAACGGTAAATGGACTAGCCATGCGCCTTCCTTAAATAGATAAAAAACGCCCCGGCCACATTAAACCGGCTTGACAGACCCCAGCGGACGGCGGTATCCGAGTATAGCGAGCCGAAACAGCGGCCAATGATGCGTGATTGTAAGGCCCCTCGACGTTAGATTCAACCCTGATTGGACTTACGCTCGATCGGTGGCCGCCGTGGGCGGCGGTGTCGAAGAATTCCGGTGGTGGGCCCAGTCTCGTGGGACGGACATTCCTGTCTGCCAAACCGGGTGGCAGACAAGAATGTCTGTCCCCACGCGGCGCGCCGTTCGTAGCACAAAGGGGGCAGACACAATCGTCAGGTTCGATAATGGCGGTTGAATAGGCCGGCCGGTCGCGACGACTGTTCCGGCGGCGCCGGCGACTTCGCGGCATTTACAGTCCACGGCCGCCAGCGGCGATACTTAGTGGCGACCCTCACAACTTGCCTGACCAGCGAGCTTTTACGGATCAAGCATGGCGAAAAAATCAGCAAAGTCGGGGAACGCTCTGGTAATCGTCGAGTCGCCAGCCAAAGCGCGGACCATTGGCAAGTACCTGGGCCGCGGCTATACGGTCGAAGCCAGCATTGGCCACGTCCGCGATTTGCCGCAGGGGGCCAAGGAAATCCCCGCCGAGTACCGGGGTTCGGCATGGGCCCGGCTCGGCGTCAACGTAGAAAAGGACTTCGACCCGCTCTACATCATCCCGCACGGCAAGACGGCCCAGGTAAAAAAGCTCAAGGGGTTGCTCAAGGACGCCAGCGAGTTATATCTGGCAACGGACGAGGATCGCGAAGGGGAAGCCATTAGCTGGCATCTCAACGAGATCCTCAAGCCAAAAGTACCAGTCCATCGCCTCGTGTTTCACGAGATCACCAAGGAGGCCATCGACGAGGCGATTGCCAACCCGCGCCAGATCGACGACGCCTTGGTGCGGGCGCAGGAAACGCGGCGGATCGTCGATCGGCTGTACGGCTATGAAGTCTCGCCGCTTCTGTGGCGAAAAGTACGGCCGAAACTCTCCGCGGGGCGCGTGCAGAGCGTGGCTGTGAGGCTGATAGTCGAGCGCGAGAAGGCGCGGATGGCGTTTGTCTCGGCGACGTATTGGGACTTGATCGCGCAGTTTGCCAAGCACGCGGCCGGGCAACAGTTTCAGGCGGAGCTGATCTCGGTCGATGGCCGTCCGATTCCCGCCGGCAAGGATTTTGACTCGGCGACCGGCAAGCTCAAGGATCTGAAGTTTCTCCAACTTGACGAGGCGGGCGCCCAGGCGCTGGTCGAACGCCTCCGTTCGGCGACGTTCCGTGTCGCCACCCTCGAGGACAAGCCGTACACATCGCGCCCGTATCCTCCGTTCACCACCAGCACGCTGCAACAGGAAGCCAATCGCAAGCTGGGCTTCACGGCGCGCCGCACGATGCAGGTCGCCCAAAGTCTGTACGAAAACGGTCACATCACCTACATGCGCACCGACTCGACCAACCTGGCGAGCGTGGCGGTCGAAGCGGCCCGCGACCTGGTCGCGCGCGAGTACGGTAAGGAGTATCTGCCGGCGTCCCCGCGGACCTATCAAACCAAGGTACGCAACGCTCAGGAGGCGCACGAAGCGATCCGGCCGGCCGGACATCCCTTTGAGCTTCCCGAGCAACTCCGCAACGAGCTCAGCCCGGACGAGTTCAAGCTCTTCAACCTGATTTGGAAGCGGACCATCGCCAGCCAAATGGCCGACGCCCGCGGCCACCGCATCATCATTACGATCGAAGCCGATGGCGTCGTCTTTCAGGTCAGCGGGAAAACGATCGAGTTCGCCGGCTACCTGCGGGCGTATGTCGAAGGGTCCGACGATCCGGAAGGCGATCTGGCCGATCAGGAGACGGTGCTGCCGCAAGTGAGCGTCGGCGAGCAGCTCGATTGCAAGAACTTGGAGCCCAAAATCCATACCACGCAGCCGCCGGCCCGGTTCAGCGAAGCGGCCCTCACGCGTGCCCTGGAAGAGATGGGCATCGGCCGGCCGAGCACATACGCCTCGATCATCGACACGATCCTGGCCCGCGAATACGTATTCAAGCGCGGCAACGCGCTGGTGCCGACGTGGACCGCGTTCGCCGTTTCGCAGTTGCTCTCGTCGCACTTGCCGAAGCTGGTCGACTACCAGTTCACGGCGCAGATGGAAGAGGATCTCGACGCCATCAGCCGTGGCGAACGGGAAAACTTGCAGTATTTGCGCGAGTTTTACTTCGGCAACGGCCAGAGCGGACTCAAGCCGCACTTGGACAGCAAGGTTGACGAAATCGACGCCCGCGACGTGAGCCGTATCCGCCTCGGTACGCCGGAGGGGCAGGAGGAGATCGTTGTCCGTGTAGGCCGCTACGGGCCGTTTCTCGAACAGGGTTCGCGGCGCGCCGCAATTCCCGACGGCACGGCCCCCGACGAGCTGACGATCGAGAAGTGTCTGGAGCTGCTCGGCCAGGCGCAGCAGGCCGAAGAACCGTTGGGTTACGATCCGGAGTCGGGCAAGCCCGTGTTCTTGAAGGTCGGCCGCTTCGGGCCCTATGTGCAACGCGGCAGCGCCGATGATGAGGAAAAGCCGCAGAACGCATCGCTGCTCAAGGGCATGACGCCCGAGCAAGTCGATATGGAGACCGCGCTGAAACTCTTGTCCCTGCCACGCGAGGTGGGGACCAACCCGCAGAACGGGCAGTCAATTATCGCCCAAAATGGCCGCTTCGGGCCTTATATCAAGTGTGGCGAGGAGACGCGCTCGCTGCCGGGCGATGTTTCTCCAATCGACGTCACCTTAGAACAAGCGCTGCAAATCTTGGCGCAGCCCAAGGCGCAGCGGCGTGGGTTTGGCGTCAAACGCGAGCCGCTCAAAGTGTTCGAGCCGTCGCCGACGAATCCCGCCAAGATCGAGCTTTTGGATGGCCGGTATGGAATGTACGTCAGCGATGGGACGACGAACGCCTCGCTGCCGAAGAACATGACGCCCGACGAGTTGACGGTCGAACTCGCGTTGCGGCTGTTAGCCGATCGCGCGGCGGCCGGGCCGCCGAAGAAAAAGGCGCCACGACGCAGCAGCGGCCCACGCAAGGCGACCGCCGCTAAGGAAGCCGGTCCCAAGGCGCCGAAGGCCAAGGTGGCCGCAACGGCCAAAAAATCCGCCAAGAAGAAGCCGGGCGCAAGTAGGTCCCGCCTGCCGGGCGGGATCTAGCCATTGTAGCAGGCACACTCCGTGTGCCGTCTCGCCGAAGGGAGGGCGTGAGGTCTGCATTGCAGCGGCCGCACTCCGTTTGCTTGAAGTCGCGCTCGCGACGACGATCGTGTAGCCTACGATGCAAATCCTAGGACCCAATGCCACGCGGCAGAGGCGCGCGTGAACACTCACCCGCCGCTGATGGCCGGAATGATCGAAATCTCCACGCCGTCCGCCACGGGCGTCGCCAGCCCGTCCGCCCAGCGCGCTGCCGTGTTTCCAACAAACACATTCACGTGCTCCCGGATTTCCCCTTGCTCCGTAAAAACGCGGTCTCGAATCACCGGGTATGCCGCAAACAGCGCTTCGAGAGCATCCCGCAGTGTGCCGCCCGATGTTTCAACCTCTACATGACCACGCCCGCCGGTCATGGACCTCAGTGGCCCTGGTATTCGAAAACTGACCATCATCGGCGGCTCCTCTTCCGCACCGTCCCCTTGCGCGCCGTCTTCTTTAACCCCGTCGCGCGCGTGGCTTTCCGTTTGCCGATGCTGCCCTTCCCTTTCTTTGCAGCCGCTTGTCTTCCTCTTGACGCCGCTCGTCTTCGCTCTTCAGTCGGCCTGGGCGAAGCAGGGCCGGCAAGCTCCGCAACGACCGCTGCGGCCACGCAGACAATCTGCGGCAGGCCGTTTAGCAATTCCTTCCACGTTTTGCCGGCGTCCCGGGATGCGTACAGCTTACCACTGCGCGTCCCGAAGTAGATGCCTGGCGGATCGAGCGAGTCGGTCACCATCCCGTCCCGCAGCACGGTCTCGTAGGCGCTTTGCTGTGGCAAACCCTTTGTCAAGGGCTCCCATGAAGCCCCCGCATTTCGCGTGCGATACACGCGCAGCCGCCCCTCCGGAGTGCAGCGAAACTCATCCGATTCCATCGGCACGATGTAAACGCAATCGGGATCGTGCGGGTGGATCGCCATCGCAAAGCCGAAATCCGACGGCAAACCGTGCGCGATGTCGTTCCAGGTGTCCGCGCCGTCATCCGACCGATACAGACCCCAGTGGTTCTGCAAGAACAACCGATCGGGCCGATCCGGATGCCGGACAACCTTATGCACGCACTGCCCGAACTCCGGATACCGCTCCGGCATGAACGTGACGCGGATGCCCCGGTTGCGCGCTTGCCATGTCCGGCCGCCATCGTCGGTCCGGTAAACGCCACCGGCGGAGATTCCGACGTGCATTCGGCCCGCGTCGGTAGGATGGAGCAGGATCGTGTGCAAACACAAACCGCCCTGGCCCGGCATCCAGCGCGGCCGATGCGGATGATCGAATAGCCCGCGCACCAGCGACCACGATTCGCCGGCATCGTGCGACTCGAAAAGCGCCGCCGGCTCCACGCCGCAATAGAGTTTGTCCGGCGTCTCCGCCGGCCCCAGCGCGATCTTCCAGACATTCTTAAGCGACAGACCCGATTCCGGCGGAAACTTGAGGTTTGCTTCCAGCGGGTTGGTCCAGGTCTTGCCGAAATCGTCGCTCGATCGCAAATACGTGCCCCACAGCGGACTGCCGGTCGAAGCCCACAATCGATGGCGGCCATTGCGATTGTCATACGCCAGCGAATAAACCGCGTGCCCATGAAAGTACGGCCCGGCGACGTCCCAGTGCTTGCGATCCGGCTTCGACCGCGCCAGAAACGCGCCCTTCGTGGTGCCCAACAGCAAGAGCAAGTCGCGGTTTTTGATCTCGAGGTGCTGGATGCCGCGCTGCACGATCGTCCGCGGACCGATTGGCTCTTCGCGCCGCGGCTGGCTCACGACGGCTACCGATTGAATCGTCTCGAGCGTCGAGCGAATTTCGCTGGCCCGCTGGAAGCGGTCTTTGAGATCCTTTGCCAGACAGCGCATGATCACGGCGGCCAGGCCGGGCGGCACGCTCGCCGGCAGCGGCTTGGGCAGCTCATGCAGAATGGCGGCGCTGAGCGAATACGGTGTGCTCCCGGCAAACGGCAATTGTCCCGTGGCCGCCTCGTACAGCAGAACCCCCAGCGCCCAGATGTCGCTTTGGTAGCCGCCGGTTGCTCCCGCTTCTCCCGACAAAACTTCCGGTGCCATGTACGGCAATGTCCCGACCATCGCTCGGTCGCGCTCCAAGGAGGCCATCGATCGAGTGAGTGTCTCGACGGTCGCCTTGTCCAGGCGGCGGGCCAGTCCGAAGTCCAGCACCTTCACGCGCCCATCGTGCGTGATCACGACATTGGCCCCCTTCAGGTCGCGATGAACGACCTGGCGATCGTGCGCATGGGCCAAGGCGTCTGCGATTTGAACTGCGTAGCCCGTCACCGTCCCGGTTGCCAGCTTCGTGTTGCGCGCCATCTCGTTCAGGGGCTGTCCTTCAACCAGCTCCATGACGAGATAGAAGCCATCATCGACGCGGCCGATCTGGTAAACGGTGCAGATATTGGGATGGTTGAGCGCCGAGGCAGTCTGCGCCTCCTTCAAGAGGTGGTCCTTGGCGACATGCTCAAGCACGCCCGCGGCCAACACCTTGACCGCCACCTCGCGGTTCAACTCTTCGTCGCGGGCGCGATAGACAACGCCCATCCCCCCTTCGCCGATCTTGTCGGTCAACCGATAATGGCCGAGTTTCTCACCGATCATAGGCAATTAGAGCTTATAGGAACGCATAGGGCTCGTGCCCAGGCTCCGCCTGGGCACGCACTGGCCGCGAGGCTCTGCCTCGCTGGAAATTGCGACTGACCCAACCAGTCGAGGAACCGCAGAGCCCCCGGTTTCTTCCACCATCCTACGAAGCGCCGGCCCCACTTGCACGCGCTTGGCAAACGCGCAAGAACACCCATGACTACAAACAAATGCCACCGCTGATGGCATTCGAATTGCGGAAGGTTTCGCTTAGGTCCGGAACTCTGTGGCGACAACTCCTGCCCCAATGCTTCAACAGCCTGCATGCCAAAGCAGAACACCATGACAACGACAGCCGAAAACACGACAACGACTGACCCTTTCGTGCAGGTTCTCGCCCCGACGAGCCGCTCGCCGGACATCAGTCCCGAGGACGACCTCTATGGCTTTCTTATCGGAAGCTGGGAACTCGACCTCGTCGCTCACCCCGATGACGGCATCGTTACGCACAGTACCGGCGAGGCACATTTCGCGTGGGTGCTCGACGGCCGCGCGATTCAGGACGTGTTCATCAATCCAGAACGGTCGGACCGCACTGCGGATTCGCCGCAATTTGGCAACTGGTATGGCACGACGTTTCGGTATTTCGATCCGACGATCCGCGCCTGGCGCGTTTTCTGGTTCAACCCCGATGACGGGGTTCGTGCCGAGTTGATTGGCCGCCGACGTGGAAATGAAATTGTGCAGGAGGGACATTTCCCGGACGGCACGCCTATCCGCTGGACGTTCAGCGAAATCACGCCCGACTCGTGCCGCTGGCGCGGCGAACGGCTGGAACCCGACGGCAAGAGATGGCGGCTCCAGGTCGAATTCCGCGCCCGGCGCGTCTGAACGGTAGCGCTGGAGCTCGAAATGCCCGCCGCGGCGAATTGCAATGTAGTAGGCACACTCCGTGTGCCGTCGATCCGCACTCAGCGTCCGGTCACACGGCTCTATCCGCCGCCAGCGTCGTTCACGATGCTCCAACAGCTCCTCTCCCCCTCGGGTCGCATGGATGGACTCGCCGTGGCGAGGAGAGGCTGGGAGAGGGCGTGGCGATCCAGCGTCGTTCACGACGCTTTGCCGGCCGACGAGGACCGTCCCCGCTTTCGGTCGGCGCCACGGAGGCGAGGCTCTGTCTTCCCTCGGCCGAGCTCAGGCCGAGGCCTTAGAGCCAAGTACCGTGACTCGCGCCACCGGCGAGAAGTTAGGACGGTGATCTTCGCCGGTATTGCTGAGAATCGACCCGTTGGCACTTGCACGGAGCGCGACTACGTCCCAAACCGGCTGTGTTAGTCTGTCGCTCTTTTCCGACGTTTGCTATCCTCGCTGCCCCGCTGGCGACGGACTACCGCAAAGGGCAGTCGAATGGCAAAGCACGCGCTCGAATCGAAATATGGGCTATCCTCGTCTGAATTGCTTGACGCAATCGAAGGGCGATTTCGCCTCAAGGTGGCCGTGGAAGGCGCAGTGGCGGAAGTGCAAATGGAAAAGCGGATCAAGGCGCTGGTCGGCACCGTTATCGATCGCTACGAAGCATATGACATCGACGGACAGCCCGACTTTGGAATCTGGCTGCCCAAAAGCCCGAAGCCGCTCTTTGCCGAGTGCAAAAACATTCGCGAAAGCGGTAAAGAAGGCGGCGAAGCATACCGCACGGGCGGCAAGATCGTCGCCTACAAAGTCGAGACACAGAAGACGCGGGCCGCAACCGGTGACCCGACAAGCCGATATTACGGCGTCGATCAATACCAAATCCTAGGCGTCTGCCTTGGGAAGAAAACCGGCGACTGGACTGACTTCGTTTTCGCGCGGACGATCGATCTTGTTTGCCATGCCAAGCACTCGCACAAACTCGCCGTGTTCCAGCGCGTTCCGCTCCCCGATGCAGAAGACCTGCGGCCGTGGTATGCTGATCTCGGAGAACTGCTGAGACACTACGACGACCCGCCATGCCGCTAAAACCGCTTTACCAGACCGATCTAGGCAAAGCGTACTGTGCCGACAGTCTCGAATTTCTGCCGACGCTGGCCGACGCCGGCGTTGATCTCGTTGTCACGTCTCCGCCCTACGCGCTGCACTTCAAGAAAGAGTACGGGAACGCGGACCAAAAGGAATACGTCCGCTGGTTCTTGCCGTTCGCCGAGCAGATCAAGCGCGTACTGAAACCAGACGGCAGTTTTGTGCTGAACGTCGGCGGAGCGTGGAAGCCGGGCGCCCCGGTTCGCTCGCTCTACCACTTCCGGCTGCTGCTGGCTCTTTGCGATGAGGTTGGCTTCAATCTCTGCCAAGAGTTTTTCTGGTATAATCCGGCCAAAATGCCGGCCCCGGCCGAATGGGTGAACGTGCGCCGCATGCGGGTCAAGGATTCGGTAGAGTATATCTTCTGGCTGTCCCCCACGAAGTTTCCGCGAGCCGACAACTCGAAAGTGCTCCAGGCGTACAGCAAGGACATGCAGCGGCTCATCAAGCGCGGGATCAAAAACACGAAGCGGCCGTCGGGCCACAATATCAAGCCGACGTTCGCCAACGACAAGGGCGGATCGATCCCGCCGAACCTGATCGAATGCGGGAACAACGAATCGAATAGCCGCTATATCAAAGAGTCCAAAGCACAAGGTCGCAAGGTTCACCCGGCGCGCTTCCCGGCGGAGCTGCCGAGATTCTTTATTCAGTTTCTGACCGAACCCGGCGAGCTTGTGCTGGACCCGTTTGCGGGGTCAAACACAACTGGAGCGGTTGCCGAACAACTGGGGCGCCGCTGGGTGACAATTGAGAAGGACAAAATCTACGCGGACGATTCCGAATTGCGGTTTCAGTTCCTCTATGACAACGGGGAAGCGGGGCAGCGGATGCTCTTTGACGTTGCCAGCAATCCATAGCGGCCGTGCAATCCGGAACGAGCGCGAAGCCAACGCCGACCGCCGCGACGCGTACAGTTCCCAGCGCGCGCAAGGTACTCGCCGCTATACGGCATCAAGGGCCAGGGCTGGTTCCTCAGCTCTCATTGTTTTACGACGCACGTCAAAGTGGCTTTCTTCCGTCCCGGCGCCGGGGTCACTGCGTCCAGTCCCGCCCGGCAAGGAAGGCGCTACTTCGACGTCCACGCGGACGACCAGCTCGACAGGTCGCCGCTTGGGTGAACCAAGCCGCCGCGTTGCCCGGCTGGGTTCCATAACCGCGCGGCACAGAGGCACGGATCGCGCCGAACCTTTCCATCGTCTCCGTTACCTTTCTTCTAGAGACTTGACTGCGATATGTACGTGCGACATGATCCCCACTCTGGCGATTCGACTAAGGGTAGAGCAATGGACCACGGTGCGCATTTTCACCGCTGCGACTTCCAAGTTCATTCCCCGAGGGACACGAATTGGGCCGGGGACCGCCCATCCAATGAGGAGGAGCGCGCCGAGTACGCAAACCAATTCATTGCGGCGTGTCGGGAACGCGGACTGGACGTGGTGGCAATCACTGACCATCACGACTTCGCGTTTTTCCACTACATCAAGCAGGCAGCACTCTCCGAGCAAGATGAGAACGGGCACGAATTGCCGGAATCCCGCCGTATCACAGTTTTTCCGGGTATGGAGCTAACGCTTGGCGTGCCATGTCAGGCGCTCCTGATACTCGACTCGACATTTCCCACCGAATTTCTGTCGAGCATATATGCGATCCTTTCGATTCAGTCCAATGACCCCACAGAGCACATACACGCTCCTGTCAAGTGTCTGGAGCATTTCACCGACCTAGTTGAACTCCACAAGCGACTTGATGACAACGAATCGCTGCGCGGGCGTTACATCGTGCTGCCTAACGTCACTGACGGGGGCAATTCGTCGATGCTGCGCAGCAAGTTCAAGGCACACTATAACCGAATGCCTTGCGTCGGTGGATACCTTGATGGGCCATATTCAAAGCTAGGCAATGGTACGCTCAAGATTCTGAACGGACTGGACAGAGAATACGGCAACAAGGCCATTGGGGTATTTCCAACGTCCGACAATCGACAGTTGGACTTCGGCGAATTGGGCAAACACACTGCATGGGTGAAATGGGCTGAACCAACGGCAGAGGCGCTACGGCAAGCTTGCCTAGCTCGTCACACGCGCATCTTGCATCAACCGCCAGAACTCCCCGCTGTAATCATTACATCACTGGAGGTATCGAACAGTAAATTCTTGGGTCCACTCGTTCTTGAGTTCAATCCTCAATACAACTGCCTCATTGGCGGGCGCGGCACTGGCAAATCAACTATCCTCGAATACTTGCGGTGGGCATTGTGTGACCAGCCGCCCAGGTACTCAGAAGACGACGACGAAGTGCCGGACTTTCAGGCGAAGCGTAACAGCCTGATCCTCAATACTCTCGTGCCGGTACAGGCGGTCGTCACGGTTGGGTTTTCAATAAATGGTGTGCCCCATCTTGTTCAACGTGATTCACAAAAAAGTACCGTCTCGCTCAAAATCGCAGACAGTGAGTTCCGCGAATGCACCGAACAAGAGGTACGTGACCTGCTTTCCATTCGCGCCTACAGCCAAAAACAGCTTAGCGCAGTCGGCGTTCGCACAGACGAGCTGGTCCGCTTCATTGAAGCACCGATTAAGAGACAGCTTGCTGACATTGACGGCACCCTGGATGATTTGAAGGCTCAGATTCGTGGCCATTACCAGACGGTCCAGAGGAAGCGCGCCCTTGAACGTGACACGTCACGAGACGACATAGAGGCACAGTCTCTACAGCAGCAAATTGATACGCTGCGAAATTCTCTTAAGGGCCTCACGGATGCGGACAGGGAAACTCTGACACAGCACGACCTTGTCTCCACAGAGGAGCAAGTCATTCAAGCATGGGGGCGTGAACTAGAGCGGCTTGAAAATTCTGTACGGCAAGTGGCGCAGGAAATCTCCACCATGCCGCGCTTGCTATCACCTGCGGCCAGGCTGCATCACAAGGACATGCTAGAGCAAATAGAGGCCCAAGTACAAGCAATCGTGAAAGTGGCAAAAGGTCATGTCGACGCTGCAACGAACGTTCTGGCGGCCAGTAGCCCGGCAATGGGGCAACTCGCGGAGTTGCGGCGGCAGTGGACGGCAAAAAGGGATGCTCAGAATACGCTGTACGAAGGGGTCAAGCAGCGCGCTTCGTCCCACGAGACGCAGCTGAATCAGATTACGACTGCTGAGGAACGACTAAAGACCGTTCGTGGCCTTGTATCGCAGAATAAAGAACGACTGGCGGCATTTGGCAACCGCGAAGAGTCATACCAAAAAGCCAAACGTGAATGGGTCAAGATTTACAAGGACCGGGGGTGCATTCCCGTTTTGCGGTGGTAGTTTTGTCGGGTTTTCAGGGGTCATGT
>JBBDYH010000147.1:0-19196 GCA_040901795.1 Pirellulales bacterium
ACCGATTCGATCTACAACGACAGCCTGGAGCTCGACGGCAAGTGGGCCAAGCTCAACGGTTCCGGCTTCTTGAGCTGGGCCAACAGCTTTGATCGGGTCGACGTCAACGGCTACAACGGCGGCGCCAACAACATCATCCGCCGCTCGACCCACGACTTTGTGTTCAGCCAATACGGCGCGTGGGCGTAGTCTTTTGGAGTGCGGGAACTTGTTCCCGCTTTCTTTTTCAATCGCCTCTCAATCCGCAACCGGCGCTGCCGCCGATCCACTGCGGCATTTTTTCCACGCCGTGTGCTGCGCTCGAAAATTCGATTTATGGTGCAAAATGGTCCGCACGACGGCTACCGAATCGTGATGTAAATCGTGTATTCACAGGCTTTTAGCTCCTTGCAGCCGTGATAGGTCGCAGGCGATTTTGCACCATCGGGTTTTTAACTGGTTCACAAAGTCGGCGACGACTTCGCACAGGCGGCTATCTCGATGATCTGATCGCGCGGATGCGCTTCTCCGCATTTTTTTCAAATGCGACCGCTTGGGTCGATCCAATGAGCGCTAGCGTCGCGCAGTGATCATAGTCATGCGTACACATAACACAACGAGTGGCACAGTTTCAAGCGCCTGATCAAAAGTTGATCAGTGCAAAGTGGTCCAGTTGGCTATAGTGAGCGTTCTCTGTTTCGTGCAGATGCAGGCGACGAAGACCGCCCGCGACGGCGGACGGGGACAGCAGACGGAATCTGCCTACTACACTCGCCGACTCCCCCAGCAGGTCAGCGGCACGTGGTTTGAGGCGCAGCTTTCGGAGCGCAATGCGTACCAGCAGCGCTTCTGCGATCTCTGCGACGTCTTGGGCCAGCCCAAACCCGCCGACGCCGACCGCGACGGTGCCTGGTACACCTTCGAGCGCGGCGTCACCAGGACCGACGGCGAAAACGGCTGGCCTGCCGCGAGCTAAGTCGAGCGGGCCGACGTCTGGATGCGCGGGCATTTTGGCTGGGAATACAGAGTCAATCGCAACGACGTCAAAGAGGCCTACAAGCAGCTCCTTCAATACCGCGAGGACCTGGAAAACCCGCCGCTGTTGGTTGTCTGCGACCTGGACCGCTCTCAAATCGACACGAACTTCCGAACACGGTCAAGCGCGTCAACGCCTTCTCGCTCGACGATGATGACAGGCCGACCTCCTCGACGCGCTGCGCAAACTGTTTCTGATGATGAACGTTACGTTGCATCTGTCACGGCTGTGACGTACCGGCAGCGTCAAGGTGTGATCGGAAAATTGAATCGACGAGGCGCGTGCAGCCTGAAGTAAGCCGAGCAAGAACCTTCAATTGATCCTGACAAGTCCTGCTCGGCGATTGATTAGGATAGTTGACGCGGTGCGAAACTTCGGCCCAGACCTCGTCCATGAGGGTCCGAAGTTGCACTTCGCATGTGACTCTTGTGCGTTGGTTTGCCTGAATGACGTAGTGAACGGTCGTGTACATCGAGTCGCGTGAACGAGTGGCAATGCCAAACTCATTGAAAAGTCGTTCGTATTCGATGTCCCAACAATTCGCGGTCGGTTCCTCCACCAAACGAAGTTGCTGTTCGCTTAAGATCTGCTGGATTGCGCCATGCATCTCGCGAATTTGGTCTGTGTGTAAATGAACAATGCGAACGCCGGCTAAGTCTGTGATTTTGTCGAACAGCGAATTATGATCGATTACATCGCCGAGCTCCGCCTTGCGAACAAGCTTTTCTCGAAGGTGGTCCGGATCTTTGATTCGGTACCGGATGAAGTGAATGAAAGACGACAGTCGAGCGTTATTCTGAAAGTACGCCATTAGTGCTTGTGCGAAGCTTTCAAACAACTCCCGATTCTCTACATAGTGCGACACCGCCGCATCAATGCGTTTGCGATCTCGTTGGGATAGGGAGAACTTGGCCATGCATCCCTACCTTTTGCGGACGGCCGTTCGTCCGCCGAGTGAAGCCTCGTCCCTAATGTGCTTTGCGATTCCCATGAAGGTCTCTTTTGCGGCACTCTTCTGATCCGCATACGTGCTAGAACATTCCCAGAGCGACACGCCCTCGCGCTGCGATGTTTGCACTATGGAAGCGAAGTCTTTAACTTGGCCGATAACTGGATCGACTGACGGGTCAGGAGCGAGACTCTGATCGATCGAGTGCAAAACCGCGGACACGTTTTCGTACATTCTTTTCTTGATTTGTCGGAGGTATTTGGCGGGTTCCTGGGCCATTGTTCGGCCATAGACTTTGAAGCGCTGCGGTATGTAGCCCAAGAATCGCGGCGCCCCGCGCAGCAAGGGTGCCGCATCGGGTGCTATCGAAGCGATAGTCTCGGCGTCGATGATCCACTTTTTAAGGGACTGCCCCAGCGTACTCAGCGCACGAACAGAGAATAAGTCACATGCAACCGGGACGATGAAGAAATGAGAATCTAGGAGCAGAACCCGATTAAGAGCTCCAATATTGGGGCCAGTATCGTAGAAGACGAAGTCAAAGCGGCGCTCGGCATTGACAAGAGATACAAGCTGGCTCAAAGACGCTGTCGCGCGTAGTCCTCCAAGGCGGCGCTTGAAGCTATCAGTCCACGCCTCGGCAAGGAACTCTTCGTACTCCGATAAGCGGATATCTCCTGGCAAGAGTGCTAGTTTTCCGACATCGACCGGGTCAATTGGTCGAATGTTGCCCGTCTGATCAAAAACCGGCTTAACCGATGTCCACAGTGTTTGCCCTTCCGAGTCGTCTGAGTGGTCGAGCAGATTATCGACCACTTCGTCGGCGAGCAAGTAAGAAGTTAGGTTACATTGCGGATCGCTGTCGACGAGCAAAACCGACTTGCCCAACTCCGTGAGCGCCCACGCGATGTTAACGGTAAGGGTGGTCTTCCCCACGCCGCCCTTGTGATTGTAGATCGTGATACGAATTGGCTGGCTGCTCACACGTCGCCTTTCCCAGTTCGCTCGCGCGACCCTTTACTGTTCCTCGCCATTCTGCGCCGCCGCCGACTTCTCATACTCGCGAGGATTTCCTTCGCCGCAATACGATCGGGGAGAGCCTCGACGAAGCGCTCCCCCATCGCTGAAAGCTGCCTCGCACCTTTTCCTGCCGACGCCAGCAGTCCCGCATTTATGGCATGGGCAACGGCATAGGCCGCATTCGAGAATTTGACCTGCGCTGCCTCAGTATTGAGTAGGCTGATATCGACCGTCTTGAAATGTCGCGTGTCACGGAAGTGCGTGAGATAGTACGCGAGGCATGCAACGCGTTCTACATCGGTCCGCGGTTGCTTCTGAAACAAAAAGTCTTTTGGTGCTAGTTCCGCACGATCACTAAAGCTAGGAGCGCGAGCAACGTGACTAGCGGTTCCCGAGGGGACTGCCGCAATCGACGCGCCGCCCAGTCCAAAGAACGTTTCGGCGGTCCGGAAGATCCGACTGCGTGTTTGGTTGTCAAAATCAAGCAATCGGTCGATGATCACCTGAACGGCATCGCGGACTTCGCGATCATCAACTTCTGATGCCACACTCATGTTTGTCACCAAAAAAACTAGTTCTTGCACTATCAAAAACTATATCTACTAATCCAAATGAAATATACCAGCTCTGTACGGTCCGAGCAAGGCAGAATACCAGCGGTTTGGTCGCATCGCTGGAACGAAGAGAATCAAGGATCCGCTGCCGCAACAACCCGCCGGAGTGGAACGCGAGGAAATCCTTGAATTCTGCGACAGCGCCGACTTTCCCTGGCCGCGCTACGTTCACGATACGGACGCGCGCGGCATCGGCACCATCCGCGATCCGTGCCTCGTACCCAACACGACGAATGCGCCAAGCAACTGGCGAAGCGCTCCCTCACCAACCTCTACAACACCCGCCCCGCCTGGCTTGGTCTGGCTCACCGCGGCTCGACGCCGCCGTCTCCGCCGCCTACGGCTGCCCGGCGGGCTTAACAGTCGACGAGATCCTTTCGCGACCGCCGTACTTAACGTGGAACCGGGGACACGAATAGTGCCGTAGGCACGACGATCGAGTAGCATGGGACGCCAAGCCCACGCAATGCTGCCCCGCCGGGGCTTTATAGACGTTTTTCTCCGATCGCGAATCTGGGATTTGCATCCCACGCTACACCATCGTCGTCGCTCCGCGACTTCGGCAGCCAAGACCGGCCGGAGAATCATGAAATACCTGTTCACCGAAAATCCCCTTGCCGTTGCCGCTGTGGAAGCAATTCACAGCGGCAATGTCGAAGCACTCAGGCCGTAGCTTGCCGACAATCCTTTTCTGGCCACGACGCGGCTCGGAGGCGCGATGAGCTGCAATCCTTGCGAAATGTCGCGGACATTGTTGCACGTGGTCACGGATTGGCCCGGCCATTATCGCAACGGCCCACAAATCGTGGCGGCACTTGTTGCCGCGAGCGCCGACGTCAATGCCCGTTTCGAATGGCCGCATACCGAGACGCCGCTGCGGCTGACGCCGGGCTGTGGAGTTTCACGCCCGTCGGGGTAAAGCAAATACGAACCGAGGTTCCCGAGGTACTGGCGACAACGTGTATAATCGAGGCATAGGCCCTCAATACATGGGTCGTTCGGGGAACGAACGATGACGGCAAACAAAATGATCGAACTAACGCGATGCGACCATTAAAAACGTGCAAACGCGGCATGTTGCTGGCGACAGCGATGTGCTGGTGGCAGTTCGCCGCGGTCGGGAGCGCGGCCGTCTCGGATGTGCCGCCAGCCGCAGCGGCGGAGGTCAAGTCACTGATCGCACAGCTCGGCGATTCGGCGTTCGCGGTGCGCGAGGCGGCAACGACGCGGCTGGCGGAAATGGAAGCTTCGGTCCGTCCGGCGTTGCAGGAGGCGACCAAGAGCCGCGACGCCGAAGTCCGCTCGCGCGCCCGGCGAATCCTGGCGATCGTGAATGAGCGCTACTTCCAACAGCGGCTGGCCGCTTTCGCCGCCGACGTCGAGAACCAGCAGGGTCTCGATCTGCCCGGCTGGTCGCGGTATCAGAGGATCGTGGGCAAAGATCGCAAGGCGCGAGAGCTGTTCGTAGAAATGCACCGGGCGGAGCCGCGGATTCTCGAGGCCACCGAGTCGAAGCTCGCCAGCATCAACGAGCTCCTGGCCGATCGCCTGGGCGAAATGTTTCAAGCCGCGCAGTTCGGCGGCAGCGCCAACCTGAGCGGCTCTTCGGCGGCGGCGCTATTGTTTGTGGCCTCCGACGCGCAACTCAAACTGAGCGCGGACGTGACGAATCTCGTGGCCATGCTGGCGTATCAGCCGGCATTCTATGCGGCACTGAACGGCACGCGGGCCGAAGAGCTCAAGAAGCTGCTCGAGGCCTGGGTGCTGCGCGAGACCGACGATCCCACGCTGCTCGCGCAGAACGTCACCCTGGCGCTCAATCAGAATCTGACCGCCGGGCGCGGGTTGGCGCAGGCGGTGCTGAAGAAGGATGATTTGCCGGCACATGCCATGCAGCAGGCGATGTCGCTGTTGGCGCGGTCCGGAGAAAAGCAGGACGCGGGCCAATTGGAGCGGTTCTTGAAGGACGATACGGTGCTGGCCCACTTCAATCCCAACTCAGTCGATCGCGACGTGCTGAAGGTTTCGGACTATGCCATGGCGATGATGATCCAACTCACGCGTAACGATCCGCGTGACTTCCGCGAGGGGCCGCTGCGTTGGAACCAGGGCTGGAACGCCGATCTGCAAACGCTGGCCTTCCGCAGCGACGAAGATCGCCAGGCGGCGCTGAAGAAGTGGACTGCCTGGTGGTCGGCGCATAAGGACAAGCTGGGTAAGGATTAAATTCGGCATCGGCGGATTTACCGCCGGCGGTTAGAATATGGACCGATGCTGGGCAAGGACGCATTTCTAAGCGAGACGGAACCGCCATGTCGAACAAGAACCACGAAAAGATGGACGGCAGCTTCGATCATCCCCAGGCTGAGAAATTGCCGGCGAACACCGGCAAGCCGGCGCGGCCACCCAAGCCGAAGGGGTCGCTGGGTCGGGAAACGAAGGTGGGCCTGGGCGTAATCGGGGCGCTGTTGGTGATTTTTGTGATTGTGTTGGTCGTGCGGCTGCGCGGCGATGGCGACGATGACGTCGCGAAAAATGGGACGTCTGCGGCGGAGGATGATGGCCGTGAGAAATCCGGCGCTGCCGAAAAGAAAGCGTCGCCTTCGAAGGACCGCACCGAGATTACGGCACAGACTGTTCGCGGGCCGTTGCCGCCATACTTGCCCAACACGTTGCGCGCGAACGCCGACACGCTTGACGCCAATTCGGGCTACGGATCGATCGATAAAAAACAAGACCAAGCGACGGTGCAAGACCGGACTCAGTACGGCTATCCGACCCCAAATGGCGCCAATTCCGCAGCCAACAGCGATCCGAGTGGCGGTATTCCAGCGGCAGGCCGAGTTGACCAAACGCTTGTAAATCCCTTCAATCCTCGTCCAGGGACCAAGGGCTCACTGTTTCCTCAGGACAACGATCCTTCGCTTGATTCGCAGAACGCGCTAAAGAGCGGCCTAACCGCGACGGAAAACGCCGTCGATCAACCGGCCGCCAATGAGTCGACCTACAATGATCGGGGCGCGACGACTGGATACCCAGGTTTGGGCGGCTCGTTTCCAGCCAGGCAGGCGAGTGGCACGCCGTCGAGCGAAGGCGCTGACGCGTTGAAAAACGTGGAGCCGAGTGACGACGCAGATTCCAGTGTGAGAATCGTGACCGACAACGGGACCAATGCCAACGAGGACCGCAACTTTGCCGATACCTCGAGCGACCTGACGCCGGTGGACGACTTCCCGCCTCAGCCCGGTTCGATACAAGCGGCTACCTCAAAGACGGCTGGTCGCGACAATGCAGAACCCACAAAACGCGCACAATTCCGCGATCCCCGGATGACCGTCGACCAGACGGCGCGGAAGGAAGATGTCAAAGCCAACGATGACTCACCACCGGCGCCGCTCAAAGCCGATTCGGCGCCCGGCGACGAACTGTACGTCGTCAATGCTAAGGACAGCTACTGGGACATTGCGCAAAAGGCGTATGGCAGCGGCGCGTATTTCAAAGCGCTCTATGAGTACAATCGACGCGCTGGCCAGGGGGCTGTGATTCGCGCGGGCGCGCAGTTGCGGCTCCCCGACGAAGCCACGTTGCAGCGGCTCTATCCGACGCTCTGCCCTCCACCCCAGCGACTCGCGGCCTCTTCGCCGGCCAGACGGGCGAGCGCCAATGTGGAAGCTGACGACGGCGATTATGAGGTACAAGATGGCGACACGCTCTACGAGATCGCACGCCGCCAGCTCGGCCAAGGGTCGCGTTTCGCGGAGGTTTATGAACTCAATCGGGAGCTGATTGGCCGGCCGACCGATCGCTTGCAACCGGGTATGCGACTGCGGCTGCCAGGCGAGCCGTGATGTTCCCCCGAGCCCTTGTTACTGCGCTGTTCGCGCTCACCACGTTTACGAGCGCGTTCTTGCTGTTCCAGGTGCAGCCGCTGTTGAGCAAGCGGCTGTTGCCCTGGTTTGGCGGCAGCCCGGCCGTCTGGACAACGTGTGTCCTGTTCTTTCAGTCTCTGCTGTTTGCCGGCTACGCCTACGCCCACGCCAGCGAGCACTGGCTGCCGCGGCGCGTACAGACGGCGGTACATATAGCGCTATTAACTGCCGCGTTGTTGCTGCTGCCGATTCTTCCCGGCGATCCATGGAAGCCGGCCGGCGACAGCGAGCCGATCGCCGGCATTTTGACGATCCTGGGGGCTTCCGTCGGGCTGGCATACTTTCTGTTGAGCTCGACGGGGCCTTTGGTCTCGGCCTGGTTCAGCCGCGTGTTTCCCCAGCGATCCCCCTACCGGCTTTATGCGCTTTCGAATTTCGGTTCGCTGTTGGCGCTCGTCAGCTATCCGTTTGTGTTTGAGCCTGCGTTCTCGCTGGCTGAACAGGCCGACTATTGGGCTTGGGGTTATCGACTGTTCGCGCTGCTGTCCGCGGCTTCGGCGGCGGCTGTGCTCGTTCTCGGTCGAACTGAAAGCGGAGCGAGCGTCGCAGAACGCGCAGTGGGTGACTCACCGGCGACTGCAGCGCCACGTCGCTGGCAGCGCGCCGCGTGGATTGCCTTGCCGGCGTTCGCCTCGGTCGCCTTTCTGGCCACGACCAACTTCGTCTGCCAGGACGTGGCCGTGGTGCCGTTTCTGTGGGTGGCGCCGTTGAGCCTGTACCTGCTCTCGTTCATCATCTGCTTCGATCACGAGCGCTGGTACCAGCGGCGCTTTTTTGCCGGCACATTTTTGTTGCTAGTCGCCTTCGGACCGTTCCTTTATGCGCTCGATCTGTCGTACGAGTACGTCTATGAGCTGAGCTTGTTTTTTGGCGGAATGTTTTGCGTGTGCATGATGTGCCACGGCGAGCTGGTGCGGTTGCGGCCTCCGCCGCGGCACTTGACGGCGTTTTACCTGTGCATCGCCGCGGGGGGCGCTTTGGGCGGCGTCTTCGTGAGCGTAATCGCTCCGTTGGTTTTCTCGACGCACTACGAGTGGCCGCTGGCGGCGATCGGATCGGTGTTCATGGCGTTGGCATTGCTAGGCGGAAACGAGCTGAGGCAATGGCTCATCGAGCGGCGACGCCTGGTCTTGCCGATTGCGGCGGTCGCGACCATCGTCGCGCTGTCCGTCGCCAAGCAGTTTGTGCTCGGCGACCAAAGGCTGATCTGGCAAGGGCGGAGCTTCTATGGGGTCGTGACCGTGACCGAATCGCGGGACGAACCGGAAAAGCGGCACCGCTTGATCCGCAACGGCAGAATCACGCACGGCATGCAGTTCACCGCGCCGAGCAAACGCCGGCTGCCTACCAGCTACTATGGGCCGGAATCGGGGATGGGTCAGACGCTCGCCTACTTCGAGACGCGCGAAGGTGTCCGCGTCGGCGACGTCGGCCTGGGAGCCGGCACGCTGGCCACGTACGCGCGCAAGGGAGATCTATATCGCTTCTACGAGCTCAACCCGGAGGTAATTGACCTGGCATACGAACACTTTACCTTTTTGGCCGATTGCCTGGGCGAAGTGGCGATCGTGCCGGGCGATGGGCGGTTGTCGCTTGAACGGGAGACATCACACGATTTCGATGTGCTGGTGCTCGACGCCTTCAGCGGCGACGCGATTCCCACGCACCTGCTCACCACCGAGGCCTTCGAGACGTACGAGCGGCATTTGTCGCCCGACGGCGCGTTGTGCATTCATGTATCGAACCGCTATCTCGATTTGACGGGCGTCGTGCGGCGGCTAGCCGAACGGCACGGCTTCGACGTGGTCCACGTTGACCAGCCGGAGGACGACCGTGAGTCCGACGGAATCTACTCCTCGGAATGGATGGTCCTCTCAAAGAACCGCGCGCTGTTGGCGACGATCGATCAGCACGTTGTCGAGGCACCGGCCGGCCAGATGGATGCGCCGCTCTGGACCGATGCGCAGACCGATTTGTTTAGCATTTTGAGGTGAGCGCACAACCTCGTTCCCACGCTCTGCGTGGGAACGCACTGCCGCGAGGCTCTGCCTCGCAGAGGCTTGAAGTAAGCGTCGTTTTGCCGACATCTCGGCAGGCGGAGCCTGCCGGGCAGCGCGTTCCCAGGCGGAGCCTGGGAACGAGAGCGTCGAGACCGCCGTCATAGCCTGTCCAAGAACCGATCCGCCGCCTCCCAAAACGGCAAGCTGCGCGGATCGTTGTGGTCGCCGTTGGGGATCGTAATGAACTCCTTCGGCTCGTTGGCCGCTTCGAAGAGCCGGCGGCCGAGCTCGTAGGGGATTACTGAGTCGCGATCGCCATGGGCTTGCAACAGCGGTCCTTTGTACTGGGCGATCTTGTCGATCGACCGCAGGCGATTTCGCATCGCGAGCCGCACCGGAACCCACGAATAGTGATGAGCGGCCACATCGGGCAGGGATGTGAAGGCGTGTTCCAGAATCATCCCGCGGGCGCCGTCGGCTGCCAGTTCCACCGCCACGCCGCAGCCCAGCGATTCGCCCCAAAGGAGGAGCTCCTTTTCGGGCGTGCCGGTCTTCGCTGCCAGCCAGGCCCGTGCCGCGCGGCCGTCAGCGATCACGCCGGCTTCCGTCGGCGAGCCTGCACTCCGCCCGTATCCACGGTAATCAAGCGCGAGGACAGAGACGCCAAGCGCATTGACGCGACGCAGAAACTCCGCGCGGCCTGCGATATTGCCGGCATTACCGTGTAGAAAGAGCGCGACGGCGCGCGGTTTTGGATGCGGAACGTACCACCCGTGCAGCGCGGTTCCATCTTCGGCGGTGAGCTCCGCATCCTCGAACTGCAGTTCGCGCGGTTGCCAATCGCCCACCGGATACGGCACCGGGTGAAAGACGAGACGGTTCTCGAAGAGCATCAGCAAGATCACAAAACCAAGGTAGGCAACGAGTGCGACGCGTATCATGCGCCAAGCCAGCGATCGTTTTGGACCGCGGAGACGCGGAGACGCAGAGCTGGCAAGCACAGGCAAGTAAGAGGCTCCGAAAACGAATTGCGACGGGTTCTTTACTCCGCGCCTCCGCGGTTCAATCCCTTCGTCACAGAAGCGGGGAGCGTTGATGCTCAGGTCCCGCCCGTCAGGCGGGCCCTACTTCTTATAGAACTTGTAATTCGGGTTCCGCGGGTCGAAGTCGGCGTCGGTCAAACCGACGTCCGTCTTCACGTTGACGTAGGTGTATTCCTCGAGCAACAGCGGCTGGCCGCCGTCTTCCTTGGGCCAATCGTAGGCCTCGAAGCGGATCGGGATGTTCAGCTCGTCGTCGATGTAGATCCGGGCCAGGTGATAGCGGAAGTTCTTTCGCGGGACCGGATGCTTGACTTGGATGCAGGTGCAGGTGCGGTTGTTGATCTTGGCGTTGGGATACTCCTGGACTTCGCACTCACCGAATTTGCGGTCGCTCTCGCCGACTTCGACCAGACGCTTCGTCAGGTTGAGGAGGCCGACCTCCGTGATTGGATAACGATTGCCTTGCATCGCCATCGGCGAATTCGGCTTGAGATGGACGGCGCCCACCAGGGCTTTGAGACCCTTGGCCTCATGCGCGATCAGGTTGCCGTCGTTCTGACCGGCGACATAGATCACCTCGCGACCGGTCGTATCGTCGGGCTTTAGGAAATACATGTATGCGCTGAACGGCTGATGCCGCACCTTCGTGAACATGTACTCCGCCTCGGTCAGTTTGCCATCCACGCGCTCGCGCTTGACCAGCGTGCAGGTGTAATCCTTGACCTCACGCTCGATCTGCTTGAGGGCCTTGTACGCGCGGTCGAGAGCCGGCTCGAGCGGGTGTCCGGACAATTGGCCAAGCTCCGGCGCCCAGCCGCCGGGCGGAACCGGCGTAGCGGCGTGGGCTGCGTTGTTTTGCGCCATGGCCACCGACGCAACGACCAGTAACGCGACCGCCAGCGTGCCGAAGCACTCAATCCGGCGAATGCTCAAGATCCTTCGCATATCACACTCCTTTTTTGTCTAGGATGGCCGCATCCGTCTTATCGCCATACCTTACGGAAACAATTACAATCGCTCGCGGAATCGGACGCGCTTGCCCAACGGGTCCATTTTTGCCCAAACCGGTTAAACCATCCCACCGGCCTGTGCAAGGTTACCCAGCATCTTAATACGATACTCGCCCTAGTGGGAGTTCAATTTTGCGATGCCAGCACCGCAGGTTTTAACCATTGTTTCCCGGCCATTTGAGCAGAACTCGTACATCGCCTGGCGCGAAGGGCAGGGCGACTGCCTCGTGTTGGACCCGGGTTTTGAGCCGGACCTCATTCTCGCGGCGGTGGAACGCCACAACTTGCGGCCGGTGGTGATCTTGAACACGCATGGCCATTCCGACCATATCGCGGGAAACGCCGCGATGAAAGAGCGCTGGCCCGAGTGCCCGCTGGTGATCGGAATCCACGAGACCGACAAGCTCAGCGATCCGATGCAGAACCTCTCCGGGCTGTTTGGGCTCGCACTCACCAGTCCCCCAGCCGACCAAACTTTGGCCGAAGGCGACCAATACTCGGTCGCCGGCTTCGAATTCCTGGTGCGGGAAATCCCGGGGCATTCCAGTGGACACGTCGTTTTCATTTCACAAAAAGACACCCCGCCGGTGGTCTTTGGCGGCGACGTGCTGTTCGCCGGCGGCATCGGGCGGACGGATTTTCCCGACGGCAACTTCGATCAGTTGGCTCAAGGAATTCGCCAGAAGCTGTACACGCTTCCGGACGACACCATCGTTTATCCCGGTCACGGTGAGCCGACGACGATCGGCCATGAGAAGCGAACCAACCCGTTTGTGCGGGGATGACTACAGTTGCTTGTAGGGATCGCCCGAAGCTTGCCCACCGTGGCGGGTGGCGATCCGGAAGCGCCAATGGATATCGCTATGTCAACTCGCCCAACGGAACGGCACAGAGGCCGTTCCCTACAGAGCCCATGATTAGCGTCAGCGACTTGCGAAAAGCATATGGCAGCAACGTTGCCGTCGACGGCGTGTCGTTCGCCATCCCGGCGGGCGAGACGTTTGGATTGCTCGGACCAAACGGCGCGGGCAAGACCACTACCATGCACATGCTCGCCGGCGCGCTCAAGCCCGACGGGGGGCGCATCGAGATTGCTGGCGCGGCCGATCCGACGAAAGCGCGATTGCGACGCACCATCGGCATCGCGCCGCAGGCGACAGCGCTGTACGAAGATCTGACCGGAACGGAGAACGTCCGCTTTTTCGGCGCGCTGTACGGACTTGCCGGTAATTCTTTGCGCGAGCACGTCGCCAAGGCGCTAGAATTTGTCGGCCTTGCCGATCGCGGCAAAGACCTCGTCAGCACCTATTCCGGCGGCATGAAGCGGCGGCTCAACATTGCGGCGGCTGTCGTGGCCGATCCGCAGGTGATCCTGTTCGATGAACCGACCGTGGGCGTCGACCCGCAGTCGCGAAACTCGATGTTCGACAACATCGAACAGCTCAAGCGATCGGGAAAGACGATTCTCTACACGACGCACTACATGGAAGAGGCTCAGCGGCTGTGCGATCGCGTGGCGGTCACGCGCGGTGAAATTCTGGCGGGCAAGGGCCTGGCGTGCTTTCTCGCCTGCGCCATCATTTCCGCATTCCTGCTCGCGCTGGGATGGCTGGTGTTCGGCGTCCGCGTTCTCGATCCCGTCAAGCTCGCCGTGGCGATCGCGGCTTCGTCCGCCTGCTTCGTGGGACTGATGATGTTTACCAGCGTCTTGGGCCGCACGGAGCGCGCGGTCGCCGGCTCGGTGTGGGCGATTCTGATGCCGCTGGCGATGCTGGGCGGCAGCATGGTGCCGCAGATCGCGATGCCCCGCTGGATGCAGACCGCCGGCAGCGTAAGCCCCGTGAAGTGGACGATCCGCTCCTTCGAAGGCGCGATCTGGCGCGATCTGCCCTGGAGCGAAATGCTCGCCGCCAGCGGAATTCTCGTCGCCATGGGGGCGGTATTCTATGCGATCGGGCTGACGATTTTGCTGAAGTACGACGCGTAAGTCGCGAACTTGCCGGGACTCCCGCCCAGCTCCCGGCGCTGCCGGCATTGTTACGCAAAATCCGGGATTTAACTATTCTTTGCCGAAATCCAACGCCGGTGCGCATGAATTCGACGCTCAACGCCGCGCTTCGCGCTCGATCCGCCCCGCGTGCATCAAGCCGATCTGGTCTCGCCCATCGGCGTTCCAGTCGCCGACGACGGGTTGGTCGCCAGACTCGCCCATCTGGACGCGGAGGTCTTCGGCGTCGATCCGGTAGTTGCGGTTGCTGTCGAGAATCCACTCCCCGTCGCGATAGACGCCCAGCTCGTCGATCCCGTCGCGGTTCCAATCGCCGGCAAGAGGGATGTCATTCTTTTGACCAAAGTCGGCGCGGCGGTCGGCAGGTGTGAAGAGTCCGTCGCCGTCAACGTCCATGTGCCATACGCCGTTGCGGAACACGCCGATGCAATCGACGCCGTTGCCGGCCCAGTCGCCGGCCACTGGATGGTCGCCGGTGACACCGAAGTTGAAAACGTGATCGATCAGATCGGCGCGAAGTGCCCCCTGCACGCTGACCTTGACCATCCGTCTACGCAACGGAGCATCCTCCTTGTTCGGCGGCAGGTTCTTGGCCGTCGCCTTCGGCATGTTCAGCGAGTGCGGCAGGCCCGGCTCGTGAGCGATCGCGCGCGGATCGCCGGTCCAGGCGCGGCCGAAGACGCCGATGTCATCCTTGCCGTCGCCGTCCCAATCGCCGACCACGGGCAAGTCCCCTTCGGCGCCGAGCTTGGCCCACAAGTCGTCTTCGTCCCATTGGCCGTTGCCGTTGATGTCGATGAACCAATCGCCGTTGATAAAGGCGCCGATCTCCGAGCGGCCATCGCCGTTGAAATCACCCGACACGGGGATTGCGTTTTCGGCCCCGAACAGGGCGGACTTGGCTGGCTCATCGGCCTCGCCCACCAGCATCCACTGGGCGGCATCGAGGTTAGCGCCGGTCCACGTTGAGACGTTGAACACACTCGACGGCGCCTCGACGAGCATCTCGCCGCTGCGTGCGCCGCGCGGCGTCCCGCCGTTGACCACGCTCAGATGCCAGGTGCTCACACCGCCTGCATTGCCGGTCAGAATCAACGGCGGAATGAACACTGCGATCGGGTCCGAAACAAACGGCGCGACCAAAGGCTGCGGCACGCCGCCGGGGTTGAACACACGCGGCGCCTCGGGATTGATCGGCTCGGCAAAGAACACCGGCAAGGCTGGCGGCTGGGACGCAGGCGGCGGGTCTGTTTCAATTATCCGAATCTCGCTGAAGTTGTTCTCGACCGATATGACGCCCGCCGGCAACGGAATGCGGATGATCGCGTCGAAATCGTGCGCCACGGAGAGCGTTTGCAGAATCTGCGGGCTGATTTCGTCGTTGCGATTGATGGCAATGCCGCCTGTGGTGCCCGGCGTATCGATGAAGTCGATATAGTCGAGTGGTTGCACCTGCCGCACCGTGTAGACCCCCGGCGCCAGCCCGCCGAATTCGTAGTACCCGTTGGCGTCGGTCACGGCGGTTCGCGGTTGGCCGGCAGCGTCGAAGATTGGCTCGCCGCTGAGGTTTCCCAAGAGCAACGTCACGCCCGCGATCGGCAGGTCGCCGGCATCGCGCACACCGTTGCGGACGGTAGCCGGATCGATCGGCTGGCCGCGCACCGTAGTGAGCGTTGGACCATCCTGGAAGACGTAACCCGAAATCGAAGCGGCGGGGATTTCGCAGAAGTCGTAGTCCAGGGCGTTCGTGCCGGAGCCCAAGGTAATATGGCTGATCAAGTCATTGCTGGCGATCACGCCTCCGGCCGTGCCGACGTGCTCATCGCCATCCAAGTAGCCAGCGGGTTGTACCTCGCGAACGCTGTAGACTCCGGGCGCCAGGCCGTCGAATTGATAGCGGCCTTCCGCATCGGTCAGCTCGGTGGCGACGACGATGCCCTGGTCGTTGAGCAGTTGCACCGTGACGCCCGACAGTGGGATATCGCTCGGCCCGATGATGCAATCGCCCTCGGGGTCGGCATGCACGCGTCCGCTGATGCTGGCTGGGATCGCCTCGCAGAAGTCGTAGTTAATTGCGTTTTTCGCCGAAGTGAGGACGATCTCGCTGATCACGTCGGGCGCTGTGATCACGCCGCCGGAGTCGCCGACGACCGTACCACCCTGATAGTACCCGGCCGGTTGCGTCTCGCGAAGCGTGTATTCGCCCGGCGCCAGGTTGATGAACTCGTAGCGGCCTTCGGTATCGGTAAACGAGGTGGCGACGACGATGTCGTGTTCGTCGAGCAGCTCGATCTTGACGCCGGCCAGCGGAGTATCCTCGGGTCCGAAGATGCAATCCCCCTCGGGATCAGCGTACACGCGGCCGCGGATGCTGGCCGGCATCAACTCGCAGAAGTCGTAACGCACCGCGTCAGTACCCGAGCCGATGACGATCTGCCCGATATGATCATCGCCGACGATCACGCCCCCGGCGCTGCCGACGTGCTCGTCGCCTTGGTAGTAGCCGGCGGGTTGCACCTGACGCACGGCATACGTGCCCGGCGCGAGGTTGTCGAAGCGATATTCGCCCTGGTTGTTGGTGAACGTCGTTTGCAGCACGTTGCCGCTGCTGTCGAGCAATTGCACCGCCACGCCGGCCAGCGGAAGATCGCGCGGGCCGATGATGCAGTCCCCCTCGGGGTCGGCATGAACAAGACCGCTGATGCTGCCGGGTAGTAATTCCCAGAAGTCGTAGCGAACGGCATCGGCGCCGGAGCCTAGTGTAACTTGCCCAATAATGTCGGCGACCGCATCGTTGCCGCCGTGCGAACCCGCCCGTTGGCCGCCGTGGTAATATCCAACTGGCTGGACCTCGCGCACGGTATAGGCGCCCGGCGCGAGGTTTGTGAAGCTGTACTCGCCTTCGGTGTTGGTTTGCGTCGTATGAATCACCGTGCCCGTCGCGTTCACGAGCTGAATCACGACGCCGCCGAGACGCAGGTCGTTGGCGCCAAGCTGCCCATCCCCCTCGGGATCGGCAAAGACGCGCCCGCTAAGCTGCGCCGGAAACAGCTCGCAAAAGTCGTAGTCCACGGCGTCGTTCGCCGCGGCGAGCGCAATTTGCGACGTTACGTCCGGCGCCGAGATTACGCCGCCCGCCGAACCGATGGTCTGGCCGCCTTGATAGTAGCCGGCCGGCTGCACTTCGCGGACTGTGTATGTGCCTGGCAACAATGCCTCGAACGTGTACTGTCCATTCGCGTTGGTCGCCGTCGTTTGCAACACGGTGCCCGTGGGGCTCAGCAGTTGTACTTCGACGCCGGCCAGCGGCGTATCGTGCGGGCCAAAGACGCAGTCGCCTTCCGGGTCGGTATACACCCGCCCGCTGATGCTGCCGGGCAGCACTTCGGCAAAGTCGTTGCGCACGCTGTCTTGCCCGCCGAGCAGCGTGATTTCGCTGATCACATCGGGCGACGTGGAAACGCCGACCGCCGTGCCGTTCACCGTCCCAGGCCGCGAGCCGACGCTCAGATAACCGCCCGGCTGCGTTTCCACCACGCGATACGTACCCGGCGGAACACCATCGAACCGGTAATCGCCCACGGCATTGGTTGTCGCGGACTTTCCGGTCGCGACATAGGTCGTACCGTTCCACTGCCAGAGCGCGAGCGACACTCCGGCCAGGCCTGGTTCGTTCGCCTCTTGCGAGTTCGACAGGTTGGGATCGTGGAAAACGCGGCCCGCAATCGTGATTGGTTTGGCAAATTGCTTCTGCCTCGCAACCGCGCCGGCTGTGCGGTCTTCGCGATCGACCTTGTGCGGCGGAGTGTAGCTGTCTGGCGGCAAGTCGAGTTGCGTTCCCGCCTGTGCCGCCGCCTCAGCGAACTTATCGTCGTATTCGTCGAAGAAGACCGCGGTCAGCGTGGCGTCCTCGAAGTGCGGGTTGGTGAACTGACCAGTCAAAAGCGAGCCTTCGAACTCGCCGCCTTCGGCGACCGACGTGGAGCTGAACGAGCCCTGCTCGTCGACGTCAATTTCAAAGACCAACTTTTCACCGGCCTCGAAGCTAGCCAGTTCAAACGTGATCAAGGGCGAGCCATCGTGCACCACCACGTTGGTGATCGTAAAGCCGTTGTGCGAGACAAGGGACAATGCCCCGGGCTTGAAGCTCCCAGCGCCGCCGGCCGTCGTATCGAAAAAGATGTCGCCAATGGTGACGCCGCCGCCCAGCTTATCGCCGTTGATGGTCAGGCTTTTGAGTTGCGTGCCAGGTTCGCCGCCGGCAAACGTGATCTCGATCCGATCGCCGGCCGAGTCGTCGCCACTGGCTTCTTCGAAGTACACGGCGCCCAAATGCAAATCGCCGGCCAGAGGCTGTCGCGGCTCGAGCTCTTCGAAACCGCAGCGGCGCAGCGTCTCTGCCGCAGGGGCGCCTGCTGTGCCGCCCCAGATCGTTCGGCAGAGGCGGCTCCATCGAGCTGCCTTCCGTAGTAATCGCACGACACATCCTCCGTGATTACAGCCCCCTGCACGTGGCCGCGTCCGCCGCGGCGGACGCGTGCGAGTCTCGGAGAGACTCGTCCACGTGAAACTCCTGCCCAAACTCTGGCCAGTTCGGCTACCTCCGCAACGCAGTCCGGCCCGGCAACTCACTGCCGCGTGCATCGCCCACGCCCGACAGCGCTGCGTCCAACCGCCACACTCGCGCCGTCGTATCGAAACTGCCGGAGACCAACAGCCGCCGCTCGTGGTTGCAATCGAGCGTGGCGATCGAGCCCGTGTGACCAGTGAGACGCTTGACTTCCAGTCGGGATTCCAGGTCCCAAATCCGAATTACGTTGTCGCTCCCGCCACTGGCCAGTTGGTCTGGACCGCAAAAGCTGATGGCCAACACTTTGGCGCCCACGCTGTCGAGTGTGAGGAGCGTCTGAGCAGTGCCTACGTCCCAAATCTGGATCCGCCGATCCTCGCCTGCCGACGCCAGCCGTGTGCCATCGGGCGAGAACGTCAAGGCCCGAATGCGACCGGTGTGGGCATTCCAGTTGTGCAACGTCTCGCCGTTGGTAGTGTCCCAAAGTCGCAATCGGCCATTGCGTCCACCTCCGGCCAATCGTGTTCCATCCGGCGAGAACGCCACTGTCCGCATGTCGCGGCAGGGACAGCCGAACGTACGTGCGACTTTGCCGGTGTTGAGGTCGTAGACACGAAGTTGATTCTCAAAACCCGCGACGGCGAGCCAGCGGCCGTCGGGGCTGAAGCGAGCGCTATAGACCGACGCCGTCTGCTCGGAGAGTGTGCGAAGCTGCTGGCCCGACTTCACATCCCAAACGCGTACCGTGCGGTCATCGCCGCCGCTGGCGAGCATGGTCCCGTCGGGCGAAAAGCTCACCGCGCGGACCCAGTCGCGGTGGCCTCGCAAGGTTATGAGTGGTTTTCCGTCGGCGGCAGTCCAGAGCCGCACGAGATGATCATCGCCGGCTGTGGCGACGAGTGCGCCGTCCGGGCTCAGCGCCGTCGCCGTCAGTACCGGTGCAGAACCGCCGGCCGATTGACCACGAATGACGATGGGCGATTCAGCACCTTCGTCGTTTGCCGCAAACAGCCAGGGCTTCGGCGTCCAGGGGACGCC